>CAXTBI010000062.1:0-18611 GCA_964242195.1 uncultured Acidobacteriaceae bacterium
TGCTTGTGCAGCGACCCGCGGATCCACTCGCCATGCTCCGAAACTTCGACGCCGCGCTGCTCATCGGCGACCCCGCCCTGCTTGCCCGCGAGCGCCGCGACGAAATCGATCGTGCCGTTGCGGCCGGCTCCGGCCAGTTCCTCCATTGGATCGACATTGCCCAGCTTTGGAACGAGGCCACCGGCCTGCCCTGGGTTGCCGCCGTTTGGGCCGTGCGGCCGGACGCGCTTCGTCCCCCCGCCATGGGATCCGCCGGCATCACCCCCGCGCAGCTCATCGCGGACCTGAACGCCAGTCGCGTGGCCGGCCTCGGGCACATCGAGGAGATCGTCCGCGAATGGACGCCCCGCCTCGCCCTTTCCCCGGAAACCATCCGCACCTACCTCACCGAAAACATCCGCTACGACTTGAATGCGCCCTGCATCGAGGCCATCCGTCAGTTCCGAGCCTTTGCCGCCGACCTCAACATCCTTCCCCCCCTTCCCGAGCTTTGCTTCCTCACCGCAGACCCCCCACACGAACCACCAACCACGTAGCCCGTCCAACGTACCGCGTACAACGCTTCCTCCCTCAAACGCCCGATGCTACACTGAACCTGTGCCGGGTCCTACGCGACGCGTACCCGCCAACCCCGCCAGGTCCGGAAGGAAGCAACGGCAACGGGCCCACGTGGGCGCAGTAGGGAAACCCGGTACACCTCCCTCCATTACCCAATCACA
This sequence comes from uncultured Acidobacteriaceae bacterium, assembly GCA_964242195.1. GTDB lineage: Bacteria > Acidobacteriota > Terriglobia > Terriglobales > Acidobacteriaceae > Granulicella. The sequence continues at coordinate 720 of CAXTBI010000062.1, forward strand.
AATTGGCGGAATCCATAGGCTGCGCACCCGAAGCGGGAATCCCGCTGGAACGGAGCCCCTCGGCCAAGCGTAAGCTGTTGGAAGCCATCGCCGACCCTGCCATTCGACGGCGGGGTAAGATGCTGCTTGTTGCCGATCTGCCCTATTCCGTTGTCAAAGGACATCTCCCGTTTGAGTTCCGCCCCCAAGCTCGATATCCAGCCGAAGACTGCCCGGCGCGCGAAAATTTCCGCCCTGGGGACCTACACCCCGCCCGGGCTGCTCACCAATGCCGACCTGGAACGCATGGTGGACACCACGGACCAATGGATCACCGAGCGAACCGGCATCCGGCAACGCCATATCGCGGCGGAAGGCACCGCGACCAGCGATCTCGCCACGGAAGCGGCCCGCCGCTGCCTGGCCAGTGCCGGCGTGGGGGCCGCCGAGGTCGAAGCCATCATCGTCGCCACGGTGACACCGGATATGTTTTTTCCCGCCACCGCTTGCCTTGTGCAGGCCAAGCTGGGCGCGGGCAAGGCCTGGGGCTTCGACCTTTCCGCCGCCTGCTCAGGCTTCGTCTATGCCCTGCAGGTCGGCGCCAAGCTCGTGGAATCCGGGGCGCACGAAAAGGTGCTCGTGATCGGTGCGGATGTGATGAGCTCCGTGGTCGACTACACCGACCGCTCCACCTGCATCCTGTTCGGCGATGGCGCCGGTGCCGTCCTGCTGGAGCCCTGCGCCGAAGGCGAAGTCGGCCTGATCGACTTTCACCACGAGGTCGATGGTGCCGGCGCGGCCTCCCTCATGATGCCCGCGGGCGGCAGCCATCTGCCCCCCTCCCACGCAACCATCGACGCCAAACAGCACTTCATCCACCAGGATGGCCAGGCGGTCTACAAATTCGCCGTGCGCAAAATGTCCGAGGTCACCGAAACCATTCTCACCCGCAACGGCATCACGGGCGCCGACCTCGGCTGTTTTGTCCCGCACCAGGCGAACAAGCGCATCATCCTTTCCACCGCGGAGCGGCTCGGTATGCCGCCCGACCGTGTTGTGATCAACATCGACCAGTTCGGCAACACCACGGCCGGCACCATACCGCTCGCCCTGGGCACCGCGCATGAAGAGGGCAGGCTTCACAAAGGCGATCTCATCCTGCTCGCCAGCGTCGGCGCCGGCTTCACGGTGGGCGCTACGCTGCTGCGATGGGAGTTTTAACCGGCCCCTTACCGTTGCATCAACTGCCCTATATGTGTTGTTGACAGACTTGGCGGAGACTGAGAGAACTGATAGCAGAAAGGCCGTGTGCATGCAACACGCCGCAACGGACGCAGGCAAGCCATGCTTTTCCACTGCATCTACACCAGTGTTCAGACGAGTCTTCTTGCCGGCACCGACATCACACAGTTGGTGAGACATTCGCGCGAAGCAAACGCAAAACGTGACATAACGGGTGTTCTGCTCCACGTCGAGAACACCTTTTTTCAGGTCTTGGAGGGCAGCGCCGAGGCAATCGACAAGCTTTACGAGCAAATTCTTGTCGACCCGCGCCATACCAGCATCACCCGCATCATTTACGAATCCATTCCGCGGCGCTATTTCTCCGATTGCAGCATGTCCCTCACCACGCTTTCCCGGGACGAATTGTCACGCTTGCTCGAAACACCCGGTTCCCACGACCCCTCCCACGACCGCTCTCACGTTCACGAACTGTTGCTCGCGGGCCTGGATGAAGGTCGCGCCAAACGGTTGTTGCAGGCCTTTTCCGATGGTCGTTGGCGCGCGAAAACATCTGCAACATCCGCAACATCAACCCCGCCGGCGAGAACACTTTCCGAGGGTACGCCGGCGTGAGTCGTATCCATCCGGTGGCCGTTCCCTATCCCAGTCGCAAAGCGTGGCTGGCGCGGCTGCCTGAGCTGTCCTGCTCCTTCGCCTTCCAACCCATTGTGAATGCCCGGCTGGGCACGGTCACTGCCTACGAGGCGCTTGTACGCGGCCCACGGAATCAAAGTGCCGACGCCATCCTGAGCGCCGTGCCTCCGGCGGATCTGGCCACCTTCGATGAAGAATGCCGCAAAGCCGCCCTCACCATGGCCAACCGGCTGGGCGTAACCTGCGATCTGAATCTCAACCTGCTGCCGCAGGGGTTTCGTGCCGACCGCGACTGCCTCGCCTCCACCCTGGACACCGCCATCGAAAAGGGGTTCACTCCCGAACGCCTCGTCATGGAAGTCACCGAGGGCGAAGTTCTGGGCAATCAGGACCGCTTCACCGAGTTGATCAGCATCTACCGCGGGCTGGGCATGCGCACGGCGGTGGACGATTTCGGCTCCGGCTATTCCGGCCTCAACCTGCTCGCCGATTTCCAGCCCGACCAAATCAAGCTGGACAAAGATCTGATCCGCGGCATCCAGGGCAAAGGCCCCCGGCAGGCTATCGTGCGGGCGATCCTGCAGGTCTGCCGCGATCTCGGCATTGAGCTCATCGCCGAAGGCATCGAGACGGAAGACGAGTTCCGCTGGCTCCTCGATGAGGGCGTCTCCCTGTTCCAGGGATACCTTTTCGCGCATCCGGCCTTTGAAGCCCTGCCAGAGGCTCACTTTCCAGCGCCGCGCAGCTAGAGCGACATCGCTTCCGGGTCGACTCCTCATTGTTTGTTGTCAGTCCCGAGTTTCCCTCCCAACCGGGGTGCCCCCTTTTTTGGCTGTCATTCCCGAAGGGAATCTGCGTTCGCTTTTGCCGCTGCCTGTTTCGGCCACCGCGCACCCGCTTGGGGCTGTGTCGAACGACAAGGGCCTTCCGCGCCCACAGGGAATGTTATTCTATCGATTGTGACCGCAGCTGCCGCTTTCGAGGTTTCCGCGCTCGGGACGAAGCCGGAAGCCCCCTCAAACAATCCGCAAGAAACCTCTCTGGGCGGCCAAAGTGCGCCTGCCGGCCTTCTGCTGCCTCGCCCCAAAGTCGGTTTCGTCTCGCTCGGCTGCCCGAAAAACCTCGTCGACAGCGAGGTCATGATGGGTCTGCTCGATCGCGCCGGCGCCGATCTGACCCCCCATGCCGAAGACGCTGAAATCCTTGTCGTCAACACCTGCTCGTTTATCGATTCCGCCAAGCAGGAATCCGTAAACGCCATTCTTGAAATGGTGGGGCACAAAACAACCCACGGTGGACGCGCGCAGCGCCTGATCGTCGCCGGTTGCCTGGTGGAGCGGTACCGCGACGAGATCCGCAAAAACATCCCGGAGGTCGACGCCGTTCTCGGCACCGGCGAACTGGAGTCGATTCTCGAAGCCGCCGGCCTCGGTCGTCCCGCTCCCGCCCCGGCCTCCGATTCACCCTTCACCGTGCTCACCTCGGTTCAACTCGCGAAAATGGGCACGTCGCTCGAGCCCGCGCCCCTGCGCCGCGCCCCCTCCGCCGTGCAGCAGCACTCGCGGCCGGACTCCGGCGGCGCCCAGCTAACCCAGCCGGGTGCGGGTGCCCCAGGTCTCGCGTCTGAGACCTGGGACGGCGCGCCACAAACCAGGCGGGAACCCGTCACCAGCCGCCCCGAAGGCGATGCCCGCGAGGCCGCGGGCCGCTTTTCCCGCGAGGCCTGGGACGGCGCCGCCGCCGCCCTGCCCAGCTATCTCTATACCGAGGACACGCCCCGGCTGCTTTCGACCGCCCGCTCCTCGGCCTACCTCAAGATCGCCGAGGGCTGCGACCATCCCTGCGCGTTCTGCATCATTCCGCAGCTGCGCGGCAAGTTCCGATCGCGCCCCGTGGCTTCGATCGTCGCGGAAACCCGCCAGCTGATCGCCGCGGGCGTCCGGGAAATCACCCTGATCGGCCAGGACACCACATGCTACGGCGAAGACCTGCCGCCCGACCCGGCCACCGGCAAACGCCCCGAGCTCGCCGACCTGCTCGACGCCCTCGCACCGCTCCCCGGCCTCCGCTGGCTCCGCTTCCTCTACGCCTACCCCAACAAGGTCACAACGCGGCTGCTGGAATCCATCGCGCGCCACGAAAACGTCGCCAAATACCTCGACCTCCCGCTGCAACACGCCTCCGCAAACGTGCTGCGCCGCATGAAGCGTGGCGGCTCGGCCAGCCGCTTCCTCCAGATCCTCGAAAAGGCCCGCGACATCGTTCCCGGTCTCGTCCTGCGCACCAGCTTCATCGTCGGCTTTCCCGGCGAAACCGAAGCCGATTTCGAAGAGCTCTGCCAGTTCGTCCAAGCCGCGCGTTTTGACTGGCTCGGGGTCTTCAGCTACTCCGACGAGGAGGGCGCAAAGGCTTTCGACTTCGGCGAAAAAGTCCCCAAACGCACCATTGAGGCCCGCCGCCGCAAGCTGATGCGTTTGCAAAACAAGATCAGCCACAAAGCCAAGAAAGCCTGGATCGGCCGCGAAGTCGACCTGCTCGTCGAAGGTCCCAGCGAAGAAACAGATCTGCTCTGGCAAGGCCGCACCCTCCACCAGGCCCCCGAAATCGATGGCGTCATCCTCATCAACGATTTCGGCCCCCACGAAGCACTCGTCCCCGGCACCTTCTACCGCGCCCGGATCACCGAATCCCACGACTACGACGTCGTGGCACGGATCTTGGATTAACTCAGCCAGTCTCTATGTCCAGAATGGAGAAGGTTCTCGCCCGACTCGCCTCCGCGCCGAAGGACTTTACCTGGCCTGAACTGGTCAGCGTTGCCCGGTCGCCGGGGATTGAGTGCGTTCCAACACCGGCTCTGCACGACGATTGGTGAACCCCGCGACGAACACCAGCTTCTACATTCACCAACCGCATCCTTCCAATATTCTGAAGTCATACCAGGTGCGCGGCTTGATAGAGTTTCTTAGGCAAGAGGGCTTTCTGCCATGACGGATATATTGCAGCACAAGGGTTATAGCGGTTCTGTCGATTTCGACCCGGAAGACAATCTCTTTCATGGTCGCGTGCTTGGCATTCGGGACTTCATCCTTTACGACGGCAGCACAAGACCTGGGCTGGAAATCAGCTTTCAGGGTGCCGTGGAAGAGTACCTGCGTTTTTGCCATCAGGACGGCAAGCGACCCGAGGTACCGCTTGCGACCCTGGCCGTGCATGTGTCTCCGGAGGTGCATCGCCGCATCGCGCAGTTCGCCGAAAGCACGAACTGACCCTGCACTCCGTCGTAGAGAAAGCCTTGAGCGACTATCTCGCTCATGCCGAATAGACGCCATGGCCGCCAAATCCCTTCGTTGCCCCACCTGCAAAGCGCCGGTCCCGCTCGCCGGCGAGGACGTCCCCTTCTGCTCCGACCGTTGCCGCCGCATCGATCTCGGCAAGTGGGCCTCCGACGAGTACAAAATCAGCTCTCCCATCCTCGACCCCGATCTGCTCGAAGAATTGGAACACAAGCAGCAACAGGCCAACCCCTTCGGTTCCGACGAATCCGGCGGCCGCAAGGAGTGGAAAAACTAGTGGCACAGGGGAAAAACTAGTGGCACAGGGGAAAAACTAGTGGCACTGCACGGCGGCGCAGCCCTCGGACCCGCCGTTCCCGAAAGCGAACGCACCCGGTGGGCATGGGCGATCGGCACCTTCTTCGGCGCGGGCTTTCTCCGGCCCGGCCCCGGCACCTACGGCTCGGTCGCCGCCACCCTCCTTTGGCTCCTCGCCGGCTACCTCGTTCATCACAACACGCAAACCCTGACCTGGATCACGGTGCTCGGCATCCTGCTCGCCGTCGCCGTGGGCATCCCGGCCGCCACGCGCGTGGCCCGCGAATCCGGCCGCCCCGACCCCGGTTTCGTGGTCATCGATGAAGTCGCCGGCGTCTGGATCGCGCTTCTGTTCCTTCCTCCGCTTTGGCCCAATGCCCTGCTTGCTCTCGTCCTGTTCCGCTTTTTCGACATCCTGAAACCCCCGCCGATCCGCCGTTTCGAGGCACTCCCCGAGGGCACCGGCATCATGGCCGACGATCTGGTCGCCGGCCTGTTCGCTTTGGCGCTTGCCCAACTGTTCACCCATCTGCTTCACCGCATCCACTAAACCGTCCCCGGACCACACACCATTTGCTATGCCCCCCGTAAGCGCACTAGGCTTATCCCTGATGAGTCTTTTGCATCCATCCCGGCCTTCCGCTCCCCATCTCACGACCCTGACCCCACGCGCCGCGCTGCCGGGCGGTTCCTTCCAAATCGCCGGCAGCCATCTGCTCGGCACCGGCGGGGGTGGCCGCCCCTCTCGCACGCCCGCCGCCTTTCTGGGCCAAAGCGAAGCCGGGCTGGATCTGCTGCGTCCCAGCCGTGCCCAGGTGCGTGTACCCCAGGGGGCCATTCCCGGTGACCTCACCTTCCGCTACGGCCGCGAATCTACGAATTCCCTGCACGCCAACGTTGCCGTTCCCCTCGCCGACGATCTCCACATGATCTCCAATCCCGCCGCCGACGCCGACGGCAATCTCTACGCCATGATTTCCGGCCCACGTGGCACACGTGTGCCCGTTTCCATCATGCAGGTCAGCCGGGATGGCCAGGCACGCCCCTTTGCCCGCGATCTGATGAACATTTCCGCGCTGGCCTTCGGTCCGGACGGCTATCTCTACGCTTCCTCACGCGCCGAAGGTGTGGTGTACCGCATCTCCCCCGAAGGCGCGGTCTCCAACTTCGCCGAAGGCATGGGCATCGCGACCGGCCTCGCTTTTGACGGAGCCGGCAATCTGTTTGTCGGCGACCGCTCCGGGACCATCTTCAAACTCGGTCCGCACGGTCGCCACAATGCAGCCGAAATTTTCGTCTTCGCCACGCTCGAGCCCTCCGTCGCCGCCTACCACCTGGCCTTTCGCGATGACGGCACCCTGCTCGTGACCGCACCCACCACAAGCTCCCACCAGCCCATCTATGCCATCGATCCGGAAGGCGACACCAGCGTCTTCCACCGCGGCCTGGGCCGCCCGCAGGGCATGGCGCTCGATACCGACGGCAATGTCTTCGTCGCAGCCTCGCTGCGCGGCCGGCGCGGCATCATCCGCATCACCCCCGACGGCATCGACGCCGATCTCCTGGTCAGCGGCAACGACCTCGTCGGGCTTTGTTTTCTGGACGACGGCAGCGCCGCTCTGGCCACGGGCGACACGCTCTACCAGGTGAACCTGGGGCTCAGGGGCCGGCCCCTGGCCTAGGCAGGGGACAGCCGGGTTGCTTCCGTGGCGGCTTCGGGTCTGGCGGCTTCGGGTCTAGCGGCCTCCGAACGGCTATTTTTGTCCCCGTGATCGAAGTCGCACGCGACGATCGCATCCAACCCGTTTGACATGATCGCTGAAATCATCGCCGTCGGCTCGGAGATGCTGACCCCCTTCCGCCAGGACACCAATTCTCTCTTCCTCACCCAGGGGTTGAACGATCTGGGTGTTTCGGTTGCTTTCAAAACCATCGTCGGCGACAACCGCCGGCAACTCACCGAGGCCACCCGGATCGCGCTCGGCCGCGCCGATGTGGTCATCTTCTCAGGCGGCCTGGGGCCCACCGAAGACGACGTCACCCGCGCTTGCGTCGCCGATGCACTCGGGGTCGAGCTGCACAAAGATCCGGCGACCATGGCCGCCCTGTACAAGCGCTTTGCCGAGCGCCGCATCCCCATGCCCCCCAACAACGAGCGCCAGGCCGAGGTGCTTGACGGCGCCGACCTGCTGCCCAACCCCAACGGCAGCGCTCCCGGCCAATGGCTGGATACGGTTTTCCCCTCCCCGGGCGGCGGGCCGCACCGCAAAGTCGTCATCCTTCTGCCCGGTCCGCCCAAGGAGTTGAAACCGCTGTTCGACGAACAGTGCAAACCCCGCCTGGCGGCCACCCTTCCCCCGCGCTTTATGGCGAAACGATTGCTGCGCATCGCGCTCCTTCCGGAGTCGCAGGTAGACGCCCGTACCGCGCCGATCTACCAAAAGTTCCCCGACGTGGAAACCACCATCCTCGCGGGCGGCGGTGAAATCCAGCTGCATTTCAATTGCGTGAAGCCGTCCGCTGAAGGTGCCGAAACCCGCGTCTCCGCCGTTGCTGAAGCCATCGAGCACGAAATGGGGGAGGACATCTTTTCCTCCCGTGGCGAATCGCTCGAAGAGGTCGTTCTTCTTCAACTCGGCCTCGCGAATGCCACGCTCTCCGTCGCGGAAAGCTGCACCGGGGGCCTGCTTGCACAACGGCTCACCGCCGTCCCAAACGCTTCGCGCTCCTTTGCCGGCGGTTTTGTGGTGTATTCGGACGCTCTAAAAACAATGTGCGCCGGTGTGCCGGCAGACCTGATCCTGGAACACGGTGCCGTCAGTGAACCCGTCGCCCGTCTGCTCGCGGCCGGTACCCGGGAACGGCTCGGCACGGATCTCGCGCTCAGCATCACGGGCATCGCCGGTCCGCCGGCCACCTCCGGCCCAGACAAAGGCAAGCCCGCCGGCCTGGTCTACATTGCCCTTGCCGGTTCTGAAGGAACGCAGGTCAAGCAGTTCAATCTCCTCGGCGACCGCGAGCGCGTCCGCCTGTGGGCCACCCAGCACGCGCTGGAAATGTTGCGCCGGCACCTGCTTTGAACGCCGGAAGCAACGGTTGGCCCCTTCCGGCACTCCATCTCATTCTCCCCAGCCGTGAGGCCCACTTGCTACACTCATCTGCGATGACGTTGTTTCCTGCCGTTCTTGCTGTCTCTTATCTGCTTGGATCTCTCCCGTTCGGTTATCTCCTTGTACGCATTTTCCGCAAACAGGACATTCGCACCACCGGCAGCGGCAATATCGGGGCCACCAACGTGGCCCGCTCCGGGGCCCGCGGCCTCGGCGTCCTTACGCTGCTTCTGGACCTGGCCAAAGGCTCGGCTGCCGTTCTGCTCGCAAAGCATGTGCGGCCGGGTCTGCCCGGGGTTCCCTCCGACCTGGCCGTTTGCGCAGCGATTGCGGCGGTGATTGGCCACGTTTTTCCCGTGTGGCTGCGTTTTCGCGGCGGCAAAGGCGTCGCGACCGCCCTTGGTGTCCTGCTCGCGCTGGTGCCGCTTGTGGCGCTGGCGTCGGTCGGCGTCTTTGCGCTGGTTGCCCTCACCACCCGCTTCGTCAGCCTTGCGTCCGTCCTTACCGCGGCCACGTTGCCCGTGTTCGCGATTCTGCTTTCGCCCGATCGCTCCCCCGTCTATCTCGGCGGAGTCTGCTTCCTCGCCGTCCTGGTCATCCTGAAGCACCGTGCCAACATCACGCGCCTGCTTGCCGGCTCTGAGAGCCGCTTCGGCTCCCCCAAAACCCGCTCGAAGCGCCGCTTCGGTTCCCCTGAACTCCAGGGCATCGCCCAGATCGCCAACCCCGTTGCATCGGATCACCGAGAGATGGTCGCCTCCGCCGCGCCCAAGAAAAAGGTTCAAATATGAGCCGTATTGCCCTGCTTGGAGCCGGTGCCTGGGGCACCGCGCTGGCAATTTCCCTTGCGCGCCGCGGTGGTCATGAGCTCACCCTCTGGGCTCACTCGCCCGCCCACGCCGAAGAACTGGCCGACTCCGGTGAGAACCTGCGCTACCTTCCCGGCTTCGTCCTGCCCATGGACGTCCTTGTCACCGCTCGCCTGGCCGAGGCCATCGATGGGGCCGATACCGTGGTCTTCGTCACACCCTCGCAGGCCCTGCGCTCCGTCGTCGAAACCATCGCTTCCGCGCTGAACCCCAACCAGTTCCTCGTCTCCGCTTCCAAGGGCATCGAAGAGCGCACCTTTCTGCGCATGTCGCAAATTCTGGCCGAATACGCTCCGGAAAATCCTATCGGCACCCTCGGTGGACCGTCGTTCGCGCAAGAGGTAGCCGCCGCCAACCCGACCGCCATCACCGTCGCCGCGGAAAATGAGCTGCTCGGCACCCGCCTGCAGGGGGATTTTGCCTCCGCGAGCCTGCGCGTCTACCGCAACCAGGATGTCGCCGGCACGGAACTGGGCGGCGCCCTCAAAAACGTGATTGCCCTCGCTGCCGGCGTCGTCACCGGCCTGGATCTCGGCTCCAACTCGGGCGCTGCTCTGATCACCCGCGGCATGACCGAGATCACGCGCCTTGCCATGGCCTGTGGCGGTCGCCGCGAAACCCTCGCCGGCCTTGCCGGCATGGGCGACCTGGTCCTTACCTGTACCGGCGGCCTGTCCCGCAATCGCGCCGTCGGCGTTGAGCTCGGCAAGGGCCGTCGCTTACCCGAAATCCTCGCCGAGCTGAATGGCAAGGTCGCTGAAGGCGTCCGTTCCACCACCGCCGCGCTCGGCCTCGCCGCCCGCTACGGTGTGGATATGCCCATCACCCAACAGATGAACGCGATCCTCTACGGTCATAAATCGCCCCAGGAAGCCATCCGCGAGCTGATGTCTCGACCCGGCCGCATGGAGTAGCCGCCACCTCGCGCGCCCCCGCCGAGCCATACCCTTGATACCATAGGCCGAGGATTCGGCAGCCGTTCCCGCCCGGACCAACGGCCCGGGATCGCCAGCCACGTTGCCCCGCATGAACCTAGACGCAACAACCGGGGTCTCTCCGAGCGGCGAACCGGTTCCCGTAGCCATGCCCTACGTCCCGGACGGCGGTGGCATCGCCGAAGCTCCAGCCATCGCCGTCGCACCTCCCGGTCCCCGCGGCGGGCGCTTCCTGAACGGTGCGAAACGGTCCCTTGGGCTGGATCGCGCCATTGTCTTCACCGTCGCCGCCAGGGGCTGGTCGTCCCTGGCCGGCATCGGCACCCTCACCCTGATCGCCCGCTTCCTTTCCCCCGCCGAGCAGGGTTTCTACTACACCTTCTATTCGCTCGTCGCCATGCAGATCGTCTTCGAGCTCGGCTTTTCGGTCGTCATCCTGCAGACCGCCTCGCATGAGGCAGCGCACCTCAGTATCGCCGCCGACGGCGCAGTCACCGGTCCCCAGGCCGCGCACGGCCGCCTCGCCAGCGTTCTGCAAAAATCCGTTCGCTGGTATACCGTGGCCGCTATCCTGATGGCGGCGACCCTGATTCCTGTCGGCATCACCTTCTTTCGCCACGCCGCCGCCCGGCCCGGCGGCAATCAGGTGCACTTCGTGCTGCCCTGGCTCCTGGTTGTGCTCGCCTCCAGCTGCACCTTCCAGATCGATCCCCTGTTTTCCTTTCTGGAAGGCTGCGGCTATGTGCCCGAGGTCGCCCGCACCCGTCTGCGGCAATCGCTCCTGGGCACATCGTTCGGCTGGTGCGCGTTTCTGCTGCACGGCGGCCTGTTCGCGCCCGGCTGCATGATCTTCGGCCAGGCCCTGATGGGCGCCTGGCTGCTGTGGAGCAGGCGCACCCTGCTCGGTCCGCTCCTGCGTCACGCCATCGGTCCCTTTGGCATCGATTGGCGTCGCGAAATCTGGCCTTTTCAATGGCGCATCGCCGTCTCCTGGATGGCCGGCTATCTCACCTCGCAACTGTTCAACCCCCTGCTCATGGACTTCCGTGGACCGGTCGAGGCCGGCCGCATGGGCATGAGCCTCAACGTTTGCGGCACACTCTCCTCCATGGCCGTCGCCTGGATGAACACAAAGGCCGCCCCGTTCGGCCGCATGATCGCCCGCCGGGAATTCGGTCTGCTCGATGCCACCTTCTTCCGCGCCCTCGCCCAATCTGCCGGGGCCGCGGTTCTCGCCTTCAGCTCCGTCTGGCTCGCCGTGGCTTGGCTAAACTACCGTGGCATTCGCCTCCACGGCGTTCTGCTGGCCAGCCGCCTGCTCGCCCCTTTCCCTTTGGCCATGCTTTTCCTGGGCACCCTGGGCAACGTCGTCATCTTTGCGGAGGCTCTCTATGTGCGGGCGCACAAGCAGGAAAAATTCATGGGAAACTCCATCGCCGGCGCCGTCTACATTGCGCCTCTGGCCTACGTTCTAAGCCGCTGGCAAAACCCGCACGGCGGTGCCTGGGGCATCTCCGTGGCGTATGCTTTGGGAACGCTGTTTATCGGACTCGGCTACGGCACCTACACCTTTCTGCATTGGCGGAGGGTCTGGCATGCCGTTTGATCTCAGCCTCGAGCCCGACCTGCGCCACCGGACCGCGCCGCCGACGTCCACCGCGCCGCCGCTCCTCACCATCGCCATCCCCACCTTCAACCGGGCGACCCAGCTGGAAGCCCTCCTGCGCGCGCTGGAACCGCAGGTGGCCGGCTTCCCGGATATCGAAATTCTGGTCTCCGACAACGGGAGCGCCGACCGCACCCCCGAAGTCATTGCCGCCGCCGCCGAGCGCTTCCGCCGCGCCGGTTCCGTGCTGCATCCGCATCGCCAGCCTTCCAACATCGGCTCCGATGCCAACTTCGCCTTCTGTTTCGCACGGGCCGCCGGCCACTTCTTCTGGATGTGCGGCGATGACGACCTGATCCTGCCCGAGGCCGTCGCCCAGGTCCTCGGCATCCTCCGCACACCGGACGGTGGCGCCGCCGAGCTGGACATGATCTATGCCACCAGCTATGGCTTCCGGAAAGACCCCTACGCCGAACGCGTCCGGGACCCGCTCCGCCGGCAGGTACACACGATGGACGATCCACGCACCTTCGCCACCGTGGTCAACATCATGTTCACCTTTATCAGCGGCATGATCGTGAACAAAAGTCGTCTCGGGCATCTGCGCCATGAGGCCCCCGAGCGGCTGATCGGCACAAATCTTGTGCAACTTTCGTGGAGCCTGCCGCTGCTGCTCCACCATCGCCGCTCGGCCGTCCTTTGGACCCGCCCCGTCGCCGCCCGGGTCGGCAACGCGCACGGCTATTCCCTGGGCCGCGTCTTCGGCCGCCAGCTGCACGATGCCGTCGCCCGCCTCCTGCCCGGCCGCCCCGATCTCGCGGCACCGATCCTGAACATGGCCCTGCGCCGCTGGTTTCCTTCGGTTCTGGTGGATTCCCGCGCAGCCTCGGACGACCATCTCCGCCTCGACGAAGCCCACAGCGAACTCCGCGCCGTCTATGGCCGCAACCCCCGCTATTGGATCTTCACCTACCCCGCCCTCCGCCTGCCCTTGCCCCTGGCCCGGCGCTTCCTTACGCTGATTGCCGTGGTCAACAAGCTGATCTACACGCTGCAGGTCCCCGGCTTCTGGCGCAAGCGAACCTGATCGAGGCCCCTCCTCAGCCCGGTCCCCCGGCTCCTCGCCTTGTGGGGCTCAGCCAGGCGTGCTACTATGTAGTTGCACTCACCTGAGTGCAACGCGCCTCGAGCAGGAAGTCGCCCTTACGGGTAGATTGACTGGCCAGAGCCCGGGGCGTTGACCACCGCCCATCGGGCGAGCCGTCTGCCACTTCGGCAGAGTTTTCGAAACGGCCCCGCACGTTGGTTGCTCTGGCTTTTGAGGCGATCCAAACGGGATACGCCTCGCCGTGCAGCAGCAGTGCCTTGTCGTCCTCCTCCATCCAAATCCAGGATCCAGGCGGAACCTTTCATCGCAGTGCTGAATCAGGACCCTCGCGACGCCTTTCCGGTGACTGCACACCGCCGCGCGTCTCCAGCGCCGGGTCCGCCCCACTTGCGTTCATCCATATAAAAAGGAAAGTCTTGCCTAAAACTGCATCTGCTCCCCGAAATTCCCGCCCTTTTTCCAAATCGCGCGGCCCGCGCACCGGAAATTCCAGCCATTCCCATAGTTCCGATTCGGCCTCCACTGGCCAGCCCAATTCCCAGCCCAGGCCGGACACCACCGGGCTTACCCTCGACTCCATCCTGAACCCCGCGCCCCTGAAGCCCGCCCGCCTCGTCACGCAGGATGAGGCCGCTGCGCTCCACTTCACCGATTTCGCCATCTCCGATTCCCTCAAGCAGCGCATCGCTGCCGCCGGTTTCGTGACGCCCACCCCCGTGCAGGCCGGCGCCATTCCGCCCGCGCTCGAAGGCGAAGACATCCTCGCCACCGCCTCCACCGGCACCGGCAAAACGCTCAGCTTCCTTGTGCCTATGGTCGAGCGGCTGGAAGAAATCTCGGTCCCCTCCGCCCGCGGCAAGAAAAATCCCATCCTCGCCCTCATCCTGCTCCCCACCCGCGAGCTCGCCATGCAGGTGTTGGAGAACTACCACAAGATCTGCCCGGTCACCAAGAACGACGCCGTTCTAGTCTGTGGCGGGCTGAACGAAAATCCGCAAATCGAGGCCCTCGGCCGCGGCCCGCGCATCGTCGTCGCCACCCCGGGACGCCTGGAAGACTATCTCGATCGCCGCCTTCTCAAGCTCAGCGACGTCGATATGCTCGTCCTCGATGAAGTGGATCGCATGCTGGACATGGGCTTCCTGCCGGCCATCCGGCGCATCACCGGCGCTCTTCCCAAAGACCGCCAGACCATGTGCTACTCGGCCACGCTGGATGCCAATATCCGCAATATCGTGCGCGACTACGTCACCGACCCCGTGCGCATCGAGATCGGCACCACCTCCAAACCGTCCGACAGCGTCACCCTGCGCGTCATCACCGTCATGCAGGACCAGAAACTCGCGCAACTCGATCGCCTGCTCACCACCGAAGAAGGCAGCTACCTTGTCTTCTCGCGGACCAAGCATGGTGCCGATCGCATCGGCAAAAAGCTCGAAAAGCTCGGCCACAAGATCGAAGTCATCCACGGCGATCGTTCGCAATCGCAGCGCACCACCGCGCTGAAGCGCTTCTCGGATGGCAAGGCCCGCGTCCTCGTCGCCACCGACGTCGCCGCTCGCGGGATCGACGTCTCGCACATCGCCCATGTCATCAACTACGACCTGCCCAACGGTTCAGACGATTTCGTCCACCGCATCGGCCGGACCGGACGTGCAGGCGCCAAGGGCGTCGCTACCACCTTTGTCACGCCGCTTGAAAAGCGCGATGCCCGCAAGCTCGAAAACGAACTCAAGATTCAGTTCGAGTGGATCGTCGCCGACAAGGATCTCGCCAAAGAAGAGCGCAACACCCCCATCGATCTCGGTAAACAGCCCGTGGACGGCCTTCTGGCCATGGAAACTCGCTCCTGGAAAAGCGGCGAAGGTGATTCCAACTCCAGCGAGGCTCCGCAGTACGCTCCCCGGCACAGCCGCGGCGGCTCGGGCGAACGCGGTTCCGGTGGGCGCAGCTCTGGCGGTCGCGGTGCGGGCGCAGGCTCCAGCGCCGGCCGTCGCCGTCGCCACTAAAGCTGTTCGCGTAACGGTGGGGTGTACGCCGTCGTCCTGAGCGTAGCAAAGGATCTCTGCGTTCCGCTCGCGGCTTTGGTACACCCAGGGCAAACTCGCATTGAAGACCTGCACCCTCTCCTCCCATCCCGGTCCGTCGCTCAAGCGGCGGACCGCTTTTTTGTGGCCGCTTTCAAGCCGCGAACCCTGCGTTGACCTTGCTGCAAACACACCCCCGATTTCTCTCATCCAATCCATGCACACCAGGTTTGGCGGCAATCCCGGGCAACAAACCACCCGGGCTTCTCACCTAACTGCTTGAACGTTTCGGCCCCAGGTACGGCGGGGACCTCGCTCCCGGAGATAGCACCCCCATGAAAATGACGAGCATTGACGACCTTCTCTATACCGGCATGACCTACACCCTCGATTTCGAGCAGAGAGTGTCAAAGCAGGCCGCCAAAATGGCCGACGCCTCCAACGATCCCGAAGTCAAAGAAATTTTTCAAAAGAGCGTCACCCAGGGCAGCAAATATGCCGAGCGCCTCGAAGCCGCCTTCAGCAAAATCGGTGCCAGGCCCGACACCAACAAGAATGGCGTGGCCCTGGCGATGATTGAAGAAGTCGAAAACATGATTTCAAACACCGACGCTTCGCCGGTGCGCGACGCCGCCCTCATCACCGCGGCCAACCAGCAGCAACTCTACCGCGTGGCCTCCTACGGCTCCCTGAAGAGCTATGCAAAGTTGATCGGCAAACAAGATGCCATCGCCGATCTGGCGCAGAACCTGGACGAAAGCAAGGCCGGCGACGAGAAGCTGACCGCCATCGGCGAAAGCAACGTAAACCCCAAGGCTGCCCAACTCACGGCAGCATAACCGCAAACAACGAAGGGCGGGTCAGCCTTCGCCGGCTGCCCGCCCTTGTTGTTTGCCTCCATGCGTACCATCCGCCGTCATTCTGAGCGTAGCGAAGGGTCTCTGGAGCCTGCTCGCAGCGTCTACACAACCCAAGGCAAACCGCTACTAACCCAGTACCTTACCGCACATCGCCGAAACCGAACCTACAGCAGCCGTGACAACAGAGACCCGGCCATGCCGCCGAACTCACCCTGGCTGGTGGGCGGAGCCTGCTGCCCACCGTTGGTCATATGCGCCATAATCATCGGCAGCACCGTTGCCAGGGCCATCTTGGCTACCTCGGGCGAAACGCCCGCCCGCTGCGCCGTCTGCTCCAGCATCCCCGTTCCACCCAGGCCGTTTTGCACCTGTTCCGGCGTGGCCTGCTGCGTTTGGCCCGTCTGCCAGTTGTCCACATGCTGCCCCATGCCGTTATTGCGGAACATGTCCATCACCGAGCCCAGACCGCCGGGGTGCTCGCCAACCGTTTGCAGGAAGCTGCCGGCCACCCGTCCCTGCTCGTTCATCGGGCCCTGCCCGGCAAACTGTCCCTGTTCGCTCATCGGGGTGCCCTGCGCCCCGCCCATCATGCCTTCAACCGTATCCAAAATGCCCATTCGGTTCTTTTGCCCCTTAGAATTGCCGCAACAAAGCTAGCATAGCTCACACCCGCACCTTTTCTTGAACAAATCCCTTCCCTTGTCGACATCGGCGACCGCTGCGGCGAAAATTGCTTCATGCCTCTGAAATCCATCATCTCCACGGCAGCCGCGCCCGCCGCGATCGGCCCCTACTCGCAGGCGGTCCGCGTCGGCGACCTCGTCTACACCTCGGGCCAGGTAGCGCTCGATCCCGCCACCGGCAACTTCCTCGGCGGCGACGTTTCCGCTCAAACCGAGCGCGTCTGCGAAAATCTGCGCGCCGTGCTCAACGAGGCCGGCCTGAACCTCACCCACGTCGTCAAAACCACCGTGTTTCTCAAGAACATGGCCGACTTCGCCGCGATGAACGAGGTCTACGCCCGCTACTTCGCTCCCCCGGACGTCGTTCCGCCCGCCCGTTCCACGGTGGAAGTCGCTGCCCTGCCCAAAAATGCCGCCGTCGAAATCGAATGCATCGCCCTTGCGGGCACCAGCCTGTAAAGCGCATCCCAGGACGGCTCTCACCGGTGTCCCTGCCACGTTTACCAGGACCGCCCGGGCAGCCAATCGCATCCAATATGCGTAACACCAAAGCTATCCAAGAAAGGGAGGTTGCCATGCCAACCATTCCGACCGGCGGCCCGCTAAGCGATGCCGCACTCGCCGAAGACGGTTCCACCGCGGGATCCACCCATGCCGGGAAAAATGCGAAAATCCAGCGCAGCGACGCCGAGTGGCGCGCGTTGCTCACACCTGAGCAGTTTCACGTCCTCCGCGAGAAAGGAACCGAGCGCGCCTTCACTGGATCGCTCTACAACAACCATTCCGACGGGTTGTATCACTGCGGCGCCTGTAACGCCCCGCTTTTCAAAAGCGACGCAAAGTTCGAATCCGGCTCCGGCTGGCCCAGCTTCTTCGAACCCATCGCGCCGGATGCCATCCGTCTGCACGAAGATCGCACCTACGGCATGCGCCGCGTCGAAGCAACCTGCGGGGCCTGCGACTCCCACCTCGGTCACGTCTTCCCGGACGGCCCCAACCCGACCGGCCAGCGTTTCTGCATCAACTCCGCCTCGCTCGGCTTCACCCCGGACGCCTCCAACGTAGGCGAGCGCTAGGCAATACCGTAGGAGAGCGCTAGCCGATACACTTCGAATTTAGCCGAAGGTATGCAGGTGCCTTTGCTTTTCTTTCTGTCATTCCCGAAGGGAATCTGCTGTCCGGCCGCCTGCAGCCAGGGGGGCTGTTCCAGGCTTTGCTTTTCTTTCTGTCATTCCCGAAGGGAA
>CAXTBI010000063.1:0-17915 GCA_964242195.1 uncultured Acidobacteriaceae bacterium
CCGACTCAGCCCTTGCAAAGAATTAAGGCTTATACCCTACGGTAAAATGGTCTAGTGCAGTGTCTTCGGAATCACAGCGTACTGCAGAAGGATCTCAAACGGCACAACGTTCAGCGTGGACTCGTGCGTGGCCTCCAGCACCACCGGGCATGGGGATCCAGCACGCTGCGCCTGCAACCAGCGGGCCGCGCACACGCACCAGCGGTCCCCAGGCTTTAACCCGGGAAAACCGTATTGCGGCATGGGCGTGATCAGGTCGTTGCCGAGCCGCGCGGAAGCGCTCAAAAAAGCCTCATTCACAATGCAACACACGGTGTGCACACCACGGTCGTCGGGGCCTGTATTGCAGCAGCCATCCCGGTAAAAACCGGTCATCGGCTCCGTGCCGCAGGTTTCCAGGGATTGCCCTAAAACATTCTTTTGCTTGGAATGGGTTTGTGCAGCGGCCATGCCAAAGATTGTAGTGTGTCGCGGGATCGCCTGGGAAATCGGCTCCGACACCGATCGCACAATGGCTACGTTCAGGCGGCCGTTGCGGTTGAATCGTCGTTTGGCAATGCCCGGGGCACGGGCAGCAGGATGCGGATCGTCGTCCCACGAAACTGCCCGCGCGTAGCGGTGCGCAGCCTGAGACTGCCACCCTGCTCTTCCACAATGCCGCGCGTGACCCACAACCCGAGCCCTGTGCCGCGCGCCCCTTTGGTCGTAAAGAATGGCTCAAAAATTTGCCGCAGGTTTTCGCGCGCGATGCCCTGGCCGGAGTCGGCCACGGTGACGCACGCAAACCGCCGCTGCTTGCCGTGCAGTCGCGCCCGCACCAGGATGCGTCCGCCACTGGTCTCCATCGCTTCAAGCGCATTGCCGACGAGATTGGCAAATACCTGGCGCAGCGAAGGATCGAAGTGCGCCTCCCGCAGACCTTCGCCGTAGCGCGCCTCGATCGAGATCCGATGTTGATCCGCGCGCGAGTGAAATAGCTGCACCACCTCATCCAGCAGGCTTTGCAGATCCAGGGTGCGCCCTGGCACCTTGCGGTAAAAGCTCAACGTGGATCTCGTGATGTGACCCACGCGATCCAGTTCCCGGGCTGCCACCGCGATCAATTCCTGCGATTGTGGCGGAAGCTCTTGCGTTTGCAGCAGGTAGAAGATGTTCGTCAGGGCTTCTAGCGGGTTGTTGATTTCGTGCGCAAGCGTGTTGGCCATGCGCCCTGCCGCGGCCAGCCGCTCGGAGTTGATCAGCCGTGTCATCAGGTCGGCGGTTTCGCGCTCGGCTTCTTTGCGCGCGGAGATATCTTCCACCACCCAGAGCAACGTGGTTTCCGGCCCGGACGCTCCATCGTGGCGCAGCAGAGACACCGTCAGCTGCGCGGGAAACGTCCCGCCATCGGAGCGTAGAAGAGTTCGTTCCACCCGGTAGCCGGTGCGCTTTCCTTCCAGCAACTCCGCAAGCAGGGCCGCATCCATGCCCTGCTCCGAGGGAAGCAGGAAATCTTCAAGACGCAACGCATGCAATTGCTTTTCTGTTACGGCCAGCATCTCGGCCAGCCGTTGGTTTACCAGCAGAAACCGGCCCCACACGGAGGTATGCGCCATGCCCACGGCCGCCTGGTTGAAGGTGGCCGAAAACCGCTGCTGCGCCAGCCGCAACTCGGCCTCGGTGCGCAGCCGTTCGCGGCGCCGTTCCGCGTCATGCAGCTCACGCTCAATGGCCGGCAGCAGACGTTCCAGATTGCCTTTCAGAACGTAATCGTGAGCCCCGGCGCGCATGGCTTCAACCGCCGAAACTTCGTCGATCGTGCCCGAAACGATAATGAACGGGAGGTCCGAACCGCTGCTCTGCAGGATCGCCAGCGCATCCCGCGCACCAAAGCTCGGCAGCGTGTAATCGGCAATCACCAGGTCCCAGGGACGCGGATCGGCCAGAGCCGCCATCAACTCCTCCGCGGTTTCCACACGGCAAGCGTCCACGGCGTACCCGGCGCGGCCCAGGTGTCGCCGCAACAGCAGGGCGTCCTCTTCGTAGTCCTCGATGATGAGGACTCGCATGGGTTTGCGTTCCGTTGCCGGGGGACTCGTTAGGGTGTTGGTGGACATTGGTTCAACAGCAGCCAGTAAACCCCCAGCTGCTTGGTTGCCTCCGCGAAATCGGCAAAGTTCACAGGTTTGCGAATGTAACTGTTTACGCCCAGGCGGTAGCTCGCGACGATATCGCGCTCCTCATCCGAGGACGTCAGCACGACCACGGGCAGAATCGAGGTTTTGTCCGCCGCACGGATGGCCCGCAGCACATCCAGACCTTCCACCTTGGGCAGCTTCAAGTCCAGCAGCACCAGGTGCGGCGCGCGCTCGGTTCCGGCGGCCACGCCCTTCATGTAGTCCACGGCCTCTTCGCCGTCGCGGCAAACCCGAATTTCATTGGCCACCTTGGCCTTGTTCAGGGCGCGAATGGCCAGCGCTTCGTGATCGGGATCGTCTTCCACCAAAAGAATCATGCTCTCGCTCATCTCTGTTTCGTGATCTCAGACATTCCATCTACGCCTTGCGCCGTCAAGGTGAAGTAAAAGGTTGCGCCTTTGCCGGTTTCGCCTTCCGCCCAGATCTTGCCGCTATGCCGGCGAATGATGCGTGAGACCGTCGCCAAACCGATGCCCGAACCCTTGTAATCCCGGTCTCCATGCAGCCGCTGAAACGCCGTAAACAGCCGGTCGACATATTGCATGTCGAACCCTGCGCCATTGTCACGAATAGAGTATACCGTCCGCTCTCCCTGCGAAATGGCACCGAAGTGTATCTCCGCCTCCGGGGTTTTGGACGTAAACTTCAAAGCGTTGCCGAGCAGATTTTCAAAGGCCACACGCATCAACCGCGGATCGGCCTCCGCGATTACATTCTCCTCCGCGATGAATGTCACCTGCTGCCCCGCGTCATTGGCCCGCAACTCGTCGAAAATCTGCGTGGCCAGTTGCGACAGGTTCACCGTCTCGCGCTGTACCTCCGTCCGCGTCACGCGCGAAAGCTGCAGCAGCGCATCGATCAGCGTGCCCATGCGCTGCACACCGCTGCGCACACGCCGGATGTAGTCCCGGCCTTCGTCATTCAGGACCTCGGCGAAGTCCTCCTCGAGCGCCAGGGAAAATCCATCGATGGTGCGCAACGGCGCACGCAGATCATGGGAAACCGAGTAGGAAAATGCCTGCAATTCCTGATTGGACACCTCCAGCTCGCGTGTGCGCTGCGCCACACGCTCTTCGAGTGCCTCGTTTCCCGCCTGCAGCTGCTCGTTCAGCGCGGCAACCTCCACCGCGCGCTCAGCCAAAAGTTCGCGGTCCTCGCCGGCGCGCCGCATCAGCTCAAACGCCGCGATCAGCAGAACAATGTCCAGCAAAAACGCCAGGGTTACGCTGGCGATGGCCTTTCTGCGCGCCGTTCCGGCCTCCGCTTCACGATTCGTCAACAGGCGCCGTTCTTCCTCCTCAAACTGCGAAAGAAGATAGCGCACACTGGCATGGGTGTTCGGGCTGTCCGCAATGGCCAGGGCCATCGCAGAGGAGGGCATCGACGCTAACGAACGCGTGCTGCGCAGTTGGTACACCTGATCCATGGCGGCGAATTTGTCTGCCGTCGCGCGGCGCAGCAGATCGATGCGCGCACGCTGGGAAGCATTGTCCGCGGTGAGCACGGACATCGACTCCAGGCGCACCATCAAGCGTTGCTTGGAAGCCTGAAACCGTTGTCCGGAGATCTCGCTTGCAATCAGGAGATACCCGCGCAGGGCGCTATCGGTAATGGCGACCTGCTCATCAGCACCCTCCACCTCCGCCAGCACCCGCATGGTGTGGTTCAGCCAGTTGGCCGCCACAAACATCGTCCCCAGGGAGTGAACCGCGACCCACAAGTTCAGGATGACGATCAGGATTGCCGCCAGCATGAGCAGGCGGGTTCGGCTCATCACACCCACCCCGTGCACGCGCTTGCCTCGCACCGATTCCCCCGTCCCGCCTCTGACACGTTAGCAGACTCTGGACAGCGCCAAAATCAAGCATGCGACCTGGGCAGGCTCCGTGCCCTTCAACGACGCCCGCGTTTCACCGCAAAAACTATTTCGCCGCCAAAGCCATTTGCTGCTGATATTCCTCGTACGGTCCCTTGTGGTCGGTGATGCGGAAGTTCGCCGGTCCACCTTCAAAATGCCAGATGCGCGTGCCGACTTCTTCGATCAAATCCTGATCGTGCGTCACCAGAAACACCGTGCCCTCATACTTCTGCAACGCGTGGTTCAGCGCATTGATGGATTCCAGATCCAGATGGTTCGAGGGCTCATCGAGCACAAGGACGTTGGGCTTTTGCAGCATCAGCTTGCAGAACAGAAGCCGCGCGGCCTCACCGCCGGAAAGCGCATCGGTTTTCTTGTTGCCCTCTTCGCCGCGGAACAGCATTTGCCCCAGTATGCCGCGAATGTCTTCTTTGGACGCCTTGGGATCGTAGCCGTGCAGCCAATCGGCGGCCGTCATGCCGAGCGTGATGGAGCCCTTGTGATCCTGCGCGAAATACCCGATCTGGGCCTCATGCCCCCACTTCACGGCCCCGCTGTCAAGCGACACATCGGCTTCCTCCACGCCCGGTCCGTTGGCCAGCAACGCTTTCAGCAGCGTGGTCTTGCCCTGGCCATTGCGCCCGATCAGAACGACTTTTTCACCCCGTCCCACCGCCCCGGAGAAGTTCCGGATCACATGCTCCACATCGCCTTTCGGCTGCGCGTAGCTTTTGTTCACCTTCTCAAACTCGAGCACGTTTTTGCCCGAGGGCCGCTCCAGCTTGAAGCTGATGAACGGACGCGCGATGTTGGAACGCGCCAGCTCGGAGGTCGCCAGCCGCTCCACTTCCTTCTTGCGCGAGTTCACCTGCGAGGACCGCGTGCCGGCGGAAAAGCGCGCGATAAAGTCGTTCAACTGTGCAATCTTTTTCTCGCGCTGCTCATTCTGATTCTCAATACGGGTACGGACGCTGGTCTTCTGCAGCACCATGTCGTCATAGCCGCCGGTGTAGGTGATGATCGTCTCGTAATCGATGTCGGCGATGTGCGTGCACACGTTGTTCAGAAAATGCCGGTCGTGCGAAATCGTGATCACCGTGCCGTTGTAACGCAGCAGAAAATCCTGCAGCCAATGAATCGATTCCAGATCCAGGTAGTTCGTCGGCTCGTCCAGAAACAGCGCGCCGGGGTTGCCGAACAGCGCCTGCGCCAACAACACGCGCACCTTCTGGCCGCCCTGCAACTCGCTCATTTTGCGCTCGTGCAGCTCGTCGGGAATGTCTAGGCCCTGCAGCAGGATGGCGGCATTGGCCTCGGCCTCATAGCCGTCCTCTTCGCCCACCGTGCCTTCCAACTCGCCCAGCCGAATGCCGTCCTCGTCGGTCATTTCGGCCTTGTTGTAGATCACCTCACGCTCTTCCAGCGCGGCCCACAACGGCTTGTTGCCCATAATGACGGTATCGATCACGCGAAAGGCGTCGAACTCATACTGGTTCTGCTTCAGGACACCGAACTTGCGAGGGCGCACCACGTTGCCCTTCTGGGCGTCGATCTCGCCGGTCAGCACCTTCATAAACGTCGATTTCCCGGCACCGTTCGGCCCGGTCAGGCCGTAGCGCCGCCCATCCGTGAACGTGACGGACACATCATCAAACAGAAGCTTTGCGCCATAGCGCATGGTTACATTGGAAGCGGAGATCATCAACCCCATTTTCTCACGAAAAGCGTGAAAAGGCTGGGGTTCCGCTTCCTTGCTCAGGGCTGCGGCAACAGCGGCCCGGGCCCGCAGTTGGTGCGCTGCACAGGCCCGCCCACCCGCCCCAGGTGCAGCATGAACTCGCAATTCACCGTTGCACTGCCCTGGCTGACAGCCGGATACACGTACAAGGTGTGGGTCTCGGGGCTGTACACCGTGAGCGAAGTGTCGCGGGCCATCCCACTCAACTCGAACGCCAGCGGCGATCCGGTTGTCGCCGCGCGGTGATCGTCCGCGTGCGCAAGCACGGGTCGCAGCGAAACTCCGCGCAGAAACCAGCCCGCGGCCAGGGCCAGCGCAACCGCAAGAACAGAGCGAGGTGCAAAGCGATTCACCATCTCATCTCCCTTACTTCCAAAAACAGCGTGGAGTGTGGGTGAGACGGCGCTTATCGGCCTTTGGTTAGACAGGCGGCGTGGGACGGATGCGCGGGCAGCAGGTAGCCCGCGGCGACCAGAACGGTTGCAAGGAACAGAATCAACTCCATAGGACCCTCCGCAAAGTGACGATCTTGAGATCGCTCTCCGCGCCCAGGTCTGAGCACGGAGAGGCAACGAAAGGCTTCAGCGCATCCCGCCGGCTGCTTGCAGCAGCGATCCGGTGATCCAGCGAGCCTCGTCGGAAACCAGCAGGCTGACCACGTCGGCGATGTCGTCCGGCTGCCCGATCCGGCCCAACGGAGTCCGCTGCAACATCGCGTTAAACGCCTCTTCGGGAAAATTGGCCGTGCCCTCGGTTCGTACCGGGCCGGGGTTCACGGCGTTCACGCGAATCTTCTTTGGTCCAAGTTCCATGGCCAGCGTGCGCGTGATTGCGTCGACTGCGCCTTTGGTGCCGTTATAGATCACCATCCCCGCGGGGGTGAGATCGCTGACTACGGAACCGATGTTGATTACCGAGCCACCCTCGGCCGGGAACAGCGGCAGCGCTGCCTTGGTGGCGAGCAAAAGGCCGGTTACATTCACACCAAACAGGCGCAGGATCTCTTCCTCGCTCACCCCTTCCAGCGGGGTCATCCGGTAAATACCGGCATTGTTGACCAGGATGTCGACCTTGCCGAACTGTTCCTTTGTTTTTGCAAATAGTGTCTCAATCTCCCTGGCTTGCGCTATGTCGGCACGAATGGCTATCGACTTGCCGCCTGCGTTCTCAATCTCGGCAACGACCTTGTCCGCGCCTTCCTTGCTGGAGGCATAGTTCACCACCACACTGGCGCCTTCGCGGCCCAGCGCCTTCGCAACACCCGCGCCAATGCCCTTGGAGGCACCCGTCACCACCGCAACCTTGCCTGTCAGCTTGCCATTCCACTCACTCCTCACCCTGATTCCCGTCGAAATGTTCGACGCCTATCGAATGGATGAGGCCGGATCGAACGGCGGCGCAATAAATATTGCGCTACAACGAGGCGAGTCCGCGCAGGTAGGCGTCCCACACCTCGCGGCGCAGGCTCAAGCGCATCGTGCGGCCCTCGCGTTCACCTTCGATCAGGCCCGATTCCTGCAACTCCCTCAGGTGGTGCGAGATGGTGGCCGGGCTGATCGCGTCGTGCACGCACAGTGCGCTGCACGTTACGCTGGGCTGGCCGGCGATCTGCTGCAGCATCGCAAACCGGCGCGGCTCGCCCAGAACACGGGCGATCGCCTGCATCTGTTCGGGCGAAAGCTCGACCTTGCGCGGCGAGGGCATCCGTCGATCATACGAAGTCCGACGGGCGAGCGTGAACGCGTGTCCACAACTGGCCGCGGGCTGTTCGGAATACGCAAGTCGCTGGGCACCGGCGGTTTGCGGTCTGTACCATGGAGGCATGGCCTCGGCCCCGGCTGCCGCCCTCTTTCCATGACACAGCTTCGCCAATTCGTCCTGCTCGCCCTGGGTCTTTGTTTCGGAATCCACGGCCCCTGTGCGGCGGCGCAGGGCTATTCCGCCGACAAACCCGTGGGGGCAATCGCGCAGCAGCTGCCCGCGTATCTGGCCCATGCCGGGGTGGAGCAGCGCCTCGGCCAGCCTCTGCCGCTAAGCACCGTGTACATCGCCGATACCGGGCAAACCGGGCCCCTGCGCGGATGGTTCGACGGCAAACCCGTCGCCCTGGCGCTGGTGTATTTCCATTGCGGCATGCTTTGCCCACAGGTGCTGCATGGCCTTTCCACGGGCCTCAAAGACACAACCCTGACGCTCGGGAAGGACTACAACGTCCTTGTGTTCAGCATCGATCCGCACGATACACCGAGTGACGCCGCCATGGCCAAGGCGGACTTTCTGCACAGCATGGGAGCGAACCCCGCCGCGAACCCCGCCGCGGCCTCCGCCGTCCACTTCTTTACCGGGCCCCAGCCGGGCATCGATGCCATCGCCGGCGCGACAGGGTTCCACTACGTCGCCGTGCCCGGCCCTGACGGCAAACTGAACCAGTTCGCCCACTCCAGCGTCGTGATGTTCGCCACCCCGGACGGCACGTTGTCGAAGTACCTTTCCGGCGTCGTCTACGAGCCGCGCGATCTGCGCATGGCCCTGCTCGGCGCCTCCGCACACCGCATCAGCAACCCGGTGGATCTACTCATCCTCTACTGCTGCAGTTATAACCCGACGATCGGGCGCTATTCGGTCTCCGTGATGCGCGTCCTGGCCATTGCAGGCATGATCACGGTCTTCGGCCTCGTCGGTTTGGTCGTTCTGCTCACGCGCAAACCACGCTTGCCCAAGACGGCGTAACGGCTGGCGCGGCGCATACCCAAAGGTGTACGACGCCACTCGGCCATGCAAATCATTCAGCCACTTAAATCGTTCAGCCGAGGCGTGACTGGGGTTGGGTTCGAGCCCACCAGGTTGGCTTGCTGCAACGCGTCTGCATAACGGCTTTCTCCCAAGGCGCTCCAGCGCGACTCCACGAGAAGAAAAACCAGGCGCACATCGTTCTCCGCGAACCCTTCCTGGAGCAGCTCAAGGGCGGTCCCATGGGCATCGATCGCCAGTGCGCCCAGTGCGCGATGCAGCGGTGGCAACGGCTTGCTTGCGTGCATCTCCAGCATCGTACGGTACCCCTCCCCTGCCTCCGCGCTCCTGCCCGCCGCAGCCAGGGCGTGGATGCGAAACGCCAGGGGTTCACTGTTTCCCAGGGAAAACCGCTCCGAGAACAGGAATGCGTCGATTGCCTCAGCGGAGGTGGTGGACGGACCGGGACTTTGGCCCGGAACGTGGTCGGGCGTGGCGAGAGCCTTTCCGCGCATCAGATGAGCGACCCAGAACTGCGGCGCCATTTCCAGCACCTGGTCCAGCGGACGCAGAGCATCGAGCGATCGTCCCGCGTTGTAGAGAAAGTGGCCATGATGCGTTCTCACAATAGGGGAAATCGGATCCAGGGTAAGCGCTGTCTTCAGGGTTGTCAGCGCTTGTTCGTGCTCGCCCAGAACTGAATGGAGGTGCGCCAGAAACATGGGAGGCGCACTGTCCGCCGGGTTCAGCGCGGACGCGTGCCGCAGATGCTGCCGTGCGGCATTCCAGTCGCGCCTGTACCAGAAATCGACCAGTCCTAGCGCGATGTGCGCATCCGTTTGCGAGGCATCCAGCGACAACGCGTCGCTGGCCAGACTTTGTGCCGCGGGGAAGCAGTCATGCGGGCGCAAAAGGCTGGTAATGGGCAGCAGCGCGTAGCAGAAAGCGAGGCTCGCCATGGCCGGCGCGAAAAGGGGATCAATGGCAAGAGCCTCGCGCAAGTAGCGCATCGCCGCCTGGATCGCGGGCCTTGTGCGCTGGCTCAGGAGATGCCGTGCGCGGAGGTAGCGATCGTGTACCTCCGCGTTGGCCGCGCCGGGTTTTCCCGGGTGCATGCGCGCCGCGGCCTCCGGAGCGATCTGAACGCCGATGGCCACCGCGATGGCAAGGGCAATTTCCGTTTGCAAAGCGAGCGCGTCATCGAGTACGCGCTCAAAACTCTCGACCCAAAGCACGGTTCCATCGATGGCCCGCACCAGCTGCACAGCCACGCGGCATCTTCGCGAATCGCGCTTTACACTCCCCTCCACCAGGTAATCGACCTTGAGTTCCCGTGCAATCTCCTCGACCGGCCTGCTCACCTTGCGGTACAGCATTACCGACGTCCGTGCGATCACACTCACCTGCCCATGCAGCAAACGCGCAACCGCGCCAATCAGTTCCTCGGTCAAACCATCGGAGAAGTACTCCTGCTCCGGGTCTCCTGAATGGTTCAACAACGGAAGGATGGCGAGTCTTCGACTTTCCGGTGCAGGGAGCGTGACAGGGGAACGAGCGCTCTCCCCTTCAAAGCTGCCCGGCATGCGAAGCCGGTACCCTTTCCCCGTGACGGTTTCTATCAGCGTTGCGTCGCCGAGCGCCTGGCGAATCTTTTTCACCGCCGTATACAGCGCCGCCTCGCCATTCACAAAAACGTCTTCGCCCCACACCCGGCGCAGCGCCTCGTCATGAGAAATGACGCTCCCCCGGCCTTCCACCAGCAAAAACAGCAGCTCCAGCGGTTTTGGGTCCAGGCGCACGATCAAGCCATCGCGCCGTAGCGAGAAGCTTCGCCTGTCGAGCTCGACTCCACCCATCTTCCACGTTTCGCTGTTCACCGCTCACGCTCCGATCTTCAGAAAATCTCCAGACCGTGTTCAGGAAGTGCAGGGGGGTTGTTGTCACTATCGATTCAAGTCTTACCCATTAGATCCCGAGGGATACAAAATGCAAGCTCGAAACTGGAAAGGTGCGCTCCTCATGACGCTTACGATCGTAGCGGCTGGCTGCCAAGGAATAAAGGCCGCGGAAGACACACCGCAGATTGCCATTGGGAAAATACTCGCCGCGGAACAGCAAGCCTGGAACGCCGGCGACAGCGTCTCCTACGCCGATGAATACACCGACGATGCGGACTTCATCAACATCCGAGGTCAGGTTTTCACCGGGAAACCCGCGATTGCGCAGCAACACGCCAAGATATTCGGCGGGCCATTCAAGCACAGCACCATCGTGATCGATCTGCGCAAGTTCAACCAGCTCTCGGATTCCAGCGTTCTCGTCGACACAGACCAGACCGTCACCCAGTTTGCGGGCTTGCCGCCGGGCGTGGTCGCGTCTTCGGCAGGTACGCTTGTTACCCGTTTCAAATACCTCGCCATCCGACAAACGGATGGAAGCTGGAAGCTTGCTTCTGGGCAGAATACGGCCGTGCTTCCGAACTAAACGCGTATGAAGTTACCTGCCGAAATTACCGCTGAAAAAAGAAACAAAATACAGGGCATGGCTTTCGCTGTGCCCTGCCCAAACAAGTCCGATCGTGCTTTCCCGGCCCAGCGCCAGGGCAAGACCGGTATAGCGCTACGGCAAGACCGGCGCATCGACCGGGCTTGACTATGATTCGTTCCCGATGGTGACCTCGTAATCGTGACCCAGCCAGCGGCCCTCGGCCGGCCAGTGCAGGGTAAAGCGCAGGATTCCGGTCGCTTCGGGGCCGACGCAAATGTCCGCATAGGACCCCGGCAAGCCGACCTGCCGCGAGTCGGTGCGGTGGGTGCTCCCCCACTGATCCAGCGTCCAAACTGCCTGGAAGCGGCTCGCGTCCGTGATCCGCAGCGTTCCGCCCGGCCGCATTGCCGTGATCGGGCGATTTACGCGAAAGATCTCGGTGCGGCTTTGGAAGCTGCGCTGGTCGGTCGGCACGCCGTACCGTTCCGCTACCAGGGAGATGCGGTCAAACACCTGCCCATCCGCGATCGAACGCAACAGCTTCAGGTACTCCGCATGCGCCCACACCAGCGGCTGCGCCGACCCAGCCGAGCGGCCGCAGTACATGCCTTCTTCCGGTATGTCCTTGTAATCCCAAACCTGCTCCGGCACCATACCACCGATGGATGCGAAGCCTTCATACGCTTTCAGCAGCGATGTCACGTCGCCGCCGGCCGCCAATTCGTAGTGCGCTCGTTCGCCCAGCAGTATCGGCCATGCACGTCCCTGGCCGAAGTGAATGAACGGGCCACCATCCTTGCGTTGCCCATAGCCGTCATGGTTGTAGCGCCGCCAGCACGGACCGTAGGGCGTGTCGATCTTCAGCACCCGATCCACTACCTTCAACGAATCCAGGATCAGCGGGTCGTCCGGCCGCCGGACGCCGTAGCGCACCAATTCGAGAAATCCACCGTCGATCACCTCACGCGCTTCAAAGGAATACTGCTCCCCCGGCCCGCGGTTGGCGATATGGATCTGTCCCACGGGAAGTTCCGGGTTGTGAAACGGTTCACCCTCGGCCGGCGGACGAATACGCATGTAGTGATACGGCACATCGGGGTCCAGCACGCCGCGCGCCGTCGTCGTCCACTCGTCCAGGTGTGCCTCGATCCAATCTGCGTAATCCTCCAGAAACGTGCCGAGCTCGCCCGATCCGAAGTGCCGCACAACCTCTCCCGCGCACAGCAGCGCCGAGATTACCACGGCCAGCGTGGAAGGCGAATAGCCCGCATTCTCTTCCCACCGTTCCTGCTGCGTCACGGGCGCATACCGCACCAGGAACCCCGCCGCGCGGGAAACAAACGCGTTGATGTCGAACTTGCCCAGCCCGTCCAGCTTCCACAAACGCCAGGCCAGGATGATCGGGAACGCCACTTCGTCCAGCTGAATGCCCGACCAGTACGGTGTGCCGTCGATCCAGAAATTCTGTGCAAACCCGCCGTCCGGATGCTGTGTGCAGGCCAGGTACACAAGCGCGCGCCGGGCCGTATCGGTCCGTCCGCAAGCCAGAAGCGCGGTGGCCGATTGCACCATGTCGCGCGTCCACACCAGGTGGTACCCGCCCAGGTCGTCGTCCGACTTCGCATTGCCCCACGGAATCGACGCCGAAGCGATAAAGGCACCCGAATACGTTTTATCTTCATGCGCCAGGATGATGTTGTGCGAAATCCGCGCCAGCCGGCCACCGTCGCCGGCTACCGCCGCCAGCCGTGCCGGACTCTGTGCGCGGTGCCACTGCTCGATAAACCGGTTCCGGTGCACCTCGTAGGGGGTGGACAAGGTCTGCATCAGGCCCGAAAGCGCTGCGTGGCCGCCTTCTCCCAGCGCGATGGCGATCGTGAACTCGCGGAAGCGTGCCACATCGATTTCCCCGGTCACGGCAATATTGCCGCGGAGCGCGGCACCGTAGTTCCAACGCATGCGCAGGTGGCGGGAAAGGTCCTGGTATCCATCGCTGATGCCCACAAATCCGCAGGAAGAACGCGAAAAGCCGCAATCGGCGCCAAACGCGAGCGCCAAATCGTTCTTCCACGCCAGGCACGCGCGCCGCCCGGCCACATCCACCGAGCGTGCCGAATTGTCTGCACCGCCCCCGTCCAGGTGCGGTGCCAGCAGAGCATAGCACTTCAGCCGCGAAAGGATGGCCTCGTCGCCGGTCACTTTGACGTTCATCAACACCACTGGGTGGTGGGGGTCGGAGATGAATTCCTTCGTGACGGTATATCGCCCGTTCAGGTCGTGCGCAACGACGCGCACCGCCAGCGCGTCCTCGTCGATATATTGGAAATCGTACTCAAAATCCCGCTTTTCCTCATGAACAAAGCTTTCCCCATCGGAAAACAGCAGTTCCATATCCCGGGTCTGCGGCCGGTCGATGGTGGGGTAATAGATCTCGTTCAGCGTTCCATGCGAAAGCGTGAACCAAATCTTGCTGGAGGCCGCGTACGCGGTGGAAACGGTGTCTTTTTTGCTCGAAGTCCAGCGCGGCTCCAGACCCGGCGCTCCCGGAGCGGCACCGTCGTCGTCTAGCCAGCGGTAATTCAGCTTGTCGATGTCCATTGCCTATTAAATGCGTGAATCTTCGCGAAAATGCAAGGTGGCGGGCAAACTTTCCGCAAACAACGCCTCGCCTGCAGCCCAGAGGCATGGAACCGCTGCCCGCATCCACGCCTCGGCTTCGCCCCTGGTTCCAGTCAAAGAAATGTGCGTCCTTCGTGCAACTTCTGTTGCAGATGGGGTCAGAACACAAGGGGGCGGCTGCACCCTGGTTCCGTCCCTCGCGTCCTATTCCTATATGAAAACGGTAAACGAACGATCACAGTTCAACGCCGCGCAGATGCACATGCAAACTGTTCAAAACTTTCTGCACACGGTCATCTCCCCCCAAGACGCCCTGCTGCGTGAGGCAACGCAGGTGTACGCCCTCGCGTTGAAACAGGAGACCCTGCCTCGCGCCGCCTAGCTCGCAAGATTTACCCTGGATCCACCCCGCCAGGCAGCAAAAGCCCGCCGGATTGCATCTCCTTCTTTAAGCCTTCCTTAGTACACGTAGCGTCCCGCGCCGTGATGAGCTTGGCACCGCAACTGTTGAAGAACTGCTGGAGTCTCTTGTGCGCTCAGGTTACTTGTTTGCTCTTCCTCTCTTTTTCTGTGCAGATCTGGCCGCTCCCGCCGACACAATCACCACGTTCGACTTCCACGGTGCCAGCATTTTCTACGGCATGGCCGGGGACACAAACACCGTAAGCGGAACCACGACCATCAACACCACGACGGGTCAGGTGCAAAGCATCTCGTTCCTGGCCGATGGTTTGTCTTTCGATGGCGTCGCCGCGCAGAACGGCGCTGAAGTGTTCGTGAACTCGATCCCTTCCGGTCCGTCCTCCGCAGCCGTTTCCAGCGCGGCCTTCAGCTTTTCGGCAGCATCGCTTGTAGGCTATACGGGATCGACCTTCAACCTGAACGGCGCCAACGACTTGTATGTCGGCTCGTTGACCGCAACCACGATGGCAACCACCACCACCGACACCGTTTCCCTGCCCCAAGCACCGGATGAAATCGCGATCACGCCCGAACCGGCAAGCCTGCTTCTGATCAGCACGGGTCTGCTTGGAATCGCGCTGTTTCTTCGGCGGAAGCCGCGGCCGGTCGTGAACGGGAGCCTGTAGAAGCGACTCGATTCGGTGCAGGCGACGGTCCCTGTGCCGCTACTGTCGCGGCGGGGTGCAGAAGGTCGACATCGGCCGTTCCCATCCGCCCGGTCGCCTCCACCCGCACAACAAACCGAACCCGCACCGCCTTCGAATCCGCGGGCAACGTGTATTCCAGATCGACAGCCCGCTCCAGTCGGCCCGCCGGGGGCACGTCGCCCGTGACCTTCGCCGCAATCGCCCGCGCGTCCACTTCGATGACCTTTCCTTTTTTGTCGAAGGGCTATCCCCGCGCGGCGCAACCTGCGAACCGCTCGTAACGGTTGAGGAAGTGGGTCAGATTGCACTTGCATGGATTGGGCCTCGTTTCTGGGACGGATCATCGGCGATCCAGGTTTCGTCAACAAGCGGCTTAGTCCGTTGCCCTTGGCCCGTTGCTCCTTGGCCTGTGGCCCCCTGCTCGGCGCTGCACACTAAGGTTTAGCCCAACGTACCGTGAGGATTTATGCCGGATCGAAGCCAGATGTGACATGATCTCCACACGTACGCAATACAACCATCGGGGCGTCCCCATGCTGTCCTTCACTGCGTTTACAAAACAGATCGCCTT
The DNA here is from genome assembly GCA_964242195.1 of uncultured Acidobacteriaceae bacterium. Lineage (GTDB taxonomy): Bacteria > Acidobacteriota > Terriglobia > Terriglobales > Acidobacteriaceae > Granulicella. Next base: position 15,290 of record CAXTBI010000063.1, read on the forward strand.
TACCACGCTCCCTTTTCTTGCCGCAGCCGCACAGGGGCAATCGTGCACGGGTCTTTGTTTGCAGCAGGTAAGTTGCCCTGGCGGCGGTACGACCAGTGTCACGGGAACGGTCTACGCCCCGAACGGGGTAGATCCCCTCCCCGGTGTCATTGTTTATATCCCGAACGGAACGGTGGCCTCCTTCACCCCGGGTGTCAGCTGCGCGGTGGCCGGCCAGCCGCCGTCCGGCGTTCCCCTGGTCGGAACCACCACAGCCGTAAATGGCACCTTCACCCTGGCCAATGTGCCGGTGGGCAGCGCCATCCCGCTGGTCATCCAGTCCGGCCGCTGGCGCCGTCAAGTCACCCTTCCCGCCATCTCCGCTTGCACCAGTACGGCATTTAACACGAGGTTTCCGCAAAACGAGACCGAGGGCGACATCCCAAAGATCGCCATCGTGACAGGCTCCGCCGATGCCGTCGAATGCGTCCTGCGTAAAGTCGGCATCGCCGACACGGAGTTCACCGATGCCAGCGGCTCGGGAAGGATCAACCTCTTTCAGGGCAGTGGCAGCCCGGGCGCTGTGATCGACCCGCAAACACCGGTTGCCGACACCCTGCTCGCCAACCAGACTTCCCTGAATGGCTATGACGTCCTTATGCTCCCCTGCGAAGGTGGAGCCTACCTCAAGTCCTCCGGGCAGCTCGGCAACCTGATTTCCTATGCCGATGCCGGCGGCCGCGTGTATGCCAGCCATTTCAGCTACGATTGGTTCGTCAACAACGGCGCCTTCAACACGGTGGTGAACTGGAGCCCCAACCAGCGGGAACCCCAGCCGAATAATGGCATCGCTACGATCGATACCAGTTTTGCCCAGGGACAAACCCTGACCCAGTGGCTGGGCGTCGTCGGCGCAACCAACATTCCCGGACAGGTGGCCATCACCACCGTGCGACACGATCTCACCACGGTGAATGCGCCGACGCAAGCCTGGCTGACGTTGAATAATGCAGCCTACGGCAACCCCATCATGCAATTCACCTTCGACACGCCGGTCGGCACCACGGCCAACGCCTGCGGTCGTGTCCTCTTCAACGAATACCATGTCGAAGACACCCGCGGCATCGAAAAGCTTCCCTTTCCCACCGAGTGCTCCCCTGGCCCCATGACCGCCCAGGAGAAGATGCTCGAATTCAATCTTTTCGACCTTACCGGAAACGGAACGTCCCCTACGCTCACGCCCTCCTCCCGCGATTTCGGCACGGAACCCGTCGGTTCTACGACCGGCAGCCAAAAGTTCACATGGACCAACAACACCTTTTTTCCGGCCGTGATCAGTTCGCTTACAGCCAGCGGTGATTTCCCGATAACGAAAAACACCTGTGCCACCGTTGCAGTAGGGGCCAGCTGCGAGATCGACGCCGCGTTTGCCCCCACCGCGCTTGGCGACCGTACCGGCACACTCACCGTGGTGGCCAATACCGGCACACTCACCGCCGCCCTTACCGGCAACGGGATCTCGCCGCTGGTGGTTTCCAACTCGGGCCTGGGCTTCGGCTCGGTCGACGTGGGCGCCTCCGTTTCCCAAATCCTCACCCTGACCAACAACACGGGCGCAGCCCTCGCGATCGCCAACCCCGGCGCTTCCGGTGACTTCACCACCACCACTGCCTGCTCGGCCACACTCCCCGCTCAAAGCAGCTGCAACGTAACCGTCATCTTCACGCCTTCCGCTACCGGTGCGCGCACCGGTACCCTCAATTTCGCGTTAGCAAATCTTACTGGCGCCCTCGCCTCGACCACCCTCTCCGGCAACGGGATTGACTTCACCCAAACCGTGGGCCCCGCCTCGGCTCAGACGATCGCTGGTCTAAGCATCTCCACCACTGGCCTAACCAGTCCCATCGCCGGTTTTGCCAAGCCCGTCTCCCTCACCTGCACAACCACCGCTCCGGCCTCGACATGTCTACCCGCCACCTCCCACTTCACTCCCGCCACCCCAACCAGCGACGCTGTGACGATCACCACCACCGCCCAGTACGCCGTAATTGGATACGGCGGCATCGGTGAGGGCCTCTTCGGAACCTGCCTCATCCTGACCAGCGGTACTCTGCTCCTGCGCCGACGTCGTCGCTCTTCGGGCACGCTGACCTTGACATTCCTGGTCGCCGGCACGGCAGCCCTCGCGCTCTCAGGCTCCGGCTGCTCCGGCAAGCAGCCCGCCCTGAACACACCCTATACCCCCGCAGGGACCTACACCTACACCGTGACCACCACGGACGGCTTCCTCACGCATTCCGCCACGTACACCCTCGTGGTCACGGCGAAATAGAGCGTTTATTGGCGTAAAGCCGAACGCAGGGTACACCCGCTCGCCGAGCCGGTACGAGGAGCTGTTCGCCTGCAGGCGTAGTTCCTTCCATTGCGGGCGATCATCCTAAGCGCGCGAAGGATCCCTGCATTTGACCACGGCAGAGCTACAACTACGGGGAGAACCGGCTCTCAGGATCAGCTTCCGCTCGGGAAGTGTGTGATGGGATTACAGATGCACAAACGCCCACCAGCTACCCTGGTGGGCGTTTGTAGAGGTTGATTGCCGGCGATTACCTAATCTCCCACACACTTGCGCGTGCAGTACCATCGGCCC
>CAXTBI010000064.1:0-17294 GCA_964242195.1 uncultured Acidobacteriaceae bacterium
CTAGACCTTCCCTAGTGACTTCCTTCCGCCGCAGCTGGCGCTAGGCCCTCAGCCATTCCCGCCTTTGCCGGCACGCCAGTCGCGTCCGCTTTCAGCACCACGCTCCCTTGATCGTTACTTTCGAATTGCGAGTAAAAGCTGCGCAACTTCGGGTAGTCCGTTGGCATTACGAAAATGTCGCTGAAAGCAAAGTTCCGCCGTGTCGTGAAGCTGGTCGGTGTGGAAGTCACAGCCATGTTGTAGATGCCGGTCTTCGGAATGTCGTATTTGGCTACGTTCGGCGTAGCTTCCACCACAAATCCATTATGAAAGTTGATCCGCAACGCGTCCTGCACCATCCGCGCATAATGAAAATACACCGCGATGTCCCGCTTTTCGTGCGGAAACGCAGCTTTTTGGTCGGCAAGGAACAGGTCGGCCGGCACCACCAGGCGCTTGCCTGCCGACGTACCGATCGTGCCTTTGACCTTGTAGGAAATGATGAGTGGGTTTTCGTACTCTTCGAGAGCCTTGATGGAGCTTACTTTGACCTCCAGCGTCTTCGGCACCATCTCTTCCAGCGAAGTCTGCAACTCGTGCTTCAAACTTTCCTCATCGCCACGCAACGCTACCTGCCGCCAATGCAGCGCCGCCGATCCACCGTAGGTAAGGTCGATCTTTCCCTCAGTCTCCCCGTTCGCTCCCACCTCGAGATTGGCCACACGCATCGTCCGGTTCGCGGCGTAGCCATCGCCGCTTGTTTTCTCGAAGGCTGTGCCGCCGTCCTTCTGGCGCAGACCCTGCACAAAGGTGTGCTCCCATGCCAAATGCTTATAGGCACAATAGCGTGATCCCGGATCGAAGAACGCGTCCTTGCCGTCCAGGTTCACGATCGCAATCAGGTCGTCGAGTTGCCGAAAACTCAACCAACCTGGAACAAACAACTCCTCCGATCTGTCCGGTACCAGCATCAGCTCAGCCTTCAACCCGGCCGCGCGCGCCATGCCCACAAACAATTCTGTAATCTGGGTCGGGTTGCCCCGCTTGTGGGCTAGCACCTCCGCCGCATTGTTCAGCTTGCCCAGGCCATTGGCCTTGTCCTCGCGTTGCTCGTGCTTTCGCGTGTAATCCGTGTTCTCCAGCGCCATTACGGCGGCATAGATTTTCTGTAACTTCTCCTCCGGTGTGGAAGCGCCGGCAACCACCCTCTGCGTCTCCGACGTCAACTCGCCATTGGGATTCGCAAAGGCATCCGCATGCTTTGACCAGTCTTTGCCTTCGCCCTTCCAGAACTCCTCTGCTGTGCGATAGGAAGAAAAGTTGAAATACACCCGGTAGCTATAGTTGGAAGTAGGCGGCATGTACTCCTCCTTTATGATCGGAGGAATATCTTTCACCACGAGATCATAGATCTGTTGCGGATTTCCAGTTCCGGCACCCGGCAGCTCCTGCCGGGTGATCGTCGCGCCCGCCGGAAGCAGCGGAAACCAGGAAATCGTGTTAACGATGCCCTTGGAATCCTGGATTGTCCGGATCGTGGGATACCAGGTGTAATGCGCCGATTTCAGAAATAGATCGCCCTGGATGTACCAGTCCGGGGCCTCGTATACAGAGTCGTTGTATCGCGTGGCATATCGGTATTCGATAATGCTGCCCACCTCCACGTCCGGCAACGTGAACACCTTGGTCTGGTACTTAAACCCTTGCGCCTTTTCTATGGTCTTAAGGTACGGCTTGCCCGTAAATGGAATCACCGTCCCATCTGGGTGTATCGTCCGGCCTGCAATGTCTTCCACATTCTTGTTATCGCCGTTCCATTCGAAAGTGCTGCTTGTACTGACGTAGTTCAACTCCACGTTGGCGTACCTCTTGCCCTCCTCGGTCAAGACCTTGATGCGGTCATAGCGCAGGATGCTATGCAGATCATCTTTCGTAATCTCCTCGCGATACAGCACCACGGCCGCGGCTCCTGGATAGCCCGGGAGCGACGTCATTGCTAACTCTTCCTGGGTCGGTTTCATGAACTGGTCTGCGCCAAAGGCCAGCGTTCCCGACAACGCGGTCAGCAGCAATGTCGCGAAGGCCATGCTCGCGCGCCTTGCCCAGAAGCTCAAATAGTCTGCCATCCCCTAACCTCGATCTGCCTGTAAGCTCATCTGCATTGCGTTCGCTTGTGGCTCTCCGGAGAGAATGTGCCTCAGCGGAATCTGCTACGCGCCCCTGCCTTACTTAGCCCGCTTCAGCACCGCACGGCTGTCCTCATCCGCGGCGATTACGCTGGCCAAGTGCTGCACATCCCCATACCGGTTCGCCGGCAACGTCATCTCGCGGAGTGTGAAGACACGGCTGTAATGCAGCGTATGGCCCCGCAACTCTGTGGAACTCTGGTAACTCGCAAAATCCAGATCTGCCTTTACTGGATCCGGCAACTCATCGACGGTATATCCCTCAGGCAGTTCAATATCGAACTGGTCCGTTCCTTGCATGGTTTCCCCCATGTTGATAGCGACCTTGCGCGGTTCGCGATCTACTTCCAACCCGTAGCTGCCGAACACCCGTGGGCGAAGCATCAGAAGGGGACCGGTCGCACTTGCAAAGTGGTCCGCATGCAGGTCGAAGCTTGTGGTCAGCTCCTTGTTCAAGGCGTCCGCGTTCTGCACTTTCAGGTCGCTGACAGTGGCTGCCATCAGGTCACCGGATACGCTGCGATCCACAAATTGCTGTTGCTTGCTCGCGTCCTCGTGCAGAAACACCCGCCGGCTCCGTTCTGCCAGATCGCCAAACCGCTTCTCCGTCACCGTGCCCTTCAGGCTCCCGTCCGCGCTCAGTTGTAAGCTCGCTGAACGCTTCACGGTATTCAGGTCAGGGCTCATCACCGGCAGTTCAATGACCTGGCTGGCTGGCCCTTCCATCAAAATTCCGTAGCTACCCTGCAGATTGTCCTCCAGCTGTCCGAATGGCGTCTGGTCCCACGTGGGATCGAAGATCAAGTAGCGTTTGCCCGTTTTCGCCGTCACCACCGAGTGCATCTTCGGCGACTCATACCCGGCCGGGATCTCGATTGCGCCAATCATGTGATTGCCCACAATCGACGGCGCTTTCGGATCGACGACACCCCTTTCCGTATCCACCATCAGCAAAGCGCTGTGAATGCCTACGCTCGAATACATCGCCGAGAGCAGCGTCGCTTTGTCTTTGCAATCGCCATACTTTCCACGATAGATCGCCTCTGCCGCATGCGGCTGGTAGCCGCCGATGCCCATTTCAATAGCGTAGTAGCGGATCTTGCCCTGAACGAAGTCGCCGATTGCCTCCGCTCGATCGTAAAAATCCGTTTTGCCTGCGGTCAGCGCCGTGGCCTTGGCCACGATCTCCGGCGTTGCCACCAGGCGACCGCGTTCCAGCGTGGCATACCACTCTCCGATACCCTGCCACGTCCCGTCCTGTGGCTCCGCCAACCCCGGTCCGGCATAATGCACCGACATCCGCGCCGTCAACGCTTCCGTCGCGGGCGGCATCGGCACCCTTTCCAGGTCGATCGCCGGTTCGCTGTTCATCTCCCACCGGTAGCGGCGGTTTTCCAGGTCCGCGCCTTCTACTTTTTCGTGGTGTGCCCACGTCGTGGAATACGTATACCCGGGCGGCAGCACCAGTGTGAAGCTTTGGTTCACACGTGGCAAGTCTCCCTGGAAAAACCAGTTCGTCTCCGCCAGGTAAGGCCGGTTCCGCCTCTCATATTCGAACGCGACAACGCCACCTGGATCCCGTCCGGGTGGATTGGCTACCTTGGCCTTGTCGTCGGAATACAGTTCTCCCCCGTCGCCCGGTGGACTTATCTCCCGAATCTCGTTGTCTTTCAGCGCATATTCATGACCTGCCGGGTCGATGCTCCATACATGCATCGAAAGCACTTTGGAATCCTTGTCGAACCAAACCACGGGATACCCGTACTCCCGACCTTGCGGCCGCAAAATCTTCACCACGCTGCGCACATGGGTTGTCGCCTGCCCATCCGGTGCCACGGTGTAGGTAGTCTCATGCAGAAGCACAACGGCTTTGGCCGACTTCGGCAGCGCCGGCATCTTCTGCTGCGTCGCTGCCTTCACCCAGTCGGGAACGCTGTCACCCGAGCCCCACGCCGGGTTGGCCACGCACGCCAGCACCAGCGCTACCCAAAGCGCACCGTGATTCCACCTGCCCCGTTGAACCCGACCCACCATGGATGTAACCTTCCCCTACGCGCACCGTCACTGACCAGCGTGTCATCAGTAGCTTGGCTAAAGGCCACTGTAACCGGCGGGAGGCGCAGGGGCAACAACTTTCCTTCGAACGTAACTCGAAAGTCGCACAAGTGAATCTATGCTGTCTCAAAGTAGGACATATTTACTCGAACCTGCTGCAGAAATCATGCAAAGTACCCGTTGGGAATGCTTCTGACTTTCACACGAATCGCGACACGAAACAGCGTGCATCCACAACGCAGTAAAGTGGCAAAGGATGGTTGCAGCAAAACAGCCGCGCAGGAAAGAAGCGATGTTACCCAGGGGGAAGAAAGAAAGATGAGATCGCTCTCACGAACCGGGAAAAATGATCAGGAATCTTGGAGGGGAACAGCTTAGTCCTCGATCGACTCTCCCGCCGTAGCTGGGTCTCCCTCCGCCCGCACAATCACATCAGCCGACGTCTCGCGAACAATCCCACCATCCCTGATCTGGGCCGGGGCGAACGGATGCGGTGCGCTCGGGGCGGCCCCCAAACCACTTCCCAGGGTTTCGCCGGCAGCGTGCATCGTCTTGCCGCCAAGGGCACCCGTTACAGCCGTATCCATCATGATTTCCGCCAGCCGGCGTGTCTTCTTATCCAGCTGCTCAATCGCTTGCCGGATAATCCGGTGGTCGTCTCCTGCCAGCGACGCCTTCAACTCCAGCGCTGCCGCTTCAATCTGCTCGTGTTCGATCGAGCTAAGCTGCTGCCAAACTGGCTGCTTCTTAGCTTTTTCGACGGCCTCGTAGATCGTTTCGCCCTCGTTCCTGGCCTCGATCACCTGCCGCTCATGGATGTCCTGCTCCGCCATGTCGAAACTCTCCAGAATCATGGTCTCAACCTGCTCATCCGTCAGCCCGTAGGTGGGTTTTACCTCCACCCTGGCCTCCGTGCCTGAGCGCTGCTCGCGTGCCGAGACCTGCAAAATGCCGTTCGCATCGATCAAAAATTTAACCTCAATGCGCGGCAGCCCCGCCACCATCGGCGGAATTCCCTTCAGATCGAATCGTGCCAGCGAACGGCAGTCTTTGGCCAACTCGCGCTCGCCTTGCAGCACATGGATGGCCACATTGGTCTGCCCGTCCACCCCGGTGGTGAAGTGTTCAGTCGCCGAGGCCGGAATGGTCGAATTCCGCTGAATAATCTTGGCCACCACACCACCCAGGGCCTCGATGCCCAGCGATAACGGCGTCACATCCAGCAGCAGGAGATCGTTCGTCGCCTGATTCTCCGTCCCGGACAGAATTTGCGCCTGCACCGCCGCGCCCAGCGCTACGACCTCATCCGGATTCAGCTCCGTATGCAGCTTTTTTCCACGCCTCTCCAGGTCGAATAGCTTCGAAACCAGCGCCCGCACCGCCGGAATGCGGGTGGACCCACCCACCATCACCACTTCGTCGATCCCCTCCGGGGAAAGATTCGCATCCTTGAGCGCCTGCTTCACCGGTCCGGCGGTGCGCTCGATCACGCTCGCAATCAAGCCTTCAAACTGCTCCCGGGTGATCTCCCGTGCATAAAGCTGCCCATCCGGCAGGGTCAAATGAAAGCGCGTACTGGCTTCGGCGCTCAGCGCGATCTTGGCTTCAATCACCGCCTTGCGCAGCCCCTGCAGACCGGCAGGATCGTCACGCAGATCCACACGGAGGTCGCCCTGGATATCGTCCAACGCCACAGCCAGCAGCAGGTTGTCGATATCGTCGCCGCCAAGATGTGTGTCGCCCCCTGTCGAAACGACTTCGAAAATTCCTTCGTGCAGCTTCAGGATCGACACATCGAACGTGCCGCCGCCAAAGTCATACACGGCGATCGTCCCGTCGGTACCGCCGTGCAGCTTATCCAGCCCATACGCCAGCGCCGCCGCCGTCGGCTCATTCACCAGCCGCAGCACCTCCAACCCGGCGATACGCCCGGCATCCTTGGTCGCCTGCCGCTGCGCATCGTTGAAGTACGCGGGCACGGTAACTACGGCCTTGGTCACCGGCGCACCAAAGAAACGCTCGGCATTCTTCTTTAACTGCAGAAGAATGTAGGCCGAGATCTCCGGCGGCGTCAGCGTCAGACCGCCTATCTCCAGCTTTAAAACCTCGCCCGGCTGTAACCCGGGGGCGAGCTTGAAGGGAAAGAGTTTCAGCTCCGGTTCCACATCGGCCAGGTCGCGGCCCATCAGCCGCTTTACGGAATACACCGCATTTCCCGGTTGCGTCAGCAGCACCGCACGCGCCGCGTTGCCCACGGCATAGCCTTCGCCCCCCTCCGCCGATTCGAACTGAAACGCCACCACCGAAGGCACAATCGGCGATCCATCCTCCCCGGGAATCACCGCCGGCGCATCGCCCTGCATATACGCCACAAGCGAGTTGGTGGTGCCCAGGTCGATCCCGACAATGCGCTGCTGTTCTGCCACGGTTCCATTCTCCTGCAAGAACGCCACAGGGCGTCTGCCTCATCTCTACGACTTCTGACCGAACCTTCTGTACAGATGCCTCGAAACGGGACGATGGTGCCGTGATGGACGAACAAGCTCCCCCGAAGGGTGCACCCGTGGCCGCCGCAGCCGGCTCCGTCTTGCAGGAAATGAGTTACGGCGGCCGCTCCTTCACGGTCCGCGACCCCGAAGGCTACCTGTGGTCCGTGGGCGAATGCAATCCCTGCATGGCGCACGAAGCCGGTTCGGCAGCAACGGGGACCACCGGCTCATCCCCGCTGATGAACCCCCCAAACTCTTCGAACCTACTGCACGGTCACCGAAATATTCACCGTTTGCGGCGTCGCTCCCGTCGCCGTAAACGTCACCGGCACCACATAGGTACCGCGCGCGGTGTTGTTGGAGCTGCCTCCACAACCGGCCATGCCCATCGTAAGCACCGCCAGAAATGCCCCTGCAATCGACACAGCGGCGATTCGGCTTCCCTTGCCGCGTCGCCCACGCCACACTCCGCCAAGCGCGGGAAACAGCAGGAAGCCAAGGTACAACTCGGAATTGCCGCGGCTGCCAGGACGATTGGGTACCCGCAACGCCGCCGTCGCCGTGTTTGTACTGATCGTGAGCAACACGGTGGTGGCCCCCGTCGGCGAAATGATAGCGGGAGCGGCAAACGAACAGGACATGTGCGCCGGCAGCGTTCCGCAGGTCTCGGCGATCGGTGCATTCAGGCCGTATGTTGGCTGCAGCGTGAACGTTATCCCCCCAGAACTGCCGGCCGTGATGGTCAAGCTGCCTGACGGCGGCGTCACGGTAAAACCGGGGGGGCCGATGGTCTCCGTCAACGCCGCCGAGCTCGACCCGCCAAACACCCCACCCCCGGCGTATGTCGCTGTAATTGCATGGGTTCCAGCCGCCAGCGCGGAGGTCGTCAAGGTCGCCGCACCGGCGCTCAACGTACCCGTGCCCAGGCTCGCGGAGCCATCCGTAAACGTCACCGTCCCGGCAGGCGAGCCGAATGTCGAAACCGCCGGTGCCACCGTCGCCGTAAAGGTCACCGCCGTTCCCGTACCGGCCGAGGCATTGCTGCTCCCCAGCGTGGTCGTGGTTCCGACGGCACTGCCCAGCACCGAAACCGTTCCGGCCGCGGAAGCATTCGTCTTGTAGGTCGTGTCCCCGGCATACACTGCCGTGATCGTGTAAGGGCTGGCGGCAGCTACCGCCGCGAAGCTCGCCGTCGCGGTCCCCGTACCATCCAGCGCCGCGGATCCCAGCAGCGTCGACCCAGTAAAGAACGAAACCAGCCCGCTCGGGACACTGGACGAGGCCGCCGAGGTCACCTTCGCGCTCATCGTCACAGCCTGGCCCGCGACGGCCGTCGCCGGCACCGTCAAAGCCGTGCTGCTGGCCACCAGCGGTGTGAACAGGTTCGCTGCAAGCGCCGCCACGATGTGGTGCCCCGTCGTGGTCGGGTGCACACCATCCCAGATCAGGTAGGTGTCCGGGCTCGGCCCAATGTTTTGCGCAGGGGCAGTCACATTGCTCAGCCCCAGGGCCATGGGTGTGCCGGCCGCCGTGGCGAACTGCGTCAACACGTCCACCGGGTAGAAGTTCACGGCGACCCCGTTGGCCGCGCTGGCCGCCTTGATTGCCGCCAACGCCTGCGCCAGCCCCTGTGCCAGGACCGCCGCTCCGGTGTTCAACGCCGTTGCGCTGGCCGTGGTCGCGTAGCTCGGCACACCTCCCAGCGGGGGCTCGTTCACAACCAGAAAATTCGTTGCACCTTTGGCGATCAGCTGTTGTATATAGCTGCTCTCATTCGCCACCGCGGTCGCCGCGGCGGCGGTTGCCGCAGCAGATGGGTCCGTTCCCGCGGCCACGGCGGCGGAAACAGCGCCGTAGATGTCGTTCGCGCCGCCCCAAAAGACGTACAGCGTCTTGGCGTTGGGAACCGGCGCCGGGCTTTGGCCAAGGTAGTCCGCCATCTGCTGCCCCATGTTGTGCAGCGTGATGGAAAGCGGCCCTTCGCTTACCGTCGTTGTGCTGTTCGCGGTCGTCGCGTCGCCATACGCGTAATTTGTTCCCCCATCGAGTGAGTCCGTGACCGCCGGTTTGCCGGGGAACGAGGCCGCGAGCTGCTCGATCCACACTCCGAAATAGGCCTGCGCCGCCGGTTGCGTGTCCTTGCCGTCGGTAAAGCGCCCGTCTGTGTAATCCAGCTTAAGTCCTGTGTTATCGCCGGGATAGCGGACCAGGCCACCGCTCGCCGCCTGCGTCAGATGAGCGATGTTGCCGGTATCGGACAACGAATCGCCGAACACTACCACCGTGCTGAAACTGGTTTGCGCGGCGAGCGGACCGGCCAGCAGGAACATGCAAAGGCAAAGGACGCGGCGGAAAGCATTCGGCACGGTTGGCTCCAGGGCTAATAAATGCGTTCGCGACAGACTGTATCACCGTGGGCGGAAATTCGCTTACAAATTTCCTTTTTGGCAATTTGGGACGATGCGCCCCGGTCTTTGGCCGTTTTCGTGCTTTCGCACCGAAACCGCTCGCGGTATCATCATAGAGAACGAGGATAATTCCATGGCATACAGTGACAAGGTTGTTGACCACTACGAGAACCCGCGGAATGTGGGAACCCTCGACAAAAGTTCCGCCGAAGTCGGCACCGGTCTCGTCGGCGCTCCCGAGTGCGGCGATGTCATGCGGCTCCAGATCAAGGTAAACCCAGTCACCCAGGTGATCGAAGACGCGAAATTCAAAACCTTCGGCTGCGGCTCAGCCATTGCCAGCTCGTCGCTTGCGACCGAATGGGTCAAAGGCAAAACAGTGGCCGAGGCACTCGCCATCTCCAATACGGACATTGTGAAGGAACTGGCTCTTCCGCCGGTCAAGATTCACTGCTCCGTGCTGGCCGAAGACGCCATCCGTGCCGCCATCGGCGATTGGAAAAAGAAAAACAGCGTTCTCGAAGACACCCCCGTAGCGGTCGCCGCTCACTAAAGCTGTTTGCGTAAGGTGGTGTGTCCGCTGCCCTCCTGAGCGTCACGAAGGATCTCTGTCTTCTGCTCGCAGCTTATGGAGGCTGAAGGCACACCGCGATCCTTTCAGCTGGCGAATCGACATGCATCCGGCCAGGCCAGTTCGCGGCCTCGACCGTCCCCCTGCACGGAGCCCCTCTTGGCCACCACATTGCTTCAACCCGGAACCGCCGCCCCCCGTCCTGGAGCCGCGGCCGAAAGCAAAGATCCCCTCGCCGGCATGGTCCTGGTCACGGCGGAAGGCGAGGCTCCACGCTCCAGGCAGGCCGTCGAGATCACGAAGAGCGCCCTGAAGCGCATTCGGGTGGCCATGGCCAAAGAAGGTATCTCCCCCTCTGCCGGGGGTCTGCGCCTGGGTGTGCAGGGCGGCGGCTGCTCCGGCCTCAGCTATAACATTCGCTTCGACACCGAGCCGCGTCAGCGTGACCGCGTTTTCACGTTCGGAGAAGGCGTAGAAACGCCGAACGACCCCAGCGGCGCCCAGGCGGTTCGTCTTTTTGTCGATCCCAAGAGCTACTTGTACCTCGCCGGCATGGTGCTCGACTTTGAAGAAACCCTTATGCGCCAGGGGTTTAACTTCATCAATCCGAATTCCACCAAAAGCTGCGGCTGCGGATCCAGCTTCTCCGCCTAGACTCTACGCTTCCACCTTGACCCGTTCCCGCGTTTCCACGCGGTTCCTTCCCAGCCTCTTGGCGGCATACAGCGCCATGTCAGCCTCATAAAGCATCTCTCCTGCCTTTTGTCCCGTTTTGGGAATTCGGCTGCAGACACCGATCGAAACCGTTACCGATGGGCTGACCGTGGAATCGGGATGCTCCATGCTTTGCTCCTCCACACAGCGTCGAATCGCCTCCGCCACATACAGCGCACTTCCCGATTCGGTGTCCGGCAGAAGTACGGCGAACTCTTCGCCGCCGAAGCGCGCCACGCAGTCGTATCCGCGGCGCGGCTGGCTTTGCAGCAACCGGGCAATTTCCCGCAAACATTCATCCCCATGCTGGTGCCCGTACCTGTCGTTCAAAGCCTTGAAGCAATCCACGTCGATCATCAGCAAAGACAGCGGCCGCTGCGTTCTGTACGAACGGCCCCACTCTGCTTCCAGCATCTCGTCGAAATGACGTCGGTTATAAAGCCCCGTCAGGCTGTCGCGGATGGACCACTCGCTCAGCTGGGCGTTCACTTCCCGCAACTCCCGTTCGCTGCGCTGCAGTGCCCGCTGCGAGGCGGCCAGGGCCGCATGCATCTGGCTCAATTCCCGGTAGCGCCGTTTGTCGATCGCGGCCGTGCCCAGGGTAACCAGCAGAACCAGGCCAAAGGTGACCAGCAGCGCGGCCTCGCCCACCTCATCGCCGCGCATGCTGCCCCGCGCTTTGATGTAGGCGGGCAGGGGCGCAAGCACCAGCGCATGGGCCGAAAGCACATGCATCGCCGCCACGGAAATACCCATCAGCGTACTTCCGCCGACGCGCAGCCATTCCGTGTTCGCCGAATCGTATCGCTCGCCGAACACCAGCCAAAGTGAAAACACGCTCAGCAGGCAGCCGATCGCCAGGGAAAGGACGACCCATCCCCAACGCACATTCACGACCACGGTTGTGCGTTGTGCCGCCTCCCCAAGGTAGTGCATGGCGCATCCCCCGAAGCCGATCAGCACGCCGCCGCAGACCAGCTTTGCCCACGATCCCGGTCGCCAGACCACCAGCCGCAGCCCCGCCCAGCAAAAGCTGATCGCCACAATCAGGCAAAGCACCACCAGGCGCAGCTGGTACACCGTTTCATTGGGGTTGGCATCCTCCAATGCACCGAAAAAGTGCATGGACCACATGCCCAGACCGAGCACGGCGGCCGAGGCCGTCAACCAAAGACGCTGCTGCCAGAATCTTTCCGTCCTCTCAATGCGCTCGGCCACCGAAAAGCCCGCATACGAGGCCAGCATGGAGGCGCCGACGGCCATGGCACGCAATGCCTGGGAACTGTGAAGGGGAAGGAAAAGCATCTGCAATTAGCCTGTCAATGGTGTGTTGAATCGATGCGATGTAAGGGGTGCCGGTCGAACGTTGATTCCCTCGTAGAATGAAACTCGATGAACTACTTCGCGCTTTTCTCCCTTCCGCGGCATCTGCGGATCGATCTCCCCGATCTGGAGCGCAACTTTTACGCCCTTTCACGGCGCCTGCATCCCGACCGGTTTGCCTCCCGCTCCCCCGTGGAACAGGCTGAGGCGTTGCTCGGGTCCTCGCGGTTGAACGATGCCTACCGAACTCTACGCGACCCCATCCAGCGGACGGAATACCTCGTTTCGCTCGAAGGCGTGCAACTTGAGGAGCAGTCTCGCCAGGCCACGGACGCGGCCAAAGCCTCCGGGAACGCCAAAAAGCAGGTCGCCCCGCCCGATCTGCTTGAGGAAGCCTTTGAATTGAACATGCAGCTGGAAGAAATGCGATCTGCGCGAGGGGCAGGGGAAAAGGATGAAGCCACAGAGCGCGACCTGCACTCCGCCCGCGAGCGATTTTCCGCCATGCTCGCCGGCCTGGGTGCCGAACTCGAAACGCTCTGGGCACGCTGGGACACGGCCGAAGATGCCGGCAATGCCGCCGCGAAACTGGAAGCCCGGGACGCCATGGTGGCGCTGCTCAATCGACGCAGCTACATTCGCAACCTCGTCCGTGATGTGAATACGGCACTGGAGTAGGGCAATCCGCTGCCATATGGCAAAGTCACGCTGTTGCCCCAGGTTTGGAGGCCGTACCCCACTCTCGGATTGCATTGATGGAGATACGCTCGACCCACGCCGTCGGATTGCGGGCAGGATCTATTCAGCCCCGCGCCTGTACCGGTCCGCGTGGAAAGCTCGAAGCCCGGGCGCGCCCAACCCTCTCCGCGGCGGACGCGCAAATCGGCCCATGGATCCGATCTAGTCTCGGCTCAAAGTGCGCGTCAGCTTTTCCAAACCTGCCAGGTGGTGCAGATCGTGTCCCGCGGCGATCTCGGCAATGTGCCACAACGTCACCGGCCCCAACTCCGGATGGCTGGCCCGCCGCCGCTTATCCTCCTCGGACAAGCTGTCCAGCAACGCCAGGTTCCATTGCCGAACCGCGCTCCAGGTCGCCCGCGCCGCCGACGTCGTATAACTGGAGCCGTCATACGCCCGTGCCCAAGTATCCTGCTCGAAGGTCTGCAGCACCGGCCCCGTTTCGTCGTCCGCGCTGCCATAAACGATCCTCAGCCGCCACGCCCAGGCCAGCTCGCAATCCGCAAGATGGCAAAGTAGCTCCCGAATGCTCCATTTGCCGGGTGCCGGTTTGCTCTCAATGGCCTCCGGGGAAAGCGCTCTCAGCAGTTCGGCAAGCTTCCCGGGCGTTTCCCGCAACACCTGCGCAGGGTCGCGCCCCTCAAGCAGATGGACATACGGCCGGGCAAGGGTCGCTTCTTCACTCATAAAGGCTTGGATGCCGCATCGTTCCGTGCCGCCTGCCCAAGCAGGTCAAAAAGCAAAGGGAGCGAGGCTTGGCGCCCCACTCCCCGGCATGAGTCGCAAAATCGCGAAAGATTTTAGTGCGCGGCCCATTCGATCTTGGTCAGATCGATTCCTTCCTTGACCATCTCGTAAAGGGGCGAAAGCTCGCGCAGCTTGGTGACCACATCGATCAGCTTGTCGGCCACGTAATCCACTTCTTCCCGGGTGTTGAAGCGTCCGAGTCCGAAACGGATCGAACTATGCGCGACATCATCGCCCAAACCTAGTGATTTCAACACATAGCTTGGTTCTAGGGTGGCCGAGGTACAGGCCGAGCCGGACGAAACCGCGATGTCGTTGATCCCCATCAGCAACGATTCGCCTTCAACATAAACAAAGCTGATGTTCAGATTGCCCGGCAAATGGTGGTCCATATTGCCGTTCACCTGCGTGTAATCCAGCGCCGTCTCGAACTTGGCACGCAGGTAGTCGCGCAATTCCTCCTGCCGTGCACCCTCCGTGGCCATCTCGTTGCCGGCAATCTCGCACGCCGCACCCAGACCCACAATGCCCGGAACATTCAGCGTGCCCGAACGCATCCCGCGCTCATGTCCGCCTCCATTTTGCTGCTCGGAGATCTGCACCCGCGGATTGCGGCGGCGAACATACAACGCCCCTACACCCTTCGGCCCGTAGATTTTGTGGCCGCTCAGTGAAAGTACATCGATGTTGTCGGTGATCACGTTGACCGGAATTTTGCCGACGGCCTGCACGGCGTCCGTATGAAAAATCACGCCCTTCTTATGGCAAAGCTCACCAATCTCCTTCACCGGCTGAATCACGCCGATCTCGTTATTGGCATACATGATCGAGACCAGGATGGTCTGATCGTCCATTGCACGCTCCAGCTCTTCCATGTCGACCAGGCCGTCGCCCTTTACCGGCAGGTAGGTTACACGGAAGCCCTGCTTTTCGAGCTTCTTGCATGTGTCCAGCACGGCCTTGTGCTCGGTCACTTCGGTGATGATGTGGTTGCCGCGCTCCCGGTACATTTCCGCAATTCCCTTGATGGCCAGGTTGTTGGACTCGGTTGCGCCGGAGGTGAATATGATCTCCTTGGGGGTGCAGCCGATCAGCTTCGCAATCTGCTCGCGAGCCTTGTCCACGGCCTGCTCGGCCTCCCATCCAAAGCTGTGATTGCGGCTGGCCGCGTTTCCAAAAATGCCCGTCAAATAAGGCATCATCGCTTCCAGCACGCGCGGATCCAGCGGTGTCGTCGCGTGGTTGTCCATATAGATGGGCAGTTTCACGCCCGGGGGCAGCGGCTCGCTGGTGTGGGTAACGTTCATTCCAAGGGTTTCAGCCATAATCTTGTGTGCTCCTAAAAACGCGGGTGGGGCTTGCTTCTACTCGGCTTTGCAGGAGTGGCATCTCGCCTGCCCGGCACAGCCAAAACTCTGAAACAGAAAATGCTTACAGCGCAATCGAAACCAGACCGCCCGCCACCGGCTCCTTTGGGGTGGCCTCCATCGGCTCGACCAGATCGGCAATCCGTATGCCGCTGAGCATGTCCTTGATCGAGTCGTTCAACTTGCGCAACGGTTCTTTGATGGTGCAGGTTCCGTGCAGGTCGCACGTCCCGTGAATGGTGATGCAGCTTGTTATAAAAAGCGGCCCGTCGATTGCCCGGATCACTTCAAAGGCGGAAACCTCGCTGCCCGGCCGCCCCAGCGCATAGCCTCCATGGGTGCCTGCGGTTGAGACCAGAATGCCGGCCCGGGTCAGCGTTTGCAAAATCTTCGCCAGCAGTTGCGCCGGGATGTGGTACGCCTCCGCAATGTCCTTTGCCGACTGCGCACCCTCGCTCGCGTGCTCAGCCAGGTACTTCAGGGCCATCAGCCCATAATCCGCTTTTTTGGTCAGCCGCAGCATAGGGATTTTGGCCAGATCGCTGGCACCTGACGGGAAGGCGGAGGATGCGGCATTCTCAGTGTACGGCCCGCGCTGACGGGGCGCAATGCCGAAATGCCGCCCCCCGCCGCACCCACTCTGCCCCCTGACCTCAAAAGTCCGTCAGCACCTCGGCCCCCTCCGCCCCGGTCGCGATCACGTCGCAGTGCCGCATCCCGCCGTAGCCTTCGAAATACGCCGCGGGCTCCACATTGAAGGTCATCCCCTCGGCCAGCACGTCCGGCGAATCCGGATGGATCCGCGGCAGCGCATCCCCGTTGGCCGCCGCAAACCCCACACCATGCCCGGTGGCATGCTTGAACAGCTTGTTGCCAAACCCATGCGCCGCCATCACCGAGCGCGCCGCCTGGTCCACCTCGCGGGTGGGCACACCGGGCCGAATCGCCTTCAGAGCCGACGCGCGGGCGGCCATAATCCCGGCTCGCATCTGCTCATGCCGCTCCACCGCTTCGCCCCCGGCCGTGTAGGTGCGCGTGATGTCGGTCCAAAAGCCATCCGCGCAGGTGTTGGCGTGGATCATCACAAGATCGCCCTTCTCGATCCTTCGCTGGCGGGTGCGCGCGTAGGCCGCCGCCGCCTTCGCCGAGTTCGGTCCGGACATGCAAAAGTAATACCCGTAACTCCGGTTCAGTGCCTCCGCCCCAGGCGCCGAATCGAAAGCCGCTTGGATGGTAGCCGCCACCTCGGCCTCGCGGCGTCCGGGCTGGATGGCCTCGGCCGCCACCGCGAATCCCGCCTGCGCCAGCTTCGATCCCAAACGCATCTGCTCCAGCTCGTGCGGCGTTTTCGCGGCTTTTTCCATCTCCAGCAAATCGTCGCAGGGTACGGAAATGGCTCCCGGCGCCACCTCGCGCAGCAGCTCGTGCAGGGATTGCCGGAACTCCGTCATCACCGCATAGCTGGCCGGCTGAACACCCAGCTTGAAGCGCAGACCCAACCGCCCGCGTTCCAGGCCCAGCTTCTTCACCAGCCCTCCCAGCGGCTCCCGCAACTGGTCCACCGGCCCGGTCAGCTTCGTCAACAGCGCGGGGGAGTAGGCCGTCAGCGTCGCGGCGGACGTCTTGCTCGCAAGCTCCTGCTCATCCTCCGGCACAATCGCATGCAGCGCACCGTCGGCCGTCAACACCGCCACGCTTGTGGCAAAAATGGGCCAATACCCCGTCAACAGCAAAACCTCGCTGGGCGACGTGCACACAAACGCCTGCAGTTCGGCCTTTTTCAAAGCGGCGCAAAGCCGTGCCTTTCGCTCCGGATCGCCTGCTCCCGGCTTGGGTTGAGTGGGTTGGTTGGGTTGGGTGCCTGCCTTCATGTTTTTTGCTGCCTCGTTCTCAGCCATGGGACCTCTCGTTCGCCAGCCGGGCAGCCGTCCTGAATCGGCGGCTTCGTCTCCGCGATTAAGCACTTTTGGATGCAACCGCACCTTCCGGCGTGTACCTTCTCGTCCCAGATCACGACAAAACTGTGCGATACGTCGACAGGAGAATGGTTTCCCCCCAGGCGTATACTCCGTTCTGTTCGGACCATATCCGCCCGCAGGCGGAGTGGCACTGGAGATGCCCCATGAGCCTCACGCAACCCCTTCTTGGGGAACCGGCTCCGCGCCCCGCCAAGGTCACTGTCGGGACGCTGCTTGAAAAAAAGCGCGCCGGCCAGGCCATCGTCGCCCTCACCGCCGTCGACTACCCCACCGCGCGCCTCGTCGATGAAGCCGGAATCGATCTCGTCCTGGTCGGCGACTCGCTCGCCATGACCGTTCTGGGCTACGACAACACCCTGCCGCTTACGACCGAAGAAATGCTGCACCACGCCAAAGCCGTCCGCCGCGGCGTAAAACGCGCCCTCCTCGTGGTCGATATGCCCTTCGGCAGCTACCATGTCAGCCCCGAAGACACGCTGCGGAACGCCCTGCGCTTTGTGCAGGAAGGCGGTGCCGAAGCCGTGAAGCTCGAAGGCGGTTCCCATCGCGCGTCGCTCGTCGAACGGCTCACCCTGGCCGAAATTCCCGTGGTCGGCCACATCGGCCTCACCCCACAAAGCCTTCACCGCACCGGTGGCTACAAGGTGCAGGGCCGCTCCCTGCCCGCAATCGATACGCTGCTGGCCGATGCCGCCGCGCTCCAAGGCGCCGGGGCGGTCGCGCTGGTCGTCGAAGGCG
>CAXTBI010000065.1:0-17198 GCA_964242195.1 uncultured Acidobacteriaceae bacterium
ATCGCGACCGCGGCGGGCGCGATCGCCGGAGCATGGCCAACGGGCGTTCCAACGGTGGGCGGCCCAACCGGCACTCCATGCAAACCACCGACCTGCCCGCAATCAGCGACCTGCTGAAGCCGGGACAGGAGGTCCTGGTCCAGATTGCCAAGGAGCCTATCGCCAAAAAAGGCGCGCGGATCACATCGCACATCGCGTTGCCGGGGCGGTTCCTGGTGTTCATGCCGACGGTGAACCACATCGGCGTGTCGCGCAAAATCGAATCGGATGGCGAGCGCCGCCGTTTGAAAGAAGTTTTGCTGAGTGAGAAGGGCGAGGCTTCGGGCGGATTTATCGTCCGGACAGCCGCTTCCGGCGCCACGGAAGAGGAACTGCGGAGCGATCTTCGCTTTCTGCTAAACCTCTGGGCCGACATCAAGCAACGGTCGGAAAGCTCTAAGTCGCCGGCCTTGATCTACCATGACCTCAATCTTGTAGAGCGCATCCTGCGCGATCAGGTGACGGACAATTTCTCCGCCATCTGGTGCGATACAGAGACGGAGTACGAGCGCGTCCTGCGCTTTCTGCAGCGCTTCCAGCCGGGTCTCATGCGGCGCGTAAAGCTCTACACCAAGGACACGCCGCTGTTCGATCAGTTCGGCATCTCCGAGGAGATCAACAAGGCACTGCGGTCCAAGGTATGGCTGAAGTCGGGTGGATCCATTGTGATCAACCAGACGGAGGCGCTGGTCGCCATCGATATCAATACGGGTAAATTCGTTGGCAAAACCGCCCGGCTTGAGGACACCATCGTAAAAACGAACCTCGATGCGATCCCGGAAATCGTGCGTCAGATCCGGCTGCGCGATCTGGGCGGCATCATCGTGATCGACTTCATCGACATGGAAGATCGCAAGAACCGGCACAGGGTCCTGGCGGCGCTTGAAGAGGAGTTGAAGAACGACCGGGCTCCCTCGAAGGTGCTCCAGTTCAACGATTTCGGACTGGTCGCGATCACACGCAAACGCGTGAAGCAGAGCCTCGAGCGTACCCTTTCGACGACATGTGCCATTTGCGCGGGTACGGGCATGACGAAATCGCCCGTCACCGTGTGCAACGAGATCTATATCGAGTTGCGGAAAATGCACAAGCAGCTGGATAAGGGCGACGTGATGCTGCGGGTGAACCCGGAGGTCGTCAAGCAACTGAAATCCGGCAACGGCAAGTGGCTGCAGGAGATGGAGGAGATCGCGGGCAAGACCATCCTGATCAAGAGCGATCCCAGCCTGCATCCGGAGCAGTTCGACATTCACTGAAGCGAACAACGTGCAGGAGTGAGTTGTGCTCCTGAATCACGACCAACCAACTAGTCCTCGTGAACGGAGTAAAGGACCTGCTTTCTGCCTGGCACCGAGACGTCATCGGCAGGCAGAAAGCAGGTCCCTCGCGTTGCTCAGGATGACAAGTGTTTGCTTGCTTGCGCACCCGGGTGTTTATGCGGCTTCGCGCAGTTTCCTCTCGGCTTGTTGGCTCGTGTTTGATCTGCGCTGCGTGTAGGCCTGCATGCGTGCGAGCAGAAGCTCTTCGAAAATCAGCGTGCTGCCGCAAACGGCGATCGGGATCAATTCGCCAAAAACGCGCGTTTCAATCAGGATGCCGTAGCTGAACATGAAGGCGATCCATAAAGGAAAGAGCCACAGCCACGCGCGCAGCCGGGCGCTGGGCAGCCACCCACGCATGATGACGACAAACGGGAGAAGGTAGCCGCATGCGCTGAGCATCTGGGGCCACGCATGCGGAAGCAGGACAGACTTGATATTCCAGTTCAGGCGCGGATAAAATTCCGACCGGTTCTGAGCGAAGTGGTGCCGGATAAAGGTCTCCCAGCCGATCCAGAAAAGTCCAAGAGGCACGACCAGGACCAGGCTGCGGCGTTGCAACAGGCACCGCCAATCGATGCGGTTGCCGCGCAGGGCTTCGTCGATCAGGTAAAGCGGAAGCAGCATCAGAACGGTTTCACGGTTGATGGTCGCCACCACAAACAACGCCGCAAACCATCCCCAGTGCCGTCGAAACCAGATCAGATACAGTCCCGTCGTGAAGAGGGCAAGGCTGGGAAGATCGTACGTAAACCGAAAATTCTGAACCGTGTGCAAAACATACGTGGAAGCAAACGCCATCAGCACAAGCGGGTAGATGAAAGGCGTCAGCAGCCCACGCTGCGAACTGGCCTGGTAGATACGTGTGGTCAGGTAGCCGGTCAGCGCCAGACAGCCCACGTTGATTACCCCCTGTGTAAGCACCTCGGGCTGCACCGAACGGGGAAACCAGAAATGGGAGACGGCAAAGAATTTGCCGGCAAAGCGCAGCGCCGTGCTGGAGTGTGCCAGCCGGAGGGGAAGCATCATCAGGCAGCGCCCCTGAAACGGCATGCGCTCCAGCCCGCGCTCGTAAAGCAGGGTATTGACGTAGGGGCGGGTCAGCCAAAGATAGCACCAGGCAATCTGGATCGTTGCCAGGAGATAAAAAGCTGCCAGCGTCCAGCGCTTACGGTCTAACATCATCACGAACTCCGTGGACTACCGGGTTTTGTTCAGAGTCGGCCTGGCGTCGCGTGGCTCTTCCTATGCGCGTCGAAAGCTCTGCTTTTTGATGCAAATTCTGCGGAAAAGTGAGCGCCCCTGCATCGAATAGAGGGCACAATGACCACGCCGGCCTGGAGCCGGTCGTCCATCCCGACGACCCGAGCCCAAGCCCAAAGACAACCCCCAAATGCAACAGCATCGGCCCCCAACCCGCAGGTCGGTTCGGAGCGTCGCCTGGCCGGTTTGCCAGGGTGTGCGACTGTGATTCGACCGGAAACAGCCCGTCTCAGCTTCATAGCAGGAACATCCTGATGCCTATAGCCGACATCGCGCGGAGGATTCACATATTTCCATCTTGTGGAGAGCATAATTCCCCTACCGTGTGAATGGCGCAAACGGTGTAGGGCCACAGGATTTCACAGGTGCGCTCACCCTGTCAGTTCGCCGGGCTATTTTACGGTTTGCACTGCTTCCCCGCTGTAAGCTTTCTGCCTCCGGTATATGCACCCTGCGTACTACTGGAGAACCGATGAATCTTCGCTCTTTTGCGTCCCACGCCGCCGTGGCTGCGGCTGGCCTTGCCTTTTGTTTCCCGGGGCATGCGTCCGCTACGACCTACAACGGCAATTTTTCCGCCGATAACGGTGCATTTACCAACTCCTTTACGACCACCTCCGCCCAAAACTACACGTTCACCACCACCTCGTTTGCGGCGGGCGGTTTTCTTCCCGTGCTGACGCTTTTCAACACGGCAACCGGCGCACCCGTGGATTTCAGCAACAGCGGCTTCGGCGACGTATCGCTTGCCGACACGCTCGATGCCGGATCCTATGAACTGTTCCTGACGGAGTTCCCCAACGTCGCGAGCGGCTACCTGAGCGACGGCTTCCTGCTCTCCGCCGACCCGACCGCCACAGGCGATGCGTGCGGCGGAGGCCTTGCCGGCCAAAGCTTCATCAACAGCGAAACCTGCTCCTCTTCCACCCCTCTTGGAACCAACTACAGCGTCGACATCAATGCCACAGCGGTTACACCTGAGCCTGCCACTTGGTTGTTGATGCTTCCCGGAGCGGCCGCTGTGATGTACAGTGCGCGCCGCCGCCGGTTTGTCTAACCACCGCTTTCCCCGCTCGCTCGCGAGCTTTACCTGCAAGGCAAAGGAACTCCCATGTCTGAAAACATCATTGAAGAAGTAGTCAAAGCGTCCCCAAATCGCCGCAAATTCCTGAAAACCCTGGGCGCGGCCACCGCGGCCGTTACCGCCATCGGTGTGGCTGCGCCTTCGGCGGAAGCCCAGAGCACCACCGAAATGGCTGTTCTGAACTTCGCACTCAATCTCGAGTACCTCGAAGCGGAGTTCTACACCTACGGCCAGTTCGGCTATGGAATCGAGCAGTTCGGCATCAAAACGTCCGGCGTGGCTGCCGGTGCCAACCCCGCCGCCGGCGGCGTAACCACAGGCGGCAAGAAAGTTGCTTTTTCGAACTCGCTGGTTTTCACCGGTCCCATCACCTCGCAAATTGGCTCCGATGAGCGCGCCCACGTGGTCCTTCTGCAGTCGTTTTTGGGCAGCAAGGCCATTGCCAAGCCCAACATCAACCTGAACGCGCTGGGTATCGGCTTCGGCAATCAGAACGAGTACCTTACGTTGGCGCGTATTTTTGAGGATATCGGCGTGTCCGCCTATAGCGGCGCGGCCTATCTGCTCACGACACCGCTCGTGATCCAGACCGCGGCGCGCATTTTGGCCGTGGAGGCGCTGCACGTGGGTTCCATCCACACGCAGATCGCTCGCCTGAATATTCCCCAGTCCATGCTCGATGGCGCCGATATCGTGCCGCCTCCGACCGGACCGCAGAACCAGTACCTCCCCATCAATATCGCCGATGGTCTGCCTGCCGTGCGCAGCGTGGGACAGGTGCTGAACCTGGCCTATGGCGGTGCCGGCCTGACCAAGGGTGCATTCTTCCCGAGCGGCATCAACGGTGATTTCGCGGGTACCGTGAGCGCTCCCGCGGCGACCGCGGCGAACCTGGGAATACAACCTGCCGGCTTCGCGTAAACCTCGGCATAGGCCGTTGCCGTAAGCGTTGCAAACTTTGCGGGCCTGCCTTCCTTATGGAAGCAGGCCCGTTTTTTCGGGAGGCAAGCTGTTGATGGTAAGAACTTCCGAGAACCGCGCCTGCCTTCAGCGGGCGTCAAGCGGAATGTACGGTGCGGGGTAGGGGTGCCCGGTGTAGTCCGCGCGTGGGCGGATCAGGCGATTGTCGCCATGCTGCTCAAGCACGTGGGCGCACCAGCCGGCAATCCGGCTCACGGCGAAAATGGGTGTGAAAAGATCCGTATCGATGCCCAGCGTGGTGTACGTGCTGGCACTGTAGAAATCTACGTTGGCGTTGAGCTTTTTCTGATCCTTCACGAAAAGTTCAATGACGCGCGACATCTCGTACCATTTGGGATTGGCGTCCTGGCCAAGGTTTTCCGACATGCGGCGCAGGTGCGTCGCCCGAGGGTCTTCGGTGGTGTACACACGGTGGCCGAAGCCGGAAATCTTTTCCTTGGCCGCGAGCATGCCGCGCACGTGTTCCACCGGATCTGCACCGGAGGCGTCGATTTCGTAGAGCAAGGCCATCACAGCCTCATTGGCGCCGCCGTGCAACGGGCCTTTCAGCGCGCCGATGGCACCGGTGATTGCGGAATGCATGTCAGAGAGCGTGGCGGCGATGACGCGGGCGGCAAAGGTGCTGGCGTTGAGTTCATGGTCGGCGTGCAGGATGAGGGCAACGTCCAGCGCCCGGGCAGCCGTCCCGGTCGGCTTCGTCCCGGTCAGCATCCAGAGGAAATTGGCGGCGTGCGAAAGACCGGGGTCGGCCTCGATGATCGGCTCGCCCTTGCGGATCCGGTCGAAGGTGGCAACCAGCATGGCGATCTGCGCGGTCAGGTTAAAACTCTTGCGCAGGTTGGCTTCGCGGGTCGTGGACTTGCTGTCGCTGTCGTACATTGAAAGCAGGGACACGGCTGTGCGCAAAACTTCCATGGGGGATGCCCCGGCAGGCAAGGTTTTGAGGAAGGCAATCACAGGCGCCGGCAGGTGGCGCGCGGCGGCAAGTTGCGCCGAAAAAGTTCTCAGCTGCTCGGCCGCCGGGAGAGCGCCGTTCCAGAGCAGGTACGCGGTCTCCTCGAAAGTGGATTTTTCGGCCAGCTCGTGAATGTCGATGCCGCGGTAGGAAAGAATGCCGCGAGCGCCATCGATAAAGCAGATAGAGGACTCGTTTGCAACGACATCCTGGAGTCCTTTGGGGGCGGCGGCGGTTGTGGACATGCGATCGGGCTCCGGGCGTTTGAGAACGCAACAGATATTATGTGAGTTTGCTGAAAGTGTTGTCACGGCGCAATGACCGAATATCGTCAGACGTGTCCGAAACTGGGACACATGATCGCAAAAGCCCGTCATAGCTCAAACTTACGGGTGATTGCTGGGGCATTGCGCCCCATGAAAGAAAGGTGTTGTCGCGCGAACGCCAGGCCGAGGAAGCGGGACGGAGCACTGCGGAACTTGCAGACCGAAGGAGTTTACGGAGGCGACGTGGAAACGGAAGAACTGACCTTTTCGACCATCATCGGCGCCTTGTCCTATGCTTTGGATCTGACCGAGGGGGCGCATCCAGGGCACGCCATCCGAACCTGCCTGCTCGGGATGCGGATCGGGGGGGAACTACGGCTGCCGGCTGCGGAACTGAGTGATTTGTATTACGCCCTGCTGCTGAAAGATGCGGGCTGCAGTTCCAATGCGAGCCGGCTGCACCAAATCGTGGGTGGGGACGAGATCCACGCCAAGGCGTTCAGCAAAATGAACGATTGGACTCGTTTCGAATGGCGGCAGTTCCGTTTTCTCTTCGAATTTGTGCACAGCGACGAACCTCTGCTGGACCGTGTGCGCGCAATCGGCCAGGTGGTGCGGCATAGCAGCGAGAATGCAGCGGAGTTGTTCACGCTGCGCTGCTTTCAGGGCGCGGCCGTCGTGAAATCGCTCGGCCTGGGTGAGGGCGTAGCGCAAGCCATCTACAACCTGGACGAGCACTGGGACGGCCAAGGGTATCCGAGCCGTTTGCGCGGAGAGAAAATTCCGAAGCTGGCGCGGATCGTAGGCCTGGCACAGACCCTGGATGTATTCCATCAGCAGTATGGGGATCTGGCGGCCCTCGATTGCATGCGCCGGCGCACGGGACGATGGTTCGATCCGGATGTGGTCCGGGCGGCGCTGGCACTGGTCCGGCGCGGCGAGCTATGGAATGGGCTGGATCATCCAGACCTGCGCCTCCATGTGGCGGCCCTGGAGCCGTCCACACTGACCCTGCGGGCCGATGCGGAAGGGATCGACCGCATTTGCGTCGCGTTCTCGGAGGTGGTCGACGCCAAATCGCCCTCCACCTATACGCATTCCGTGAACGTGGCGAAGATCGCCGTGGAACTGGGGCAGTGTCTGGGCCTCAGCGAAGGGAATCTGCTCACGCTGCGACGAGCCGGCCTGCTTCACGATGTGGGCAAACTCAGCGTGCCGAACTCAATCCTGGACAAGCCCGGCAAGTTGACCGCCGAGCAGTGGCAATGTGTGAAGCAGCACCCGTTCTACACGCACCAGATCTTGGCGCGCATCCCTACCTTCCAGCGAATCACCGAAATCGCCAGCGCGCACCACGAAAAGCTGGACGGCTCGGGATACCACCGCGGCATGAGTGCCCAGCATCTGTGCCAATCCATGCGCATTCTGGCGGTTGCCGATATGTATGAGGCACTTACCGCAAAGCGGAGCTACCGCGCGCCCATGAGCCACGAGGAGGTGATGGGGATTCTGTGCCGGGATGCGCCCCATGCGCTCGATGCGGAATGCGTCGCGGCGCTGGAGGTGCGATTCCGTGGCAAAGCGGCGGAGGTCGAGCCGGAGTTCCATTCTGCGGATACCGGCAGCCTTCCGGCCCACGCGGGATTGGACGTGATTACGGCGCTTTGAGCGCTGTTCATGTCGTTGTGGGGAGAACGATCGGAGCGGGGAGGAAGGCCAGAAACCCGAGCTACAGGAATTTCTTGTCCGGGAAGCGGTTCGGGGAATACATATCGAGGGAAACCGCCGGAGTGCGCCCCTGGAGGAGATCGGCGAGGACGGCGGCGGTGCCCGGGGCAAGCAGGATCCCGTTGCGATAATGCCCGGTGGCGACCAGTCGCCGCGGCAAATTGACCGCCGGTGAACCTGCGACGGCGGCGGGGGCCAGTTCGCCCAGGATCGGAAGGGCGTCCGGCGTAGAGGGGCGAAAGCCGGCCCAGGCCTCGACGGTTGGGGTAAGGGCCTCGTCCGCCAGGGCGGGAACCAGGGCGGCGGCCCGGTTGCGCAGGGCTTGCAGAGCTTGCGGGGAGAGCGTTGGGTCGAAGCCCGCCTCTTCAACCGTGGCCCCGATCAGGGCAGTGCCGGCCTGCGGGCCAAACTGACGTGGAACAACGTAGACGTGCTCGGAACGGTAGACCTCGCGAAGATTGAGCCTGGGCGGGATGAGCACGCGCAGCATTTGGCCCTTGCGCGGGGTTACGGGCAGATCTGCCACGTCATTGCGGCGCGCGTCGCACTCGCCCTTGACCTCAGTCTCCATTCCAGTCCGTATTCCAGTCCAGGCCCCGACGGTGTAGACCACAGCGTCAAAAGGCGCGTTCGTCAAGGAGTGCAGGTCCCGGGTCAGCGTGGCCCCAAGCCGCTCGACGGCAGCGCGCAGCGCGGGGGCGAGTTGACGGGGATCGAGCGATTGTTCAGCGAGCTCCAGAATCCGGTCGTTCGGCAGAGTTTGCCAGGTGCGGTGGGTCTGAAACGGGACGGGCCGGCCGGAGAGTTCCTCAATGTCGGCAAGAAATTCGTTGTACAGCGATCGGCTCAGGCGCGAAAGAGCAAGCAACTCCGGCGGATTGTGCGGATCTTCGACCGCGAGCATGCCGGCCGCAGCAAAGGAGGCTCCTCGGCCGGGCCGGCCAGCGGGATCCGGGTCCAGGGCGAAGGCGGGATCGCTGATCGTGACGGCAATTGACCGGTGCCGGAGTTGCCGTGCAAGGCTCAGGCCGATGACACCGCCGCCAAGGATGAGTACTGTGGAAACGGGCGGCAAACGGCGAGGCTCCTTGTTTCCAAGTGTAGAGGTCTTCAGCGTTGAAGGTGTCGCAACCGATAGCGCCCAACCCGGGTCTGAACCGTGAGAGACGAGGCCAGACGCCGCACAGGGAGGACGGCAGCTTTGTCCCTTGGGAACCATCCAGCTTTTCACGGCCGTGGGAACGCGCACCGGTTAGCAGCAAAAGAAAAAGGAGAGAGCATGAACGAACGAAATGGAGATGTCGTGGTCGCACACCGGGTGCCAAGCTGGCTGACGGCTGTGTCGATTTTGGCCCTGCTGGCGGCATTGGGAGCCCTGGCCTGGGCGTTGACGCTGCAAAATCACCTGGCAACGGCCGAACGCAACCTGACGGCGGCAACGCAGCAGAACGGCGCATTGGCCGAAAAAATCGACGACACCAACGAGCGCCTGCGCGCGCAGGGTGAGGCGCTCGGGCAAAGTGTAGGGCTGACCCAGAAGCAATTGGAGGAGCGCTCGCAGGAACTGGTGGCGTCGCAAAAAAGTGCGCAGCGACTGGCCACCCAGGCGAATGTGGCGACAAGTCGTCTCTCCAAACAAACCAAGGCCAATACCGAACAGATTGGCGCGGTGCAGAATGACGTCTCCAGCGTAAAAACCGATGTTGGCGGCGTAAAGCAGGATGTGGCCTCCACGCAAGCGGACCTTTCGGCGACAAAGGGCCAGTTGACGCGAGTGGTCGGTGACCAGGGCGTGATGAGCGGCTTGATTGCGACCAATCACGAAGAGTTGCAGGAACTGCGGCGTCGGGGCGAGAGAAATTACTATGAGTTTACGCTGGATAAAAACGTTCCCAAGGTGGTCGGCACAACCAAGCTGACTTTGAAGAAGTCGGACGTGAAACGCTCCAAGTACAACATGTACATCCTGGCTGACGACAAAAACATCGAGAAGAAAGACAAGAATCTGGATGAGCCCGTGCAGTTTTATTCGGGCAAGTCGCCGGCGCTGTTTGAAATTGTGGTGAACAACATGAAGAAGGACCAGGTGACAGGCTACCTGAGCACGCCGAAAAACGTGCCCGGCCCGGTAGCGCTGCCATAAGTTTTTGGATGGTTCGTGGTGGTGGGACCTGTTGTCCCGGAGGCGCGGCTGCGCATTCTGGAACAGCGGGTCCTTCGCTTTGCTCAGGACGACGAAGTCGTTTCAGGGGAGCTTTGCGGTTTGGGGTCCCTGGTTGCGCAGGTTCACCGTGATGGAGGCCGCGCGTCGTTTGCTCCAGACTTCGGGTGTAACGCCGGGCATGAGAAACACGACGCTGCCGGTACGAGTTTGACCGGGATCTACCTGATCGTCGAGCGCGAGCGGGTCCGCGACCATGGGCGCGAGCGCGGGAAAGATCGATTCCAAACGCTTAAGTGTGTCGCCAAAGATGATGCGCGGTTCCAGTTGCGAGCCGTCGCCGAGCGTGACGTGGGCCTGTGTGCCTTCAAGGAAAATGGGTATGCGCAGGCGGTCCGTAATGCTGGCCGTGGCGATCACGTAGAGGTCGTCTTCCCCGGCCGCGGCGGTGCTTTTGCTGAGCACGCGCATGTTGCTGTGGACCTTGCTTTCGAGCGCCTTGATGTCGGTATGCGGGGCAAAGGTTTGCGCCTGCGTCACTTTCAGGTCCGCGACGTGGTCTGGACTGAAGCGGAAAACGGCCCAAGCGATGGCCGACAGCAGAAGGACAGCGATCAGGATCGCGGGAAGCACGCTGCGAGCGCGGGGTGGGGCGAGTTGGAGGTCGGCCATGGGAGTTGTACGTTGTACGTGCTTGGTGATGATTCAGCTTAGTTGTATTCGTCGCTCATTGTTCATGATTATTCCAGCGTAGCGGAGGATCTGCTGTTCGCTCCAACTCCTCGCTTGGCGGGAGGAAAGCAGATCCCCCGCTGCGCTGCGGGATGACAAATTGAAATTTCAACTTCAACCGCTAACACCAATCGCAGCAGGCCGCGGGCGCAACTGGTCCAGGAACTCATCTACGGGCAGGGTGTTGAGCAGGTCTGCGGGTTCGAGCCAGGCGCGACGCAATTGGACGATCCCGTGGTCGATCTTGTCGAACTCGTCGATGGAATGGGCGTCGGTGTTGACGACAATTTTGCAGCCGAGTTGTTTCGCGCGGCGAAGGTTCAGGTCGGACAGGTCGGAGCGGGCGGGGTTGGCGTTGTGCTCCACGGCAATGCCGAGGCGGGCGGCCAGGGGTAGCAGCTGCTCGAGGTCGATGCGGTAGGGATCGCGCTTGAGCACCTTGCGGCCGGTGGGGTGGCCGAGGATCTGCACGAAAGGGTTCTCGCAGGCGCGCAGAACGCGGGCGGTGACCTCTTCGGAGGTCTGGTTGAAGCCGGAATGTACGCTTGCGATCACGAGGTCGAGCTGGGCGAGGGTGTCGTTTTCGAGGTCCATCGTGCCGTCCAGAAGGATGTCGCATTCGACGCCGGCGAGCAGGCGGAAGGGAACATTGGGCTTGCGCGCAAGGGGGTCGTTTGCCGCGAGCTGCCGCTCGTAGCGCTCCCATTGCGGTCCGCGGCCGCCTTCGAACTCCTCCCGAAGCTGCACCGAAACCTCGCGAATGCGTCCCGCGTGGGCGAGGGCACGCGGATCGTCCATGCCGCCGGTCATGGTGAGCAGCTTGGAATGATCCGTAATCGCGATGTATTCGAGGCCGCGTGCGATAGCGGCTTCGGCCATTTCGCGGACGGAGTTTGTGCCGTCGGATTCAAAGGTGTGGGTGTGCACATCGCCGCGCAGGTCGCCGCGAACGATAAGGTGCGGCAGCGTGTGGCTTGCGGCAGCTTCGATTTCGCCGCAGTTCTCGCGCAACTCGGGCGGAATGTAGTCGAGATCGAGCGCGTTGTAGATTTCCGCTTCGGTCCCCGACGCGATCACGACGTTGTCTTCCAGGCGCAGCAGAGCGTATTCGCTCAGCGTATAGCCGCGCTTGATGGCACGCTGGCGCAGCGTGACGTTGTGGTGCTTGGAGCCGGTAAAGTATTGCAGCGCGGCACCATAGCTCGCGCGCGGAAGCAGGCGCACGTCCACCTGCAGGTTGTTGCGCAGGGTGAAGCTGACCTTGTTTTGGCCCTTGGCGAGGAGTTTGTCGATCAAGGGAAGCGCGGCGACGTAATCGACCGCAAGCCCCACCACATCCGGCTCGCAGGCCGGGCCGGTGACCAGGAGATCGACATCGCCGATGGTTTCGCGGCCTCGTCGCAGCGAACCGGCGGGTGTGATGGTGTCGATGCCGGGAAATACGCGAATCATCTCCGCGATGCGCTCGGCGTGTTCGCGCGCGACGTCGACTCGGAAGCGGGCGCTGTTCTTGCGGTGGTCCTCAATGCCCTTCAGCAGTTTTTCGGTGAATTTCGCCCCCATGCGCGGGAGGGTGAGCAGATCGCCGCGCTTGGCGGCCTCTTCGAGCGCGTCGATGTCCGCCACGCCGAGGGAGGTGTAGATCAGCGCGACGGTTTTTGGGCCCATGCCCGGCAGCTTCAGCAGGGTGAGCATGCCGGGCTTGTAGCGGGTGAGGAGTTCCTCGCGCAGGGGCATGGTCCCAGTGGCAACCAGGTCGCGGATGTTGGCGGCCATGCCCTTGCCGATCCCGCCGATGGAGAGCAGGGCCTTGGGATCGGCGTCGGGACGGGTGAGGGTTTCGAGTTGGGTGGTCTGCTGCTCGACAGCCTCGGCGGCGCGGCGGTAGGAACGCACACGAAAGGGGTCGGCCCCGTCGATTTCGAGCAGGGCCGCGGTTTCGTCGAGCAGCCGAGCCAGGGTGATGTTGTCCATGGGGTTCTACGTGTTACGTCGTATGGGGTGAGGCGCTACTTGAAGGCTGGTTCGGGAGCGGCGTGAGCGCGCTGTGAGTTGTAGAGCAGGACGCCGATCAGGGTTTTGCCGTCTTCGATTTCACCGCGATGCATCATCGCGATAACTTCCGAGAGCGGCGTCATCAGTAGTTCGATGCGCTCGTCGTCCTCGGGCTGGGCTTCGCCGAGGGTGAGATCTTCGGCCAGCACGATGTTCATGGCCTCGGATAGAAAGCCCGGGCTGGCATAGTATCTCGTGTGCATCGACCATTGCGCGGCACGGTAGCCGGTTTCTTCGATGAGCTCGCGTTTTGCCGCAGCCATGGGCTCTTCGCCGGGCTCGATGCGGCCGGCGGGCAACTCCAGCAGGAATTTGCCGGCGGCGTGGCGGTATTGGCGGATCAGGAGGATGCCGGGGTCGGCGGGGTTCGTTTTCGTGTCGACCGCGAGGACGACGACGGAGCCGCTGTGGCGTACGACGTCGCGTTTGGCCGTGACGCCGCCGGGCTCGCGCACCTCGTCGGCGGTGACGGAGAAGATGCGGCCCTTGTAGACGGTCTCGGAGGAGAGGACCTCGGCTGAGCCGGTGAGGTGCTGGCCGGAGCGTTGCTGGTTGTCCTGGTTCGCCATGGAACCAGTATACGAAGGCGGCTGCGGGCGAGGGCGCGCGAATTTTGATCAGGCTTTTGCATCAGGACTTGGCGAGGAGCATCCAAGAATCGCGGCCCGTGCGCTCCCTATGCAGATTGAGTGTTACCCCATTTCGTCGCTTCCGGGCACCTCGGCGCTGTTCCAGGCGTTTGCGGAGGCTGAGGATCCGGCAACGGTCGCGCAGTTGCGGCGATGGTACCCGCACGATCCGTTTCGCATGGATTGGGCGCGCGCGGCACCGGTGTTGCCGGCAGAACATCGCGATCGGCTGGCGGATGAACTGCTGGCGCAGGCAGACTTGTTTCAGGCAGGCGAGGCGGCTCGGGCGAACATTGAGCGACTACGGAACGGGGCCGCGGCGGTTGTGACAGGCCAGCAGGTGGGGCTGTTCGGCGGGCCGCTGCTCACGCTGCTGAAGGCGGCGACTGCCGTGCGTAAGGCTCAAGACGCGACGAGGGTTTCCGGCCGGGAGCATGTGCCGGTGTTCTGGCTCGCGAGCGAGGACCATGATGTCGCCGAGGTGGATGAGGTAGATTTGCCAGGCAAAGCCTCAATGGAAACGCTGCGGGCCGGTGTGGGTACCCCCGGGGTAGCCACGCCTGCAGGTTCGCTGCCGATGGGCAAGGGAATGGAAGCGGCGCTGGCGCAAGTGGAAGAATTGCTGGGGTTTGCGCCGATCTGCGAGGTCGTGCGAACGGCCTATACGGATGCCCCGGGCTACACGGCGACGATGGCCAGCGGGTTTGGCCGGCTGCTGGCGCATGTGTTTCGGGCGCAGGGATTGGTGGTCATCGATGCTTCGTCGCGCGCGTTCCATGCCTTGGGCGGCGATGTGCTGCGAGCCGGCATCGAGCGCGCGGAGGAGTTGGAGACGGCGTTGCTCGCGCGGTCGGCGGAGCTGGAGCGGGCCGGGTACCATGCGCAGGTAAAGGTTGCGGCAGATATGAGCCTGCTCTTCCTGCTGGTTCCGCTGGACGCCGGAGGAATGGAACGCCGGGCCTTGCGGCGAACCCGCGAAGGCGGGTGGAAGGCCGGAAACCGGGCGTACTCAACAGCGGACCTGCTGGGGATACTTGAAACCGAGCCGGAACGGCTGAGCCCCAATGCCCTGCTGCGGCCGGTGTTTCAGGATGCACTTCTGCCGACGGCGGCGTACGTCGGTGGACCGGCGGAGATTGCCTATTTCGCCCAGTCGGCCGCCGTCTATGAGCGTGTGCTGGGGCGTGTAACCGCGGTGCTGCCGCGGTTTTCGGCGACCCTGGTCGAGCCGTCGATCGAGGCCTTGATGGCCCGCCACGAAATTCAGTTTTCCCAGGTGATCGAGGCAGGTACAGCCGAGGCCCTGGCCCTGCAGATGGGCGCGCGGTCGATGCCTGTGCAAGCCAAGCGCAAACTGGCCGCCGCGGGCAATGCGCTCGATGCCGAGCTCACCCCGTTGCTGGAGTACATGACGGCGATGAGTCCGGAACTGGGCCGGTCGGCCGGTGTGAGCGCGAACAAGATGCGCTATCAGATGAACCGTTTGCGGCGGCTGGCGGCGCGCTTTCAAGTGGAACGCGAGGGGTCGTTACGCAGGCAGGCGGACGGCATTTGCCTGAACCTGTACCCTGACGGGCATCTCCAGGAACGGGTGCTGGCCGGGGTGTGGTTTCTGGCGCGGTTCGGTGAGGATCTGCCGCAGTTGCTGGTGGATCATGCCGGGCAGGAGTGCGCGGGGCATCGCGTACTGTTCGCGTAGCGGCTGCCCTCTTGCAAACAGGAGCAGCCAGGCACGCAAGCAGGGCAGAACCGCGTTATGCCTTTACGAGGTACCCTTCCAAGGCTTCCGTCACCACCTTGTTGAGCTTTTTATGGTGTTCGGCGGCGTAGAGCGCGGCCCTTTTATGCAGGTCCGGGGTCACGCGCACGTTGAACGAGCCTTTGTAAGGCAAGTCGGGCGTCTTCCCCTCGGCCGCGCAAAAGGCAAGATACTCATCGACGGCACCCTGAAAATTCGCTTCCAACGAGGCGACAGACTCGCCTTCAAAGGAAACGTTGTCGCGAATGCCACTGACCGTGCCGTGAAACACCCGGTCCTCGGCACTGAATTCGACGGTGCCGTTATAGTTTTTGTACTCCAGCGTTGTGCTCATATCTGCCTCTCCGTGCGCAGGAATCGGATAACGTCCTGAATTTGGTACATCTTGAGAACGTGGGCCGGATGCGGCTCGTGAATCATAAACGTGGCACGAGTCTCAACGTGGATGAACTTCCGACTTGAACCGCCGGTCGTTTTCAGCTCGTAGTCGAAGTGACCCAGGAGCGTCTTCAGTTCGTCCCACGTAAAATCTCGCGGCTTGGATAAAAGGCGATCTAAAGTCTTGTTCGCTCTCGCCACACCATACATAGCAGATCGACGGTCGATTTGCAACTAAATTTAGTTGCAAATCATGAGTTTCGTTCGAGGATGCCCCGAATCGGCCGAACCGCACTGTCGACAGCATGGTAGCTCCGTGGCCTGCGAAATGTGCAGCATGGTGCAAATTCGCGGCGAACCCCGCCGCTAGAATGACTGCGGGGGACCTTTGCCATGGGCCTGCGCAATGCGCCGTTTGATGTGACCTGTCCGGATTGCGGCGGTGTGCTGAAGATCGATCCGGTGTCGCGTGGGATCATTGCGCACACGCCGGCGCCGAAGAAACGGACGTTTGAGGACCTGGGCGCGGCGGCGCGGGCGCTGAAGGACCAGGAATCGCGGCGGGATTCGCTGTTTGCGCAATCGGTCGAGGCGGAAAAGAACCGGGATGGGCTGCTGGATAAGCGGTTTGCCGAGGCGTTGAAGAAGGCAAAGGAATCGCCGGTCACGGATCGGCCATTGCGGGATTTCGATCTGGAGTAGATCGGCTTGCTGGCAGACACATGCTAGGCAATCCAGCTAACGGTAAAATTGTTCATGTCTAAACCACCGAAGGTAAATTCCGATCGCGTGAGAGAGGTGCTTCTAGCTGATGGCGTTAAGCCGAAGTCGACTTCTCCGTACGTAAGAGCATGGGCGTGGGCCGAGTCAGGCAAGATCAGAGCCGGTCTTTCGGATGCAACTGTTAGGACTTACAAGGCCGATGCCCGCAGAGTCTATCGACTCCTCGGCGGAACCCATCAGCAATAGGCAACTTCCGCTACACCCCACATAACCGACAACACCTAAACAGATAGCAATAAGCAGGTGCTATCCCGGAAACTTCATTGTGTGTACCGAGCTTTTCTCGTCCTTATCTGCCGTGCTGATGAAGTACACCTTTTGGAAGAGACCGCGGCAATCTACAGAGTAAGCACTACAATCATGCGGCCAATTGTTATTCGTCGCCAGCCTCTCTTCGATGGAAAAGGCCTCCGTACCTGAGACAATTAACAATTCGTCAAATAAGCCGGCGGTTGTAATCCTTGCACCGTATTCCTTTTCATTGCCGGTTTCCTTCATTCGTCGAAGGAGCAACTCATCCCAGCTTTTGGCGTAGTGCATGCGGGCGCATACCAGATTCCCGAAGATATCTTGGATAGGAACTGCCGAATGTACTATGCAAGAGCTTCGCGCGTGGTGTGGATAAAGAATGGATGTTGCTTGGGCATGAAGCGCTACCGCCCCGAAGATGAACCAAAGCAGGATAGGCTGAAGTTTCACTTTCCACGACCCTCGAATGCTATGATGCAGAACGCTCCTCAAGGTACTACAACGCGAATGCACCTTCTGCTCTCAATCGAACATTGCTGACGTTAGGTGCCCTGGGTCTGGGTGTTTGTGGTTGCGGTGGTCATGATTGCACTTCACCTTAGCTGGCAACTTGTCGGAATTGCAGCACAGCGCTTCATCGAGGTCGTCGGAGAGTCCGCAAAGCAGATTCCCTACGGGAATGACAGAAAGAAAAGCAAAAGCGCTACACCGACGTGAAGTGCTGGACCGCTTTTGGGAGCAGTAAACCCCGGTAGACTAGAGGGGTATGCCGCCGATTCTTAACGCTCAGGGCGTGAGCAAGCGCTTTGGCGCGGTT
>CAXTBI010000066.1:0-17011 GCA_964242195.1 uncultured Acidobacteriaceae bacterium
GATGAGCACGATTGCCGGGACGGGGGTGCAGGGGTACGGGGGCGATGGCGGGCCGGCGACCGCGGCCGAACTGGACTTTCCCGGGGGTCTGGCCGTGGCCGGCGACGGTCGCGTGTTCATTGCGGACACGCACAACCGGCGGGTGCGTGTGATTTCTGCGACAGGGCTGATTAGCGTCTATGCGGGGGACGGCACACAGGGCAGCGGAGGCGACGGCGGACCGGCCGTTTCGGCGCAGTTGAGGGATCCGCGTGGCCTGGCGATGGCGAGCGACGGAACCCTTTGGATCGGGGATGGCGGCAGCCGGCGGGTGCGGCAGGTCGGCGTTGACGGCACGATGACGACCCTGGCGGGCACGGGCCTCGAGGGGGCCGGCGCCGAGGGGGATTTGGCGGCAGCGACCCCGTTTCGCACGCCGCGAGCGTTGGCGGTTTCCACCTTCGGCCTGCCCGCGATCGGCGACACCCTGAACGGCACCGTACGTTTGCTGACGGAGGGAAATACGTTGTTCCAACCGGCGGCGCTGGCCAGTGGACGCGCCGCTTCCAGGGTCGAGGTGGAGGTGGCTTCCGCGCAGGTGTATGGATCGGTGAACGCCTCGGTGAGCGTCACTGGGCCGGTCGGGGTGGCGCGGGGGGGTGCCGCGATCGTTGAGGCGGGAAGTGTGGTTGCGAGTACACCGCTTCGCGGCGGAGGCGCGGCGTTGCCGCTACCGGCTGTCGCCGCGGGTTCGCACACATGGGTGGCCATGTACGGTGGGGACGGCTTGAATGCAGCGGCTTCGAGCAACCCAATCGCGGCAATGGTGCAACCCCTGGCCATCACGGCGGAGGCGAACAGCGCCTCGGCCGTCTATGGAACGGCGAATCCGGCGATTACGGGCAGCCTGCAGGGTGTGCTCCGGCCCGATGCCGGGCAGGTCGAGGCGGTGTTCGCCGTGGCCGCGGGGCCGTTGGCCCCAGTGGGAACGTACCCCATTTCGGCGACGCTTACCGGAAGCCGGAGCGGCAATTACGTGGTGGGCATGGCGGCGAGTTCGGGTAATTTGCAAATTACGCCGGCGGGCAGTTCCACGGCGCTCGCGGCGCTTGCCCAGGGCTATGCCGGCTTTCCGTTGCGACTGACCGCGCATGTGGCTTCAAGCACGACGGGCCAACCGACCGGGACGGTGCAATTTCTGGACGGCGGCGCGGTGGTTGCAACCGGAGCCCTGGTAAACGGCAGCGTTTCGGGCATCGAGGTCGCACCGTCCCCCGGCGCACACAACCTGACGGCCGTTTACCCGGGCGATGCCAACTTTCTCCCGAGCACATCGGCCGTCGGGGTGGCGCATGTCGATGCGTTGCCTGACTTCTCGATTGCGCTCAGCGGCGGCAATAGCGCCACGGTCACAGCCGGTTCCAGTGCGACTTTTGCGATACTGTTGGGTGCCTCGCCCGCCCCGTTCACCGGGGAGGTGACCTTTTCCGCCAGCGGGCTGCCCCCCGGGGCGACGGCGAGCTTTTCGCCGGTGGGCGTGGTTCCGGGTGCAAGTTCGGCGACGGTGACCTTGACCGTGCAAACGCCGGCATCGCTGGCCCGGTTGCCCAGCGGCGGTCGAACCGAAGTGTGGTTTGGCTGCCTCGGCTTGCTCTTCACGGTTCGACTTCGGCGTGCGCGTCTGGGTCGTGGGGCCTTGTTCCTGTTCGCCGGGTGCTTCCTTTTGGCCGGCTGTGGCGCGCGGACGGTGGGGGATGGAACCGGGGTCTCCGCCACCAAGACGTATCCGTTGGGCATCACGGGCACCTCGACCAACCTGCTGGGCGCAGTTGTCACTCATAGCACGACGGCGACGCTGATTGTCGGGCAGTAGATTGCCGGGTTGGGTTGCGGGGGAATAGGTTGTGGGGCATTGGGAAGCCTGGCCCAAGCCACGCAAGCAGCGCGGCCAAGCCGACGCGCATCTAGAGGACAGGACTGACAAGACTGACCCTGGCAGGAACGGACCTGAGCCGGTGCCGATGATGGTGCCGGCGGTAGGCGCTGCACGGGCGGAATCAGCCGGAAGAGCTAAGGAATTCATCGATGACACGCACGCTGCTGCCTGGAAAGCCGTATCCGCTCGGGGCCACCCCCTCCTTGCTTGGAACCAACTTTGCACTGTATTCCGAGAACGCGACGGCTGTGCAGGTTTGCTTTTTCGACGAAGCGGGCGAGCAGACCGATTGCATTCCGTTGGCGGAAGTGACGGCCTTTGTCTGGCACGGCATGGTGCGCAACATCAAGCCCGGTCAACGGTACGGCTACCGGGTGGAAGGACCGTGGGAGCCGAAGCAGGGGTTTCGCTTCAACTCGAGCAAGTTGCTGGTCGACCCGTATGCCAAGGCGATCACCGGGCAACACATGGACGAAAGCAAGCCTACCTTGCCCGACCCGAAAGGGCCCATCTATCCCTACGACGTGACGTCCGGGGACCCCACCAGGAAGGACGAGCAGGACGATGCGGCCTCGGTGCCGAAAAGCATTGTGGTGAGCGACAAATTCGATTGGGAAGGCGACTGCTGGCCACAGACGCCCATCTCCGATTCCGTGATTTATGAGGTCAGTGTTCGGGGTTTTTCACGCCGGAATCCGGAGGTCCCCAAAGAGTTGCGGGGAACCTATGCCGGTCTTGCTCACCCGGCGAGCATTGCGTACTTGAAGAAGTTGAACATTACGGCGGTCGAGTTGCTGCCGGTGCATCATTTTATCGATGAAGGCCATCTCCTCGATCGCGGGCTGCGCGATTACTGGGGCTACAACACGCTGGGCTACTTCGCCCCCATGTCGCGCTACAGCTCGGGCGGGGATGAAGGTTGCCAGGTGACGGAGTTCAAGGAGATGGTGAAGGCCTTGCACAGCGAGGACATCGAGGTGATTCTCGACGTGGTGTACAACCACACCTGCGAGGGCAATGAGAAGGGGCCGATGCTTTCATTCAAGGGCATCGACAACACAACGTATTACCGCACGGTGGATGGCGATCCCGAACATTACATGGATTACACCGGCACGGGCAACACGCTGAATGCGTACAACCCGCAGGTGCTGAAGCTGCTGATGGACAGCCTGCGGTATTGGGTGAAGGAGATGCACGTCGATGGATTTCGCTTCGATTTGGCCTCTACGCTGGCGCGCGAGCTGCACGATGTAAACAAGCTGGGAGCGTTCTTCGATACCATTCACCAGGATCCGACGCTGGCCAGCATCAAGCTGATCGCCGAGCCCTGGGATGTGGGCGATGGCGGCTACCAGGTTGGCAACTTCCCGGTGCTTTGGGCGGAGTGGAACGGCAAATACCGCGACACGGTGCGACGTTTCTGGAAGGGCGATACGGGGCAGCTTTCGGATTTTGCGTACCGCATTACAGGATCGAGCGATTTGTATAAGAACGATGGCCGGGCACCTTCGGCATCGATCAATTTCATCACGGCGCATGACGGTTTCACTCTGTGCGATCTGGTGAGCTACAACGAGAAGCACAACGAAGCCAATGGCGATGACAACAACGACGGCGCCAACGACAACGACAGCTGGAACATGGGGGCGGAAGGGCCGACCGAGGACGCGGAGATCAATCGCGAACGGGAGCGGCAAACGCGCAACTTCCTGACCACGCTGATGTTGAGCCAGGGTGTGCCGATGCTGTGCGGCGGGGATGAGTTCGCTCGGTCGCAGCAGGGCAACAACAATTGTTATTGCCAGGATGGCGAGATGACCTGGTACGACTGGGACCTGGACGCGCCACGGAAGAGGCTGCTGGAGTTTACGGCAAAGCTGATTCAGCTGCGTCGCGATCACCCGAACCTGCACCGCCGCCGCTTTTTTCAGGATCGGTCGATACGCGGTTCGGTAGTGCGCGATGTGGCCTGGTACAACACGGACGGCAACCAGGTTTCAGACGAAGTCTGGGAAAATTCGGGCATCAAGACGATCGGTGTGATGTTCAACGGAAAAACGCTGGGAGTGATGGATGAAGAAGGCGCGCCGGTGAGTGATGACAGCTTCTTGATCCTCATCAATGCGGCGGGCAACGGCGTGGAATACAAGTTGCCGGAGCCTCCGAACCAGACACCCTGGCGCCAGATCATCGATACGGAAAGCATCGACAACCCATTTTGCGAAGCAACGATGACGGACACGGCCATCGTCGGGAGCCGGTCCATCCGCGTGTACAGCGACGGTGTGGAAGAATCTGCCAAGGCCGCGGTCAGGCAGAGGCTTTCGCGCACGGTTTGACGCGCGTTGTGTCATGACAAGTCTTGCTTTCGGGATGACATGCCCTTGAAAGGCTGTTCGACAAGGACACGTTCGAAGTTATTGGCTCGAATTCAGACGTTCGAACGCCGCGATCTGGCCGAGTGTGGCCTGCTGCATACGGTCGCCGGCGGCATGGGATTTGTACCATTCCACCAGCCATTGGAGCGCGTCGATGAGGCGCAGGCGGGGACGCCAGGCGAGTTCGGTGCGGGCGCGGCTGGCGTCGAGTTTCAGATAGCCTGCCTCATGCACACCGGGTTCTGGATCGAGCACCCAGGCGGCACCCTCGCCCCAGAAACCGACCATCTTTTCGGCGATCCAGGCGACGGGCTGGGCGTCGTCCTCGCCTGGGCCGAAGTTGAACGCCGTTGCGCAGCGCGGATCTCCGGTCAGCAGTTTTTCCGCCAGTAACATGTAGCCGTGTAGCGGTTCCAGCACGTGTTGCCAGGGACGAATTGCACCGGGGCGTCGGATGCGCGCGGGCCGGCCTTCGACGAAGCCGCGGACAAGGTCGGGAATGAGCCGATCGCTTCCCCAGTCGCCCCCGCCGATGACGTTGCCGGCGCGCGCCGTGGCCACGGCACATCGATGTTCGTGCAGCTTTTCGACAGGGAAGTAGCTTTGGCGAAACGCCGCAGAAACGAGTTCCGCGCAGGCTTTCGAGCTGGAATACGGGTCGTAGCCGCCGAGCGGGTCGGTTTCACGATAGCCCCACAACCACTCCTTGTTCTCGTAGCATTTGTCGGTGGTGACGCTGACGACAGCGCGCACCGAGGGCATGCGGCGAACGGCGTCCAGCACACGCGCGGTGCCGAGGACGTTGGTTTCGAACGTGCCGATGGGGTCGGCGTAGGAGAGGCGTACCAGCGGCTGCGCGGCCAGGTGGAAGACGACCTCGGGGGCAAACTCCGTCAAGGCGCGATGGAGGCGCTCGCCATCGCGGATGTCGCCGCGCAGGTCCTCGACGAGGCCGCCGATGCCTGCGGCTTCAAACAGGCTGGGCTCCGTGCAGGGATCGAGGCTATAGCCGCGCACGGTGGCGCCGCGGGAAGCGAGCCAAAGCGCCAGCCAACCGCCTTTGAAGCCGGTATGACCGGTCAGGAAAACCCGTTTTCCTTGCCATATATTTGTGGTTTGGGCTGCGGGCCGGCTTACCAGGTTTTCCATGGGGCCTTTCCTTCGCGCCAAAGGTCGTCGAGGTGTTGCTTGTCGCGCAGCGTGTCCATGGCCTGCCAAAAGCCGTGGTGGAAAAAGGCGTGGACCTCGCCTTCGGTGACCAGCCTCTCGATCGGTTCGCGCTCAAACATTTGCGCATCGTCGGTGACCGCGTCGACCGCCGCCGGTGAAAGCACAAAGAAGCCGCCGTTGATCCAACCGCCTTCGTCCTTGGGTTTTTCCTGGAAGGAGTAAATCTGCGTATTTTTCAACCCCAGCGCGCCGAAACGAGCCACGGGCTGCACGCTGGTGAGGGTTACCGCTTTGCCGTGGGCCTTGTGGAAAGCGATGGACGCGGCGATGTCGACATCCGCTACACCGTCGCCGTAGGTCATGCAGAAGATTTCTTCGCCCTGCAGGTATTTCGCCACGCGGCGCAGCCGGCCGCCGGTGCCGGTGCCGTCGCCCGTGTCTACAAGCGTCACTTTCCAGGGCTCCGCAACGGAGTTGTGCACGATCATGCGGGTTTCCGAGGTGCCGGCCGTCATGTCGAAGGTGACATCGGAGGTGTGGAGGAAGTAGTTGGCAAAAAATTCCTTGATGACGTAGCCCTTGTATCCACAGCAGATGATGAAGTCGTTGATGCCGTAGCGGGAATAGATTTTCAGGATGTGCCAAAGGATGGGGCGGC
Source organism: uncultured Acidobacteriaceae bacterium (assembly GCA_964242195.1). Taxonomy (GTDB): domain Bacteria; phylum Acidobacteriota; class Terriglobia; order Terriglobales; family Acidobacteriaceae; genus Granulicella. The sequence continues at coordinate 6,125 of CAXTBI010000066.1, forward strand.
CGCCGATTTCAACCATCGGCTTGGGGCGCAGGCTGGTTTCCTCGGCGATGCGTGTGCCCAGGCCGCCGGCGAGAATCACTGCTTTCATGGGTGAAACTTCCTTCAACTGCCGGGTGTGTGCCTGCTCGACACGAGTCTCTTCTTGCCCGGTTCGTCACTCGGCAATCTGCCTGCCATCATAGCGTAGAAGGTGTGGAATTGCTGCCGGGTACCGGGTGCGGCTTTGTTAGTCTTGAAGAGCTATGAGTCAGCGTTCCGAAGAGCTTCGCCAGCAAATTCTTGCCCTGGTCCACGAGTTTCATGCCGAGCAGTTTCCGGGGAAGACGTTCCTCCCGGGGCGGAGCGCGGTTCCCGTTTCCGGCAAGGTGATCGACGCGGACGATATCGGCGCCGTGGTGGAGTCGGCGCTCGATGCGTGGTTCACGACCGGGCGGTGGGCCAAGGAGTTTGAACGCAAGCTGGCGCGGTTTATCGGGGTGCGCTCGGCGAGCCTGGTGAACTCGGGTTCCTCGGCGAACCTGGTGGCCTTCAGTGCGCTTACCTCGCCGAAGCTGGGCGACCGGCAGATCAAACCCGGCGACGAGGTGATCACCGTGGGGGCAGGTTTTCCGACCACGGTAAATCCGATTTTGCAGAATCGTTGTGTGCCGGTTTTCGTCGATGTGGCGCTGCCGAGCTACGAGATCGATGTGACGAAGCTCGAAGCCGCGCGCAGCGAGAAGACCAAGGCCGTGATGATCGCGCACACGCTGGGCAACGTGTTCGATGTAGACGCGGTGGTTGCGTTTTGCAAGAAATACCACCTGTGGCTGGTGGAAGACACCTGTGATGCGCTTGGATCGACGTGGAAGGGCCAGAAAGTGGGGACTTTCGGCGATATCGCGACGGTGAGTTTTTATCCGGCGCACCACATCACAATGGGGGAAGGCGGGGCGGTGTTGACCGACAAGCCCGCGCTGAAAGTGCTGATTGAGAGCTTTCGCGATTGGGGTCGCGATTGCTGGTGCGAGCCGGGCGTCGACAACACATGCGGCAAGCGGTTCGATTGGCAGCTGGGCACGTTGCCCTGCGGGTACGACCACAAATACACGTACTCGCACGTGGGCTACAACCTGAAGGCGACCGATATGCAAGCGGCGCTGGGGGTTTCGCAGATTGAAAAGCTGCCGTATTTTGTGGAACGGCGGAAGGAGAATTTCCGGTACTTGCGCGCCAGGCTGGAACCGCTGGCCGACGTGTTGATGCTGCCGGAGGCGACGCCGGGATCGGATCCGAGCTGGTTCGGATTTCCGATCAGTGTGCGCCCGGATGCGCCGTTCACGCGGGATCAGTTGACCGCGGCGTTGGAGGCGCACAAAATCGGCACACGGTTGATTTTTGCGGGCAATCTGCTGCGCCAGCCGGCCTATGAGGGATGGGAATACCGCGTGGTCGGCGAGCTGACCAACACCGATTTTGTGATGAACCAAAGTTTCTGGGTGGGCACGTTTCCGGGGTTGACCGAGGAGATGCTGGACTTCATCGCGCAGGTGATTACGGAATTTGTGATAAATGCACGGGCTGGGTTGAGCGTGGTGCAAGAGAGCGTTGTTGTGTAGTCGCCGATGGTGCGAGGATGGGCGAGCAAGAACGAACGCAGATTCCCTGCGGGAATGACAACCAAAGGGGCATGTACCGCGTCGACCGCTGCGTTGCTCTTGGCGATTGGGCGGTTTGCAGTTCTGCTCAGGGCGTGTAGCCGTGCCAGGCAGCGGTTCGGCGCAGGGCTTCGGCGAGGGGAACGCGTACGCGCAAACCAAGTTCCCGCTCGGCTCGCACGATGGCGGGAACGTAGCTGTTGAGCGGCGCCTCGGGCTGCGGTGTAGCGTCGATCTGGACGGGTAGGCTCGGGCCGGTCGCGGGCCGCAAAACGGAGGCGGTGAGCTGTGCTGCTTCGGCGATGGTGTACCCCTCGTCGGAGCCGACGTTGTAGGCGCGATTCGGTTCGCCGAACGCCAGCAGCGTCCAGAGCCAGGCGGCCAGATCGCTCATGTACATCCAGGAGCGTCGCGGGGTGCCGACGCCGCGAATGTGGAGGCGCTCCCCGCGGATGGCCGCGCCGAGGAAGTTGCCGATGGCAAAATGTACGTCGAGCGGTAGATGCGGACCGACAAAGGCGAAGGGGCGCGCGATGACCGGCTCGAGCGGTGCGCCGTGTGCGTGGGCGATGCAAAGGTGTTCGGACATGCGTTTGGCTTCGTCATAGGAGCTGGCGAGCTGCAATGGATCGGGGCCGCCGGTGTAGGTTTCGGGCGTGTGCTCGAGGGTGGTTGAGCGGCCATAGACCGCGCCGGTCGAGAGGTAGAGCAGGCGATGCGCGCCGGTCTCGCGGGCGAAACGCAAGACGTGTTGCGTGCCGGCGAGAATGCTTTCAGCCAGATCGTACGCTGGCCTGGCGGTTTGCCTGCCGCCGGAATCGGTGGCCGCGTGCACGATGTGCGTGTGCGCTTCGGGGGGGAAGGGGAAGTCCCGGATGTCACCCCCGAGCAGATGAACGGCTCCGTGCTGCGCCAGGTGCGGCGAACGTGCGACAAAGGCTGCGGGATCGCGCGTCAGAACGGTAAGTTGCAGATCGAGCGAAAGCCGATCCGTGGCGAAGAGCAGGGATTCCAGCAGCCAGTGGCCAAAGAAGCCGGTTCCGCCGGTAAGGAACAGGCGCGCGCCACGGAAAGCCTCAAACGCGGGGCGAGTGTGCTCCAGCACCTCGAGCAAGTCGGTGGGCGAAAGTGGCTTTGTCGGCATGCCCGTCCAGTATCCGCGATGGAAGGGACCCAACGGCGAATTGCGTTTCCGATTCCTGCCGGCGGAACACTCGGGAAGCAATTCTGCGTCGAATGGGAGTCGCCGAACGTCTGAATGCGGTGAGCTCTTCTTCGATAACGCCCGGCGGTGGCCAGCCCCTGACCGAGCCGGTCGCGGCCCCAGAGGCGGGGCGCGCTACGCACATGTGGCGTGCGCTGCGGCACCGGAACTTCAAGCTGTTCCTTTCCGGGCAGAGCATCTCGCTGATTGGAACATGGATGACGCGGCTGGCGACGAGTTGGCTGGTGTACCGGCTGACGCATTCGGCGCTGCTGCTGGGTGTTGTCGGGTTCGCGGGGCAAATCCTGACGTTTCTGCTGGCGCCGTTCGCCGGCGTTTGGATCGAGCGGATGGACCGTCGCCGGGTACTGGTCTGGACGCAAGCGGGCGCGGCGGTGCAATCGCTGGCGCTGGCGTGGCTCACGATTGCAAAGGTAGTGACCATCAAGGAGATCGTGCTGCTGAGCATGTTGCAGGGTTTGATCAACGCGTTCGATATGCCGGCGCGGCAGGCGTTCACGGTGCAGATGGTGGAGGATCGGGCCGACCTGGGCAATGCGATTGCGCTGAATTCCTCGCTGGTGAACGCCGCACGGCTGATCGGGCCGGCGATGGCCGGGCTGGTGATTGGATGGGTGGGAGAAGGATGGTGCTTCTTTATCGACGGCGTCAGCTACTTCGCCGTGATCGCCTCCCTGTTGATGATGCGATTGAAGCCGACAGGGGCCACGCGGAAAACCACGACGATGCTGGTGCAGATGCGCGAGGGCTGGGATTATGTGGCAGGTTTCCGGCCGATCCGAACCGTGCTTGTGCTGTTTGCGATCCTTAGCCTGATGGGGTGGCCCTATACGGTGTTGCTGCCCATTTTCGCCGGTTCGGTGCTGCATGGCGGACCGCATACGCTGGGTTGGCTGACCGGGGCTTCGGGGGTAGGGGCGCTGGCCTCGGCGCTGGTGCTGGCGGCGCGCAAAAGCGTTGTGGGGTTGACGCGGCAGATCCAGGTGGCGGGTGTGTTGTTCGGGCTGGGGCTGATCGGTTTCGGGATTTCTCACGTGCTGTGGCTGAGTATGCTGACGATGCTGGTGGTCGGCTGGGGCATGATGACGGGGTTGGCGGCGAGCAACACGATCATCCAGACGCTGGCGCCCGAGGACAAACGGGCGCGCGTGATGAGCTACTACACCATGGCCTTTGTGGGGATGGCGCCGTTTGGCAGCCTGCTGGCCGGCGGGCTGGCGCACTGGATCGGAGCGCCGAAGACCGTGATGATTACGGGTGCGTGCTGCATCGTCGGTGCGGCCTGGTACACCACGGAGTTGCCGAAGATACGGTTGGTGATGCGGCCGATCTACGAAGGTATGGGCTTGCTGCGGGGAACAAGCGAACCGGTGATGGCGGACCAGGCCGGTACGCAGTAGAGTTTTGCTGCTCTCGTCTCTGAAGTACCTCCCTCCTCCCCTGACTTTTCCGCCAAAGTGTTGTGAATAGAAGATTTAAGTCCAGACCCCGAGTCGGGTACGGGGAGTTTGTCAGTGGAGGTTCCCCGTTCGATTTCAGCCGAAGTTAGATCTATCTGCCTCCCTCGGAATCGACTGTTCCAGCTTAGCTGGCGGAGAGGAATTGTTGTGCAGACCCGCTAGGCGGAAGATTCCCGGGTGAGCAGGTCGACGAAGGCCGTGTGCTGCCGGGAGGCCGCGATGGAGAGAGCTGTATCACCCCGGCTGTTTTGAGGTTCTGGTGCCGCACCGCGGGCGAGCAGGAGTGCTCCCAGGGGAACGACGCCTTCGACGGCGGCGAGCATGAGCAGCGACCAGCCGTTTTCGTTGGTGAGGTTGGAGTCGAGGCCGTTGTCGAGGGCGGAGCGGAGGGCTGTTTCGTCCCCGCGTTTGATTAAAGCCTGGGCTGCTCGGTAGGAAAGGGGCATGGTGTTACTCCGACAGGTGCTGGGGTTGTGCCCCGAAGTTTTCGCCGAAGATAAAGCGCTCCACGAGCATGCAAAAGATGTGTTCGAGAGCGAGGTGGGATTCCTGGATGTTCATTGTGGTGTCTGAGGGGATGACGACGTTGAAATCGGCATGCGCCTTCATTGCGCCGCCGTCGTTGCCGGTGTAGGCGATCGTTGTCACGCCCATCGTTTTGGCGAGTTGGAGGGCTTTGACACAGTTTTTGCTGTTGCCGGAGGTGGAGATGGCGAGCAGGACGTCGCCGGCGTTGGCCAGGGCTTCCACCTGGCGTTCGAAGACGTTGTCGTAGCTGTAGTCGTTGCCGATGGCGGTGAGGATTGAGGTGTCGGTGGTGAGGGCTACCGCCCTCAAAGCCGGGCGGTCGACGGTGAGGCGGCTGACGAACTCGGCGACGAGGTGCTGGGCGTCGGCGGCCGAGCCTCCGTTGCCGCAGACCATGAGTTTTTTGCCGGATTTCATGGCGTCGGCGGTGCGGCGTGCGGCTGCGACGACGGTTTGGTGGATTTGCTCGTCGTGGAGAACGCGGGTGAGGGTGTCGAGGGATTGCTGCAGTTGTTTGCGGACTAGGTCTGTCAAGGTTCTCGGGTCGCTATGGGTGGAGTTTTGATGGTACGGGCTTGTGCCTCGGGCACTCGCGATCAGACAGCAGATCCCCTTCGGGATGACAGACAGAAGGGCAAAGGCAAAGGCAAGGGCGGGGGCAAGAGCAAAGGCAAGGGCAAAGGCAGAGGCAAGAGCAAGGGCAAGAGCAAGAGCAAGGGCAAGGGCAAGGGCAAAGGCAAGAGCAAGGGCAAGAGCAAAGGCAACGGCAGAAGCAAAGGCAACGGCAAGAGCACCCCACCCTTCGACGATGGAGCTGTCGAAGAATGGGGCACCCGGTTAGGAGGGTGCCGGTATGGTTTGGGCGCGGGATAGGGGTAGGGTGAGGGGATTACCGGCGGTTAGGCCGGCGAGGCTGACGGGGGTGGGGCGGGGATAGTTGAAGGGCTGGTCGAAGTTGATGCGGTCGAGTTCTACGGCGTAGGGCCGCTTCTGTACCTGGGTGTAGATGGCGCCGACATATTCGCCCAGGATGCCGAGAAAGACGAGCATGAGCGATTGCAGAAAGAACAGGCCGATGATCATGGGCGCGACGCCGACCACAAAGGTATTCCAGAAGACGAGTTTGGCGATGAGGTAGCCAAAGGCGATGAGGAAGCTGAGCGCGGCGCCGCCGAAGCCGGCGAACGTGGCCAGGCGCAAGGGCACTTTGGAGTGGTTGATGATACCGAGCATGCCGATGTCGTAGAGGGTGTACCAGTTGTTCTTGGTGACGCCGAATTTGCGGCTGGGCTGGTCGTAGAGGAGCTTTACGGTGGGGAGGCCGATTTCGGCGATCATGCCGCGGAAGTAGGGATAGGGGTCGTCGAATTGGCGAACGAGTTCGACGACTTTGCGGTCGTAAAGGCCGAAACCGGTGTAATTCTGAATGGTTTCGATGGAGCTGAGGCGCTCGGCGGTGCGGTAGTACTGTTTGCGGAGCCAGAACATAAGGGAGGCTTCCTCGCTGGTGCGCTTGATGCCGAGCACGCAATAAGCGCCTTTTTCCCACTCGGCGATCATGTCGGCAATCATGGGCGGCGGGTCTTGCAGGTCTGCCACAATGCCCAGAACCGCGTCGCCCCGGGCCTGCATGAGGGCGTGGATGGGGGAGCGAATGTGGCCGAAATTGCGTGCGTTGACGATGATTTTCACGTTGGGATCCTCCGCCGCGATCATGCGCAGGATGGCAACGGTATTGTCGCGGGAATGATTGTCGATGAAGATGTGCTCGTATTCGTATCGTGCGATGCCGGCCATCACCGCCCGGACCTGGTTGTACAGGTTCAGGACGTTGGCCTCCTCGTTGTAGCAGGGCGTGATGATCGAGATGGTTCTTCGTTTCAAAATGCGGCGGACTCCAGCATTAGCGGTGGCGAGACGCTGGGGAAAGTTTAGCCGAAGGGAGCGGTTCGGGCGCGATCGGTCCAGGCGTGGCTGGGGGAGTCGCCCTGAAGGTGACCATTTTGTGGCCGACGAAGCTGTAGACCGTGGAAAGGGCGATGACGATGGCACCGGCGAGGTTGCCGGCGAGGCTCTTGCTTCGGACGATATGTTGCAGGAGCGAGAGCGGTTTGCCGGCAAGGTGGGTTTGGACCGCGGCAAATGCGTGGTGCAGAGGCACATGGTGGCGGTGCAATTGCGTCTGAAAGAGGCGGGTGAGGGCGCCGAGAGCGACCAGGCCGGGGATCATGCCGGTGCCGTAAACGGCGAAGCACTTCAGCCACTCGCGAAGGTAGTTGCCCACCGTTTTGAAGACGAAAAGCTTGTAGCCGAGATAGGCGACGGTAATGTTGATCGGCGACGAAAGCAGGGAGGCGGCGATAGCGGTGAGGGGGAGAAACCGCTGTGGGGCCACGCTGTTGAGCAGCGCCAGGATGGCGACGAAGCTGCCATACCCGAAGAGCGTATTGAAGCCGCCGACAAAGAGGTAACGCAGAAACTGACCGGCGGGGAACAGGTTCACCAGTCGCTGGAATGGAGTTCGTGGAAGGGACGAGTTTTCCGGGAGGGGAACAAGCGCGGGTTGTTGGGGGTGGATTTCCGGCGTGGGCGCGTGAAGGGGCATGGCGAGGCTAGAGAACGCTGCGGCCCCCGTCGACGATGAGGTTTTGGCCGGTCATGTAGCTGCTGGCGTCGGAGCAGAGAAAAAGCACGGCACCCTGGTACTCATCTTTGTGCGCCATGCGACCCATGGGGATGAGTGGGTGCAGCCTGGCGGTGAACTCCTCGGGCTGGTCCGCGAAGACGCCGCCGGGGGAGATGGCGTTGACGCGGATGTTGTGCGCGGTCCAGTAGGTGGACAGGTAGCGCGTGAGGCCGAGGAGGGCGGTTTTGACCACGGAATAAGTTACGGGCTTCACGGGTTGCTGATCTTCTGGGATGTGGGGTAGGCCGTTTTTGCGGTAGAGGCGCTGGTCGGGGGCGATGACGGCGAGGTCGGAGGCGACGTTAAGAATAACGCCGGCGTTCCGCTTGACCATTTCCGCGCCGAAAATGCGTGAGCAGAGGAAGGCGCCGGTGATGCCGACTGCGATGTCCGCATTCCAGACGTCGAGGGGGAAGTTTTCGAGGCGAGACCACTGTTTTGGTTCGGTTTTGGCACCCGTTTGCGGGTCGGCTTCGACTTTGGGGTTGTTGGCGGCGTTGTTGATGAGGATGTCGATGCGACCGAATTGGGCAAGGATTACATCGCGGGCTGCGAGCAGGGAGGTTTCGGACGTGATGTCGGCGGCGAGGCCCAGGCAAGCAGTGCCGTGTGCGGCTTGCAGCTGGTCGGCGCGGAGGCTGGGGTTGGCGGAGGCGAGGTCGAGCAGGACGACATGGGCGCCGGCAGCGGCCAGGATGGCACCGTGAAAATAGCCGAGCAGGCCGGCACCGCCGGTGATCACGGCCACGCGCCCGTTGAGATCGAACAGAGTTTGTGCGCGGTTGGGTAGAGCGGGTGTGGAGGCCGTGTTTGGCGTGTCCGGCATAGCCCGTTCAGTATCGCAGGTTGGAGGGTGCGGAGGGTGTCCGATCTTGAGACAGAGGGGCCCGATCGGCGACCGGAAAGTGCTATAGCGAGCGGGTCTGCCCGCCGTCCATGATATAGCAGGCGCCGGTGGTGAAGGCGGCCAGAGGGGAGCAAAGGTAAGCGGCGAGCGAGGCAATCTCTTCAGGCGTGCCGAAGCGCCCTTGCGGGACTTCGTTGGCGAGCATGTGTTCCACCGCCTCCCTGCGATTGGCGAGATGGCGTTCCCAGCTGCCGCCGGGGAAGAAGATGTTGCCGGGAGCGAGGGTATTGACGCGAATCCCTTGCGGGCCTAGCTGACGGGCGAGGTTTTTGGCGTAGTTGTTGAGGGCGGCTTTCGCGGCGCTGTAGGGCAGTGGGGCGGGAGTGGCTTCGACGGCGACGATGGAGGAGATGAAGAGGATCGAGCCTCGTGGGCCTTTGTCGGCGACCGGAGGCTTGAGCAAATGAGGTATGGCCGCCTGGGCAAGGCGGGTGCTGGCGAAGAAGTTGAGTTCAAAGAGGCGGTGCCACTCCTCTTCGGGCGGGTTCCAACCGGGTTGGCCCGAGCCGGTACCGAGATTGGCGATGAGGTGATCGAGGCGACCAAAGTGTTTGAGGGTGAGATCAAGGGCGCGGGCGATGGTTTCGGCATGGGTGAAGTCGCCGCGCACGGCGAGGATGCGGTCCCGCGTGGACGGTGTGGTGAGCTCGGCCGCAGAGGCGAGGAGCGAGGCTTCGTCGCGGCCGGTGAGAACGATGTGGGCGCCTTCGGCCAGGAGCGTGGAGGCGATGGCTCGGCCGATGCCACGGGAGCTGCCGGCGATGAAGGCGACCTGGTTCTTAAGTTGTAAGTCCATCGGCGCACAGTGTACTGCTTCCCTGGGTACGATCACACAGATGTGCGCAGCAAACCGGTGAACCGGCGCACGTCGTACAGGGCCGCGGCAAGCTCGAGTTCACATTCCACGCAATTAGACCGCAGGCAAAGCCGTTTACGAAATGAGCAAAATGCGCGTTGAAAGAAGCAGGTACATAGCAGGCATTGACTTCCTTCGGGCGGGGGCGGCGTTCGGGGTGATGCTTTTTCACCTGGCGTTTCAGAATTGGATTAGCTACCCAGCTACGTCTATGCCGTCGGCTTATCGCGCTTTCATGCCTATTTCATCATCCGGCTGGATAGGGGTGGAAATCTTTTTCGTGATTTCCGGGTTTATCATCGCCTACTCCGCCGAAGGGGTGACGGCAAGGACGTTTGCAAAGCATCGCATCCTGCGGCTGGTTCCGGCCGCGCTCGTGTGTGCCACATGCACGGGGATCGGCATCTCCTCAGAGCGAATGCATCCGTTCATGCACGTTGCCGTTTGGTGGCTGCGCAGTGTCATCTTTTGGCCGACAGGTCCATGGATCGACGGCAGCTATTGGACGCTTCCGATCGAGGTTGCCTTCTATGCTGTCATTCTGGTTTGCCTGGCTTCCGGGCGAAGCCGCCGAGTGCCGGTTGCCATGGCGATTCTGGGAGTGGTGAGCACCCTGTGGTGCGTTGCTTTGCTCCACTATCGATGGACCGAAGCGATTCCCCTATCCTTGCTTCGCTATGGATGCTTGTTTGCCCTGGGCGCGTACCTGGATCAAGGGTTTAGACGTGGATGGACCTGGAGCCGCGCTCTGATCGCTGCGATCTGTGCTTGCGGGTGCCTTGCCGAGATTCTGCTGCATGGCTTTCACCCGATGGCGCTCACCTTGTGGGTAGTTGCTGTGAGTTTGCTGGCGGTGTCTGTCGTGGCAAACGTGCATGTGCATAGTCTGTTGGGTGTGCGCGGCCTTCGCCTGACCCGCAAAATGGGCCTTGCTACGTACCCTTTCTACCTGTTGCATGCGCAGCTGGGCCGCTTGCTGATCGGCTATTTACACCATTTGGGTTGCCCTTACCTCTGGGCACTGCTTTGCACCTGCACGGTGATGATTGCCTGCGCTGTGGCCGTGGCGGAAATCGCCGAGCCTTATGTGCGACGCGTTTTGGCGTCGGCCCTGACACGAGCCTCCATGGTGGGCCTAGCCATGGGGGAAGCGAAGGTCACAAGCGCGGCCTGAAGTTGCCGCTTTGTGCGATTCAGTGATCAGCGGCAAACGTGGCGGGGGTGGTGAACTCGGCCGGCAGGCACAAGCGGATTGGATGCGGGGAGCGCCTGCTCGCCGTGACGACACGGTGGAGCCGGATCTGGGATTTCTACCCTGTCCCGCTCACCATTGACAATGGTTGGCATCCTGAGGAAACTGAAAGTGGACGTGCGCAAGTCATTGCCCAGTGGGTAATCCGGGCGATGTGTCGCGTTTGTGCGGCTTTCCCGTCCCCCAAGACGTGGAGCACCCTGTACGTCCTTTTCCAACCTGGGACAGGATCTTGTATGCAAATTGGAAAGTGGATCCTCGCCTTGCTTGCCGTGGTCAACTTCGGCGGCCTCGTGGCGGATGCGCTTGTGCCTGCCACGGCCAGGCAGCACCTTT
>CAXTBI010000067.1:0-16940 GCA_964242195.1 uncultured Acidobacteriaceae bacterium
AGAAAGGCAAAGGCAACAGCGACAGCAGGTTCCCTTCGGGAATGACAGGCAGAAAAGCAAAGGCAACAGCGACAGCGGGTTGCCTGCGGGAATGACAGGCAGAAAGGCAAAGGCAACAGCGACAACAGGTTGCCTGCGGAAATGACAGGCAGAAAGGCAAAGGCAACAGCGACAGCGGGTTCCCTTCGGGAATGACAGGCAGAAAAGCAAGGGCAACAACGACAGCAGGTTCCCTTCGGGAATGACAGACAGAAAAGCAAGGGCAACAACGACAGCAGGTTCCTTTCGGGAATGACAGACAGAAAAGCAAAGGCAACAGCGACAGCAGGTTCCCTTCGGGAATGACAGACAGAAAGGCAAAGGCAACAGCGACAGCGGGTTGCCTGCGGGAATGACAGACAGAAAAGCAAAGGCAACAGCGACAGCAGGTTCCCTTCGGGAATGACAGGCAGAAAGGCAAAGGCAACAGCGACAGCGGGTTGCCTGCGGGAATGACAGATGGAAGGGCAAGGGCGACAACCGGGGTGGCTGGCGGTCAGGGCAGCGGTTCGGCGACTACTTCGATGTCGACGTGACGGGTGCTGCCTACGATATCGATCGAGCCGAGTATCTGCGGCTTGCCCGGGTAAATGACCGAGGTGCCCTGCAAGGTAGTCTGCCGGATGATCGGGTCCTGGCCCGAGGAGGCGGTTTGGGGAGCGGCCACGCTGGATTGTTCTACCTTGGAACGCAACCGCAGACCATTAGCGAAGCGGTCCAGGGTGGCGTCCACGTTCAGGCCGACATCGACGTAGGTGTAATGTGTTTGCTGCCCCGCGCTGTCTCTTTCGGAGTTTCCCGTAACAACGGGAACCTTGTCGCCCTGCTTCAAGGTGACTTGCTGGCCGATGACCACAACCACCGCGAAGTGTTGCACGCCGACCCTTTTGCCGCTGTCAGATTCCGACAGCGTATAGGTGAGCCGGTAGCTCGGCTTAGGTACGTCCAGCTCGGAAATTAGGCGACTAATTAGTGACATCTGGTCAGGGGGTGCCGAGACCACGACATCGTTTGTTGAGTTTAGTAGATACATCTTGTTATGCGCATCTGCCATGTTGCGCAAAGTGGTAATGATCTCGTTCGCATCGTTTGCCTGCGCTACGTTGACCAGATGGAAAACCTGAATGGAATTTTGGTCGGATCGGGGCTGGGTCGGGGTCTGCGTCTGCCCAACCGCGCACAAGGATGTGAGAGCAAGCGCAGACAAGGCGATCAAAGGACAGGGCTGCAGGACGCGAGAGTGTGGAAATTGTGGGGTCACTTGGATTGTTCTCCGAGTTGCGGGCTGGATGGCGACGGGCTGGATACCGATGGTGTGGGTGGGAGCAGGTTAGGTAAGGGCGAGTTTTCGGGTTTGTCGAGTTGGGGTGGGGGTGGCGGGTCGAAAAAATTCTCAAAGTCCGCTTTTTCTCTATTCCTAAAAGCGTTGAGCCAATCTGGGGCGAGCTGGGCGAGTTCAATCGAACTGCCACGACGCAGCATGCGTACAAGCACCCGTTCCTGCGCCGTGAGCGGCAGGGGTGGGGCGGGTTGGCTGGGGGCTTGGAAGTCGTCGAGGGCTTTGGCTTCTTCCGGGGTTTGGGGTGCGGGGTTTTGCGCTGCCACGGTTACGGAATGCGGCGGTTGCCTGGGGTTATGCGGTGTGACGGAAGGCTGTGGGAAGGCAAGCGGCTGGGTTGCGGAAGAACGTTCGGCATTTGCCAGGTTGGATGGAAGTTGGGTGGGGAGGTTGGTTGAGGCTCCTTCGGAGTGTTGGGCGTGGTTGGGGCGGGCAGGGTTGAGAGGGTGCCCGGGTTGGAGAGCGAGGGTGGCGAGGACGACCGCGACCGCGCCAGAAAATGCGAGCGGCCAGAGGAACTTTGCCTGGGTCGGCAGCGCGGAGCGAAGGCGGGTGTTGGCCGAAGACGGGGCGGCGTGGGCTTCCGAAGCGACCGCGGGTCTCTCCACTGCGGCTGCGCCTTCGGTCGAGATGACAATTTGCTGGCTGTGAGCGACTTGTTCGCTGTGAGCGATTCGTTCGCTGTGAGCGATTTGTTCGCTGTGGGCGACTTGTTCGCTGTGGGCGACCTGCCCTAGCCGTTGCAAGAGACGCTGGTTGAGTCCGGCAGGGGGCTGGGCGCTGTGCAGGTGCGCCAGTGCCTGGTCGATTTGGCCGTCGAGGGTTCCGTTTTGCCGTTTTTGGGGCTGATTCATCGGTTGACTCCTTTTCCGAGGCGTTCGCGCAGGCGGGTGCGGGCGCGGTGCAGAAGGGCTCGGATGGCGGATTCGGATTTGTTCATGATTGCCGCGATTTCGGCGGTTTCGAGCTCATGGAGGGCGCTGAGGAGCAGGGCCTGGCGCTCGGGCGCGGGCAGGCGGTCGATGGCGGCGAGGGTGAGGCGCATTTGTTGGGCTTCGTGGTGGGCCTGGTCGGCGGGTGTGGAGGGGGCTATGAGGGTTTGGAGGAGTGCGTCGTCGGCCTGTTCGGGACGGGTGCGGCGGCGGCGGTCGAGGGCGAGATTCCAGGCGATGCGGATGAGCCAGGGGCGGAGGTCGCGGATGGTGGGGAGGGTTTCCTGGTGTTGGAGGACGCGGAGGAAGGTGTCCTGGACGACGTCTTCGGCTTCGGCGGGACTGCGGAGAATGCTATTCGCTACGCGGAAAAGGGTGGTGGCGTAGGTTTGGACGAGGGCCGGGAGATCGAGCGGAGCGGTTGCGGCTTCGGCCGTTTGCCTAGTTGCGATCTGTGGCCATGCCCAGCTCAATTCTCGGATCACGTTGCCCTTCTGACAGGACTGACGGGTGAGGTGGGTTTGCGCTCGGGTTTATTTTTTTGTGTTGTGGAGGTTGTCGTTTGCTGGCGCAAACGAAATCCCACCCTAACGACGGTGGAAGGACGTTTTTCGGGACTAATCTGGTTTGTGCCAAACGAGTGAGTACCGAAAGTAGAGCCTCTGCGTGATTCGGCTTCCAGGTAACAGACGTTTCGCCGTCTCTCTAATCTCCTTGAGCGTTTGCTGGGGTTCCTGCATCGGCGCACTCATCTCTTGAAAGCTGTAGAACTGCCTCTTCGCTCGACTCGCAAGAAAGCCCGCTGTCCCGAAGGCTGCATCCGTAGCGCCTTCCGCAGCAAGGCGGCACAGCCGAGAGAACAACGCGGTGGTACGCGATATTGTGGTTCCACTCACGTCTCATCAGCTTGCGCTCAGTCTACTGCCGGAAGGAAAACGACGACCGGCAAGGGCAACAGCAGATCCCCTGCGGGGATGACAGGAAGAAAGGCAACGGCAACGGCAAGGGCAACGGCAGCGGCAACGGCAACGGCAACCGCAACAGCAAGGGCAAGGGCAACAGCAGATCCCCTGCGGGGATGACAGAAAGAAAGGCAACCGCAACGGCAACCGCAACGGCAGCGGCAACCGCAACGGCAACGGCAACGGCAACGCAGATTCCCTGCGGGAATGACAACCAAAGTTGACCGAGAGGCAGTGTTGCCACTAGGCGCGGACGGCCCAATCATTCCGGACCTGGCCGGGGATGCGGGGTGATGTGGGGTGGAGGCCGTAGCGCTTGACCAGGTCGGTGACTTGGAGGACGGCTTCGACGGGGGTGTTGGGGACTATGCCGTGGCCGAGGTTGAAGATGTGGCCGGGGCGGTGGTTGGCGAGGGTGAGGATTTCTCGGACGCGGGTTTCGATGACCTCTGCGGGAGCAAATAGCGTGATGGGGTCGAGGTTGCCCTGGATGGCGCAGCCGGGGCCGGCGGCGCGCCAGCCTTCGTCGAGGGGGATGCGCCAATCCAGGCCTAGGACGTCGGCGGTGGTTTCGCGCATGGCGGGGAGCAGGGAGGCGGTGTCGACGCCGAAGTAGATGACCGGGACGCCCATGGCGCGGACGCGGGCGACGAGTTCGGTGGTGGCGGGGAGGACATAGGCGCGGTAGTCGGCGACGGAGAGGGCGCCGGCCCAGGAGTCGAAGATCTGGATGACGTCGGCGCCGGCGTCGATCTGTTGCTGGGCGTAGGCGGTGAGGACGGCCAGGAGTTTTTCAAGCAGGAGGGGCCAGGCTTTGCTGTCGGGATGGGCGGATTTCGGGCTCGCGCCGGGGGCGCTCGCGAGGGAATACAGGGGTTTCTCCACTCCGCGGACCGGGGTCCGCTCCGGTCGAAATGACGGGTCGGTGGGGGGAAAAGCGGGTCCCTCCGCTTCGCTGCGGGAGGACAAAGCTGGGCTGCTGGATGACGAAGCGGTGGAAGCTGGGGCGCTGGCGTACATCAGTTTCTTGGTTTCGATGTAGTTGCGCGAGCTGCCGCCTTCGATCATGTAGCTGGCGAGGGTGAAGGGGGCGCCGATGAAGCCGATGATGCCGAGCTGGTCCATGCCCTGGGGGTTGTCGCCGCCCGGGGAACCCGCTTTATCCGGCGTTGCCGGAAGGAACGGGGCACCCGGATCTGAGGAGGGGACGCGGGACGGGACGCGGGACGGGACGCGGGAGGGGACGCGCGTGTTGAAGTGTTTGGCGACTTTGGCGATTGCCTGGGCTACATAGCCGAGTTCGTCGGCGCGGTCGGTCTGGAGGGCTTCGACGTGGGCGAGGGTGCGGACGGGGTTGCCCACGACGGGGCCTTCGCCGTTGACGAACTCGAAATCGAGGCCCATCGGCGTAAAGGGGAGCAGCAAGTCGGCGAAGATGATGGCGGCGTCGACGCCGAGGCGCTCGGCTGCCGTGATCGTGACCTCGGCGGCGATGTCGGGGGTGCGGCAGATCTCGAGCAGGGTGTGGTGTTTGCGAACGGCCATGTATTCGGGCATGTAGCGGCCGGCCTGGCGCAGAAACCATACCGGGGTGCGGTCTACGGGCTGGCGCAGGCAGGCGCGGATGAAACGGCTGGTTCCCTGCCCCCCGTTGCGATTTTCGAACGCCATTGTGCACTCCAAGGACTTCAGGCTAGCACCGCGGGGGCTGCGATGTGGGGTGCGGCTACTCACCGTACGGCTTGCGGAACGGGATGCGGTAGGTGATGCCGATGGTGCCGAGGGTGGGTGTGAAGGTGGTTTCGCCGGTGTTCCAATGCTGGCCCTGGAGGTCGAGCTTGAGGCCGAAGCTTTGGGTGACGGCGAGGTCGAGCCCGCCGCCGTAGCTGGGAACTGTCGAGTTGTCGCTGGTATAGAACGTGTTTTGCGGGAAGTGGATACTCCCCGCGCCGATGAGGAAATCGAGGTAGGGCGTGACGCGGCCGAAGGTGTGGCCGATCCGCGGGCCGACGAGATAGGAGTGTTCGGAAAGAAGGGAGTTGCTGTTGAAATTGGCGCGGAATTCGAGGGAAAGGTCGACGGGGAGTCGGCCGATGTAGCGGGTGTACTCGAGGCCGAGGGCGACGCCGCCGGAGTTTTGGGGGCCGTAGGCGGGATTGGCGAACTGGCCGCCGGCAAAGACGGCGATATCGGCGGAGCGGCTGGCGGTGGAGCGGGCCTGCGCCCGGGCGGCGTGGGGCAGGGTAAGCAGAACGAAAAGGGCGAAAGCGATCCGACGGGACGCTTTGAGGGCTGGAAAAAAGAGGAAAGTCATGCAGGTTACCAAGTGATGCGGGTTGGAGCGAGCCATTCGATTTGCGATCGTTATAACGGTCGTCGGTAGTGATCAGGTTAGACGCTTTTGGGAATGAGCGGCGAACGGGGGCAACGCATTCCCAAAACGGGCAGGTTGTTTGTCGGAGAATGCGGGTTTGCTGGTTACATCGGCCCGGGTTTGACTACACTGGGGCGGGGATGGAACGTGTGGCGCTCGGGCCTGCACTGGAGCGTGCCAACCCGATTATGCGTAAAGAGAGTGGATGCGTTTGTTTATGACGAATTATCTTGAGCTGCCGGCGGGCGCGAAAGCCCCGGAGCTGGTGAATGCCATTATCGAGATTCCGCTCGATTCCAGCATTAAGTATGAGTACGACAAGGAGTTGCATGTGTTCCGCGTGGACCGGAACCTGTATTCGGCGGTGCATTACCCCGGCGATTACGGATTCATCCCGAGTACGCTGGGCGACGATGGCGATCCGCTGGATGTGATTGTGCTGGTGGAGCGGCCGAGCTTTTCGGGATGCCTGATGGAGGTGCGGCCGATCGGTTCTCTGGAAATGGTCGACGGGGGCGAAGGGGATGAGAAGGTTTTGTGTGTGGGCTCGAAGAACCCACGGTATGCGGAGATCACGGACTACACCCAGGTGGCCCCGCACATTTTGAAGGAAATCGCGGAGTTCTTTCGCACCTACAAGAACCTGGAGACCAAAAAAGTAGAGATCGGCGGATGGAAGGATGCGGCGTTTGCGAAGGGTTTGATTACAAGGGCGCAAAAGGCTTACATCGACAAAAACGGCACGAAATGATTGGGGGTGGCACCCTTGGCTGTTGCCGGCTTAGCTGCGGAGAAGCCGCGTCCAGGACTTTTCTCTCACGCAATAGACGAGTGCACCGGCAAGGGCCACCAGAGCAGCGAACAGGAGCGCGGGTAGTGGGCCGACGCGTTCACCGCGGGCGGCCCACAAAGCGAAGAGGAGGAGCAGGGCGGGGCCGAGGGCGGCGACAACTGTGCCAGGGAGACCACCGGGAACGCGGAACGGGCGGGGCAGTGCCGGTTCGCGATGGCGGAGGACGATCAGCGCGATGAACTCGAGCAGAAGTGCGCCGCCATAGAGGACGAGATCGATGGAGATGAGGCGCTCAAAGCTGAAGCGCAGCGCCAGGGCCCAGAGAGCAGCGCAGGCCAGGAGAGCGGCGTAGGGGACACCACGGGCATTCTGGCGACTGAACCAGGATGGGAGGAGGCCGTCCTGTGCCACGGCGTAGGGTACTCGGGCGTAGCTCATCATCAAGGGGTTGAACATGCCGACCCCGTTGATCATGCCGCCAAGCACGACGGCGAGACCGAGGGAAGGGCCGACAAGGGAGGTGGCGGCGCCGGTCCATGCGCCGGTGGAAAAACGCGCGGCGCCGACGCCGGCCAGACCTATGGCCAGCAGGGGCAGAATGTACGTGAGCGCAACCAGGAGCGCGGCACCGAGCATGGCGCGGGGGTAGTTCCGTTGCGGGTTTTCGACTTCCTGCGCGACGGTGGAGGCGTTATCCCAACCCATGTAGTTCCACATGGCGACCGAGACCGCGCCGGGAAGATCGATGTCCGGGACCGGGGCGAGCAGGTTGCCTGCACCGTGGCCATGCCAGCGCCAGAGAGCGACAGCAATCAAGACAACAAAGGGTGCGAGTAGAGCGACAAAAAGGACGACCGAACTTTCACCGACGAGTTTTGCACCGCGAAGGTTCCAAAGTGTGCAACCGAGGACGACGGCAAGGGCCCAAAGCGTTCCGCGGTAGCCCGCAGTCCAGGATGGAGCGACGCGGCCGAGGTAGAGAACGAAAATGGTGGGATAGATCGCCATGTCGAAGACGCTGGCGGCGAGTGAGAGCCAAGCTTCCTGAAAGCCCCAGAAGCGGCCCAGGGCGCGGTGGACCCAAACGTAGTATCCACCTTCATCGGGGAGGCTGCTGGCGAGTTCGCCGACCATCAGCGAGGTAGGCAGGCTCCAGACGAAGGGCAGAACGACGAGGATCAGAAGAGCGCGCCCATAGCCGGCTTTGCCGATAATGTCTTCCAGGCCATAGGGACCGCCCGAAACCATGAAGTAGGTGGAGGCAAGGAGCGGAACCAGGCGCAGCTTGCCCGGCACACGGCGCGGAGTCTGGGCGATTGCGGATGCCTCCAGGCATTGTGGGTGCGTACTGGAACGATGTACATGCAGAGTACATCGTTTTCAGGGCTGTCTTTTCACTTCTTGAGGTGGGCAGCGTGCAAGGGTGGATGGGGGTCCGGTTCCTGGGAACGTCCCATTCAGTCCTCGCACCCATTCGCCGACCGCAAGGAACGCACATTCCCTACGGGAACGACAAACCAGAAAAGCGGAACCTCGTCAAAGCGGAGTGAATCAGGCACCCCCTCTACGCGAACAGCTTAGGCCTGGGTTTCCGGTTCCCCCGAGGTTTTTGTCGAAGCCACCGTGAAGCTTGGATCGCCGACCTTGAAGCGAGCGAAGCGACGAACGGAGATATTTTCTCCCAGCTTGGCGACCTTTTGCGCGATGAGCTGTTGAATGGTCAGCGACTGTTCCTTGATAAAGGGCTGCTCCAACAGGCAGACCTCCTCGTAGAACTTGCTCATTTTGCCCTCGAGCATCCGCTCGATGATGTTGGCGGGCTTGCCGGTGGCGGCTGCCTGGGCGCGGTAGATGTCTTTTTCGCGTGCAATGTCCTCGGGCGTGACCTCGTCCTTGCCCACAAAGCGCGGATCCACGGCGGCGATGTGCATGGCGACATCGCGCAGCAGTTCCTGGAAATCTTCGGTGCGGGCCACGAAGTCCGACTCGCAATTCAGTTCCAGAAGAACGCCGATTTTGCCGCCGGCATGGATGTAGGTGCCCACCGCACCCTCATTGGTGGTGCGGCTGGCCTTTTTGGCCGCCGACGCCATGCCGCGCTTGCGCAGCACAACGAAAGCATTCTCCATGTCGCCGTTGGCCTCCTGCAGGGCCTTCAGGCAATCGCCCATGGGGGCGCCGGACTTTTCGCGGAGCTCTTTTACGAGCCTGGCATCGATCTTTGGTGTTTCAGCCACAGTCATGTTCCTTCCTCTTCCGGTTGTCGTCCCGTGCCGGCGACACAATCCGCCGGCCTATTTTTGCCGAACGTACTCGCGCAGCCGCTCGCCGACCCAATCGATGGCGTACATATGCCCCATCACCGCAACCGCGGCAGCGGCTGTCGTCATACACGCCAACAAAACACTTTCCTTACTCACGTTTGCACTCATACTGCACTCCTGCGCAACGAACGAAAGGCGTCCGTTGCCCTTCCCATGGTCCGTCGATCGCGGGGTCCGGTCCATCCCGCAACAGCGGCACACACTTGAATGGATGTTGCAGAGAGCAAAAGGATTGCGTCCCAGCCTGGGACGAAAACGTCCAACCGCCACGATACCCTCCAGCAGTGACGATCGGAACCCAAACCGGGACGCAATCCGTGCGGCCTGGCGCCCCTAGGCCGAGATGACCTGCTCAAGCTCAGCCGGCGTCGCCTCGACTTCGGTTTCGGCGGCCGGCGCCTTGCGAATGCCACCGCCCAGCACCTCATTCAGGTCGATGACCTCTTCCTCGGGCGGCGTCGGCGTCTCCGCGAAGCCTACCGCGGCCTCCCCGGGCTCGAGATCTTCATCTTCACCCAGCAGGTGCGTTTCAGGCGCGATCGGCTGCACATCGGCGTACTCGTTCGAGAAAGCCTTGTCCGAGATCATCTGCGTTCCCTCGAAGGCCGCATCGGCGATCTTGGTCGTAAACAGGCGGATGGCGCGGAGGGCGTCGTCATTTCCGGGGATGACGTAATCGACCACTGTCGGATCGCAGTTGGTATCGACGACTGCAACTACCGGAATGCCCAGCTTGCGCGCTTCCGCAACGGCGATGGCCTCGTTGTTTGAATCCACAACAAAGATCGCATCCGGCAGCCGGCGCATGCTTTTGATACCGCTCAACGAGGTGGAAAGCGATTTGCGCTCCCGTTCCAGCTTGATGACTTCCTTTTTGGTCAGCAGCTCATAACGGCCATCGGTGGCCATGTCGTCCAGTTCCTGCAGGCGCTTCACCGATTTCTGCACCGTGACCCAGTTGGTGAGCAAACCGCCCAGCCAACGCGAATTGATGTACGGCATACCCGCCCGGTTGGCCTCTTCGGCGATGGCATCCTGTGCCTGACGCTTGGTGCCGACAAACAGGATCAACTTCCCGGTCGAAGTCAGGTCGGAAACATATTTCGACGCTTCCTTAAACATTTTCAGCGTTTTTTGCAGGTCGATGATGTAGATGCCATTGCGCTCGCCGAAGATATATTCCTTCATCTTGGGGTTCCAGCGCTTGGTTTGATGACCGAAGTGAACGCCCGCTTCGAGCAGTTCCTTCATGGTGATGCTAGCCATATAGGCTCCTATCTGGGCATCGCTGCCTGTGTGTCCGGTACGCGGCGGGGCCGCAACCTTGGCGACAGACGATTGATCCCGGTCGGTTGGGAGAGTAAGTTACGGGGCCACGAGCGCCGTGCCGGTGGGTAAAGCGATGGTGCCGGGTAGATGTGTTCGGGAGGGACGTTCGGGTTCTACGGGAGACGTACAAGGTAGAACCCGAACGGACACCAGGGGAAACGAAGCGTTAGCGCTTGCTGAACTGGAAGCGTGCGCGAGCGCCCTTTTGGCCGTACTTCTTGCGTTCCTTGCCGCGCGAATCGCGGGTCACGAAGCCGGCGGCCTTGAGTGCCTTGCGCAGCTCGACGTTGAACTCCAGGAGGGCACGGGCGATGCCGAGCTTGACGGCATCGGCCTGGCCGTTGATGCCGCCGCCTTTGACGGTTGTGAAGACGTCAAAGGTTTCGTTGATGTCGGCGATGCCGAAGGGCTGCTTTGCGGCCGCGCGCTGGGCCGGGGTGACGAAATACTCTTCAAAGCCCTTGCCGTTCACCTTCCACTCGCCCGAGCCGGGACGAAGAAAGACGCGGGCGATGGCGCTTTTGCGCCGCCCGGTGCCGTAATACTGGATCAAATCTGCCATAGTCGATATCCCTTGGAATTGGTTCGGATTGCCTGGGGCGATGCCCCTAACATTGTGTCCTGCGGGGGTTAGCCGCGAAGCTCAAGCGCCACGGGTTGCTGCGCGTGGTGGGGGTGATCGGCACCCTTGTACACCTTCAGCTTGGTCCCCATCTGGCGGCCCAGCTTGCTTTTAGGAAGCATGCCCTTGATGGCCTCTTCGAGAATTTTTTCGGGGCGGCGGGCCAATAGCTTGATGAAGCTTTCCTCGCGCAGACCGCCGGGGAAACCCGTGTAGCGGCGATAGACCTTTTGCACCGCACGCATGCCGGTCACATGGATTTTCTCGGCATTGATGACGATGACATGGTCGCCCATATCGATATACGGGACGTAGAGCGGGTTGCGCTTGCCGGCCAGGACGCTGGCGGCCTCCGACGCAAGGCGGCCGAGGGTCTTGCCCTCCGCGTTCAGCACATACCACTTGCGTGGAATGTCTTTGCCACTGGGGATAACGGTCGACATCGTGGTTACTCCTTACCTCTGCCGTCTTCGTGGCCGGCTTGATGCGCGAAGATATTGTGCCTGCCCGCGCCATGGCGGCGTGGGGAAAAGGGCGACTTCCAGAAGGCACGGCGGAGGGCCGAACCCGGCGAAAGCAGCGTTACGAGTGAAGCGCACGGAGCCCGAAACGACGGGCTGGGGAGCAGAGAAACCCTCGGCGTACAGCATGCGTGGCGGCCGGATAAACGGCTGCCGGAGGAGTTACTTGCCTCGATGCCTCACGTCCGCCGATGCTGCAGTCCTCCACGCCTAGCCCCGTGCGATGATCCAGCATGGGGCACACGGAGATGCGGGCGCAAGACTGCGCGAGTGTTCAGGATAGCGGACCACTCGCCCGCCGTCAAGGCCGTCCTGCGCCGAGGGGAGGGTTACCCTGCCCAGAGACGTGCGGGAGGCGGTCGACGTCAGTCCGCGGCAGCCACGAACTTTCTTCCACCCAAGCCGGCCCGGCGGGGCTGGCCCAGCCACGGGAGTGCGAAGTTCCGGGCTGCGTTTGGGGCGGAGGCAGCCATGCCGGCCTGCCGCCTCTTCAGGTAGACCTGGATTCTGTCGTTGGCCGGCTTTTCCAGGAACCAATGCACAAGCGAGCCGACGACGAGCGCGAGCGCGACGCCGCCGCTGGCGCTGGCAGCCAGATGCATGGCATGGTGGCGGGCGAACAACTCGGGCACGACGGGCGCAACCAAGGGGTGAAAAAGGTAAACGGAGTAGGACGCCTGCCCGAGGAACAGGAATATCCGGGGGATATGCGTGAAGTACTCCTCAAGCGAAGCCACGGCGTACACGATCAACATGGCGGGGAGACCGAGCCGAACGAGCTGCGGAACGGACGAAACAGCGGGAAAAGCCTGGATGGCGGCCATCCCGACCAGAACCGAGCCGATGGCGAGCCGTTTTCCAAGGATTCTGCCACCCTGGCAAGCGCGGGCAATCAGCATGCCGGCAAAGCACTCCAGCACCAGCGGATTGAGATAGAAGCAGAAGGTGGGCCAGTCCGGCCGGCGAAACAACGAACCCAGCCAGAGCAGGAGGGCGACCGTGCCGAAGAATTTATAGATATTGAGCCGCAGGAACAACGCGACCATGAAGAGAACATAGAAGAAGATTTCAAACAGCAGGGTCCAGGCCACGCCGAGCAGAGGCTCGATGGAGTGATCCTTGTTGACCGAAGGCAGAAACAGGTACGACAACGCGACTTTGGAGGGGACAAGCGTGGCGTGCAGGACGTAGCGGCCGGCGGCGAGCAGGACCACGACCTTGAGGGTGGTGGCGAGCCAATACATGGGGACGACGCGGGCGAAGCGGCGCTCCGCGAAAATACGCCAGCCTCCCGGAACCCGGAACAGGTGCTCCGAAGAGGTGATCAGCACAAATCCGCTAAGAACAAAAAAGATGTCCACCTCGCCGAAATGCGGTGCCCAGTAACTCTTCTGATGCGTGAGCCGTTCGGAGGAATAAAACAGGTTGTGCACGATTAAGACGGCAAAAGCGCACATAACACGCAGAACCTGCAAGCCGCCGTAACGACGGACGGGCTTTTTGGGTGAAATCGAAGTATGTTCAAAAACGGCAGTAGATGACATAATGTGGTCGAGCGAATCCCGATCGCTGGACCTAACCCTACCGAAAGCGTCGGTGCCGCGCATGCAACATTGGTGTCGACGCGCGCGCGACGGTCGGATTACTTGCGTAAGTTACCGCAATGCCCCGCATGGGTCATGCTGCACATACCCGATAGGGGTGATTTACCCTTTTTGCCTTTCAGGCACCACGGTCGAAGTGCCGAGGCGGAGGACAACGTGAGCACGCAAAAAAGCCACCCGGATGGGTGGCTTTTTTTGCGTATATTGCTGCGGTGCAGGGCTATTGGTTGCGCTTCCAGTTGAGCAGATCGCCCAGGGTGGTGGAGGAGGAGGAGCCTGAGTTGCCCGACTGACCCCCTTTGCCCTTGTTGCCCCCGCCGCCTGGATTGCCGACCGTCTCCTTGTAGATTTCGACCTCGGCGCGGCTGGCTTCTTCACCGATGGCCTTCAGGCTCAAGCCGACCTTTTTCTCTTCCGGGCTCATTTTGACGATTTTGAACTCATGCTCATCGCCCACGTTCAGGGTCAACGGACGGCCATTTTCGTCAGCGGCCTCGGAGATGTGGCAGAGCCCCTCGACGCCTTCGGCAATTTCGACAAAAGCGCCGAACTGCGCGGTGCGCAGAACTTTGCCATGGACGACATCGCCTGCACGGTGCTGCTCGAAGAAGGTATCCCAAACGTCGGGCTGCATTTGCTTGATGCCCAGCGAAAGGCGGCGATTTTCGGGTTCGACCCCAAGCACCACGGCCTTCACCTTTTCGCCCTTCTTCAGGACTTCCGACGGATGCTTGATGCGCTTGGTCCAGCTGAGGTTGGAAACATGCACCAGGCCGTCGATGCCGTCTTCGATTTCGATAAAGGCGCCGAAGTCGGTGAGGTTGCGTACGCGGCCCTCAACAATGGCACCGGTCGGGTACTTGTCTTCGAGCGCCTCCCAGGGATTGTCCTGCAACTGCTTCATTCCGAGCGAGATGCGGCGGTCGTTTGGATTCACCTGGATGATGATCACGTCGACCTCATCGCCCGGCTTGACCATTTTGCTGGGGTGCTTCATGCGCTTGGACCAGGTCATCTCCGACACATGGACCAGGCCTTCAATCCCCTGCTCCAGCTCCACGAAGGCGCCGTAGTCGGTGACGGAAAGCACGCGCCCACGAACCTGCGCACCGATCGGGTAGCGCTCCACGGCATCCAGCCACGGATCGGGGGTCAACTGCTTGAAGCCGAGGGAAACGCGCTGCTTGTCCTTGTCGAACTTGAGCACCTTCACCTGGATTTCGTCGCCGACATTGACCAGATCGCGGGGATGGGTCAAACGGCCCCAGCTCATATCGGTGATGTGCAGCAGGCCGTCGAGGCCGCCCATATCGACAAAGGCGCCGTAGTCGGTCAAGTTCTTGACGACACCGGTGAAAACCGCACCCTCTTCGAGGCCCGCCAGGGTGACATCCTTTTTGGCGTTCTGCTCTTCTTCGAGGATTTCCTTGCGGGAGACGACCACATTGCCGCGCTTTTTGTTCAGCTTGATGACGCGGACCTCGATCTCCTGACCGATGTAGGCATCCAGATTGCGGACGGGGCGAACTTCGACCTGCGATCCGGGCAGAAACGCCTTGATGCCGATATCGACGGTGATGCCGCCTTTTACGCGCGAAACCACGATGCCTTTTACCGGAATCTTGGTGTTGGCTGCTTCTTCAAGCGTGTCCCACACTTTGTGGCGCAGGGCTTTTTCGTAGCTGACGAGGTAGCCACCCTCGCTTTCCTCGCGCTCGACGACAACCTCGATGGTGTCACCCACCTGGAATTTGGGCGTACCCGCATGATCAACAACCTGATCGAGTGGAATCAGGCCCTCGGACTTGAGACCGATGTCGACGACCATGTGCTTGTCGGTAATTTTGACCACGGTCCCGGTCACGACAGTCTCGTCGGAGGTCAGGGACTGGGCGGCGTCTTTCTCGGCAGCCTGCTCACGGTCGAAGCTCTCGAGGGCCAGCGCGAAGTCGTCGGCATCGTATTCGGGCTCGCCGGGCGCTTTCGGGCTCGCCCTGAACTTTCCGTTTTCAGGAAGTTGGGCAGCGTGAACGACCTCGGGGATGTCCTCCAAGGGTTGACCCAGGCCTGACTCGGAACCGCGATCCGCGAGGTTTGCCTGCGGGCTCGGCGAGTCGAGGCTTGCCGCGTGGAGGTTTGTCGTTTCGAGGCTTGTCGTTTCGCCGACTTCAGGGGCCGCGGCGTCAGTAGATGTAGAGGCGATCGTTGTGGTTTCAGTCATGGTGGGATCGAGTAAGATGTTCAGGGCTGTGCTCTCGTGGTTGACGGTTTGAGGGTGGTCGAAGTGGGCAGAGTGACCCCTCCGAGATGGATGCGGCGTGGGGTTCCACTGCAACCCGAGTAACGCCATGGAAGGCAGAACGTGCAGCCAGCCCTGGGCGGCTGGCAACTACTCGATGATGTAGGGAGGAATCGGGAGATGCATTCTGAAGGAGACTGCGGCTAAGCTCCGCGCACAATCGCTACAATTATAGTGTAGCAAGCCTCTCTTTCCCGGTCAATTGTAGGTTCGCCTCACTTTTGCTTTGCCGTTGGGCTGACGATGTGTGTGGATCGAAAAACTGCGTGGGCGAAACATCCGTCCCCGGAAAGTTAGATGCAGTTAGCAAAACATCGGGCGCATGGCCTTTTTGACGCACGCCCGCCCGGATTTCCTATACTGAACCATGGACCGTTTATGGACACCCTGGCGTTACAACTACGTCACAAAAAGCGAGGCTCAGCCCTCCCGCAAAGGGGTTCCGGAGGCGCTGGAGGCCTGGCCTGGCGACCGTCGATGTGTGTTTTGCAACATGGTGGCCGCCGCCGACTGGGCGTTAATGGAAGGCATGGATCCCGTTGCCGTGGACCGGGCGATTTTTCTGCTGGAGCGGGGAGCGACCTGTTTTGTCGTTCTTAACGGGTTTCCGTACAACAATGGGCATCTGCTGGTGATTCCCTTCGAGCACGAAAGCAGCCTGGCGGCGCTTCCGCTGGCCACGGCCGAGGAAATGATGCGGCTGGCTCGCCGCGCGGAACGTGCGTTGCGCGCGGTGTACAACCCACACGGTTTGAACTTCGGCCTGAACCTCGGCGAAGCCGCGGGTGCCGGGGTGGCCGAGCACCTGCACCTGCATGGTTTGCCCCGATGGAGCGGGGATACCAACTTTATGACGGTGGTGGGGGAGACGCGGGTGTTGCCGGAGATGCTGGAAGGAAGCTGGGAGCGCCTGCGTGAGGTCCTTCGCCAACTGCCGGCGGAGTCTTAACGGCATCCGCTCCAAGGGCCGGCGACGTCTTGGGGCCGGTTCCCGGCTCGCCGCCCGGCACACGGGTGGCTTCGAAATTGGTAATGCGCCAAACGCTGGCGGGGCCGCGCTGGTACACCCGCGTGTAGCGGAAGGAACCCACCACGGGGTGGCCGTCCATCATGCCGTCAATCTGCGCCAGGGACGTAACCACGGCCAGATTGCCGCTGATTTTGATTTTGCTGTCGAGGATATCCAAGCGCCTGAGATCGATGCTTCGGGTCCGCATGCGATCGAGCTGCTGCGCCTTGGTGACGACCTGGCCCGACGCCGTGATGCCTAGAAAATCTTCGGCCAGGAGTCGATCCATTTCAGCGATGTTGTCGGAGACCTGGGCCTGACGCCATTGCTGCTCCAGCAGGACGATTTCGGCGCGTTCCGCCCGCTTGTGCTCCCGCTGTGCCGGTGCAGACAGGCAAAGCAGAAGGGCGGCGGCTGAGAGACTCGCGACTTTCCGACTGACCCCGTACATAGGGGCAGAGTAACGCGCCCGAGCGATGGCCGTCAAAGTTTTCTTTACCACAAAAATGGGAGGGCGTCTCCGAAGGTTGCATGAGGAGCCCCCGGAGGTACGGACGTCCCACGCTGGGCCGTGAACATCGGTGCAGCACCGGGCAAAAAGACGGGGGTGTCTCCGCTTCGGCTTCGGCTTCGGTCGCGAGATAGCGGCGCTGTATGCGAGAGAATAGCGGCGCTGTATCCGAGAGAAAGGCCTCCCAGAGAATGTCCCTGTAGCGGTTTGCCTGCGGGGTGTACGGAGGCCGTGAGCCGAACCCAGAGATCCTTCGCTGCGCCAGGAGGACGCCCGCTACGC
>CAXTBI010000068.1:0-16392 GCA_964242195.1 uncultured Acidobacteriaceae bacterium
GGCGGGGGTGCCCCGGCCGGGGGTGGCTTCCATGGTGGTGGCGGCGGAGCCGAGCGCGGTGGCCATCGGTAGCGATCGGCGGCGGGCGCGGGTCGAGGCTGTCAGCCTCGATCCGTTGCCTCTGATGCAGGGCCGTGCTGCCGAGGCTGTAGGAAAAAAGGGTCTACCGGTGCGAATCCAGACGTGAAATCTGGTCGGGATCCATTTCACCGCGAATTCCCAGCAAGAAGTGAGTATTTGCCTTTTCCAGATCGGCACGGGCCTGGGCCACCCTGTCTATCTGCGCAAAAAGCGCGCTCTCATCCAGTGTCTTTGCCCGGGTCAGGGCTTCCATGCGATTTTCCTCTGCCTGCAGGTCGCCGAAGCGCTTCAAAAGAAGGGCGCGGTTCGTTTCAAACACTGTGTCCATGTGCCGCTGCTGCTCGGGGCGCAGCTGCAGTTGCTTGGCAAAGTGCTTGTCATCCCACCAACGGCCTGCCGGACCGACCTGCAGCCCGCCATGTGCCGTGCTCATAGGAGAAGGAGCATCGGCGGTGTTTCCTCCAAAAGACGGGCGGTCCCGGCCAAACTCGCCCATGTTGTCGCGATTGACCTCAGACATCCCCGGGCGGCCACCGCCCCCACGCATTCCTCCGCCTCCGCCTCCGCCTCCGTGTTGCGCGAAGGCCGGGCAGAGAAGGCAGGCAAAGGACGCAACGAGGACCGACCCCTGGAGGACTGGCGCAAAGACGGAACAGAATCGCATCAGTCCGCAACCGGCTCCCGGGCGATGCTGGATGCCCTGCCCTGCCCCGCACCGTTCAATTCCGTCACCGGCACCGTCGGTTGCGCGACGTAGCTCAGCTCCCTATCGATGGAACTGAGCAGACGGTTGTCGTCCGCCAAAGCACTGCGGCCCGATGACCCAGCCGCCGAACTGCCCGCATCTCCCGCCTTCGGTGAACCTGCCGAACTGCTCGCAACGGCGGATGGTCCCGCTATGCCGGAGTTTCCCCAGTCGCTCGGGCGCACCGTGCTCCCGGCCTCGGCGGTGGCCCGGGCGGGCGCGGGCAGGGAAAGAGATTGCGGCATCCGCAGCGCCACGGCTAACACGATAGCCGTCGCTGCCGTCATTAGACCGGCATTCCACACCGGGCGTACGCCCAGGCGCAGGGTCCAACGCGAGGGCGTGTGCACCCGGCGCGCAGCTTCGCGCTCCGCCCAGGCCAGGCCTCGGTCATTGAACTCCCCCACGGCGTCGCCGACAACGTCCATCTCCGCCCGGCACGTGGCGCATGCGGCCAGGTGAATCTCGGCATGGCGATCGAGAGCGTTGCCCAGCAGGAGGTTGCTGCACTGCTCATCGGTCAGGTGCTGGCCGGAAGCCGGGTGCGGGTTGGAAGTTTGCGCGTCGCTCATTTGCTCTCCCCAAGGCGCTCCCGCACGGCCCGAACGGCGCGGTGTAAATGCGTTTTCACCGTGTTAATGGGCATGCCGGTTGCCTTTGCAATTTCCGCCAATTCCATTTCCTCTGAGAATCGCATAAGAAAGACCGCCCGCTGCTTCGCCGACAAAGTTTCTACCACCCCCGCCACCGCTTGTGCCTTTTCACGCGCCAGCAGCTGCCGTTCCGGGGAGCTTTCCTTGCCTGGAAGAACCGAGGCCATGTCCATCGCGTCGATGGCGGTTTTTGCCGCCTTGCGCCAGAACTGAAGCTTGCGGGTCCGCTGATGATCCCGCACCAGGTTCAGGGCAATCGAGGTGAGCCATGTGGCCACACTGCAATCCCCGCGGAACTTCTCTCGCCCCGCATAGGCCTTTACAAAACAATCCTGCACGATGGAGGCAGCGGCGTCGTCCTCCCCCACGGAGAACGTCACAAAACGGAGTAACCGGGCGCGATGCCCCCGAACCAGAGCGTCAATGTCATCGAGCTCCGTGAGCGCGCGCACCCGCTTCTCAGCCCGGAGAGTATCCAACGCCATCGTGGTCCGCATACAGCAATAGACGCGGTGCCCCCGCACACGGTTTACAGGGCGCCTGAAACTTGCCCGCGAACCGACCGTTCGCATACCGAACTGCCCTATTGCCAGGCCCAGCGCCAGGCGCTTGTTGCCCGCCGCGTACAAGGCGCTCTCCTCCCATCCCGTGGCCGGCGTGTACGGTATAGGCATCGGTGCCGAACAACACTTTTCCGGGTAGGTTTCCGATCCATTTCCGCAGCCACCCCCGCTGGCGTACAGGCCGGAAGGGATCACGGGCATCCCGAGGCGCCTGGACTAGCTTCGCCAATGCAACTCCACCGGCCCTTCGGCCAGCGGATGTTCACCCTTCCCGGTCAACCGCCGCTGTTTCAGAGCGAAGTACCACTTCGCCGGCTTGTCGGCGTCGTCAATCAGCATCAGCGCCGGGTTGGAACGCAAACCGCGTGCCTGCTCGACCATGGTTTCCTGGTCCTGCGCGACAAACCGCTTTCCAAAAAACCGAGCCAGCGACGTGGCAAACGGCAGGGCGTACGCGATGTTCCAGGCCGCGACCACGTCGATACGGCAGGTCGTGGCTGTAACCGGCGTCACCGTGGTCAGCGACGAAAACCATCGCTGCTGCCCACGGCCGTCGCTTGCCACAATGGTTTCCGTGCGCCGGTTCGGCAAGGTGAAGTCGATTGTGGTCACCGGCTGACCAAGCAGCCGGTAGGGCGCGGAATTGCGGCTGGGAGCGTGCGCGCTCATGCGGAAACCGGCGTTGCGGCCCTTTCCTTCCGCGTCGAACAGCGGTTCAAAGCGTTTCGTCTTTTCGTGAATGCTGGCCGCCGATCGCCACCACCAGGCCCGGTGCACAAACGGCCCATGCGCCGGATCCATCAGCCCAATGATGCCGTGATCGACATTGCAGGGCAGATCGGCGGCCAGGTGCGCCATGCGAAACCGGGTGCCCTCGCCGCCGACCCCGTCAGGTCCGCGGAGCTCACCGAATTTCGGCAGCACCGGCACCGGCGGCAGAACGTCGTCCTCGGTGAGCCGCCCCGCTCCCGCCGGGGGCACGTACACCCAGGCATAGCCATCCCCCTCTCGCACCGGAAAGGCATTGGCATAAATGCGCGTCGGCTCCAGGCCGTCGTGCGTGGTCAGGGACGGGATCTCCTCGCATCGTCCGGTGCAGGGTTCGAACCGCCAGCCGTGGTATTTGCACATCACCGTTTCGCCGTCGAACCAGCCGGCGCTGAGCGGGATCCCGCGGTGCGGGCAAAGATCCCGCAACGCAAACAGCGCACCATCCGACGTACGCCCCAGCAACAGCGGAATCCCCAGCAAGGTGGTCAATGCAGTTCGTCCAGGTTTCAGGAAACGGAGCCGGGTCGCGGGGTACCATTCGCCGAAAATCATCTCCGCCGGCGGCCCAGGCTTCGCCGCCGAGTCGCCCTGAAACGGGGCGTCCGCACCGGCGATGTGCACCAGCCGGGACCCCGCACCCGCCCGAATTGGCCGCATGCGCGCCACAAAGGGAAGTCTACCGGAACCCCAACGCCCTTTTGCCGAACGCAATCCGATCAGCCAACTCCGACAGTTGCGAGCCACGGGGCGTCTCGTTCTGGACCGCCGGCCTCTCAGCGCCGGAACGGACGCCGTGCCGTCCATTTCCGCTCGAAACGGCGACGTTTTCACGTTCCCGCCCGCCCCAACGACATCGGTGTGATCGGGGCGGTCTACGGCCGGAACGTCTTTCTATGACCCTCGTCCGGATCGTAGCGCATCTTTCGGAACTCGTACACTGGAGCCGATGACATCCGTCGCACCCGTCTTGGGCTCCGTGCCCGCTCGGCCCCGCTCCGTTTTGCCGATCCTGCTTGCCCTGTGGTTTGCCTTCTACGGCAGCTTCACACTCGTCCGCCCGCCCTTGCTGGACGATGCCGACAGCGTTCACGTCGAGGTCGCGCGCGAGATGCTGCTGCGTCACGACTACGTGACGCTCTACGCCAATGGCATCCGCTACCTGGAAAAGGCTCCGCTGCTTTACTGGAGCATGGCCGGGAGCATGCGCCTGGCGTCCCTGCCGGGCGTAAGTCGGCCCGCCTCCCTGGCCGCGGCGGCGCGTTACCCGCTCGCGCTGACCGTCCTGGCCTTGGCGTTGTGTTGCGAATCCCTGGCGCGCTCCCTGTTTCACAGCGCACGCGCGGGGCTCTATGCCGCACTGGTTCTGCTCTCGAGCTTCGGCGTTTTCATCTTCACCCGCATCACCATCCCCGACGCGCTCGTCTGCCTCTGGATCACCCTTGCCCTCTTTTGCTTCTGGCAAACCGAGGCTTCGGACGACGGAGCCAGCCCCCCGGCGAACCCGGGACGCCTTCGCCGGCTTTGCTGGGGATTCGCCGCAAGTTGCGCCTTGAACGTGCTCACCAAGGGCCTGATCGGGGTCGTGTTTCCCCTCGGCATCACCCTCCTCTACCTCCTCTTCACGCGCGGTTTCCGCGGGACCGCGCGGCGAGCGGGGCAGCTGCACCCGTGGACTTCCCTTCTCCTCTTTATCCTCATCGCGGCGCCCTGGCACATCCTCGCCGGGCTGGCGAACCCGACCCAGGGGCACCCCGCACCGTTCCTGTTCGTCCGCGACCCGGGCACAGCACTCCCGTGGGGACATTGGCAAATACCGCTGCCCACCGACGGCAACGTGCGCGGCTGGCCCTGGTTTTACCTGGCGAACGAGCACCTGCTGCGCTACCTGAACCTGCGTGTGCCGCGCGACTACGACACCGTGCCCCTGCTCCTGTTCTGGGGCCTGTGCTTTGTTTGGCTGATGCCCTGGTCGGCCTTCGTTTTCAAAGCCGTGGGTTGGGCCGTGCCGCTGCGTTCCGCCAACTGGCGCGGCCAGCAGCGGCGGCATGCGCTTCCATTGCATCGCCGTGGTCCCCTTCTTCTCGTGGTCTGGCTCGCCTTTGTGCCGCTTTTCTTTTCACTTTCCACACGGCAGGAATATTACGTTCTGCCGGCCCTGCCCGCGGGGGCGGTTCTGATTGCCGGTTGGCTGGCGCGCGAAGCCGAGCCACGGCCCGCCCCCGACTTCGGCTCCAACTCCGCCCCCAACTTCGCCCGCGGCGGGCGCCGTGTCCGGGCGGTCCTGGCCTCGCTCGGCGTGGCGGCGGCCGCCGTTTGCCTGTTTTTCCTTCTGCACGCGCGAGCGCCCGTCCCGGGCACCGACCTATCCACCCTGCTGGCGCAAAATCCGGGCGAGTACGCCCTCAGCTTCGGGCACTTTCTCGACCTCAACGCGGACGCCATGGGCATGTTCCGCACCCCGCTCGCGCTGACCGCTGTGTGCCTCGGGCTGGGCTGGCCTCTGGCCTGGTGGCTAAGCCTGCGCCACAGGCTGCATCGCAGCAACCTCGTTCTTGCTGCCGGCACCTTCGGTTTCCTGTTCGCCGCCCACCTCGGCCTGGAAACCTTCTCCCCGGTGCTCAGTTCCGCGCGGCTGGCCGAAGCAATCCGGCCGCTGTTGAAGCCCGCGGACCTCGTCGCCATTCACGGCGAATACGAAGCCGGCTCCACCCTGGGCTTCTACCTCCAGCGCAACGACGTGCACATCCTCGAAGGCCGCAGCTCCAACCTCTGGTACGGCTCCTTCTTCCCCGACGCCCCGCACATTTTCGAAACACCGGCCTCACTGGCAGCGAAATGGAACGGCCCGGGACGCATCTTCCTCTGGCAATCCCTAACCGACCCGCCAAACACCCTTCCCCCGCTGCCCGGCCCCGTGTACATACTCGCGCGCAGCGGCGGCAAGGAAATTGTAAGCAACCGTCCATAGGAAGTCTCTGGTCAGGTACGCCCGTCTCAGAGATTCGGCTCTTTGTTGTCATTCCCGTAGGGAATCTGCGTTCCTTTTCGGTTGCCGCTCTGTTACAGGGACTTGATCAGACCTTCCTTAAAACTACCCAAAGGTCGTGGTAGGCTTCTCGCATCCTGATGCTCTGGAGTTCTCCTTGCGCCTGCTCTTGTCCCTCGCAGCCCTTGCTGTCCTGTCGACTGGCGTTGCCGCTCATGCCGATACCTTTTCTTATGGGTTACTCTACCAATCTGACGGTGCATTCTTTACCGCCATCAACGACTACGGCGACTATGTGATACAGGACGTGGGTCACCAGGATTGCTATGTTGGTTGTTTTACCGCCAGCATCGGTGGCGTCATCTACAGCAGGCTGTTGACAGCCCCGACTTTGCGAGCGAATCCTACCTCCGTCGCTGCGGGACCCGGCTGCAATGTGACTTCGGCTGGTTATTACACTGTAAAAACCATCTGCACCAACGGTTATGAGTTCCTGCTCGCGACAGCGACCAGGAACAGCAACTTTACATCGATCTATGCAGCTTCTGATCCGAACACGCCCTTAGGCATTGTTGAGCAGCCATACAACTTTCGGGTAACCGACAATGGCAGCCTCTATTTCCTCCTAGGCCTAGACGACCATCTCGGACGGGTGCTGGACGAGACCACGACTGCTGCCGCCAACGCCGCTATCACACCAGAACCGAGCAGCTTTGCCCTCCTGGGTACAGGTGTACTCGGCCTTGCCGGGCTGGTGCGCCGTCGCTCGCTTAGCTCGGAAAGGGCATAGGCAGGGCACGTGCAGTCCGTACCCATCGCATAAGTGCTCTCTGGTTTTGTCGTTCCGTAGCGCAGCGAAGGAATCTGCATTTTCGTTGACCTGCGTCGGCGGTTCGGGGAAGCAGACCCTTCCCCCTGCTACCGAATGACAACCGAGAGCGTAGATACACCACAAGGCCCTCAGCCACCGCCCCGCCTACCAGCCCTGCTGCGCGCGCAAATGCGTAATATGCGCCACGTGGTGCCGCGAGTGCCACGCATACAAC
The DNA here is from genome assembly GCA_964242195.1 of uncultured Acidobacteriaceae bacterium. GTDB lineage: Bacteria > Acidobacteriota > Terriglobia > Terriglobales > Acidobacteriaceae > Granulicella. The sequence continues at coordinate 6,846 of CAXTBI010000068.1, forward strand.
AAAGTCGCCGTATCCAGGCGCATCGGTCCGCGTTCAGCATGGCGAAAGCCCCGCGCCCACTGCTCTTCCGTCATCGCCTGCAACAGCATCACCCAGCGCGCGTGCACGCTTTCAATCATCTCCAGCGACCACTCAAGCGGCGCCCGCACATCCGGCAGCAGCGCAAAGGCCTTTTCGTTATACGGCTCCACCGTCGGCCAATCTTCGGTCAGCGCCAGGCGCAGCCGGTGAAACGCGACGGCATGCGAATCCGCCACATGGTGCACCAGCTGGCGCACGGTCCAGCCCCCGGCCCGGTACGGCGTGTTGCGCTGATCGTCATCGAGCGAACGCACGGCCTCGCGCATCTGCTCGGGCAACTCCCCCAGCGTGAGAATGGCAAATCGACGATCCTCGGGTGTGGCCGTGTCCGCCGGTCGGAAGCGGCCGATGGGAAAGCGAGGATCGCTGGGCGGTTGCGACGAGGGTGCGGGGGAGGAGGACATCGTGTTTTCCTGTCTGTTGTCTTTCCAGTTTGCCGTCAGTTTGCGCCCATTCCGTGCACCAGGATTCGTGCGCGCGTCCGAATCGACCGCCGGGGAGGCTCCATGGGCTAAAGTCTAACCCGAGGGGAAGCCATGCCAGGGTATCGCCGCCATCGTTTTTCACGGACTTTTCTAACTTTTTCATTACTGCCGCTCGGGTCCTTGCTGCTCGAGTTGCTGCTCGGGCCGATCGCCCCGGCGAAGGCCCAAATCGGAGCCGCCCCCTCCCCCGGCGCTGCCCTCGGCTTCGATCGCAATGTCTACCCCGGCGACGCGGCCATGGCCAAACTGCGCCGCACCTTCGCCTTCACCGGCTATTGGCTCACGAACCCACCCGGCGAAAAGGCAAACACATGGGCGGGCAAGCGCCGTCTTCTGCGCGATGCCGGCTGGGGCTTCCTTGCCCTGGCCAACGGCCGGCTCGACGCTGAAATCCTGAAGGCGGCCGCGCACGGCATCACGCCTTCCGCCGGGGGCCGCACCGATGCCGCGGTCGCCGTTGCGAGCGCGCAAGTGGAAGGTTTTCCCCCGCGCACCATCCTTTTCCTCGACCAGGAAGAAGGCGGCCGCCTGCTCCCCGAACAGGCCGCCTATCTGCTCGGCTGGACCGAAGCGGTCGCCGCCGCGGGCTTTCGTCCCGGCGTCTACGCCAGCGGCCAGCCCGTACCCGACGACCCCGGCACCGTCATCGACACGGTCCGCGACATCCGCGCTCGCGTCCGGGCCGGCCACCTGCACGAGGTCGCCATCTTCGACGCGCTCGATCGGTGCCCGCCCGCGCCCGGTTGCACCGCCCACGCCCAACCCCTCGCCGCCGCGCTCGACCCCGCCGCCGTCGCCTGGCAGTATGCACAATCGCCCCGCCGCCCCGAAATTACAAAGAGCTGCGCCGCCACCTACGCCCCGGACGGCAACTGCTACGCCCCCGGCGTTCCCGGCGTTTTCCTCGACATGGACACCGCCCGCAACGCCGATCCCTCCGAAGGCCGTTGACGGCTCCCCTTGCTGCCGACGCACTCTCCGGGTCTTGTCCTCCTGGGCGAAGCGAAGGACCCGCTTTCTTGCCGCCGCTCAACGGCCTATCGTCCTCAGCCGCTACAATAGATCAATGGCGGCACTTCCCTCCCATTTTCAACCCGGGTACGATCACAAGCGCTATTTTTTTGACACGCTGGGCCTTTCGGAGCGGCTGCTGGAGCGTTGCCTCGGCGAAGCTCTAAGCGCCGGCGGTGAGTTCGCCGACCTGTACTTCGAGTCCGTCACCTCCGGTTCCCTGGGCATGGACGAAAGCATCGTCAAGACCGCCTCCGAAGGCATCAGCGTCGGTTGCGGCGTGCGCGTGCTTTCCGGCGAGCGCACCGGCTTTGCCTACACCGACGACCTCAGCCCCGAGCGCCTGCTCAAGGCCGCCCGCACCGCCGCGCTCATCGCCAACGGCACGCAACGAAGCCGTGCGCACGGCTTTCGGCAGGCAGATGCACGCCCCAGCCCGCCGCTCTACCCCGTCGCCGGCGCCACGGTTGATGCCGAAATCAGCGCCAAGCTCGATCTCATTGCCCGCGCCGACCGCCGCGCCCGCGCCTACGATCCACGCATCGTGCAGGTCCGCACCGGCATCAACGACGAGCTTCGCCGCATCCTGATTGCCGGTTCCGACGGCACCTTCGCTTCCGACACCCAGCCGCTCGCGCGCTTCAACGTCGCCGTCATCGCCAAGGACGCCACCGGTGAGATTTCGCGCGGCACTTCCGGCGGCGGCGGCCGCGTCACCCTCGATTTCTTCACCGGCCACCATAGCCCCGAGCACTTCGCCGAAGAAGCCGCGCGCACCGCGATCCTGCAACTCGGTGCCGTCGCCGCCCCGGCCGGCGAAATGGAAGTCGTTCTCGGCCCCGGCTGGCCCGGCGTTCTTCTGCATGAAGCCGTCGGCCATGGCCTGGAAGCCGATTTCAACCGCAAAAAGACCTCCGCCTTCGCCGGCCTGATCGGTCAGCAGGTCGCCTCCAGCAAGGTCACCGTCGTCGACAACGGAACCATGCCCGGCCGCCGCGGTTCGCTCAACATCGACGACGAAGGCAACCAGACCCAGGAAACCGTTCTGATCGAAAACGGCATCCTGCGCACCTACCTTTCCGACAAGCTCAGTTCGCGCCTGATGGGCATGCCCAACACCGGCTCCGGCCGCCGCGAAAGCTACCAGGCCATCCCCATGCCGCGCATGACCAACACCTACATGCTGAACGGCGACGACAATCCCGCCGACATCCTGAAAAGCGTGAAGCGCGGCCTCTACGCCGTGAATTTCGGCGGCGGCCAGGTGGACATCACCACCGGCAAATTCGTCTTCTCCGCTTCCGAGGCCTACCTGATCGAAGATGGCGTGGTCACGGCTCCCGTCAAGGGCGCCACCCTCATCGGCAACGGGCCGGAGAGCCTGAAACACGTTTCCATGGTCGGCAACGACCTTGCCCTCGACGAAGGCATCGGCACCTGCGGCAAGGCAGGGCAAAGCGTCCCCGTGGGCGTCGGGATGCCGACCGTCAAATTGGACCGCATGACCGTGGGCGGCACGGGACGTTAGCTCTGCCCTCCCCGAACATGCGTCTGGGACCCGGCGCAGTGTACCCAAATTTTTCCATGATGAAACGCGGTCTGCTCCACCATTCACGGGACCACCTAACCAGGAGAACGGCTCGAGGACAGCGGTTTGGGGAGAACGACTCCAACTGCCAGAGACTACAGGAGAACGATGGCCACCAAGGAACGCGAAAAAATCTACGAATGCGAAGTAAAACGTCGTCGCCGCAACCCCAACAACAACGGGTACGAAGCTTTCTGGAAGGTAAAAACCGTCCAGGTCGCTCTTGAAGACAGCGACACCGAGTTCCGCTGCAAGGATTGCCACGGGGCCGTGAAGCTGTTCAAAAAGCGCGTCCCCAACGGCCCCGCCTCGCACGTGGAGCACATCCACAAAGCCGACGCCGAGTACTGCCCGAACGGTCTGTTCTTTCAGCAGGCCACCGACGGCCGCGAACCACGCCTGTCCGAAACGCCCGTCGCATGAGCTCCACGCCCACCGCCGACCTCGCCGCCCCCCACGCGCCCAGGCACCTGAAATCCTGTGCCGAGGATGCGCTCGAGCGGGCCATGCGTGCCGGGGCCACCGATGCCGAGGTCGTCGCCTACGAGGGCGATGAGTTCGGTGTGCACGTTCGGCTCGGCGAAGTCGAAGAGCTCACCGAGGCCGGTTCCCGCGCACTCGGCTTGCGTGTCTTCTTTGCAGCCGAAGGCGGACAGCGCACAGCGACCACCTCCACTTCAGACCTGAGCGACGCCGGCATTGCGCGTCTGGTCTCAGGCGCCGTCGGCCTCGCAAAAGTCACCGGCGTCGATCCCTTTGCCGGCCTTCCCGATCGCGATGCCTTCGGTTCCCACGATCCCCTCGCGCAGGCGTTGTATTTCGAAGACGCCAACGCCATCCCCGCGCCCGAGCGCATCGAAATCGCGCGTCGCGTGGAAGCCGCCGCCATGGCCCACGACACCCGCATTCAGAACAGCAAGGGCGGGAGCTTCGATTGCTCGGAAACTCGCCGCGTGATGGTCAACTCGCGCGGTTTCACCGGTAGCTATCGCCGTTCCCATTGCGGCTTTTCGGCTTCGCCCATCGCCGCGGATGGGAAAGGCATGCAGGGCGGCTACTGGTACTCCACCGCCCGCACCGCGCGCCTGCTCGAAGACCCCGAAACTATCGGAAAAATTGCCGCCGAGCGCGCACTTCGCCTGCTTGGCGCGCGACGCGTTCCCACCCAACAGTGCCCGGTCGTCTTTCCGCCCGAATCCGCACGCGGCCTCATGGCCAATCTGCTCGGCGCGGCCAACGGTGACGCCGTGTACCGCAACGCCAGCATGTTCGCCGGCAAGCTGGGCGAACAGGTCGCCGGTGAAAACGTCACGATGGTCGACGACGGCACCCTGGTGTTCGACCACACCCTGCCCGACGGCACCACCCTCCAGGTCGGCGGTTTCGGCACCTCGCCCTTCGACGGCGACGGCCTGCCCACCCGCCGCACCGTGATCGTCGAGCGCGGCGTCCTCAAGTCCCTCATGCTGAACACCTACACCGGCCGCAAACTCGGGATGGCCTCGAATGCCAAGGCCACGCGCGGCCTCGCCGGCACTCCCGGCATTGGCGGCGGCAACTACTTTCTCGAGACCGGCACCCAAACCCACGAAGAAATTGTCGGCGACGTCAAAAATGGCCTGCTCGTGCTCAGCACCATGGGTTTCGGCGTCAATCTCGTCACCGGCGACTATTCGCAGGGCGCCACCGGCCTTTGGATCGAAAACGGGGAAATCGCTTTCCCCGTCGAAGAAATTACGATCGCCGGCAATCTGAAACAGATGTTCCGCAACATCAGCGCGGTCGGCAACGACCTCGAATGGCGCGGCTCCGGCGCCGTTCCCACTGTCCGCATCGAAGGCATGACCGTCGCCGGCAGTTGAAGCTGTTTTCGTAAAGGGTAGTGCCCGCCGTTATCCTGAGCGGGGCGAAGGATCTCTGGGTTCTGCTCGCGGCTTCCGTACACCTAAAGACAAACCGCTGTAGCACACATTCATCACTTCAAAATCGTCATCCTCAGCAACCCTCAGGAACTCCCTTACACTTGGGGACAGCGGAAACGCATCGAATGCACGTAAGACGCGAACGCGCGTAAGACACAATCCTGGGGGTACGGTGGAGCACACGGTTTCCGACGCACTTGTCTTCTTCGGCGCTACCGGAGATCTTGCCTACAAGAAGATCTTCCCGGCGCTGCAGGCCATGGTTCGCCGCGGCTCGCTGCACGTGCCCGTGATCGGCGTCGCCAAGGCCGGCTGGACCCTGGAACAGCTGAAGGCACGCGCACGCGCCAGCATCGAATCCCACGGCGGCATCGATGCCGATGCCTGGGAAACGCTCTGCTCCCTTCTTCGTTATGTCGATGGCGACTACGCCGACAACGCCACCTTCGACGCCATTCGCCGCGAGTTGGGGGACGCCAAACACCCCGCACACTACCTCGCCATTCCGCCGTCCCTTTTCAGCACCGTCGTCGAACAACTCGTTCGTTCCGGCTCCGCAGACGGCGGCCGCATCATCGTGGAAAAGCCCTTCGGCCACGATCTCGCCTCCGCGCAGGAACTGAACCGCATTCTGCTTTCGGCCTTTCCCGAATCCTCCATCTTCCGCATCGATCATTACCTGGCCAAGAATCCGGTCCGCAACATGGTCACCTTCCGCTTCGCCAATCTCCTCTACGAGCCGCTTTGGAACCGCAACTACATCGAAAGCGTGCAAATCACCATGAGCGAGAACTTCGGCATCCAGGGCCGCGGTCTCTTTTACGACAGCACCGGCACCATCCGCGATGTGATCCAAAACCACGTCTTCCAGGTCATGTGCAATGTCGCCATGGAGGCCCCCGCGCGGCTCGATGCCGAATCCCTGCGCGATGAAAAAGCCAAGGTGCTCAAATGCATTCCCGCCATCCGGCCCGAAGATCTGGTGCGCGGCCAGTTTCGCGGCTATCTCGACGAAAAAGGCGTGGCGCCCGACTCCAAAACCGAAACCTTCGCCGCGCTTCGCCTGGAAGTCAACTCCTGGCGGTGGCAGGGTGTGCCGTTCTACATCCGCGCCGGCAAGGAACTTCCGATCACCTGCCTGGAAATCGTCGCCCGCCTGCGCAAACCGCCCCAAACCAACATCACGGAAGCCGACGTCCCACAGAACTACATCCGCTTCCGCCTCAGCCCCGAAGTCACCATCGCCACCGCGATTGCGGTCGTGTCCGCCGCCGGTCCGCGTCGCTCTGTCGAAATGATCGCCAGCCGCCACGCCCGCCCCGAAGAAATGGACGCCTACGCCCGCGTGCTCACCGACGCCATGGCCGGCGACGCCTCCCTCTTCGCCCGCCAGGACTATGTCGAAGAAGCCTGGCGCATCGTGGACCCCATCCTCGCCGCCGAAACCCCGATTTTCCCCTACGAACCCCACACCTGGGGCCCCATAAACTGCGGCGACTGCCCCACCCCCCCAGGCGGCTGGCACGAACCCATCCCCGAAGACACCGCCGGCGACTTCCACATCCTCGGCTAAGGCAACGTAGGAGCTCATACCTGCGAATTTCTACTTCGTGGTTGTCATTCCCGAAGGGAATCTGCGGGTTCCTTCTGCCGTTACCGAAGAATCCGCATTGCCTTTGCCATCTTCGTGGTAGCGGCTTCCGGTCGCTTCCATTGAAGCGGGATAACAGCAGAATCAGAAACCCGAGACCGCTCTCAACACCCGTAAGTCCCTTCTCCGGGTGCATCCTGCCGCTGGCCTCAAGAGCGATTTAACTCATTCATCGTCGCCAACAGCAGTTCTTTCGCCTGAGGCTGAACGAAGCGTACTTCCGAAAATCTGCTTTCTGGAAAGCACTGCACTGACTACCATTTAGTCTAAGTGCCCAAAACTAGGCACTTGTATATGAACTGAAGTACCCGCCTCGTTTCAGTTCACCCAAATCCTGCCGAGAAACCGCCTTCTACTGCCAAAAATGCGACTTGCCGTTACCAATCGACGCGGATGAGTGCATGGGCGATAAATCGACATCGAGAAGGCAGCGCAAGGTCGGACCCGAGATTGCCAGTAGCAGGATCGTTGATTTCTGCGAAAAGGCCTTCTCGGGGTCATGTTGTCTCAAGAGCACTGTCCTCTCTAAACTCATAATCAAGAGTTGCGTCACTTTGCGGGGTGTTGCCGTGCCACCTAGTCTTCTGTTTTCGAAACGAGACTTAGATCAATTCGTCGAGGACCAGCAGGGGCGACTAAAGCTCGGCTACGAATCCATGTCGGACGAAGATGCGCTGGACGGCGCTAAGACGCAAGCGTTAAAAGAGAAGTTTGGAATCGCGGTTCCAACCCTTCTTCGCGACAATATCGAATATGAATCGACGGATCGGCAGGTCACGGCGAACAAGTTTCTTGGCCGGAATATGCTCGGTGCGCCCGGACAGTCGCTGCTTGACATCGTGGAGTATGTATTTCACGTCCCGTTCGAAGGTGATGCGTTTGTCTTCGATATCGCTCCATCTGCCTTCAACGGAACCGTAGCTGCCGGAGAGGTAGTTGGTCAGGAAGTGTTGATTCGCTTCCAAATCAACCCAGATATTAATCCAGAGGCTCACCTGGAAGAGGAACTGAAGAAGATCGATTGGCGGCTGAACAACCTCCGCGGTTCGGTTGAGCATTTGACTCAGCAATTGAACATCACGCTTGCAAACTGCATTGCTGCGCGGAAAAGGTGTGTCGAAAACCGGTCGAAGATGGCTGCCACGCTGGTCCGTTTCGCGAAACGAGAATCAGCGGCACCGCCTGTGGCAGAAGTGCCTAAGGCCGTCGCCGTTCCATCAGAAACTCCTGCGGAAACGAAGAAAGCTCAAAAGTGGGAAATCTTCATGTCTCATGCGTCACCGGACAAACCCTACGTCCGACTCCTTGTGTCCGAACTGAGGAAAGCCGACATAACTGTCTGGTTTGACGAGGACTCGATCGCGTGGGGCGAGTCTTTGCGTCCGGCGATCAACAAGGGGCTTATAAACAGTAGATATGCGATCGTGGTTCTCTCGAAGCCGTTCTTGGCAGAACGCAAATGGACAGAGCACGAGCTCAACGGCCTGTTTGCGAGAGAAAAGGTTGGTCGCTTCATCATCCTGCCGATCTGGCATGGGATCGAGCACGAAGACTTGATCAACTATGACCCGGCCCTAGCGGACCGCCTAGCGAAGGTCAGCGCGACAGATGACATACCTGACATCGTTCGAAGCGCGTTGCAGGCAGTTGGCAGGGCGCCCATCGACATCCCGGTGGCGCCGGAGATCAAGCAAAATCTGGCTCAAGCGCAAGAGCGCGGAGCGTTGCCGAGGTGGTAGAAATCGGAGACAAAGTCGTTGGGATTCAAGTTGGCGATGTCGTTTCGGTGCCCTTTCAGATTTCCTGCGGGACCTGCACAACTTGCAGGGAAGATCACACGTCGATCTGCGCCTCTGTCCCGCGGGTAGCAGTTTATGGGTTCGGGCGACACAAGCATTTTGGCGGAGCCATGTGCGATCTACTCAAAGTCCCATTTGCCGACGCAATGCTGGTCAAGTTACCCAATGACGCGGGTACGGATCTGTTGCATCTGGCGAGCTTGGGCGACAACGTTGCGGACGCCTACCGCCACGTCGGGCCAGCTCTCCTTGAAAATAGCGACCGCTCCGTCCTTGTTGCAAGCGGAGATGCTCGAAGCATCGCGATTTATACGGTTCTGATTGCGCGTGCGCTGGGGGCGCGTCACATAGCCTTTGTCGACCGAAGAGAGGCGCAGCGACACCTAGCACTCCGCGTCGGTGCCGATATTGCGGTTGGTTCCTACAAAGAGCTTCGCGATTCTTACGATATTGTCGTGGACTGCTGCGCTTCCAAAAATGAACTGGTGGCCGCCATTGGCAAGGTAAAGCCATTTGGAACCCTGAGCAGTACCGGGTGGCATTTCAAGAAAACGCTTCTGCCGTTGATGAAAATGCACGCAATCGGGATGACGTTTAAGATTGGCCTCTGCAACGCATTGGATGGTGCCAGGCGCGTGGCGAAACTTATCCAGGATGGAAAGCTTACATTAGCGCCCGCCACAACCAAAGTGGACAATTGGGATAACGCAATCAATGCGTTTCTCGGGGACAGCACGAAAATCATCGTGCATAGAGCGCGACTGCACTCCTCGCAGAATGCTGATGGTTGATCCATTCGTTCCTCGGCTTTGTGGAGCGCTCATTCTCGATCGAGACAAGTCCTGAGAAACGCATTTCTCATAACAAGCACCCTCCCACCCCGAGGGCGCCCCAGTCGAGCATCCGCAATGTTCACACCGCGCACCCCCGCCGCAGAACTCTACCCCTGGCAGGCACGTATAAACTGGAACCCTCACCCGGAGTCTGCCCTCTTGCAAAGCACACCGCGT
>CAXTBI010000069.1:0-16306 GCA_964242195.1 uncultured Acidobacteriaceae bacterium
CTTTCTTGGAAGTGCCTTGGCACCTCTGGGCAAAGCGGGTCTTCGCTGCGTTCAGGAGGACAGTGTCAGGGGGCGGGACTGAAGGCGGCAACCTCGGCCACCTGTGCCGGAGACGGTGCGATCCCTAGCGGGTAGGCGAAGAAATTTGTCGGTCCGAGCTGGACCCAGCCTGCGGGTTTGCGAAGTGAGTTGGGGAATTCCGTAACGATGTACTCGATTCCTTCGGCGGCCAGGGGAGCAGTGATCCTCTCCTTGGCGGCGACGCTGTTCCAAAGGGCGTCGGGGCTTTGCTCGCCCGGTGTTTCGACCTCGGCAAGGATCTGGGCATCGGCCAGGCGAGCCCAATACTGGTCGATATAACAGGCCTGGTCCCCCATACAGGCGAGCTTTCCGCCGGGGCGCAGGCCGAGGTGCTTGAGTGCGGCGGCGGCGGTGAAAAACTGCCGGCTGTAGCCCGGGTGCGACTGCTCGGATGGCGGTGTGTAGCGACGATGCTCGGCCAGAGCGGTACATGCCTGCGCCATCGCGATCCCCGCAAAAAGACTGACCAGGGCTCCCGCAGCGATGTTCGATGGACGGCCTGTATTGTTCGCAGCGGGGGCGTCGATCGTTGCCGGGTGGCGGCTGCTCAGCAGCGCAAAGGCAGGCAGGAGGATCAGCAGAAATGGCCCGGTCAGATAACGGTCCTGCAAATCGATTGGAAGATAGATCCCAAACATCAGCAGGCCCCAGACCAAGGGGACCAGTGCCCACAGGGACCCGCGCAGCGCAGGTCGGGAGCGCAGCCGCGGCCAGGTTGCGCCCATGCTCAACACGACGGCGAGAAGAATGAAGACTTCCGGCCTGCCAAGCAGATAGCGCAGAAGAACGACCAGGTTGCGTGCGAGTCGGGCGGCGTGGCCGGGCAGGGACACGTGCGGCTTGAGGCCGGCCGTCCACCAGGCGGGATCGAACCAAAGCGGAAAGGTGCCGACCGGGTGCGCGGCGTAGCTGAACACCGGCGGAGCGGTCGCCAGTGCAGTTTCGGGGTGCAGGAACGGGCCGGTGGCGTGGCCGAGTGTGTTGTGAAACGCCTCGTGCCAGCGGTCGGTGCCATCGATGAAAAAGGCGTAGTTCAGCCGCGCCGAATCGCCCGTGGTGAGGTGGTCGAGCTGGCGCGAGATCGCGACGATGTAGGGACCGGCGGTCAGGGCGAAAACGGCGGCGACGATCGCGAAGCCTGCGAGAGGCTGCCATCGTCGGGTGGTCCCGCTCCCCCGAAGACGCCACAACGACCAGCCGAGCAGCGCGAGGATCAGGGCCAGCGAGGGCAGAAACGCGAACGACTTGGTAAGGTACGCGCAGCCCAGCGTGAGACCGAGGGCGGGATAGATCCAAAAGCGGCCGCCGCTGCGCAACCGCAGCGCCAGACCCGCCGCAAGCAGAAGAAAGGCGAGCAACAAAGTGTCGGAACGGGGTGTGCCGACCGGCAGTTCGCGGCCCAGGCTGAAGACCAGCAGCGCCAGGCCGAGCAGGTGCAGGGCCTCGTCGGGAACCGCGGATTGCCGCCCTTCTGACAAGGGAACCAGCTGCCGGGCGCGCGCACGGGTGAGTCCCGTCGTGAAAAAAAGGCAGCACACGGCGGCAAAGGCGAAGATAAGCACGTTGGTGTAGCGAACGACGACAAATTCGCGCCAAAGTGTAGGGTGCGTGAGCCATTCGGCCACGGCCAGCACCGCCGGGTACCCGGGGTTCCAATAGCCGTTGATCGCGAGCGCGGCGTGGCCGGTGCGGAGGTATTGCGCGATGTCCAGAAAGGCGACGCCGTCGCCGTCCATCATGTACGGGTCGAAACGCGCATACCCGATGGCGAGGAGGAGCATCAGCAGCGCATAGATCCAAAGCAGTTTGCGGCTGACCGTGCGAATCGAAGCGCTCCCCGAGGGCAATGCTCCGAGTGTAAGTCGGTGGGGGTACATGTGCCGCGCCTCAGGTGCTACGGAGGATGCGACTTTTGGGGGAGCAGGCTTTTGCGGCGCTCCCGCAGTTACACCGCTCAGGGCTTGATGACGAGTTGCAGTGTGGCCGTTTGCGTGTTGCCGTTCGTATCCGTGGCGATCACCGGGATAAGGTACGTGCCGGGTGGAACGATCTGGATGGCGTGCCGAACCGTTGTGCAGCCGACCGCGCCCAGCAGAAGCAAACCGCAGCCGAAGAGCAGGACTCGGGTGGCCAAGCGACGACGGCGCCGCCAGCCGAGCGGTGCGAGCCAAAGCGTGGCGGCCAGCGTGGCCAGGGCCGTGCGTCCACTATCCGGAAAGCGCATGTGCCGTTCCGCCGTGAGCGCCGGGGTGGCGATCGTAAGGGTCGCCGTCCCGGTCCCGCCGGACGGGAGGGCGACGGTGGGCGGCAGGAAAGTCGCGCTGACGTAGACGGGCAGGGCACCGGTGCGAAGATTGAGCGTCCCAGCATAGCCGCCCACGCTGGCAAGCTGCACCGCCACGGTGCCGCTTGAACCGAAGGAGGCGAGCGTGAGTTGGGCCGGTTGCAGGGTCAGCGTAAAGGCGGGAGCGACAATTTGCACCGTCACGGTCCCGGACGCGGAGCTCCCCAGGCCGTTGCTCGCCGTGAAAAGGGCGGTGAGCGGATGGCTGCCGAGCGCCAGGGTGGAGATGGTGAAGGTGGCAATACCATTCCCGCCTACGGGCGCGCTGCCGAGCGGGATGCCGTTGTCCTGAAAGACGACCGTGCCGGCGATCGCGGAGGGACTCGACGGCGTAACCGTGGCCGTGAGGGTGACCGGGGCGCCCAGGCCGGCGGGGTTCGGCGAGGCGCTGAGGGAGGTCGCCGTGCTCGCGTAGAGGACTATCTCGGAGAGCGAAGCGGAGCTTGTCCCGAAGGTCTTATCGCCGCTGTACGTTGCGATGATGTTGTGGGTACCGGCGGCGAGCGCGGATGTGCTGAACGTCCCGCTACCGCCCGCGCCGAGTGGAACAGTCCCGAGCGGTGCGCCGCCGTCGGCAAACGTAACGGTACCCGATGGAGCGGTGCCCCCCGTCGTTGGACCTGGGGCGGGGCGCACCGCGGCGGGTGAAGGTAACTACCTGCCCCAATACAGCGGGGTTCGGCGAGCCGCCCAGGGTTACGGTGCTGGCCAGGCCGACGCCGGTTTCGGACAGGGTGCAGGTGCCCGGGGCAAACTGCGTGTCTCCGGAATACGTCCCGGTGAGGACGGAGGTGCCCGGCCCGGGATTGGGCAGGGGGACATCGGCTGAGCCCTGGACCAGGCTGCCGCCGACCCCCACCCCTCCGGCCACCTGAAAGGTAACGGTACCGGTCGGCGTGCCGAAGGGGGACATCACCGTGCCGTGGGCGCGAAAGCCCGTGAGGAGGGCGGGGTTGGGCGAGGCCGTGCAGGTGAGCGTAGTGGGGTAGCCGGTGACCACCTGCACCAGCGTGGCCGAGGTGCTGGGGTCGAAGTTGGCATCGCCCGCGTAGCTCACGGTGATGTTGTGCGAGCCTACGATGAGCGCGGAGGTGGTGAGGCTGGCGGAAGCCCCGGCGCTCAGGGTCTGGGTGCCGAGCGGGGTCCCGCCGTCGAAGAACGTTACGGTGCCGGTGGGCACGTTGCAGTTGCCGGCGACGTTTGCTGTGAAGGTTACAGGTGTCGTGCCTGCGGATGGGTTGTTGGACGAGGTAACGGTGATGGCGGGTTGGGGGTGCAGCTCATAGACGCCGAGGTCGACGGTGCCGCAGACGGTGCGGTTGCGGTCATCGAGATCGAGCGGGGGAAGCATGGGCGCGTTCGCGTCGCCGGCGGCCACGGCCGGGGAGCTGCGTTGCAGGTGGAAGTTTCCGTTGGCGGGATCGACGAATTGCGGGTCGGTGGAGAGGTTGCCGGACGTTCCGCTGGGCGAGGCGCAGGTGTAGTTCTGCGCGGTGCCGTTGCCGTACACGTCGTTGTCTTTGAAGACGGCACCGTCGGGCGGCACGTTTTGCGGCGCGCCGCTGTTGCCTTGAACGATGTAGTAACAACGGATGACCTGGCCGGGAATGGAGCCGATGAAAAGGTTATTGCTGATATTTTGCGTGCCGATCGAATCGGAAAGATCGAACGCCTCCGGGTAATTCAAAGGTGCCTGGACCGTGTTGTTGACCATGACCAGCGTGTTGTTGCCGACCGCGCCACTTCGGATGATGGAAGGCGCATTCAGGTCAGTGGTCGAGTTGTTTTCGATAAGGTTTTGAATAATGTACGTGTCTAACACGCTGCGGAACGATATCGAACTGCCCGCCCCGCTATTGCCGATAAGGACATTTCCCCGCACCGTAGGCGAAATGGCTTGCGCGTAGGCTATCCCTTGGCTTGAGAAGGGAAGCGCATGGCTGTTTACGATGCGATTGTCGATGACATCGCCGCCACCGTAAACGGCAATAGATCCGGCTACGGCGTAAACTTCATTCAAGCCACGTAGGACCTTTCCCGCGAGGGTTCCGCAATCTCCGACAGAGGGACTGCTTATCAGATTGCCTTGCGCAAGGAACGGATCAGAAGCCCAGGAAGCGATACCGCAACCAAGGTTCCCCAAAATCTGGTTATGGGTCACCTTCGCGCCAGCCACCACGGCCGCGACACCATCGCCTGTATCACTCGCGGTTGTTGCGAGGCCGCTTATGTGACGGATGGTGAAACCGTTCAGAGTCGATACTGGAGGCGTCACCACTTGAAGGGATTCGATCAGCACGGTGGGCGCGGCGGTTTGGCCCTCGATGATCGTTGTCGCGGCATCCTGGTACGTGGTCGCACCGCTCGTGACGGTGATCGCTTTTTCGTTCAGCACGACATTCTCGTGATAAATACCGGGCGCAACGAGAACCGTATCTCCGCTCTGGGCAGCATCGACCCCGGCCTGGATTGTGGGCTGGTCGGCGGGTACATGAATGGTTCGCTGTGCAATAACATTTCGGGCACAGGGAAAACTCAGCAGCAAGGCCAGCAGGCATGTCATTCCGATGGAGTGCGGCGGTGATCCCGGTGACGCGGAACGCATGGATTTTCTAGGATTTCTAGGGATGGAGTGCGGGTGCGACGGAAAGCGTAAGTCAAACAAGATCGGCATTGTGAAAGAACCGAGCGACAGTGCGGAACCGTTGCGTGGGGCGGATAAGGTCGAGAGGAAGGTACACCGGGTGCGGAGAGGTGTCAAGAAGAATTCCCGTTCGCCTGCAGCCCTTTTCGAAGACTTCTTTCGCGTATCGACATACAACAGCCGGAAATTCAATACAGGAGTGATCAAAACGCCGCAGCGGACGCACCGCAAGGAGGGGACGCACGCATTGTGCAAGCCGCTGTGATCGACGAAAGCACCCTCTTGTTCCACTTCTCAGACGGCTGCTCGGCGCTTGTAGCGTCCCGGGAATCAAGGACCTGATTGCGAGGACAGGGGCAAAGATCGTTCACCCGGATGAGGTCTCAGATTAAACCAATCCTGGGCGGATGTAGGAGATCGCACATAAGAAGCGATGCGTCTGACGTACTCTAGGCTGGACCGCAATTAGCCCCGCAGTCGTCGCGGCCATTCCTTGCGAATCTCCCCAGGGAAGGACTGCGCATGGCTCACCCGCTCACCAATCGTCTGCTCGACAGTCTTCCACCTCCCGCTAGAGCGGAATTATTGAAGCATCTGGAGCCGGTCCCGCTGCCGTTGAAGGCCGTTATCTTCAACGCCGGCGAGACGCCGAGACATGTGCATTTCCCCACTTCGGGTGTGGTTTCGGTCGTTACCGTCATGGGTGGCGGCGACGGTGTGGAGGTCGGGCTGACGGGCCGGGAAGGCCTACCCCAGGGCATTCATATGCTCGGCCCGGAACGGGGGGATACCCGTGCTTTTATGCAGATCGCGGGCACTGGCCTGCGCATGGATTTCAAGCGTTTCGAGCAGGAATTCAAGCGCAACCCGGCGTTGAGCGCCGCTGTCCTGCGCTTTGTGCAATCGGAGGCGCTCGTCATGGGCCAACTGGCCGCCTGCAACCGCCTTCATGAAATTGAAGAGCGCCTGGCCCGCTGGCTGCTGATGGTCGCCGACAGGATCGGCTCTCTCGAGATGGAGTTGACCCAGGAGTTTCTTGGCGAAATGCTGGGTACGCGGCGCTCCAGTGTAACGATCGCGGCCAGTACGCTACAGCGCAGCGGGATCATCGACTATCGGCGGGGACGGATTCAGATTCTCGATCGCGAGCGCCTGGAAGAAGCGTCCTGCGAATGCTACCCGCTCACGCGCAGACTCTTCACAAACCTTTATCAGTAAAGGCAGAAGTCCAGGTTGGGAGCGTGTGGAGAAGCTTGATCCGTCAACTGGGGCCGAGGGTTGAAAGGGCGGGTTCCAGCAGGCGCTGCACGATGTTCAAAAGCGCCTGCGGACCCTCGAGACCCACCACGACCGCGCCAAGCTCGGGGCGCCGGTCTCCACTGCGGGCAACCACGGTCACAAACTTGGCCGCGGGCCACAGGTCGCCTGCAAGCGCAACGCAGACCCCGCGCTCCTCAACGGACAATGTGTGGCAGAGCACGATGATATCGAACGCGGAACCGAGAGCCAGGGGAGCGAGTTCTTCCAGGCTGCCCACGAACACAGCATCGTAGCGGCGTTGAAGAACCATGCGGCGGGTTTCCCCCAGCACACGATCCCGGCTGAAACATAGAACACGCTTGCGAGGCATCCAACTGGACATAGGGGGAGCAAGATTGAAATGAGCGGTTCCGCTTCCGTGCGGAGCGACCGGGGGAGGACCGGCTGGCAGACCTTCCGTGATGCATGATGTGTTGTGCATGAAACTCCCAAATTTCGCTCCGAAGCCACGTATCGGCTTCGGAGCGATTTTGAACCAGGCATGAGCCGCCGAGGGCCGATGCGAACGGAGCTTACAAGAAACTTACTGCTGAACGGTTCTCTGAATGGGAGTTACCAGATCCGCCTGCGGACCCTTCTCTCCCTGGATGATATCGAAATGGACGGGTTCGCCCTCTTTCAGGCTTTTGTAGCCGTCCCGTTGAATGGAGCTGAAATGCACGAAGACGTCCGGTCCACCCTCATGTTGAAGGAAGCCGAAGCCCTTTGCATTGTTGAACCACGCCACTTTCCCTGTGAGCTGAGCCATATGTATTCTCCTCTTTCCAAGTGCCGGCATCTTACAACCGCCAGAGATAGCCAGTGATGATGGGGCGCACATCGGTGATTCAGTTATAGAAACATCGGTTGTTGGGCGTATGCCGCTTACCGCACAAAAGGACGCAAGTTTATTTGCGGTCGAAGGCGGTTCAGATCGTGAACAAGTTGACGACATGGGGAGGGCCACCCCATTCTTCCCATGTTCGGTGCTTGTGAGTCAATGAGGGAATAGGGCTCCGCCCCTCCAAGCATCGAGTGCGGATTCTTCGACTTGACGCAGTTTTGACATTTTGTGCTTGCGTACAGCTTTCGTTGTAGATACTGTTCACGGTGAACCCCAAGGAGCCGTATGCGTATTCCGGCAATCGCTTTGCTGACCGTTCTCTCTTTCCTGCCTTTCCGGTCAGCACGGGCCGATACCTTCAGCTTCACGGTAGCGTTTCCCTACAGCACAGCATACGGCACCCTGACCGGCAACTTGGATCCCCGTTACCCGGGCGAGGGCGTTTGGGATGTCACGGGCGGCAGCGGAGAGATGAATGGGTCCGCCATGACGCTGATTCCCGTGAGCACGCCAGGCGTAACAGAAACACAGATATTTAACGGCACCGCATTTTCCTACAACGACACGTTTCGGGGCACACTGCCGCCTGGCGGCGGTTCCTATATCGCGGACGGCTTCGATTTTGTTTTCTCCTGGGAGGGCGAGTACATCCTCTTTTCGGGCTCTCTCCGGAATTTTGCTTACGACTCAAACCCAAGCTACGGCGATGCCGGCAGGGTGTTCTGGACGGTTGCGGACGCCGGTGTTCTGCAGGACCCAACGGCGGTCACCCCAGAACCTTCGAGCCTCGCTCTGCTCGGCACCGGTACCGGCCTCCTTGCCGTGGTTGGCTCCATGCGCCGTCGCAGGGGCCTGCAGCCGATCTCCTGAAGGTTGTGTAGAGGGTTGGAGGCTGCCCCTGCCGTCCTCTCTCAACCGATCTCCCTCCAGGAGAGCGCCATTCTGCGCAGTGTCCTGAGAACTGGTGCGAGAACAAACTTCACAGGATATAGCGGCTGAGGTCCTGGTTCTGCACGATGGCGGCGACCTGCTGCTGTACATAGGTGCGGTCGACGGACAAAGTGAACTCCGGTCCGGGGGTGGTGGCGGAGCGTGGGGTAAGTGCGGGGAGATGGCTTTCGGGCGTTCCTTCCGCAGCGGGCGGCGGTGTACCGGCTTTTGCTGCCTTGACGAGGTCGGGGGCCTGAAAGCTGATGTCGTCAAGCACACGCTCCATGATGGTGTGCAAGCGGCGTGCGCCGATATTTTCCGTGTTTTCGTTCACCTGAAAAGCGAAGCGGGCCATCTCCTGGAGCGCGTCGGGGGTGAATTCCAGCCCAAGACCTTCGGTTTCGAGCAGAGCGACGGATTGCTTCACGATGCTGGCGCGCGGCTCGGTGAGAATGCGCAGGAAATCTTCCACGGTGAGGGCTTTTAGCTCCACGCGGATGGGAAAGCGGCCCTGCAATTCGGGGATGAGATCGCTCGGTTTCGAGACGTGAAAGGCCCCGGCAGCGATGAACAGGATGTGGTCCGTGGTGACGAAACCGTACTTTGTGTTGACAGTGGTGCCTTCGACGATGGGCAGGATGTCGCGCTGTACGCCTTCGCGGGAGATGTCCGGGCCGTGACCGCCTTCGCGGCCGGCGATCTTGTCGATCTCGTCGAGAAAGACGATGCCGGAATCCTCGACACGCTCCACGGCGATGCGTGTGATGGCCTCCATGTCGAGCAGGCGCGACTCTTCCTCCTGCACGAGGTAGTCGAAGGCATCGGCGACCTTCATGGGGCGCTTGCGGGTGCGGCCGGCGAACATGCCGGCGAGCATGTCCCGAATGCCCGACGTTTCGTTCTCATCGGGGGCGTTGGGGCCACCGCTCGTGACCACCTCAATTGACGGCTGGTTGCGCTCTCGGGTTTCCAGCTCGACCGTGCGCTCGTCGAGACGGCCCTCGCGAAATTGCTGACGCAGACGGTCCTTCAGGCGTTCGGCCCGCTCCCCCTCCCGTTCGCGGCTGCGCTCGGCGTCCTTGTCCTCGCGGGTGAGCACGACGAGGTGCGCGGGTTCGCCCGTGGGGGTCAGCGATTCGGGGCCGAGGTGGTCACGTTGTGGAATGATTTCGACGGTGCCCGCGGGCAGGTTGTCCCCCGCACCGTTTTCCCCGGCATGCGGGCGGTTGTCGACCGCCGGCGTCTCCATCGCGTCGGCCAGCAACAGCAGGTCGAGCAGCTTTTCTTCGGCGGCGGCTTCGGCGCGGTCTTCAATTTCTTCGAGCTTCTCTTCGCGCACCTCGTCGATGGCGGTTTCGACCAGATCGCGCACCATGGATTCGACATCGCGCCCGACGTAGCCGACCTCGGTGAACTTGGAGGCTTCCACCTTGAGGAACGGCGATTTGGTGAGCTTGGCCAGGCGGCGCGCGATTTCAGTTTTGCCCACGCCCGTGGAGCCGATCATAAGAATATTTTTGGGTGTGATTTCTTCGGCCAGATCGGGCGCGAGCTTCTGGCGGCGGGTGCGATTGCGCAGGGCAACGGCCACGGCGCGCTTGGCCGCGGTCTGCCCGACGACATACTTGTCCAGTTCAGAGACGATCTCGCGGGGGGTCATCTCCTCAAGGGAGAGCGGCTGGTCTTCGGCGGTGCCGGGGAGATAGATGGCCATGGTGCGATGCGTTCCTTGCGTCGAGGCGGTCAGCGGCCCCGTTCGTTTCGGGGGAGCCCGCTTCCCAGCATAGACAGTCTTGCCGGCTTGTGCGGCCCACCCGGCGAAGCAGGGGAGCGGACGTGGGCTAGCGCGTTTTGCTGCCGCTGGCGCTGGGTGGGGGTGGGGGGAAGTGGGGTTTGATTCTGGCGGCTTTGTGGATGGCGGGTTCGGGGTCGGGGGGAAGCGGGTTGGCTCTGCGGTGCTCGGCTACCCGTTCGGCGATGGCGTATTTGAGCTTGTCGACGCCTTCGCCGGTTACGGCGGAGATGGCGAAGAACGGCAGTTTGCGGCGGGTGGCCATGGCCTTCAGTTTTTTGAGCTTGGCGGGGTTGGCCGCGTCGATTTTCGTGGCGACGAGGAGAGTGGGTTTCGCGGCTACGGCGGGGTCGAAGGATTTCAGTTCGTTGAGGATGATGCGGTAGTTTTCTACGGGGTCTGCGGTTTCTACCGGGGGGTTGACTCGCTCGGCTTCGCCATCGCCTGTAAATACAGGGGTCTCTCCACTGCGGCCTGCGGCCTCCGGTCGAGATGACGGCGTTAAAGGGAAGGCACCCGGTTGGTCGCCACCCGGTTCTGGGGTGGTGCCGATGGCGGTGTCGGAGACGTCGACGAGGTGGACGAGGATGGCGGTGCGTTCGATGTGGCGGAGGAATTGGACGCCGAGGCCGGCGCCGAGGTGGGCGCCTTCGATGAGGCCGGGCATGTCGGCTACGGTGAAGCTTTGGTTGTGGGGGGGCTCGCCGACCTGGACGACGCCGAGGTTGGGTTCGAGGGTGGTGAAGGGGTAGTCGGCGATTTTGGGGCGGGCGGCGGAGAGGCGCGAGATAAGGGTGGATTTGCCGACGTTGGGGAAGCCGACGAGGCCGGCGTCGGCGAGCAGGCGGAGTTCGAGGCGAAAGTGGCGTTCTTCGCCGGTGCGGCCGAGTTCGTGCTCGCGCGGGGCCTGGTGGACGCTGTTGGCGAAGTGCTGGTTGCCGCGGCCGCCGCGACCGCCGCGGGCGATGACTTTCTGATCGCCGGGCGTGGCGAAGTCGTGGATGAGCTCGTTTGTTTCGTCGTCGTAGAGGACGGTGCCGACGGGGACTTCGAGGACGCGGTCTTCGCCCTGGTGGCCGCTCATGTTGGAGCCGAGGCCGTGGGAGCCGCGTTCGGACTTCCATTCGGGGTTGAAGCGGAAGTGGATAAGGGTGTTGTGGGAGAGGGAGGCGCGCATGAGGACGTCGCCGCCGTGGCCGCCGTCGCCGCCGGAGGGACCGCCGCGGGGGACGAATTTTTCGCGGCGAAAGGCCATGCAGCCATTGCCGCCGTCGCCGGCCTTGACGCGGATGCGGGCTTCATCGATGAACATGCGGTGGGTCGTGCCTCCAAAGCTCTAGTTTAGCGGACGGGCCGGGGGTGCGCGCGGGGTGCGCGCGGTGAGAGCGGCCGGGGCTGTGTGCGGCCGGGGGCGGATGCGTCGTGCGGATGCGTGCTTTTGGGCTCATTCACAATCTGTTGATCCGAAGATGCGAGGCTGTGGGTATCGGTAAACACAAGTTGGATAGATCGTGTGCGAACTCGCGTTTGCGGCAGTGCGCGTGGAAGTCATCAAGCGATTTAAGGGGATATTGATGAATAGCAGGGGAAAAGTGGGCCTGGCGGTGGCGATGCTTGCCGGGATCAGTTCGATGGGGATGGCGCAGTCTGCCGTGGATGGCGCGATTGGCGGAACGGTGGAGGATGCTACCGGCGCAATCGTTTCGGGTGCGAGCGTGATCATCCAGAACACCGGAACCAACGCCTCGCAGACGGTTGTGACGGACGCTTCGGGATATTTTCGCGTGGTCCATCTGCAGCCGGGGTTTTACTCGATGCGGGTGACGGCGAGTGGCTTCAGCGCCTACCAGGCGACGAAGGTGGAGGTCACGGTCGGCTCGTTGACCTCGGTGGAGCCGCGCCTGGGGGCTGCGGGTGCGACGGAGACGGTGGACGTTTCGAGCGAGACGCCGACGATCAACACGACGAACAACGATTTTTCGAACACGATCGATTTGAAGGTGCTCGAAGACGTGCCGGTCAACAATTACCGGTGGAGTTCCTATGCGCTGTTGACGCCGGGCGTGGTGGAAGGCGGCGGTTTTGGCCTGTTGAGTTTTCGCGGGCAATCGACGCTGCTGAACAATGTGCAGTTTGACGGCGAGGACGATAACCAGGCGTTCTTTTCCGAAGAGCGCGGGCGTACGCGTGTGGGGTACTCGACGGCCAAGTCGTCGATTCTGGAGTTCCAGGTCAATACGTCGAACTATTCGGTGCAGTATGGCCGGTCGGCGGGCGGTGTCGTGAATGCGGTGACGCGCTCGGGCACCAACGCTTTCCATGGGGAAGCGTACTTCTACGACCGCGATGCGGAATGGGGTGCGAAGAATCCGTTTACGACTCAGGCCACACAGACGGGTGTGACGGCGGCCGGTTCGCCAATCTTCAATCCTGTCGTCTTCAAGCCGAAGGATTGGCGCAAGCAGTACGGTATCGGCATCGGCGGGCCGATCCTTAAGGACAAGCTGTTTTTCTTCTTTGCGTTCGATCGCTTCAACCGGAACTTTCCGGGTGTGACGTCGTTTGGGAATGCGAATATCTTCTTTGCGGCGGTGCCGGCGACGGCACCGGGCGCGGGTGGCACGTGCAAGGGGACAACCCAAGCCACGGTGGGCGGCGGCGTGTGCCAGCTGGCGGTGAACTTGAACAAGCTGAGCACGCTGGCGGCGGTAACGCCGGCGCAGTACACGGCAGCCTACAACGTGTACACGGGTGGGATTGCGTCGCTCACTTCGATTGCGGGACTTGCGCCACGCAGCGGCGACCAGTACATCTTCTTTCCGAAGATCGATTGGCAGGTGAACGGCAGAAACCACGTCACGGCCGAAGTGAACCGTTTGCGATGGACGTCGCCCGCCGGCATCCAGACGAGCGCGACGCAGAATTATGGCGTTGCGAGCTATGGCAATGACTATGTGAAAGACACGTTTGGAATCGTCAAACTGAACACGGTGTTGACGAATACGCTTTCGAACGAGCTGGGATATCAGTACGGGCGCGATTTTGAATACGAGTTCAACCAGACGCCGACTTCCTACGAAAACACGACGCTGGACAATGTGGCGAGCGGACCGAGCGCGGGCTATGTGAATCCGTATGGAATCCCACCCTTTGTGGGGATTACGAATGGATTTCAGTTTGGTACGGCGACCTTTCTAAACCGGCCTGCCTATCCGGACGAGCGCCGTTGGGAAGTTTCGGACACAATCACTCAGGTAAAAGGGAACCACAGTCTGAAGTATGGATTTGAGTACCTGCACACGGATGATCTAAGTGAGAACCTGTCCTCCGTGTTTGGGTCGTTCAATTACGGCACGACATCGACGGGCGGAACGACGAACCAGTACTCCCCTTTTGTGTCGTATTTCACGGACCAGAATACGGCAAATGGATGCGGTGGGCCGAACTCCTTCACCACGCACAACCAAGAGTGTTACACCACATTCGCGCAGGGATTCGGACCGTTGGGCTTTGAATTCCAGACCGCTGACTATGCGGGTTTTGTGCAGGACGAGTGGAAGGTCAACCCGCGGCTGAGCCTGACGCTCGGGGTCCGGTACGAGTATGAGCAGACGCCCAAGCCGCAGATCCCCAATACAACAACGCCGCAGTTCGCACGCGGTTCGACAAGCGTTTTTCCGGATAACCGGACCAATATCGGTCCACGGGTCGGGTTCGCGTGGGATATCTTCGGCAACGGCAAAACAGCATTGCGGGGTGGGTACGGTGAGTTCTTCGCAAGGTTGGAAAACTCAACGATCTACAACGCATTGGCACAGACGGGCAATCCGGCCGGGCAAATCCAGGTGACCTCGACGGGAAGTCTGACGCAACTGGGCACGGTGAATGGGAAGACGGTCACAGCGCCGATCTTCCCACAGATCCTCAATCCCACGGCATTCGTGCCGAATGCGGCGTCGACCGCGGTGATTTACTTCGACAGGAACTTCAAAATGCCGGAAATCCACCAGGCCGATCTGACGCTACAGCAGGACTTGGGTTGGAATACGACGCTGAGCGTGACGTGGCTGGCGGCATTTGGCAGACGGTTGCCGGATTTTATGGACACCAACATCGCGCCGGCGACGCGTACGGCGAGCTACCAGGTGGGGGCAGGCGGGCCGTTAGGGGCCGGGCAGGTGATCACGATTCCCTTCTACACCAATCGGATCAATACTGCCTATGGCCCGACGACGGATGTATTCAGCGGCGTGAACTCAAACTACGAGGGTTTCGTGGGCCAGATTTCGCATCGGCTTAGCCATAATCTGAGTTTCAATGCGAATTACACATGGTCCCATGCGCTGGACTATGGCGAGAACAATACGACTTTCTCGAACACGAATTCCGTGCTTGATCCTTATAACTTGAGGCTGGAGTACGGTAACTCGAACCAGAATATTCCGAATCGGCTGGTGGCCTACGCCGTGTACAACACACCGTCCACCTTTCATGGTTTTCTAGGCTACCTGCTGAATAACTATGAGGTATCACCGAGTTTCAGCGGCCAGAACGGCGCACCCTACTCCGCCGGTTTGCAGGGAACCTATAACCCGGTGCTGGACAACGGCTGCGTGGTGGGCAAACCTTGTACCGTGAACGGCGCAACGATAACATACGGGGCGGCGAGCACATCCGGTGGCGTGAACGGCTCGGGCGGCACAGCGCGCGTGCCGGGAACGGATCGCAATATCTACCAGTTCCGGCGCGAGCTTATTCTGGATGCGCGTATCTCGAAACGATTCCGGATCATGGATCGAGTGGATGCGGAGTTATTGGCGGAAAGCTTCAACATCGCGAACCATTTGAACCAGACAGGTGTGGCCAGCATGAACGCATACGGTGTAGCGAACGGATCGGCGGGCACCACGAATATCCTCACCAACAATGCGGCGAATTTTGGCGTGTTTAACCCTTCCAGCTTTCTCGGCAACGCGAACAGTAATTTTATTTACACGCCACGGCAGGTGCAGTTGGGGGCCCGGGTGCAGTTTTAGAGTCAATACCTGGAAGTGCCCAAGTTGCTTTGGTCATCCTGAACGCAGTGGAGGATCTGCTTGGTTCCCCGAGGTTCACGACACGGGGGCGAACAGCGGGTCCTTCGCTTCGCTCAGGATGACAAATTTCGGAGCAGCCTGAACGTGTGTAGCGATTTGGGACAGGTCTCGCTTGACGCTACCCCGATTGGGGATTTGCTGCCCCGGACAGGGAGTGGCGCGGGGCTGTGCGGCTCGCTAGGCTCGGTCTATAACGTCCAGCGGTGGCCGGGCGTATTGCCGAGTGTGGAGTTTCCAGTCCCGGTGTCCTCATGCCCGGGGCGTGTGTGATGTCTGTCTGGCGCGGCTTTTGCCGACGGTGGCGTTCGCGCTGGGGTGTATGCGGGGGGTTGCGCTTCTCGTTGCGCTCG
The DNA here is from genome assembly GCA_964242195.1 of uncultured Acidobacteriaceae bacterium. Taxonomy (GTDB): domain Bacteria; phylum Acidobacteriota; class Terriglobia; order Terriglobales; family Acidobacteriaceae; genus Granulicella. The sequence goes on from CAXTBI010000069.1 coordinate 15,381, forward strand.
TGGGTGCGGGGCTGGATGTGCGGGTGGGCTGTCTTTCTGGGCTGCGTGGCGGGGCTGCCTCCGCTGAGGGCTGCGGCGCAGGCGTTGTCTACGGGCGCGGTGCGTGGACGGCTGCTCGGGGCGGATGGGATCCCGATTCCCGGGGTGAGGTTGGTGTTGCGGCCCGTGACCTCGAATTTTGGGGAGGATGGGCCAGAGACCGGCACTCGATCCGGGGCGGCGATTTCGGTGAGCACGGATCGGCAGGGGGCTTTCACTATCGTTGGACTGCTGCCGGGGGCGTACGAGGCGGAACTGTGGATTCCGGGTGTGCTTCCGGTGGGGGATTCGGCGAACCCAGCGAACTCAACAGACGCAGGCGGTGTGCTGCATGTGGATGCCGGGGAGACTGCGGAGGTCGCGTTGAGGGTGCGATCCGATGGCATGGGCCTGACGGCACGGCCTGTTCTCGGAGCCGAGGGTTCAGGCGAGGGTGCGGTCTTAATTACCCGAAGTGCAAGTACGCAAGCGGCAAGCCGGGGCAGTTCGCCTGGCCGGACCTCAGGCGGGGCCGCGGCAATGAGTGCGAGCGAGCCGTTGCAGGCGCTGCCGGTGGAGGATCGGCAATGGGAGGCTTTGGGGGCGACGAACGCGGCGGCGCATGAGGCGACCACCGCCGGTGCGGGTGCGGCGGAGGATGCGGGTGAGGACGATACGGCCTCGGCGCGGGCGGAGCGGGAGACCGGGTCGGCGGCGACGGGGCTGAGTACGGCGGGGCTCCCGGCAGCGCAGGATGCCGAGACCATCGATGGGCTTTCGGCCGACCAGGGGTTTCGCAGCGAACCGCGCGGGGCAGCCGCCGGTGGATCGGCGCGAGGATCGGGGTTTGCGCAGGGGGCGGTGCGGTCGGTGCGCGTGATGCCGGGCACGTTTTCTGCGCAGTACGG
>CAXTBI010000070.1:0-16071 GCA_964242195.1 uncultured Acidobacteriaceae bacterium
CCGCTTCAGTCTCTAACAACTGAAGCTGCTTTTAGAGATACAAGGATGACTATGATGCGCGTTCAGGATGACAAGGGACGGGGGTTCAGGATGGGAAGGAGGGAAGGTTTACGACGGGTAGACGAGGTGGACGGCCAGGCCAGGGAGCCGGAACCGCCGGTGCAGCAACCCCGTCCGCTAGAATGGGGGCGGATCATTCCATTGGAAGGCAGCCGGGCTGGGCCCTTGTCCATGCGGCGGCGGTGAACAGACGAGACACGTGGCTCAAGCTCCCCAGGCCCTTCAACTTTTCAACACCCTTACCGGCACCGTCGATCCGCTGTATGCCGCGGATGGCGAGAGTTTTCGCTTTTATTGCTGCGGGCCCACGGTGTACGACTACGGCCACATCGGCAATTTCCGCACCTTTCTCCATGTCGACGTGTTGCGGCGCGCGGCTCGGCTGTTTGGGCTGAGGCTGAAGCATGTGATGAATGTGACCGATGTGGATGACAAGATCATCCGCAATGCCGCGGCGGCGGGGCTGCCGATCGGCGAATACAGCGCGGGGTACGAGCGGGCGTTTTTCGAGGACATGGACGCGCTGGGGGTGGAGCGGCCGGAGGTAATCGCGCGGGCCACCGAGAATATTGCCGGTATGACCGAGTTGATCGAGCGGCTGGCGGCCAAGGACATTGCCTACAAGGCCGAGGACGGCAGCTGGTATTTTCGCCTGGCGAAAGACCCGAACTACGGCAAGCTTTCCAAGAAGGATCTGGAGGGTATTGAAGACGGTGCGCGGGTGGCTGCCGATGAGTACGAAAAGGATGCGGTGCGCGATTTTGCGCTGTGGAAGGCGACCAAACCGGGCGAGACGAGCTGGGCGACGCCGTTGGGGGAAGGCCGACCGGGATGGCACATCGAGTGCTCCGCCATGGCGATGCGGTACCTGGGGGATAGCTTCGATCTGCATGCCGGCGGCGAGGACCTGATGTTTCCGCACCATGAGAACGAGATTGCGCAATCGGAATCGGCCACGGGTGAGCCGTTTGCGCGGCATTGGTTCCATGTGCGGTTTCTTCTGGTCGAAGGCCGGAAGATGTCGAAGTCCGAGGGCAATTTTTACACGCTGCGCGACCTTTTGCTGCAAGGGTATAAGGCTTCGGCGATCCGGTTTTTGCTGCTCAGTGTGCCGTATCGGCACCAGTTGAATTTTACCTTTGACGGTTTGCGCGAATCGACGAGCGCGGTGGAACGGCTGCGCACTTTCGCGGGGCGCATTCGCGAGGGAAAGGGATTGCGCGATGGGAAGGGGCTCCCAAGCGGCTGCGATCCGGAGGTTTCCGCGGCGATCGAACGCGGGGACGCGGCCTTTACCGCAGCGCTGGCCAATGATTTGAATACGGCCGAGGCGCGTGCCGCTATTTTCGAGGTGATTCGCGCCGTGAATACAGCCGCGGATGGGGGCAAGCTGTGCCGGGACGACGCGGCCGCGACCCTGGCGCTGCTGGAGCGCTTCGACTCGATTTTTGCCGTGATGGTGGATCGGGATGCGGAGTTGACCCGCTTTGCCCTGAAGTGGGCGGAGCGGGAGGGCCGGCTGGCCGAGGCCGATCCCGAGGTGGTGGCGCGATTTTCCGAGTCGGGGCCAACGGATGCGGACATCGAGGCGCTGGTGGCGGAACGTACGCAGGCCAAGGGGCGGCGAAACTTCGCGCGCGCCGATGCGATTCGCAACGATCTGCTGGGGAAGGGCATCCTGATTGAGGATTCCAAAGAGGGCGTACGCTGGCGCCGACGGTAGAGGGCGGTGAAGGCTGTTGAGGCGCACGGGGAATTTGTCACGACGGCAGGGAACGAGCGATGGGGAACGAGCGGCAGCGAACGTAGGGCAGGGAATGAGCGGCAGGGAAGCGGAGGCGACATTGAGCATGGCAGCGCAACGTGGGGCAGTGGGGGGCGCTATTCTGCTGGGGGCGATCCTGGCCGGCGGGCAGGTTGCCGCCGCGCAAAGTGTCACGGCTGTACCGAACCTGGACCCGAAACGCCTGACCGGCAGCTGGTACGAGGTGGCACGGTACCCCACCAAGTTTGAGAATCGGTGTGCGGGCCAGGCCGCTGTGCTTTTTGCGGAAGGGAACAAGCCGCGCTCGATCCAGATGGGGACGTTCTGCCCGGGGAAGAACGGCAGCGAACAGGAATATGCCACGACCGGGAAGATGGACAAGAAGGGGGATGGAAAGATCACGCTCGGCCCGATCTGGCCCTTTACCAAGAAATATTGGATTCTTGCGGTGGCGCCGGATGGCAGTTGGGCTTTGGCGGGGCAGCCCAACCGGAAAACGCTGTCGGTTCTTTCGCGCACAACGGCGATGGATGACGGGACCCTGAGGCTGATCGGGGCGAAGGCGCAGGCGGAGGGCTATACGCTGGACAAGCTGGTTTCGCTGCCGAAGCAGAGTAAGACCTACAAGGCAGAGGACGGGCGGTTGCAGGAAACGCAACCGGCGCCGGCTTTGACGAAGCCGCCGGCCGCTCCCAAGCCGTAGGGCTGGATGCGTGTGGCGGCGGGACGGCGGACGCAGATTGTCTTTCCACCCCATCGAGCACAAAGCGCTCGATGGGGACCCCGGGCTTCGGGAATGACAACCAAAGAAGCAAGCCTTCCGCATTCGCTGCGGCACTGCCCTGGCCGATAGCTTTTACCGCTCCGCCTCGCCAGCGGTGGCCATCAGTTCGCGATCGAGAGCCGCCCGGGAGCGTGTGCCCCCAACGCGGCTGAGCACCACCAGCGCCACGGCGCCGACGATGATCGCCATCCCGGCAAGCTCGGTGGCCGCCAGCCGTTCGCCGAGCAGAACCACGCCGAGAAGCACAGCGATGATCGGGTTGACGAAGGCGTAGGTGGCGACTTTGGTCACGGGGACGTGCTGCAGCAGGTAGGTAAAGGCGACCAGGCCCACCAGCGAGCCGAAAATGGCCAGGTACAGGACGGCCGCGAACCCACGGTCGGTCCAGACCGCGTGGTGAAAGCTGCCGACGGCCAGCGCGAAGACGAGGTTGAAGATGCTGGCAGCGCCGATTTGCCAACCTGTGGCCACCAAGGTGTTCGCCTGGAAATGGAAGCGGCGGGAAAGCACGGAGCCGACGCCAAAGAACAGCGCCGCCACCAGGCAAATCAGGATGCCGGACGCGGGATGGATCGCGCCCGCGCCGCCCGTGGTTTGTGGGCCGCCCGGCGCTTGCGAAACGTGATGCAGGGACGGCCAGACCAGAACGACGATGCCGGCTGTGCCGAGCAGGGTGCCGGCCCACCCTCGCCGGTTCAGGGGCTCGCCGCCGGGCAGCGAGCGCTCCATCAGCGCGATCATGATGGGCACTGTGGCAACGAGCAGCGAGGCAAATCCCGAGGGCACGGTGGTTTCTCCCCAGGTGAGCATCATGTTGTTGCCGCTCATGAAGAGCACGCCGACGAGGGCGAGCTTGGGGCCTTCGCCGCGTGGAACGCGCAGGCTTTGACGCCGCAACAGAACGATTGCCAGGATAAGGGCCGTCGTGACGAGGCAGCGCGCGGCCGAAACGACCGGCGGCGGCAGGTGCTCGCCCGCGATGTGGATGGCGGTGTAGGTCGAGCCCCAAAAGACGTACACCGCCGCAAAGGCGAGGAGCACGTAGTTCCGCTGCCTCGTGTTTCCGGGCGTGGTTGAAAGCATGGAGTAAGGATAACTTTCCTCCGGGGTCGACCGCGCGCCGTGGCCTGAGCGGGCGTGGGGAGGCCGGTGCTAGGATTCGTTCATGCGTATGCGTTTCGGCTTCCTTTTCGCTTGTGTGATGGCCCTGGCCGCGGTCCGAGGGAGAGCTCAGACGGCCTCACCCCAAGCGGCCGCCGCTTCGACGCAGCCGCCGGATTCCCCTGCGCAGCCGCCGAATGCCCCGACGCAGCCTCAGGACGCGCAAGCGGGGACCGGTGCCGCGGCCACCTCTCCACACCCCGCGCTCAAGGTGTACAGCAATGACGCCCTGCACCTGCGCTACAGCTACCCCGCTTCTTTCACGGACGCCAGTGCCGTGGTTTCGGCAGCGTTCCGGGCCAGCGTGGACGCAAATGCCGGGGGCAAGGCGGTGGCCGATTGCATGACGCTGCCGTTTTCCGCGATGAGCACCGCCGGCGGGCAGCTCTCCATTGTGTTGCTGGTGCGTGCAGACGCCGGATGCCTGAAACGGAGCTTCACCCCCGGGCAACTGCCGGAATTTACACAGGGCGAGGTGCGGGGGTTGTCTGCCTCCGGGGCCAAGCCGCAGTTCGGCGAGGCTGTCGATTTCACCGTCGGCGGTCATGCGGCCGAGCAGATGCAGGGCAGCTTTGCCTTGCCCACGGGCGACTCCATGCACGCCATGGTTACCTGCGTTTTGCTGAAGCCGGATGTGGCCTGCTGGCAGTTTCTGGGCAACAACGAGGAAAGCCTGCGTACCATGAGCGAATTTCCCGTGGCATTTGGGGAGGGCGCGCCGGTTACGCTGGTGGCCCCGTCCGCGACAGCGAAGAAGCCGTAAACGACGACGCTAGTAGCTGAAGAACTCGTTCAGGCCGCGCCGCAGGTGCAGGCCGACGGCGAAACAGGTCATCGATCCCAGGAACGTGACGCAGTTCCAATACACCATGGGATGGGCCCATCCCGGCGAATACACAAAGTCCTGGCCGCTCCACAACAGCGTCAGGCAGGCGACAATCAGCATCTGGAACCCGATCACGATGAGCAGCTGCCCACGACGCCGGCGGCGGTCCAGGTTCTCGACCTGATCCGGGGTAAGGGCGCGCTCTTCGGCGGGCAGGAGGATGTTGGCCATGGCAGAAGCTCCTTGAGACGGGAAAAAGGGCGGTCGGACATCGTCATTACATCACAAACTGAACGCCAATGGTCTACACCAAACGATGTAGCCTGTGACAAGGAGCCCGAAGCGCCGGGCGGACTTCGGGCGCGGCTGAAATGTTAGCCCCGCGCGCGTCCTGTAAACGCAGCCCGCACACGCGCGGCACGGTCTTCCACTGAGCCTTTGGCGGCGTTTTCAAGGAAGGCCACGGTCTGGATGCCGATGATTTCAAAGCGCTTGCGGCAGCGCACATTTCCGCACGCGACGCTGTCGTCCCTGCGCACCATATAGCTGCGAGCCTTTTCAAAGCGCGCATGGGTAGCTTCATCGGCGTAGCCGGTGGGATGCTCGCGTTTGCGCCGCACCAGCCAGGTGAGGGCGTAGTCGGCTTGCTCGCGGCAATTTGGGCACACCAGGCTGGCCGGTTTCACTTCCGTGCGCTCTTCAAAGAAGTTGCGCTCGTCGTCGTTTTTGGGGGAGGCGGTCTCCTTGGGAGCGCGCTCAAAGATTGCGTCCAGTTCATTGGACCAGCGCTCGTTTGGGGCGTTTCGGCCGGCGGGTGCACCGGTGCTCCCGGGGCGGGTGTTGCCGCGGGTGCCGGAACCGCTGGCACCGCGTCCAGAATTCTCCCCGCGATTGGTACCACCGTTCCATTCACCGCGCATATTTCCATCCTCCAGGGCCCAGGAACCGCTCCGACGGTGCCATTCCCAGAATAGACCTCCGTGCGGCTAAAACTTTCGCCGAGGGCCAGATTTTGCTTGACCTCAAGCGCCGGGCAGGCGATGGTAGCAGGGAGGCGCGGGCGAAGCTTAGGCGAAAACGTGAAGGGGAGCGTTCTGATGGTGAAACGGTGAAATCAACGCACGACATGGCTGGGACAAACGGGGAGTGTTCCTGGGTGACCGGAGTACCCTAGATCTATGCCGATGACGTTGGCCCTGGTGACCTTTGAGTTGGTGGTGTTGCTGCTGGCGATCTCGCTGCACGACTGTGCGCAGGCGTGGATGGCGAATCGGCTGGGTGACGCAACGGCCCGGCTCTCCGGCCGCCTGACGATGAACCCGGTGCCGCATTTCGACTTTTTCGGAACGGCGCTTTGGCCGCTGATTTACATCTGGCGCTCACCGCTGGTGCTGGGCTGGGGCAAACCCGTGCCGATGCTTTCGCGCAACTTTCGGCATCCCCGGGATGAGATCAGGGCCACGCTGGCGGGTCCGGGGGCCCTGATCGGCGCGGCGCTGGTGTGCATGCTCGCGTTGCTGATCGTGAAGCATGCCAACCCGGGTGCAGGCTCAACGTTGATGGTTGCCGAGGCGCTCAGCCTGCGCGAGCTGGACAGCGTTCCGCCCGGCCTGCCCCCGATGTTCCCGCTTCTGCTGTTTCTTTACTTCGGCATTTTGGTGAATGTGCTGCTGTTTGTGTTCAACCTGATTCCTTTGCCCTTCCTGGACGGGGGCAAAATCCTGGTGTACTACCTCCCTTACAACGCCGCGCAGGCGTATGAGCGATGGGGGCTTTGGCTGATGTTCGGCTTCATGTTTTTCGGTTTCCGCATCGTAATGGCCCTGTTTCTGCCGATTCTGGAAACGTTCAATGGCCTGCTTTTGGCTTTGTAGCGCAAAGGCGATCCCGGGGTGCATTTGTCCGGCGGGCCCGCATCTAAACGTTGAACCGCTTGTGCGGCACGAGATCGGGCCGCTTTTGCGGCGGGGGAGATGGGATGGAAAGCATGGGAGGCATGGAAACGCCGGGTATCGCACCCCCGCTACGCGGGATCGCGCGCGAATCCGTCCATTGGTCGATCGGCTTCAGCCTTCTGCTGATCGTGCTCGGCCTGGTGGCCCTGGCGATTCCATTTTTCGCCGGGGTCGTGATCGAGACTATTGTCGCGTGGCTCCTGATTTTCGGGGGTATTGGACATTTTGTTTTGGCTTGGCATGTTCGCGGTGCCGGTGCGCATCTTTGGGAGTTCCTGGTGGGGGTGGCGTACATCGCCGCCGGCATCTTTTTGTTTCTGCATCCGGTGGCCGGGCTGGTTTCGCTCACGTTGTTCTTGGGGGCATACCTGTTCATCAAGGGCATCCTTGAGTTGATTGCCGGGTTTTCCGTGCGCGGGTTGGCGGGTGGCGCCTGGATCTTTGTGGATGCGATCGTTTCCATTGTTCTGGCCGTGTTCATCTGGATGCACCTGCCCTTTTCGGCGGAGTGGGTGGTCGGCACGCTGCTAGGGGTGACCATCCTGTTCAGCGGCATTTCGCGGCTGGTTTTTGGGCTGGCGGCCAGGCGTACGCACGCCGGCTTGCTGCGGGTTTCGGAGGGCTCACTCTGACGAGCGACCCCCTATACCACTTCCGGGGGAACCGAACAGGCATAAAGATCTGCATCCATCCTGCCGATCCCGCTATCTTTACCTTTGAGGGAACGGAAGGGCTGCAACGTGGCCGGTAGCCCGCATAGAGCGGCTGCGATACTGAAGGCGCGGAAAGCGGTACGGGATCCGGGAAGGTTTGCGAGGGGACATGGCGACGATCGTTCAGGAACCTGTTCGCGAGCTCGGCCGGGGCAAGCTCCAAGGCGCGTTTTCGGGTGCCGGTTGGCGAGGCGCGAAGTCACGGGACACCTTTGAGGCGACCCTGCGCAGTGCACGGTCCACGGTGGGTTTCCGTGAGACATGGGCCTTGGCCATCGACAGCTTTTGTGCAAGCAAAGCACGCTTTTTGTTGACGATGCTAGGCATGGTGATCGGGTCGGCTTCGGTAATCCTGGTGGCGACGCTGGGGCTTACGGGGCGGCAATATGCCTTGAACATGATCGCCTCGATCGGTCCGAACATGATCGAAATGCAGGGCGGCGGAGCCACGGTGACCGGGCCGGATGGGTCGTCTTCGCCGGAATACATGAACCACGGCGACCTGGATGCCGTGCTGGCGCAGGTGCCGGGGATCGTGGCGAGTTCGCCGATGCTGGAATTCCATGACTCGATCCCGATCGGCAATGGGCAGGTCAAGGAGGCCATGCTGCTCGGCGTAAGCCCGCAGTATAAGGAGGTTCGCAACCTCAAGGTGCTGGCCGGACGATTTTTCGACGACCAGGATGCGGAGACACACGCCAAGGTCGCGGTGATCGTAAAGCCCATGGCGATGGAGCTTTACGGCAGTTCCGCGGGTGCGCTGGACAAGCAGGTAACGGTGATGGGCATTCCTTTCACTGTGATCGGGGTTTTTGAGGAGAGCATTCAGACTTTTGGGCAAAGCGAGATCAGCAATCAGACCATGCTGGTGCCGTACCCTGTGGCGCGTTACTTTACCGGGACCGATACCCTGAAGCAGATCTTTTTCTCCGTCAACGATTCCAAGGATGTGGAACCGACGGCGCGGCATATTGAAGAGGTCATTCGCAGCCGGCACCGGCCGGGGAACACGTTTACGGCGTTTACGCTGACGCAGGTGCTGAACGTGATGAGCCAGATTGCGACCATGCTGACGGTTGTGCTGACGCTGGCTTCGGCGATCACGCTGGTGGTTTCGGGCGTGGGCATTATGAACTCGATGCTGGCCAATATTCAATCGCGCATCAAGGAGATCGGCATACGCAAGGCACTGGGGGCGACGAGCCGCGAAATTCGGTTGCAGTTCCTGACCGAAAGTGTGTTTCTGTCGCTGTCGGGTGGACTGATCGGGACGTTGCTGGGCCTGGCGTTGCCGCTGGCGTTGCGGATCTTTACGGATTTCAAGATTCCGATTTCGGGGTGGAGCGCGATCATTGCCCTCTTGACGGCCGTGCTGGTGGGAGTGATTTTTGGAACACTGCCGGCAAATCGGGCGGCCAAGCTGGACCCTGTGACGACGTTGAAGTACGAGTGATGTTGAGCGACCGGCTAACGGGAACCCAGGGAGTTACCAGGTGGGTGAAGCTGTACTTTAACTGGGAGGTGGGCTGGTTCGTGAAGGTTTGCTGTCCTTTGAGCAAAAAGCAGGCGAACTTTGCGCAGCACCGGACGAAATACAGGGGTCTCTCCACATCGGTCGAGATGACGGCTTTTTCCGATACGAAAACAGCCGTGGGGGAGGTCTGGTTCAGTCCTCGTACCGGTGTGCCGCCCGAAAGAGACCGCAGATTCCCTTCGGGAATGACAACAAGATAGACAACCGCAGATTCCGTGCGGGAATGGCCACAAAAATAGACAACCGCGGGCTCCGTGCGGGAGTCTGGACCAACCCTGCACGCAAACAACTTCAGAGGCGTTCGATCATGACCTCGGTGGCTTTGATGAGGGCGGCGGCGGGGTCGCCTTTCTTCAGATCCATTTCGCGGACGGCGTCGGCGGTGACGATGGCGGTGATCTGCTGCTGGCCGAAGGAAAGGACAACCTTGGCGAGGAGGCCGTCGATTTGCAGGTCGAGGACGTGGCCGATGAGTTGATTGCGGCCGGAGACCCGGCGGAAGCGCTCGCGGGACTCGGCCGGGGGGCGGGTGGCGTCAGTTTTCAGGAACGGTTCAAGGGCGGCCTGTTCGATGCGGTGATGGCCTCCGGGGGTGAGCACGGTGGGCAGTTTGCCGGCCAAAATCCACTGTTTTACGGTAGGGTAGCTGATGCCGAGCATCGCGGCGGCTTCGCGGGGCTTGAGCAGGGGAAGCGCGTTCGGCATGCGGCGATTGTAGACGAGGCGAGCTGTAGACCGGGTGGTGCAACGCTGCGGATGCGGCAAAGCACGAGCGTTGCCGGAGATGCCGGCGCCAATGACCGGTGCGGCATAATGAGGCAATGGAGGAGGACCGATGCCCGGGCAAATTGTCGGCCAGCTGTACCAAATTCCTTTGGGGATATCGAACGCTTTCTTGTTCGATCGCCCCCTTGCCCATCCGGAAGAGGGGCTGACGTTGGTGGATACAGGTGTGCCGGGCAAGGCGGGGGAGGTTCTGGAAGCGATCCGCGCGTTGGGCCGCCAACCGGCGGAGCTGAAGCAGATATTGTTGACGCACGGGCATGCCGACCACATCGGGAGTGCGGCGGAGTTGCAAAGGGCGACGGGTGCAGCGGTGTATGTGCACGATGCCGATGCCGCGCAGGTGCGTAGCGGGACGGGGTTTCGTCCGCTGATGCCGGCGCCGGGTTTGAAAAATCACGTGGTGATGGCCCTGGTGCGAATGTTTGTGGTGAAGCGGTTTAAGCAAATTGAGCCGACAACCATCACGGGATCCTTTGTCGAGGGGGACAGGCTGCCTTTTGCGGGCGGCTTGCGGGTGATCCATGCGCCGGGGCATTGTGCCGGGCAAGTCTGCTTTTTGTGGGAGGAGCACGGGGGCGTGTTGTTGGCCGCCGATACCTGCGGCCATCAGGGAGGCCTGGACCTGAGCATAGGGTACGAGGATGTAGAGAGAGGGCGCGCCGATTTGCAACGGATTTCAACGTTTGCCTTTGAAACGGCTTGCTTCGGCCATGGAAAGCCGTTGCGGCCGGGGGCCTCGCGGCAGTTTGCGGAGAAGTTCGGTCGATAGGCGACCGTGCATTCGATTGGATGGGGACGGCGGTTCGATTTCGCGTGTGTGACAGATGTCATGCGCGAAAGTTGACGGGAGGCACTACGGAACGGACGCCCGTGGCCTGAGGATAGCTCTTGTGGGCGACGGCCGGTCGCGAGGAGCTGGGGATGCGCAAGGGAATGACCGATCGCCGGGCCTGGTTGAGCGTTGCCGGGTTGATCGTAGCGGTGAGTGGATCGCCGGCGCAGACCGTGTGCACGGGCGGTGCGGGGGTTCTGGGCGGACAGGTTCTGGATGCCTCCGGGGCCGCGGTGGTGGAGGCAACGATCGCCGTCACGCCGGGGACGGCGGTGTTGCACACCGATCGCGAAGGGCGGTTCGCTTCAGGATGCCTTCCGCCGGGGCGATACGGTGCGTTGATTTCTGCCGAGAGTTTTGAATCGGTTACACGGACGGTGACGGTGGGCGGGGAACGCCGGGCACCGTTGATCGTGAGGTTGAATCCGGGGACGGTACAGGCCGAGGTGAATGCGACCGTGGACGAGGCGGGCGTGGCGAATGAGGACGTTGCCGGTTCGCAGACCATCGGCAAGGCCGACCTGGGCAAGCTGGCGGACGACCCGGATGAGTTCAACCGGGAGTTGCAGGTGCTGGCCGCGGCGGCGGGCGGCGCACCGGGGCAGGCAATCGTGACGGTGGACGGCTTCCAGGGATCGGGGCAGATTCCGCCGAAGTCATCCATTTCGTATATTCGCATCAATCCGGACCTGTTTTCGGCCGAGTATGCACGGCCGCCGTACCAGGGTGGGCGTGTGGAAATTTACACCAAGCCGGGGCAGGCGCACGTGCATGGGGCGCTTTTTACCACGCAAAGCGCGCAATGGATGAATGCGAAAGACCCGTTTTCGCCGAGCAAGGCAGCGATTGGGCGGCAGCGGTATGGCGGCGAGCTGAGTGGGCCGATTTCCGCCAACCGGGCAGATTATTCCTTTGCGTTGGAACATCGGGAGATCGACCAGTTTGCGGTGGTGAACGCGGTGACGCTGGACGGAGCCGGGAACACGAAGCAAGTCTCGGCCAATGTGCCGGCGACGCAATCGCTTTGGCAGGGAAGTGCGCGGCTGGGGCTGTTGCTGAACGCGAAGAACAACGCCACGCTGGGGTACACGGCCAACGTGAACGGGCTGCTGAACCAGGGCGTGGGTGGAACGGTGCTGGGGGAAGCGGGGTACAGCAGCCAGCAGTCGGAACACGTGATTCGGTTTTCGAATATAGGGACCGTTTCGGCGAACCTGGTGCATGAAAGCAGGCTGGGCTACACGTGGCGGTATCGGACGGACGCCCCGAATTCGGTGGGACCGTCGCTGATTGTGGCGGGAGCGTTTACCGGGGGAGGAGCGACGACCGGGCTCCTGCAGACGCACGAACGCGATCTGGAAGTGGACGACGATGTGCTGTACAGCCGGGGGAAGCACAGCCTGAAGGTGGGGCTGGAGTTGATCGACGCATCCTTGCATGATGCGCTGCCGACTGGATTCAACGGGACGTACATTTTTGGCGGAGCGACGACAGGGACGGGGGCGGGGACGGGCGCAGTGACGGGCGTAGCCCAGTACAGGGCGGCCCTGCTAGGGCTGCCCGGGGGGACGCCGACGCAGTTCAGCGTGACCCTCGGGACACCGCATGTGACGCTCAACCAGCTGCAGGCGGTGTTGTACGCGCAGGACCAATGGAAGCTGCGGCCGCGGCTGCAGATCTCGCTCGGGATCCGGTGGGCGATGCAGAATGCGCCGAATACGGTGGGGAATGCGGGGCCGCGGCTGGGTGTGGCGTGGTCGCCGGACCGGAAGCAAAAGACGGTGTTTCACGCGCGGACGGGGATGTTTTTCGGAACGGTTGACGCGGCGACGACCCTGGCGGACAAGCAGCTGAACGGGACGATTCAAAGGCAGTTGCAAATCTACAACCCGGTTTACGGAACCCCGATCGTGGCCGGGGTGGGGACGGGGACGGCGACGATTACGACCGAGCGCGTAGCGCTGCCGAACCTGACGCAGATCCCGGAGTGGGAGTCGCATGTGGGGGTGGAACATGACTTCCCAAGGCACTGGCACGCGCAGGCGAATGTGTACCTGGTGCATGCGTGGGATGTTCTGCGATCGGAGAACATCAACTCGCCTCTGAATGGGTCGCCGAGCGGGCCGCGGCCGATCGAGGCGAATGCCGACCTGTACCAGTTTCAGCAGACGGGGCACACGGGCGGCAATGTGGTGTTTGCGGGCCTGGATCAGCACAGCCTGAAGAAGCTGCAGATCTTTCTAGGGTATGTGCGGTTGGATTTGCGGAGCAATGCGGATTCGGCGACGTTTTTCCCGCAGAGCAGCTATTCGAATGCGGGCGAATATGCGCGGCCAGGTTGGGAGGCGACGCACCAGGTAATTGGGTTTGGGAGCTACCAGCTGCCGCAGAAGGTGAGTTTGAGTGTGCAGTTCAACGCGGCTTCGGGGGTGCCGTACAACGTGACGACGGGGTTCGATAACAACGGCGATGGCGTGTTCAACGACCGGCCGGTGTACCCCGCGGGGTCGACGGGGAGCGCGACGGTGTACGCCACGCGGTTTGGGGTGCTTGCGCCGAGTGGGGCGGGGGCACCGATTCGGCGGAATGCGGGGACGCTGCCGTGGAACGTGCACCTGGACTCGAACCTGAGCCGCAGCTTTACGCTGCCGCACCGGGCGGGAAAGGATGGCGAGACCCTGGCGGTGAATGTGCGGTCGACCAACCTGGTCAACCATACGAATGTGACGGCGGTGGGCGGGGTTTTGGGGTCGCCGCTGTTTGGTGAAGCGTATGGGGCCGATCCGGGGCGACGGGTGGAGGCTGGCGTGCGCTGGAGTTTTTGAGGGCGGATGGGAGGGATGGCCTGGGAGCGGCGAGTGAGAAAAGGCAGACGCAGATTCCCCTCCGCAATGACAGACAAATAGTTCGGACTCAACCACTTAAATCTATAAGGAGATGTGCCATGCGTTTTGCTTCCTGTTCCGCTGTGCTCGCATTGATGTTTTCCCCTGCCGTTTCCCTTCCTGCGCAGAGTGCCGCAGCATCCGCAATTTCCGCCGGCGCGGTGAGCATGACGCCGCCGATTGTGCCAATTCGGACGCTGTACCGGTTCTGGCCGTTGCAGTTTGTGCAGTTTGTGGGAACGGAACTGCCCTACAGCCAGATCATGCTGGAGGTGGATCCGGCAGGGAAAAAGCCGACCGTGGTGCTGACCTTGACGGATCGCGCCACGGGAAAGCGCGTCCACTATGCGGAGACCGAGGCTTTGGTGGCGATGGAGGGCGCGGGCGGCGACGAGTCGCACAGGGCGGCGATGGCGTGGGAGCCGGCCGACACGGAAGCCGTGGGGAGCGTGTCGACGCTGCGGCTGACCTTGGCGGATGGCAAGCCGTTGGTTTGGCGTTTTGTGCAGGGATCGGATGTGTCGGAACGGGGCGGTGGGATGACGCCGTTGCCGGGGAGCAAGGTGCCGATTTTTGCGTATCGGGAACAGGCGGCGGTGGCGGGCGAAGGCACGGCCCTGGAGGTGGGCGGGGTGGCGAGTCCGGCGACAGTTTGGACGGAGATCAGCCAGCCGCCATACTTTGTGGCCTATCGCGGGGCGATGAGCGAAAACGCGCATACGCTGGTGTTTTTGCCCGGAGCCAGCCAATGGACGGTGAAAAGTGCACCGGCGACGATGGCCGCCGGGGGAAGCTGGGAACTGGAGGGAGCGCATGGGGACCGTGCCAGCGTGCGGATCGATAGCGCGGATGGGGCGCATGCGGTGATGACGGCGACGGACTTGTTCGAGCCGGGGGTGCAACGGACGATCGAGGCGACCCGGGCGGCGGATGGCAGCTGGAGCTTTGGGCGGGTGCGCTTTGCGCCGTTGAAGGATGGGGCGAAGCACACGCTGACGATGGAGTTTGCGACTCCGCTGAACGCCGGGGTAGACAGCGACAAGGTGACCGTGACGGCGGGAAAGAAAACCGTGCTGGGAACCGGGACGGTGACCGGCGGGGCGGGTGGAAGCATGACGCTGGTCTTCAGCGATCCGGCCTGGATGAAGGGATTTCCGGTGGTGGAGGGGGTGGGGAAGCCGTAGACGGCACAGTTCTCGTGGGGCTCCGCCTGGGCGGGAGCAACCCCACCCTATCGCGATGAAGCTGCGAAAAGATGGAGCACCCGGCTTCGGCCTTCGGGATCGTCGCTGAACGACCGAGGCCCCCGTCGGGTACTCCGGCGGGGGCTTTCGGGTGCTTGCGGAGGTTAGGCGACCGCGGTTTCGGGCTCGGGCACCGGCGTGGCCTCGGGCTGATCGCTCTTGACGTTGACCTGAACGTGCGCGGTGACTTCGCGATGCAGGCGCACGGGCACGTGGTACTCGCCGACGATTTTGAGCGGCTCGTCGAGGTGAATGCGGCGGCGCTCGACGGAAAAACCCTGCGCTTCGAGGGCCTGGGCGATATCGGCGGAGGTGACGGAACCGAAGAGTTGGCCTTCGCCGCCGGCCTTGCGCTCAAAGCTCAGGACGACGTTGTTGAGGTTCCCGGCAACGGTTTCGGCCTCGACCTTTTCCTTGGCGCTTTTGCGGATGGCGGATTGCCGCATCTGCTCGATGACCGCCTTGTTCGCCTGGGTGGCCTCGATTGCGAGTTTGCGGGGCAGAAGGTAGTTACGGCCGTAGCCGTCGGCTACCTTGACGACATCGCCACGGTGGCCGAGTGACTCGACTTCTTCTTTGAGGATGATTTCCATGATGGATCTCCGTTGGCGTAACCGCGGACTGAGACGGCGGTTACGCCGGTGGGTGCGGCCGAGCCGCAGACTTTTAGAATTTTGCGGCGTAGGCCAGCAGCGCGATGGCGCGTGCCTGCTTGATGGCGCGGGTGAGCTTGCGCTGAAACGGTGCCGAGGTGCCGGTAAGACGGCGCGGGATGATTTTGCCGCGGTCCGAAACGAACTGCTGCAGCAGCCGCACATCGCGGTAGCTGATCGAATCGATTTTCTCGACCGTGAACTTGCAGACCTTTTTGCGGCGGAAAAACTTGCGGCCGCCCGCACCACCGGCTCCGCCGGCGGGACGAGGGGGACGCGCGCCGCCGGTGCGGGCTCCGCCCGCGTAGCCGCCACCTTGCGAACCGCCACCTTGGGAGCCGCCGCCCCCGTAACCGCCAGATTGGCCTGCGCCGGTGGAAGAGCCGCCAGTGGAGGAAGCCGAACCGGCGGATGCTGTGTTTTGTGTTTCGTCAGCCATGGTGCATGTCCTTTTTTTGTGCCGGGGCCAAGGGCTCCCGGCGGTTTGGCTGCCATCGCTCCAGCTCCGCTAGGGAAGCTCTGGACTTCGGTATCCTCCCTTGGGGAGAGGAGCCGATTTGGAAGCGATGCGCGGCGTTGCAGTGGTCCTGGCCGGGGTCCCCGTGAGGGGCTGGCCCGGAAAAGCTGGGCTAGGCCTGGGCGGCGGGCTGTAGCTCGTCGGCCTCGGCGGCGGCGGGAACGGCGGTGACTTCGGCCGGGGGCGCAGCCGCCTCGGGCGCCGCCGCGTCTGGGGAAGCCGGGGTTGGGGCGGGCGGCGAGGCGGCGCTGTCGGCCGGTTTAGCGGAGTTTTTCCTTGGGTGGGGGGGGCGGTTGACGCGAGGGGGGCGGTGGGCCCTGATCTTTGCGCCGCGCCTTTTTTCCCCGGCCGTGCGG
>CAXTBI010000071.1:0-15894 GCA_964242195.1 uncultured Acidobacteriaceae bacterium
GTTCGAAAGACTCAAACAAATACCCGCGCCGCTTGACAAGCAAGACAGTCGCTGAACGCAGTGAAGGACCTGCCTTCCCCGCACCCGCAAAGGCACCGCGAGCGCATACCAGATCCTTCACCCTGCTCGAAAGAAAAATCAAAATAGCCGAGCGCATCGTACGATTTCCATAACAACCGCACGGAGACCCTATTTGCGAACGCTCAAGATCATCGAACACATCTCGCTCGACGGCGTAATCCAGCACACCGCCGATGGCGGCGATTTCCCCTACACCGACTGGACCGCGCCCTTTCGCACCCTCGCCGGCCGCGAGGCAGTTCTCGCCGCGCACGGCGGCAGCTTCGATCTGCTGCTTGGCCGTCGCACCTACGACCTCTGGTCGGAATTTTGGCCCAAAGCCCCAAGCAGCCCTTTGTCCGAAGGCCTCAACGCCGCCACGAAGTATGTCGCCACTCACCACCCGGAAACCCTCGCCTGGGGCCCATGCGAGGCCCTCGGCCCAGACCTCGTCGAAGCCGTTCGCCGCCTCAAATCCCAAGCCGGCCCGGACCTCATCCTCTGGGGCAGCTCCACCCTAACCTCGACGCTGCTGGAACATGGGCTCGCGGAAGAACTCCTTCTGCTCGTCTATCCAATCCTGCTAGGCATAGGCAAGCGCCTCTTCGCGGAGGGAACCCCGGCCCGCACCTTAGAACTCGTCAGCACAAAAGCCATGCCATCCGGCATCATTCTCAGCAGTTACAAAACCGGCGAGCGCCTGTTCAGCAGCTTACGCCAGGCTCCTAACCCCGTTCACTCCCCACAGCACCCCCTTGAAAATGTGAAGGCCCTGGGGTCGCCGCTCAAAACAGCCAAGCCGCGACTCCCCTACAATACTCACGTACACTAGGCCCCCCTCGCGTAATCTGCCGAACCTCCGACAAGAATGGCACTCGCGACTACTTGCACTGATGTGACATGGCGATATTTATGTGGCGGATTAGGCATTATTGGTACATCATGCGGCCAATCTGCATTGTTGTCGGAATCGCACTCCTGGCCTCCGTGCCGCCATCACTCAGGGCGCAGAGCGCCCAAGACATTGCCGCCATCGAGGCCGTCCACGCAGTCGATGCGGCGGCCGATAGGTTAGATCCAACGGGCATCGTGCAGACATTGACACAGCGTTTTGGTCCTCGCTTAACCGGTTCCGACAACGAGCATAAATCCGCAGCTTGGACTCTTGATGAAATGAGACGAGCCGGATTGAGCCACGTCCACACGGAGGTCTGGACCCTCCATCGAGGATGGAAGCGACTACACGCGCACGCTCGCCTTACACAGCCTTACAGGAAAGAGCTGGATGTTGCTTCCTACGGATGGTCAGGTTCAACCCATGGTTCCGTCTCGGGCGAGGTCGTACTGGTGGATGGCAACGCAACTCTTACTCCAGAGGCCACGCGGGAGTGGAATGACAAGATCGTCCTGGTCGTTCCGTTGTCGAAAGGTGGAATCCGTGAAGTTGCTGATGCGCCTGTCCTGGCAGAGTGGGCAGAGAAGGCCCATGCAGTTGCAGTGATCGACGGCATCACTCGCCCAGGAGGCATGCTGCACACCGGCCCGATAGGTTTTCCCGGCCGGGAGTCTTCGGTGCCGATTCTAGATATGCCGGAGGTGCAGCGGCATGAGTTAGAACAGTTGGTAAAGCAGGGTTCCAGACCCAAGGTCCAATTGGACGTCGTCAACCGATTTACCGACGGGTCGATTGCGGCAGAAAACGTAACAGGCGAGATCGTCGGTGTAGTGCACCCAGAGCAGGTCGTTTTGGTAGGAGCGCACCTGGATTCCTGGGACCTCAGCCCAGGTGCAACAGACGACGGAACCGGCGTGGCAGCCGTTCTTACTGCAGCCCGCGCAATACACGCTTCCGGTGTGCATCCTGACAGGACAATCCGCTTCGTCCTCTTTACCGGAGAGGAGCAGGGTCTCTTAGGTTCTCAGGCTTACGTGGAACAACACCGGGTGGAGCTTCCGAATCTTGTATGCGCACTTGTGATGGATTGGGGTGCAGGTCCGATTACGCGCTTCCCTCTGGCAGGTCACCCCGAGATGGAAGGGCCGCTCAAGAATCTGTTCCAAGCCGACCAAGCTCTCAAATCCATAAACGCCTCCGCCGGTTTTCTCACATTCACGGATGCGTTTGCCTTCACGTTCGCCGGTTTACCGGGCATCGGCCTGCTTCAGGATTCTCCCAATTACGACAGAGATGCGCATTCCACCGTAGACTCACTGGACGCCGTCAACGCTGCTGCGCTCCGCTTCGACACGAGAGTGCTTGCAGCATCCGCAATCTGGCTGGCAGATGTGAAGCAGAGGCCCGGTACGGTCTTCACCCAGGCTGAAAATGAACAAGCACTCCGCCCAGTTCGAAGCGCTCTGCAGGTGCTTGGAGTGTGGCCTTACAAGTAAAGGCACCACCCATGCGCTAGCCTGAATCGTCTTGCGGTGATGGGTGCTTGTGTTGGGGTCAGCCGGGTTGCCGGCCGATTGTACCCCTCAACCAGCCGCAACCCCGGCGGCGGCGGCATCCATGGTGGCACACCACACACACCAGCCCCTCGCGTAATCTGACCCACCTCCGAAAACAAGGGCGATCGCGACTACTTCCACCCCTACGACAACCCAGTACCCATATCTCCCGCCCCGCCTCTTGCAATCGGCAACCCGCACGGAACCTGCTTTACTTCGCCCTACAGTTCTCCATCTGGCGAATGAGCCTGCGTAATTCGTCACGGCGCTTCCGAGTCTCCGCTAGGTGTTGCTCAACGCTCTGCAGCTTGGTTCGCAAGGTAGTCAGAATAGCCCGATTCGGAAGGTGGGGAGGCGTTGCTGCCAGGTTGGCCTGTCGAATCTCCTCCAGGGTGAACCCCAGCTTTTTCGCACCCTCAATGAACCGCAGGCGATGGATCGTCTCGGCCGGGTAAATTCGATAGCCGTTCTGGCCACGGGCCGCCGTGATCAGTCCTTCCCCTTCGTAAAAGCGAAGGCAGGACGTGCTTAGACCTGTTTTTTTGCTCACCGTTCCAATGGTCATACTTGACCTTAAACCATACTTGAATCTTCAATCTGGAAGGCATGAAGTTCCCTGAACAGCAACAGGCAATCACGCAGCTGAAGTATGGGCCCGCAGAGAATGTTCTCGCCGCGACGAATTCATATCCGCGTACCCCGCCTTCCGAGACCCAGGTGCAGATCGAGGTCCATGCGGCCTCTCTCAACCCGATCGATTGGCAGATGATCGAAGGCAACCGACGGTTGATCGCTCCTCGAAAGTTTCCCTTTGTACCGCTTTTCGATGTCGCGGGAGTTGTGGTCGCCGTCGGTGCGGCGGTGCGGCGTTTCAAGCTCGGCGATGCCGTGCATACCGATAACGAACGCAATGGCGGAGGCGCTTCTGAGTACGTGGACGTGGAGGAAACCCTTGTCAGTCACAAGCCGGAGTCGCTCACCTTCGCCGAGGCCGCGGCTGTACCCCTAGCCGGTCAGACGGCGCTTCTCGCTCTCGAAAAGGGAGGGGTTACGACGGGCAGCAAGGTATGCGTCATCGGTGCTTCCGGCGGCGTGGGAAGCTATGCCGTTCAAATGGCGAAGGCGCTCGGAGCGGCGCACGTCGTCGCCGTGTGTAGCGGAAAGAACGAAGATTGGGTTCGCCAGCTTGGGGCCGACCAGACGGTGGACTACACAACACGCACGCTCCCCGACGCAGTGGCACCGCGGTCGATCGATATCGTCCTCGATTGCGTCGGTGGACGCGAACAATGGATGATGGCGCGCAAGGTCCTGAAAAAAGGTGGCCGCTTCGTCACAATCTCGCGAGACGAGGACGGTCCCGTCACGCTTGGCTCAACCCTCACCCTTACCTCGTCGGTCCTGCTTCGCAAGCTCCGGTCTTTTTTTGGCAATCGCATCCAGTATGTCCTGGTCTTTCTCCACGCCTCCCATACACGGCTCGACCGTGTTGACGAGTTGATTGCCGAAGGCAAAGTCCGCGTGCCGGTGGAACGCTGCTCCACGCTTACGCTGGAGGCTCTGATCGAGCAAATTCAGCTGAGCAAATCAGGAAGAATGCGAGGCAAAAGCGTCCTGGAGCGAAGCCGCCTCGCTGACACCCAAGAGGCGCCGGGGCTTCGTTCAAGTTAGCCCGATGCGCTTGGACCTCCCCCCTCAACCCAGTCGCAACCCCGGCGCCGCCTCCAGCGTGCCATCCGCAAAGCGCCCGTTCAGCAGCTTGGGCCAGGCGGCGGCGGCAATCATGGCGGCGTTGTCGGTCGACAGGCTCAGCGAGGGAAAGGCGAGCGGAATCCCGTGCCGGTCGGCCTCCGCAGACATCCGTTCGCGCAGCAGCCGATTGGCCGAAACACCGCCGCTCACCAGCACCGCCCGGGCGCCGAAATGTTCCGCAGCCCGGAACGTCGTGCGGGCAAGATTGCTCACCACCGCGCTTTGAAAGCTGGCAATCAGGTCGAGCGTTCCCTTGTCCAATAGTTTCAAAGCCTGCGCGAGCGCCTGCGGATCACTCGCCTTCGCGGTGAGCAGGTCCCTCACGCGCATGGCTGCTTCGCGCTCGGCGATGGCATCCCGCATTCCGTGGAGTTCAACATAGCGACGCACCGCCGTCTTGATGCCGCTGAAAGAAAAGTCGAATCTCGGCTCGCCGGGGGGCGCATGAGGCTCCGGGGCGGCCCGGCCGTTGCCGCGATCCTTGATTTTCGTAAACCCAAACGGCACGGCCCCGGAATCCCCAAAAGCGGCCAAGGCATCCATCCACGGGCCGCCGGGGTACGGCAACCCGAGCAGCTTCGCCACCTTGTCGTACGCCTCGCCGGCCGCATCGTCCACCGTGCGCCCCACATTGCGATAGCTCCAAAGGCCAGCCCCGTCCTGCGAGGCCAGGTACAGATGCGTGTGCCCCCCCGAAACCACCGCCGCCAGCAGGGGCGACGCCTCCGCAAACCGCGCTTCCGCCTCCAGCAGCACGGCCTGGATGTGGCCTTCCAGGTGATTCACCGCAATCAGCGGCAAATCCGCACCGAACGCCAGCCCCTTGGCAAACGTGATGCCGACCAGCAACGCACCGGCCAGCCCAGGGCCTTCAGTAACCGCCACCGCGCTCAAGCGGCGGTACCCGTCGGCATCGGCCGTCAGCCCCGCCGCGCGCATCGCCTCCCGCACCACCGGCACGATCGCCCGCAAATGCTCCCGGCTGGCCAGTTCCGGCACCACGCCGCCGTAGTCCGCATGCACCAGCTGTGAGGCAACGACGTTCGACAGAACCGCGCGCCCCTCGGCCACCACCGCCGCCGCAGTCTCATCGCAGGAGCTCTCAATGCCGAGAATGAGGCGGTCGGGCATGGGCCTAGTGTACGTTCGGCAAGTGTGGCGTTACGTTGTACGTTCTAAGTTGTACGTTGTACGTGCAAGCTGCTAAACACCCTCACCACGTACCACGTACCACGTACCACGTACCACGTACCACGTACCACGCCCTACGCCTGATTGCCGCCCGAAAGCTGCTTCGCATCCGACAGCGTCACCGTCACCTGCATGCGTTTCTGCCCGCGATAAATCGTAAGCACCACCTTGTCCCCGGCGCGATGCGCATTCAGCGCCACCGAAAGATCCTGCGGCGTGGTGATCTCCTGGCCGTCCAGCCCAACGATCAGATCGCCGCCCAGCATCACCGGCGTGTTGCCCATATAGGCGCGCTCGCTGCCGCCATGCAGGCCCGCCGCCTGCGCCGCCCCGCCCGGAAGCACGCGCTCGACCAGGATCCCGTAGTCCGCCGGCAGGCCGATCTGCTGCGCCACATCCGGGCCGATCGCCATCGTCACCACATCGAGCGAAGGCCGGCGCACACGGCCATACTTCGCAAAATCGCTCAACACCGCCTTGGCCGTCGAAATCGGAATCGCAAACCCGATGCCCGCCGACTGGTCCGCGCCCCCGTTCGGATTGGAAGCGATCATCGTTGTAATGCCGATCACCTCGCCGTGCGAATTCAACAGCGGTCCCCCGGAATTGCCGGGGTTCACCGATGCATCCGTCTGGATCGCGTTATCGATCTTGTTGCCGGAGGGCATCCCGATCGACCGGATCGCCGATACGATGCCGCGCGTCATCGTGCCCGAAAAACCGAACGGATTGCCGATGGCATACACCTGCTGCCCCACCACCAGGTTAGTGCTGTCGGCCAGCGTCGCGGGCTGCAGGTTGGCCGCACCCTGAATCTGCAGCAGCGCCAAATCGTGGTTGCGGTCCGTGGCCAGCACATTGGCCTTGTATTTATGCTTATCCCAAAGCGTCACTTCGACCAGCTGCGCATTGTCTACAACGTGGTTGTTGGTCAGGATGTGGCCTTCCTTGTCCAAAATGAACCCCGATCCCTGGCCCTGTTGCGGCACCGGCCGGTAAAAGAAGTCGTACGCCACCTCGGTCGAAGTGATGTTCACCACGCTCGGCAAACCGCGCTTGTACACGGCAATATTCTGCTGCTCGTCCGTGTCGAACGCAGGGGCCGCCGAGGCTACCTGCAGGCTGAAATTCCCCAGCGGGCCCCGCAGCAGGTCGGTCGCCGCACCCCCCGCAACGGGGTGCAGCACACCGGCCAGCGAGCCCGCGGTAAACGCATGGCTCGACATGTAGTAGAAGCCAGCCAAAAGCAGAAGCACGAAAAGAACGGGACGAAGTTTCATCGGTGGTGGACGCTTTCGAGAGCGCGTTGCAGACCAGGGCTGCGCCGCAAGGCCGTCGCCCCATTCTAAACCGCGGCTCGGAACCGCAGCGATCCGGTACGCCGCGCACCACGCAATGGCCTGCATCGCGGGGCGTCAAACCCTGGCCGGGTAGAAAAATCCTCCCTTTCGCTTTACCGACTTTCGTGCGAACCTACGGTTACATTAATTTGGTTACGGCAACATCCGGATTTTCTTTACCTCGTCCAGGAAACAACTTCCCGGCCCAGCGGCCAAGGGTTTGCTAGATTGCACTGCCTGGTTCATGTTCGAAGAAGGCTGAGGCCCGCCTTCGCCCTGGCGCTCCTTTCTCCGTGGGGCGCGGTGTACGGCCAACGTGCGTCCGCACTTGCGGCCATTCGCCCACCCGCGGATCAAAAGCACGGAACCGCCGTGCTCACCGGAACCGTGGCCGACGCCACCGGGGCCGTGCTTCCAAACGCCAGCATCCATCTCTCCCTCGCCAATCGCACCCGGGGCACGGACGCACATACCGATCGCGAGGGCCATTTCAGCTTCGCTCTGCCGCCGGGCACCTATGTCCTCGAGGTGGGGGCTCCCGATTTCGTCCCCTACACCAGCCGGCGGCTTACCCTCGGTCCCGACCGGCCCGTTCAGCTCTCCGTCCATCTCGCCGTTGCCGGCCTCGCGGAAACCATCGAGGCCGAAGGCGAAGGTGCACGCGACCCGCGCGGTCCCGGCGCGGCCCACGTCTTTGAAGGCAAGTCGCTCGATCTGCTCTCCGACGACGATGCCACCCTTCTGCGCCAACTGCGCGCGCTCGGCGGCGGCGGCTCCGGGGGCTCCGGCCTACAGATTCTCGTCAATGGCTTTTCCGGCGGCCAGCTTCCCCCCAAAAGCTCCATCCGCTCCATTCGCATCAACGGCAACGAATATTCGGCCTATTACGATTCCCCCGGTTTCGGCCGCATTGAGGTGCAAACCAAACCCGGTGCGGACAAATTCCATGGGGGCCTTCGACTTTCCGGCACAGACCAGCCGCTCAATGCCCGCAACCCCTACGCCCGCACACCGGTGCCCTACAACGAATTTCTAAACGACGGCAATCTGAACGGCCCCCTCGGGAAAAAGACCTCATTTTTCATCTCAGAGCAGGTTGAACTGTTTGCCAACAACGCCGCCGTGGACGCCATCGATCCCACCGACGTCACGCGGGGCATTTCCGAAGCCTTTCCCGCGCCGCAACGCACGCAGATCTATTCATTGCGGCTCGATCGCCAGTTCAGCCCCAACCACTTCGGCTACTTCCGCGATCAATGGAGCCAGACCCACATCGCAAACGGCGGCATCGATCCGCTGGTTTTGCCCTCCGCAGCGTTTTCTCTGAATACGCTAACCAATACCCTGCAAGCCGCGGACACGCAGATTCTGGGCGCGCATGCCGTCAACGAAACCCGCTTCCAGTACCTCCGCACCCGGGTTCACCAGACCCCGAACAGCAACGCGCCGTCATTTGTAGCGGAGGGCTCTTTCATCGCCGGCGGCAGCGACACGCAGACCCTGCGCGATAACTCGGATATGTATGAGTTGCAGGATGTTTTCGAGCTCGAACACGGCCCCCATGCTCTCCGCGCCGGCTTCCGTTTTCGAGACCATCGCGAGGCCAATACCTCCACCGCCAACTTCAACGGCCGGTTCATCTTCCCCGGCCTGGACGCCTATCGCCTCACCCAAGCCGGGCTTGCTGCCGGCCTCACCCCCGCACAAATTCGCGCTGAAGGCGGCGGCGCCTCCCAGTTCAATCTCACGGCGGGGCAGCCCAGTGCCGTGCTTTCCACCGCCGATTTTGCCCTCTATGCCGAGGACGACTGGAAGCTGCGCCCCGATCTCAGCCTCAGCTACGGCCTTCGCCTCGAAAGCCAAACCGCGGTTCCGAGTCGCTTCAATCCGGCACCCCGCTTCAGCCTCAACTGGAGCCCGCATCGCGCCCACGCCGCCGATCCCTTCCTTTCGATCAGCGCCGGCTATGGCATCTTCTACGACCGGTTCTCCGCCGCCAACCTCCTGGAGGCCGTGCGGCAAAACGGCGTGACCGAAACGGCCTACGTCGTGCAAAACCCGGACTTCTACCCCTACCTGCCCAACCCCGGCACCCTCGCGGCGGGTCAACCGACGATCTACCGCGTCAGCCCAAACCTCCACACGAGCTACCAGCAACTCGGCGGCGTTCTGGTTGAGCGTGCCCTCGGCCGACGCGGCTCGGTACAGGCACGGTACCTCTACTCACACGGAACACACGGCTATCTGAGCCGCAACGCCAATGCGCCGCTCCCCGGCACCTACCACCCCGCTGACCCGGGAAGCGGCACACGTCCACTGCCCACCGCCGGCAACATCTACCAGTACAGCTCCGACAGCAACGCCAACTCACACCTGCTGAACGTCGCCTTCAGTCTGGATGTCGGGAAAGTTTTTCTGTACGGCGACCTCACGACCGAACACACCTACAACGAGGGCACCTACAACACCGTGACCGGCGCCACCAGCTTCCCGGCCAACTCGTACGACATTCGTGCAGACTATGCGCGGGCCTCCGATTCCAACCGGTACCGTCTCGAGTTCGGCGCCATCTGGACCCTGCCCCAGGGCTTTTCACTGCGCCCTTACCTCAGCGCCCATGCCGGCAATCCCTTCGACATCACCACTGGCACAGACCTCAACGGCGACACAATCTACAACGACCGCCCCGCCTTTGCCACCGATCTCACCCGCCCTTCCGTGAAACACACGGCTCTGGGCAACTTCGACGTGGATCCTCAACCCGGGCAAACGATCATCCCGCGCAACTACGGAACCGACCCAGGTTTCGTCTATGTCAACCTCGGTGCGCGCTATGCCTTTCACGTCGGTCCGCGTCGATCCGAAGCGCCGGGCGGGTCATCACCGGGCGGGTCCACACCACGCGACCGCCCCTACAGCCTGCGCTTTGAAATCGATGCGGAAAACCTGTTCAACCACAACAACCCGGGCCCCCCGGTCGGTGTCCTCGGTTCTCCCCTGTTCGGCCAATCCCTTTCGCTGGCCAATGATTTCAGCACCTTCACAGCCTCCAATCGCACCCTGCTTCTGCAAACCTCTTTCAGCTTCTAGTGCTGGTTTGCGTATAGGTGTGCCACCCGCCGGCGTCCTGAGCGTAGCGAAGGATCTCTGGGTTCTGCTCGCGGTTCTTGTACCTCTTCAGGCAATCCGCTGCAGGGTTCTGAGCCCAAGTTCGTGAAAACACCTTGTCATCTCGACCGAAGTGGAGAGACCCCCGTATTCCGCCGGCGCCGCCAAAGCAGCCCCGCGACGCCCGCGCAAGCATTTTGCGCCGCCTCGTCCGTTTCAACATCCAAGCCTTTGTTGTCCCGAAAGGATGCACTCGATGGCATTGGAAAAAGTAGTCTACACAGCACACGCGGAGGCCACCGGCGGACGCGATGGCGTCGCGAAAACCGACGACGGCAAACTGAACGTAAAGCTTGACCCACCGCCGGCAATGGGTGGCGGCGGCAACGGAACCAACCCGGAACAGCTGTTTGCCGCCGGCTACGCCGCCTGCTTTCTCGGCGCCATGAAATTCATCGCCGGCACCCGGAAAGCCACCCTTCCCGCCGAAACCTCCATCCATTCCAACGTGAGCTTCGGTCCACTGGCCAACGGCGCCAAAGGCTTCGGCATCGCCGTCGACATGAAGATTCACGTACCCGGCATGGCGGGGGCCGAGGCGGAAAAACTGGTGAGCGACGCACACGAAGTCTGCCCCTATTCCAATGCAACCCGCGGCAACATCGATGTAACGCTTTCCGTCGCATAAACTCGCCGGCGCCCTCTCACCCCCACCGTCGTTGCCAGCCATGCACCCCCTCCGTAAGCTGGTAGTGGATGTCCACCCCGCTCCAACTCGCCCTGCTCTCCTGCCTCCTCCTTGGTCTACGCCATGGGTTCGACTACGATCACCTGGCAGCCATCACGGACATCACCAGTGTGCAGCGGAGTTGGCGCGAGGGCATGGGCCTCGGCCTTCTGTACGCCCTGGGGCATGCGCTCACGGTGGCGGTGCTGGGCGTGGCCGCCATCTCGCTGCACCTGCCCATCCCCCACGGCATGGACGCGGTCGGGGAACGGCTGGTCGGCGCCACGCTCGTCGCGCTGGCGGTCTATGTCGCCATCACGCTTTGGCGTTCGCGGTCGGGGGTCGCCGGCGGCCACACGCACACCGCCCGCAGCCGCGCCGCTCTTCTGATTTCGGGCGTTCGCTATGCGCATTGGGGCGTGCGACGGCTGTTTGATCCCAGCTGTCCCCGGCCCCAGCCTTTCACCTTTCGCTATGACCGGAGCTCGGTCTTCGGCGTGGGCATCGTCCATGGCCTGGGCGCGGAAACGCCCTCCCAACTCGGGCTGTTCCTGCTAACGGCCCACCTCGGCGGCACCGAGCGCGGACTGTTCGGCCTCGCGAGCTTCCTCCTCGGCCTGCTTGCCATGAACACGCTGATGACCGCAAGCGCTTCCGGCGTCTTTCTCGGCAGTGCCTACCGCCCCCGCCTGCAAACCGCCGTCACCTCCCTCACCGCCGTCTACAGCCTGGTGGTCGGCACGGTCTTTCTATTCGGCCTCAGCGATCGCCTACCCGCCCTCACGCACTAGCCAAAATGCTGTGCTCGAAGGAGCCGCCATTGCATCCCGGTATCAGCACACCTTCTCTAGCGGGAGGGCAAATGCCGCGACGCCATCGGCACCGGCGGGGACCGACCCTCCGCCTCCGCCTTCGCCATCACCCAAAGCCGTACCCACAAAATGCGCAACAGCGCAAGCACCGGCACCGAGACCAGGGCACCGACAACGCCTCCGATCTCGCCGCCGGCCAGAACCGCGAAAATTTCCACCAGCGGCGAAATCTCAAGCGATCTGCCCATAATGCGCGGTGCATTCACGTAATCCTGAATGATGCGCCACGTGCCCAGGGCAAGAAACAGGATCAGCAAGTGGTTGTACCCGGCAAGCAGCGCAAGACCGAAAATCAAAGCGCACGCAACGGCCGGCCCAACCACGGGGACAAATTCGAAAAGTCCCGCAATCGGGCCCAGGGTGAACGCAAAGGGAACCCGCATCAGGCCCAGGGTCACCGTCAGCACAACCCCGGTCAGCGCGGCCAGAATCATCTGCGCCCGGATATAGCTGCCCAGCATCACGTTCACATCGCCGATGATGCCGACCAGCAGTTTTCTTCCACCCCGTCCTTCCGCCAGCAAAACCAGATTGCGTGCAATGGCCTGTGCGTCCTTAAGAAAGAACACGCTAAGAATCGGAATCAGAATCAGCCACCAGGCATGCGTCAAGGGTGCCTTTAAATGGCTGACCAGGTCTTCCCCGTAGCCGAGAATGGTGTCGCGATGTTCCATAAAAAAGTGTTGGATCTGCACGGCACGCTCATAACTCCAACCCTGACGCTGGATCACGCGGAAAATAAACTGACCCGAGGCCAGACGCTCAGAAAGAGCCGGAAGGCTCTGCAGCAGAGCGCCGGTTTCCCGGCCAATGCGTGGCCCCAGCAGGATCAAAAGACCCGTCAGCACCCCGCCCAATAAGAAAAAGGCGGCAAGAATTGCCCGGTTGCGGCCATGCAGAGGCTTGGATAGAAAACCCACAAGAGGCTCGACAAAGTAAGCGAACAGAATGGCGAACAGAAACAGCGTGAGCGTGTTGCGGGCGCCGTGTACAAAGGCGAAAACCACGAGAAAGACAGAAAGGGTGAAAAGAACCCGGGCTGTCCTGGCGTCCCAAAAGGAAGAAAACATGGTTGAACCTGCCTGCAGGAAATCCCCCCTAGCATCCACCAGATGGACGGGAATCACAATGTCCGCGCCAGCACCTGCCCCGCCCTTGACCCCACCGTTTGCCTCACGCGAGAACCCGGACTCGCCTCACGGTCGCCCTGGGCAAGTCCTTGCACGACCAACATCTGCCAAAGCCCACCCGACTCGTCCCTAAATCCCCAAGTTCCTAAGTTCCTAAGTCCCTAAGTCCCGCAGAACGTCTCACGCACCCGCTGTTCCGGGGTCGCCGGCCCGCTGTACAACTCGCGACCCACGTTGTCCTCCTGGTCCTCAAACGGCCGCGCCAGCACCCCCAGCAAATCGTTGAAAGGCTGAAACTCCCCTCGTTCGACCGCGGCCTGCAGGGCAGCGGCCACAACGTGGTTCCGCGGAATAAACGCTGGGTTCACCCGCCGCATCGCCTCGCCACGCGCTTCGGCCGAGACCGGATCCGACTCCAAGCGCTGGCGCCAGCGGCTGGCCCATGCGGCATAGGCGAGCGGATCGTCGAAAAGCTCCCCCACCGTGGCATCGTACGCCGGATCGTCGGCAGCCCGGCACAGCCCGCGAAACGTCAACGTGAAATCCGCATGGTTTTCGGCCATACGTTCGAGCAAATCCGCGGCGAGGTCCGCATCGTGCGCGACCGGCGCAGAAAGGCCGATCTTGCGCCAGAAACCGGCATCGCGCGCCCCTTCAAAAACCGGGCCGAACGCCGCCAGCGCCTCCTCCGCCGAGCGCACCGCCGCCGCTTCGCTCCCCTCCTCGCTTGCCAGCAGAGGAAGCATCGCTTCGGCCAGCCGCGTCAGGTTCCAATGGGCCGCATGCGGCTGGTTGGCGTACGCATACCGGCCCCCGCGATCGATCGAGCTGAAAACCGTCCCCGGATCGTACGCTTCAAGAAAGGCGCATGGACCATAGTCGATCGTTTCGCCTGAAATCGACATATTGTCCGTATTCATCACCCCATGGATGAAGCCGATCAGCATCCATTGCGCGATGAGGTTGGCCTGGCGAAAAATGACACCGTCGAGCAAGGCGCGGTACGGTCGCCGTGCGTCCGCGGCCTTGGGATAGTGCCGCGCCATCGCGTAGTCCGCCAGCATCCGCAGCGAGTCCGCATCGCCCCGTGCGGCAAAATACTGAAACGTGCCCACGCGCAGGTGGCTCGCGGCTACACGCACGAAAATGGCTCCCGGCACAACGGTTT
Organism: uncultured Acidobacteriaceae bacterium; assembly: GCA_964242195.1. Lineage (GTDB taxonomy): Bacteria > Acidobacteriota > Terriglobia > Terriglobales > Acidobacteriaceae > Granulicella. The sequence goes on from CAXTBI010000071.1 coordinate 13,800, forward strand.
CCCGAAGGATCCTCTCCCCCGTGGTCACGGCGGCCAGGGCGCGCGTTGTGGGTACACCCAGCGCCTCCATGGCCTCGCTCACAAGGTATTCACGCAACACCGGACCCAGCGCCGCCCGCCCATCTCCGCGGCGCGAAAACGGTGTGGGGCCGGAGCCCTTCAGCTGAATGTCGTACCGCCGCCCGTCCGCGCCCACGACCTCGCCCAAAAGGTTGGCGCGGCCATCCCCCAACTGCGGCACAAACCCGCCGAACTGGTGGCCGGCATACGCCATGGCCAGCGGTTCGGAACCAGCGGCAATCCGGTTGCCGGCAAGAAACTCGGCACCCGCCTCGCTCTGCAACGCTTCGGGATCCAGGCCGAGATCCCGCGCCAGGCTGGCATTCAGCTTCACCAAACGGGGGGCCGGCACAGGCACAGGATTCAAACGAGCATGGAACTGGCCAGGCAAACGGGCGTACGTGTTCACAGGGGCGAAACGGAGAGGGTCTCGCCGGTCGCCGGGGCTGTCGCATGACGGAATCGGCGCCGGAATCGCAGGGAGCAGCGGTGCACTCATGCTCCTTAAGATGTCGGGATCGGCCCTTGGGTCAAAGCACGCGGCAACGGGCACGTTGGCCCGCATTCACGGAAACCTCTCCCCCTCTGCACAAAGTTGTCGCAATTTCGTGCGATGCCCCGAGTCGTCCTTGTGCTATGCTCCCTCGCATGCCACTTATACTCATTCTTGTCGTGCTTCTTCTCCTTTTCGGCGGAGGCGGGTTCTACATGGGTCCCGGGATGGGATACTACGGTGGGGGCGGCATCAGCCTCATCCTTCTCCTCGTTGTGCTGTACCTCCTCTTTGGGCGAGGTCGACGTTCCCTTTAGGGACGAACCACCCTAGGGACGAAAACGCAGACCCCGTTCACGCAAGCGCCTCCCCTCCGCCCGGCATCCTACTTTCGAAGGCGCTTGCCCGTAGGACGAAACGCGGCATTGTCCCTGCGGAACCTATTGACACGGGGCTTCATTGAAACTGCTTCAACCAATCTTCACCTTTCTCTTCCATCTGGGCTATTTCGGCCCATTGCTGATGGGGATTTTGGATTCTTCGTTCCTTTTCCTCCCCTTCGGTAACGACCTCCTTGTGGTCGGTCTGGTGGCGAGCAGGCACGGGCACATCTGGATCTATGTCGTATCCGCGGCCGTCGGCTCTACGATCGGTGCCTTTTTTCTAACCTTGCTGGCCCGTAAACTGGGTGCGGAAGGCATCTGTAAACTGGCTGGACAGAAGCAGTTCAATCGGCTTAAACGATGGACCGGCAACCGTGCCGCAATCGCCATTGCCGCCGGTGGCCTCGCGCCCCCACCCTTTCCCTACACCCTTGTCGTTGCCGCCGCCGGTGCGCTCGACTACCCCATCTGGCGCATCCTCGTCACCAACCTCGTTGCCCGGGCAATCCGGTTCTCCATCCTGGCCTGGCTTGCCATGCGTTTCGGTAAAGAAGTCATGAAGGTTGCCGAATCGGGGCCATTTCGCTGGACCATGATCGTGTTCATCGTCCTTTGTTTCCTGGGCAGTGGATACTCGATTTGGAACTGGGTGCGACACTCTCGATCAAAAAAATAATGGGTTTGCCTCCACCTCGCGCGGGGGTCCGGACACCAGCTGAGGGGATAGCCCTGCCCGGCTGTGGGTGCTTTTCTAGCGGAATCGTTGTTCTACGGATAACCATTTCCCGATTCCAGCCCTCGTAGTGATTGTCCGCCGCAGAGTGGGGAGTTGCAGGTATCGACCCGAATGCTCCTTCTGCCGACCTTGGAGATACCGCGGCCTGGCTCTCGCAGCCAACACCCGCACCGGCCCCGCTTCCACCTCGCTGCACTGTCGGGCCCGCATCGTTGAACCTCAAAATAGGCCAATCATGACTGTGTTGCCCCGTGTTCGAACTTCCATAGGCATGGAAGTCATTGTCCGTGCCGGGCCCGTTCCACCGCTTGGAGACTAGCCGCTACGGCTGTACGAATGGACAACCCCTTTTCCACCCTTCAACTGGGCAACGACACACCAGGCAAGACGTTTACAGGAGAACATTATGGCTAGTTCGCAGGA
>CAXTBI010000072.1:0-15876 GCA_964242195.1 uncultured Acidobacteriaceae bacterium
GCGGGTTCGGCCTTGTTGGCGGGCAGGCCGGCTTCGGCGACCATCGGGACGTTTGTGGCGGATTGCAGGGGCAGATTGCGTGCTTCTTCCATGTCGATCATGATCTGGGTGAGTCCTTTGTCAGCGCGGGGGAAGATAGGCGCGAGCGGGCCGAGTTTCGTGCCGGGTTCGAGGCCGCCCCATTGGAGGTTGTTCAGTTGGCCGGATTTAGCGGCGAATTCGATATCGCCGAGGCCTAGCTGGGCCCAGACTTTGGCTGTCGTAAAGGGCATGAAGGCAAAATAATTTGCTGTCGCTATACGCAGATTTTCGGAACTAATCCAGAGGACGGTGGCGAGGCGTTCACGTTGTTCCGAGTCCTTCGCTAGTTTCCATGGTGCTTCCGCTGTTATCACCCGATCGCTCGTGGCAAGAAGCGCATTGAGGAAATCTAATGCGAGATGGAAAGAATTTCGCTGCAATTCGCGGGAGATTACAGTCTGATTGTCATCCAGCACAAGCTGTGCTCGATCTAGGCCGAAAGAAAACGGATCAAGGTCGGGAACGACAGGAATTTCGCCATCGAAATATTTTTGAACCATGTTCAGGGTTCGGCTTATTTGGTTGCCGTAGCCATTAGCTAGATCGGCGTTGTAGCGAGTGACTAGGGCGTCGAAGCTGAAGCTGCCGTCCTGTCCGAAGGGGATTTCGCGGAGCAGGAAGTAGCGGAGGACGTCGGCGGCGAAGAGGTCTCGTTCCGCCTTTGTGCTGTCGGGAAACTGCTTCCCGTAAACGTGGTCGCCGAAGGCGTCGAGGATGGTTTCGGTGCGGACTATGTTGCCGCGCGATTTCGACATTTTGGCGTTGTCGAAGAGGAGCCAGCCGTTGGCGGTGATCTGTTTTGGGAGCGGAAGACCGGCGGCGAGAAGGAACGCGGGCCAATAGACGCAGTGGAAGCGGGTAATTTCCTTGCCGACGAGATGGAGGTCGGCGGGCCAGTATTTTGCAAACTCTGCCTGGGCTTCGGGCGAGGGATCGCCGTAGCCGATCGCGGTCATGTAGTTGGCGAGGGCGTCGAGCCAGACGTAGATGATGTGGTTGCCGGTGACGTTGGCGTCGCGCTGGATTTCTACGGGAACGGGGATGCCCCAGGTGAAGCTGGAACGGGAAACGGACAGGTCTTTAAGAGCGCCCTCAACAAAGGGTTTGCCTTGTGCTGTAGATCCACGCTCTGCCACAACTGTCATGTTGTACGCATCAGCACCCCGCAGAAAGCTCATGACTTCGTTGCGGGCTGTGTCGGGAGTGATCAGAAATTGATTGCTTTCGATAAGATTCAGCAAGGGGAGTTGAAACTCACTCAGCCGGAAGAAGAAGTTTTCTTCGGTAACGGTTTCGGTGGGGCGGCCGTCGGGGCCCAGGGTGCCTGGGGGACCTTCGACGAACATTTCTTCGCCGATCGAGTATTGGCCGGTGTAGGAGCTGAGATAGATGGCCCCACGGTTATAGAGCTCGGCGAAGAGCTTCTGTGCGCCGCGTTTGTGGGCGGGGTCGGTGGTGCGGATGTAGCGGCGCTGAAACAGCGGGTCATCTTTGGAAAAGGGGTCGTCGAGCAGGCCCATGCGTTGCCAAAGGGTGCGGAACTCCCCGGAGATGCGGTCGGTGAACTGCTGGGGCGGGACGCCGGCGGCGGCGGCCGAGCGCTCGATCTTTTGGCCGTGCTCGTCGGTGCCGGTGAGGAACAGGGTGTCTTCGCCGAGCAGGCGGTGGCGGCGCGCGAGCACGTCCGCAACGATCGTGGTGTAGGCGTGGCCGATATGCGGGCGCGCGTTGACGTAGTAGATCGGTGTGGTGACGAAGAATTTTTTCTGGTCGGAGGCCATCGGGTCAGGGTTTAGTTTACCCGTTGGGTTGCTGGCGGGCTAAACGCGGATTCCCCTCCCACCCCATCGAGCAAAAGCGCTCGATGGGGACCCCGGCTTCGGGCAATGAGAACGGGGGTGAGGGCTGCTGGCGCAGTAAAAAGCAGATTCCCTTCGGGAATGACAGATAAAAAAGAACGACAAAAGAAGCGGAAGTATGTCGGAATTTAGGCGAGGGCGGGGTAGAGCAGCAGAAAAAGAACAAGGATAAAAACCAGCAGGTCCATGTAGACGCTGAGGAGGACGCCGCCATGGTAAAAATCCCAGCGTTTGCGCATGCAGCGCGCGGTGTCGGCGATGCCGGCTCCGATTGCGGCAAGCGGCAGCAGGAGCCACAGTGTGGCTTGCAGGTGCGGAAAATGCGAGAGCCGCAACGCCGCCGCGAGGCTTCCGAGCACAAGCGCGGTGCCGCGCGGTAAAGAACGCTGGCGTGGGTCAAAGAAGCAGCGAAGAGCGGGTGGGAGCGGCGATGGCCGGCGAGCGGTCGCGGGGTGGGCACCGCCGCCGCCGCGGTCTGGGAAGCCGCCGCGGTCTGGGACACCATTGCGGTCTGGGAAGCTGCGGTGAGGGGTCAAGCCGTTGCGACCTGTCGCAACACCATGGTCATTGAACCCGCGGCGATGGTCAATGAACCCACTGCGATCCATGGCGGCCCTCCGGGCGGCGGTTGCGCACCCCTGCCTTTGCAGTCTACTGCGGCGGGAGCACCGGCGGCAGGGCGGTGTCTTACCTGACGGTCGCTCCGGTCGCGGCGTTTCACCGCATGAAGTCGCAGAAACCCGGTGCCGCCATTCCCGCCGCATGGCGCCTGAACCCCGAGCCTACGGAAGGGCAGCGGCAACTTTCAGGGTGCCGGCGGTGTTCATCGCGGCGATACTTTCGGCAAAGGGAGCGCGCAGCAGGCCGCGTTCGGTGATGATGGCCGCGATGTATTTGGCGGGGGTGACGTCGAACGCGGGGTTTTCGATGCCGACGCCGTCGGGGGTCATCTGGGTGCCGTTGGAGTGGGTGACCTCGCGCGGGTTACGTTGCTCGATCGGGATTTGGGCTCCTGTCGCCGTGTTGGGATCGATGGTGTTGAACGGCGCGGCGACGTAGAAGGGGATGCCGTGCTCGCGGGCGAGAATGGCGACGCCGTAGGTGCCGATCTTGTTGGCGGTGTCGCCATTGGCGGCGATGCGGTCGGCACCGACGACGACGGCCTGCACGCGGCCCTGGCCCATGACGTGCGCGGTCATGTTGTCGCAAAGAACGGTGGTGGGGATGCCGTCCTTCATCAGCTCCCAGGCGGTGAGGCGGGCGCCCTGCAGGTAAGGGCGGGTTTCGTCGGCGAGCACATCGATTTTGTGCCCACGTTCGACCGCCGCGCGAATTACGCCCAGGGCGGAGCCGTAACCGCAGGCGGCCAGGGCGCCGGCGTTGCAATGGGTCAGAATGGTGCCTTCCTGGGGCATCAACTCGGCACCGAAAGCACCGAGTTGCCGGCAGTTGGCAATGTCCTCGTCATACAAGCGCCCTGCGAGGGCGACGACGGCGCGTTTGATCTCGGGGATGGGCTTGCTTTCGGCGGCAAGTCCGTTGTAGAGGTCGCGTACCTGGCCGATGCCCCAGAAGAGGTTGACGGCGGTGGGGCGGGTGGCGGCGAGCGTGGCGCAAATGGTCGCGACCTCGGCGGTGAGGGCCGGGAGGGTGGTCGCGGTCGAGTTTTGGATGCCGAGGGCCACGCCCATGGCACCGGACACACCGATCGCCATTGCCCCGCGGACGATCATGTCGCGGATGGCGGCGGCGACTTCCTCGTAGGTGCGGGCGAGGACATAGGTTTCTTCACGGGGGAGCTTGGTCTGGTCGAGGAAGCTGACGCCTTCGGGCGTCCATTGCAGGGTCGGGATCATGCTGCTCCTATTTTACGGTCGGAGCGGGAAGGGACGAAAACACGCAATGCGCGGCTGCCCTGGATGGAGCGTGCCGAAATTTATGGCTGGCTTCCGGGAGCCGGCGTGGATGGGCTGACCGGGTGATTGCGACGGTATCGCTGTTTGAGGTACACGATGGTGTCGGGATAGAACTCGAACGCAATGGCACCCAGGGCGCCTTCTGCCGTGACCGTGAAGCCGCGTTCAAAGGTGAGACCGACGCCGCGGCTCGATGCGGGGTAGTAGGCGTTGGAAATCGCACCGCCGACCAGATTGCCAAGGATGTTGGCATAGCTGAATTCCCATTTGCCGTTATCGCCTTTGCAGCGCACGGTGGAGAGAATGGCGTAGCCGAGACGGCGTTTTTTGGAGCCATGGCCGAGCCGGAAGTAGCGTGGATCCTGTTTAAACAAAATGGGCAGAACGGCATTGCCCCAGAAATTTCCGTCTACGTTGTCGGTGTAGCTGGCACCGTAGCGCTTGGCGAAACCTTCGAACCCCTGATGGTATTCAGGGTAAGAATTTTCGGCTTGCTCGAGGCCGGCGTCGATACCGGCCGTCACAAAGGTAAACGGATCGATGGCGGACTTGTACCAAAGTTCGAATTTGCCGCGAGGTGTGAGGGGCGGGGCTTCCCCACCCTGTACGACGTTGAACGCCGGCATGATGCCGAGCATGCGTTGTTTTTCCTCAGCCTTTAGCGCCTCATCGGAGCTTTGCCGCGGTGTTTTGCCGCCCGGTGCGGGCGTCTGGGCCGCTGAGCCGGAGGTCTGGGCCGCTGAGCCGGAGGTCTGGGCCGGCGGAGTGGCCTGTGTGCCGGCCGGGTTCACGGTCTGGCTGTTGGATTGGGGTATAGGAGCATTTGGAAGTTCAACTGTCGCGACCGCATTGCGTTGCGCTTGCAGGGCGGGGCCTAGGAGCGCCATCGCAAGGCCGAATGAGAAGATCCGAAACTTCAAAGTTTCTCCCAGGGCAAGATTGATCCCCAACTCGGCCGAACGGTCCGGAACGGCAAGCGGTTCGCCGTGAATCAGCGCTGGCGCGGGGCCTGGTACGGCGTCGAGCGCCGCTTGCTACTCTTGCGTACATGAAGTCTGCGCAGCCTCCAGTCTACCAGCGGCCCTCCCAAAGGGTGTTGGCCGTGCTGCTCGGGGCGGCCCTGCTGCTGTACCCGGTGGACTGGATCGTGTGGCGTGCCCGCTCGCGTTTCGGTGTGGGGATGGGCTCCGTGGTGATTTCGGACTCGATGGCGGCGACGCTGAAGGGAAACCACTTCGAGGTGTACGCGCCGACGACCGCTGCGGTTGCCTGCAGCCGCTCTCTGCTGCCGCAGGCCGGAGCCGGGGCGTGCTGGTGGATGGAACGGCACACCGAAAACATTACCCAATACTGAAGCGACGTTTGCCGCTGTCCGGTCGAGGTTCGAAGACGGAAACGGGAAACCGGGTTCAGGGAGCGGGATGCCCGTGCTCCAGCCAACCAAAGCGATAAACGACGCCCACGGTGAGGACCTTGGAATAGATACTGCCCGGCGTGGAAGGGCTGGACCCTGTGCTGAACGGCAGATTCCAGTGCTGGAATTGTCCATCCACCAGTACGGCATACCGTTCCGTTACATCAAACTCTGCCCCGATGCCCGGCGAGATCACGTTTGTCGTGCTTTGGAGGTAGCGAAAGCTCTGCGACGGGACGATGTAGCCGCCGTCCTGGTAGTTCAGCTGGCCGCGACCGATGAGGAGGTCGGCATAGGGCCGGACGTGCTCGTACCGCTTGCCCACGCGCAGACCGCCTTCCACGCTCTCCTCGCCGGCAACCTGCCCACTGTCGATCGGATACGTTCCGCGAACTTCGATTGCCGGTGTGAAACCGAAAAACTGACGAATGCCGATGTCGGCCCCTGCGGTGATGCTTGCATTGCGAGCCGTTTGCAACCCGGTGTACACGCCGGAAACGCCAAAGAAAACGCTGGGCGCAAGCGCCCGGCTGGCCGTGGGCGAACTCTGGGCGGCAGCCATAACCGGCAGGAGGGCACCGATCGCACAAAAACCAAAGGCAACGGCGAGAAACGGGCGGTTCAAACCAACTCCTTAGAAGCTCTCTCAGAGTAGACGAAGGGGAGCGGCGCGTGGAGTATTTGGTTGCGGCGAAAAGCTCCAAATAAACCCGTGGGGACCAAATCGGGACAAACCGGGGGGCGAAATGCCGGTTCGGGTGGCCATGGCGGAAGCAACGATGCCCGGGCGGACAGCTTCGGCCAATCGGCCGGGAGTCCGGGACGACACCTACCTCGAGGCGGTTCCCCCACGTTGCTCGGCTTCGGCCAACATGAGGCGCACCTCCGAAAGCGTGAACAGCTTGCCATCGATCGCGACCTGGGACTCCCCGGCATTTTCGGGCACACGGATCACCCGTTCGACGTTGAATCCGAACGTACGAAGGCTTGCGACGAGAGCGTCGTAATCAACCATGCAGTCGAATCTACACGAGAGCGGCCGCATCCGCACCCGCAACTCAACGGGGAGTTCCCTTCGGGAAGGGCAAACAAAAGTCTAGTCGCCGGGGTGGTACAGACGTTGGGTATGGTCTCTTAGCTGATCGGGATAGAAAAGCACCTCGCGGAGGTTTCCGCTGGCGTAGCGAGCGGCTTCGTCATCGAAATGTGGCGAGGCCGGATGTCCGCTTTCGCCGCCCGCGGTGACAGCGACAGCACGTACCCGGGGACCGAACTCGACCACCGCGACGAAGCTGTTGCCGGCGCTGCCATAGCGACGCTTTGTGTTGGGGTAGCTGTGCGCGGCGAAGGCGGCCAGCGAACCCCATTGCGATGATGGGAACGGGACTGGCAAACTCGGCTCGCTGTCGCTGAAGCTGGGCAGAATGTTGTCGTTCAGACGCTGGAAGCGGTTGATCGCTCCCCAGGGCGTTTTCCAGGTGCCGAAGTCGGCCGTCAGCTTCGCGGAAGCCGTGGCCAGGGCGGCGAGCATGGTGGCGGCGTCGACATGTTCGGCGACGTACTCCTCCCACGGGGCGCCGGCGTGGCGGGCCGCGGCAGCGACGGGCAGACCGGCGGCCTCGCCCCAGTACACGGCCAGGGACGTCGGTACGGAATCGATCGACCAGCGGTCGTCCCAGGCGCGCAAAGCGGCGATCTGGCCGGCCAGTTGGAGCTTTTGCGGCGCATTCGCCGGCAGCGCGTCCCACCCCTTGAGCAGAACGGGGATCGTTCGCGCAAACCAGGGCAGGTAGCTGTCAAACGCGGCGGCGCGCAGGGATTCGATCGTGAAATCGGTGTGGCCTTCGAGCACGCGGATGGCATGGAGACCCCGCGCGGTCTCCGTACCCTGCTCGACGTAGGCCGGGAAGTCCGCCTTGCGCAGCGAGCTTTTCCCCGAGCCCCACCATGGCGCGTTGTTGACGTTCAGGATGTAGCCGCTGGCCGGATTGAGCAGATGCGGCACTTGCTCAAGCGAATGGAGAGCCCCCCAGTCCGTCTCGGGATTAGTGCCGTCCACGGGCTGCGTGTAGTCGAACTGCGGTGCGCGCCGCGGGATGAAGTCCCCATGCCAATAGGCGATGTCGCCGTCCGCATCGGCAAACACCGTGTTGTTGGAAGAGTTGGCCATCAGCTCCATGGTTTTGCGGTACTCGGCGTAGTTCCGCGCTTTTGTGCGCAAAAAGCTTTGCTCCAGCGCAGGCACGGGCTTGTTCATGAGCCGAATCGTGATCCAGTGGCCATTTTCCTCGCGCACAACGGGACCGCGGTGATCGTAAAACACGGTGAACGTTCGCTGCTTCGGGCCGCTCGGGGTTTTGTAGGTGAGGACGATGGTTTTGGCCGTGAACGGGCGGTCGAGGCTTCCGTAACGGTAGGTGAGGGCCCCGTCCGGGGTGCGGGTTACGGTGTCGAGGTATTCATCCACCGCATCGACGTTGCTGGAGGTGTGCATCCAGCCGGCGCGCTCGTTGAAGCCCTGGTAGACGAAAAACTGTCCCCAGGTGATGGCGCCGTAGGCGTCGAGGCCCTCGTCGCTGCGCATGCCCAACTCGGAACGGAAAAAGAACGACGTATGCGGGTTGATGAGCAAAAGTGCGTGTTTGTTGCGTGTGTTGGCGGGGGCGATGGCGAAACCGTTGGACCCGCCGTGGGTGGCGTCCACGTCCCCGAGGCCCTCAAGCTGGCGCACCGCCACGGTTTGCCCAGGTGCCGGCCCGGGCTCGGCTGTGGAGGCGTGTGTTCCCGGCGTGGCCTCGTGCCCGCCGTAGCGTGCCTCGAGCGCCTTCAGGTTGACTCGCTCAATATCGCCGCCGATGCTTCCTTCGGTGAAGGAAAGCGCCATCCAGGGCTCAAACCGCGTGATCGCCCGCGGACGGACGTCGGGATGGGTGAGGAGGTAAAAATTCAAGCCATCGGCCCACGCAGACATCAGGCGCTTCAGCCAATCGGGGCTGCCCGCGTACTCCCCTTGCAACTGCACCGGATCCAGAAACAGGCGCTGGCGCAGGTCTTGCCAAAGGCGGTCCTCGCCTTCGGCCTCGGACAAGCGGCCGAGCGAAACCAGGTAGTTGGTTTCCACGCGATTGAAGTCGTCTTCGCATTGCGCGTAGATGGCACCGAAGACCGCGTCCGCATCGGTTTTGCCATGCACGTGCGCTATTCCCCAATCGTCGCGGGCGATCGTGACCGCGTGCGCCTCTGCCCGCCAGCGTGCGCTTTCAGGTCCCTGCGCGAAGGCAGCGGGGCCGATCGGGAGGAGTAGGAGCAGGAGCAGCGAAATCCAACGGTGCATATTGGGCTCCTTGGAGGATTTGCGGATGAGAACCGATGGCAGCAAAACGCAGATTCCCTTCGGCAATGACAACAAGAGTGGGCCTGCGGCAGGTGCGAAACGGATCTGGTGTACGGGCGCGGCCTGGAGGGCGCCGCTTTCAGGGCCGGGCCAGCGCCGCTTCCACGGCTTTGCGGGCCAGCGGCTCCATGACGGCGTACCCGGCGTCCGTCGGATGCACACCATCGCTCGACAACCCGGGGCGCATGCCGCCGTCCGGTCCAACCAGGGCAGGGTAGTAGTTGAGAAACACCATGCCCTGCCTCTTGGCGAACTCCGCCATCCACGTGTTCAGCGCGACAATTTCCCCCCGCGGATCGATGCCGGGCCGCCACGGAAACGAGGCTGCCGGCAAAACCGAGCTCAACACCATCCGCACACCGGCGGCCCTGGCCAACATCGCCATCGAACGGATGTTTGCCTCGATTTCCGGGAGCGATTCAGCGCCGGTGTTGCCGGCGATGTCGTTGATGCCGCCCAGCAAAACAACGGCGGCGGGGTGCAGCCCCAGCACGTCCTGCTGAAAGCGGTCCAGCATTTGTGGGGTCGTCTGGCCGCTGATGCCGCGATTGATCCAGGGCTTTCCGGGAAAGATGCTCCCGCGCTTACGACCCCAGAAATCGGTGATGGAATCGCCCAGAAACACGACACGGCGCTCCCCGGCCGCAGGCGGCGGGAGCCTGGCGTCCTCGGCCCGATAGCGCGCCAGTTGCGGCCAATCGGCGAGCAGCTTCTGCATGGATTCAACTTGCGCCGGCGTGAGCGAAGCTGCCGGTGCGGTGAGCTCCGGCGCGGCGGCCGGCGTCGTCAGTGTGGGAATAGCTGTCCCCTGCGCACCGGCGGCGGCCGCCGTGGATGCCAGGAGGAGGAAGAAAATACGCGAACGGAGCATGCGGGATCTGCCTTTCGCTTTCCACTCTAGTGCCTGGCGAGCCCCGGTGGTGGCAGACGCTTCATTTACGGTGCACGGTTGGGCGGAATTGCCCGCGTACACAGGTGTGTTCGCCGGTCCATATCTCGCTGTTGTTCGGCCGACGACGGAGTCACGCTCCCGACTTTCCAGGACAACACGGAAGCACTTGCAAGCCACGCGAAGCAGGGAAGAGCCCCACATTTTGCGACGTACTCGCCGGAACGGTACGGCACCTGCAAGAAGTATGCCTCGCATGCCGGAGGAACCACCGGATGGCCGTAGAAGGTCAGCTTCCCGGAGCGATGCACCCTCGGGGAACGAGATAGCGGAACGGGTATGCCGTTCCACATGTTTCTCAGTCGTAAAGGCCCACCATAAACCAGGCTTTTGAGGCGCGGTCCTGCCGCAGGCTAAGCACTTGCCGAGGTTGCGTCGTTACAACATCCCAGAGATCGTCTTCCCAGGAGTGGCTGTCCCACCACGAACCGGACGAATGCCAGGGGCCGGCACAGGTCTGAACCTGCATCCGCGCTCCCTGCCAAAACAGCAGGCGCGGTTGATCGCCCCAGCAGGTGACGCGGATCGCTTGCGGGGGCCGGAACACCCGCATGGCAAGGCGTGAAGGCCCATTCATCTCCACCGTTTTCTCCGCGATCTGAGGCTCAAAGGAAGAAAGCGTAAAGGCGTCTTCGCGATGGCTGTTTGCGAGGAGGGGTGAGCCGACGTTGTTTTCGCCCGCAATCGACCGCAGCCGGGCCAGCAGCAGGTCCAATTTGTCAGGCTCCGGAAATTGAGCCTGGAACAGACCGCGTTGGGAAGTCTGCGGTTTTGAGGGCTCCGCCTCCATCGTTACCGCTACAACGCCTGCTTGTGGCGGTTTTGCCTGCAGCTCCAAGTTGAGCAATTTGAGAAGCCCTTCGCGGTTCTGTGACGGCGAAGCAGGGCGGATGCCGATCGCATGCGGCGCTCCGCGTTCAAGTGAGAGCGTTAGGTGGAGCGAACGGACCGCATAGGCTCGCTCCATTGCCTTGGTCAGGATGGTTTCCAGCATGGGCGAGAGCACAAACAGGAGCGAATCCAGTACATCCACAGGGTTGTCGAGCACAGTCGTCGCCGTGAGGGCGAATCTTTCTTCTTCGGGAACGAGGAGATGCTCTGCCTCCCCACGAGCCAGGGACTGCAGGCGTCGCCCCTGTTGCCCTAACCGGCTCACAAGTGCGGTGTCGGGAAGCGCGGCCAACTGGTCCAGGGTACGAATGCCCCACCGTGACAAGATCGCCAGCGTTCGGGAATCGCACGGGAGCAACGTGACCGGCAGCGGCCCAAGCTTTGAGCGGATGTTTCCCGAGTCTGCGTTTACGATCCGGTGTGTGCTTCGAGCCAGCATGAGCGCGGCCTCTGCATTTCGAGCCGTTCCGATGCCTGCTGGAAAGCCCTCGCCGGCCAGTTCCCGATGCAGTTGGCATGCATAGTTTTCGACCGTCCCGAAAAGCGTTTTCATGCCGGAGCTGTCGAGCAGCAGCAACGAAGAAAGATGTGGCGTGCCGCGGTAGGAATTTGCGGGTGAAGCGATGGCCTGGAGCCGCGGTGTGAAGCGCTCCCCAACTTCGCATGCAGCGGCAAATGCACTTTGCTCCTCCGCCGGATCGCGAGGTCGAAATAGGGCGTGGCACACTGTTTGCGCCTGCACCTTCGACATGCCATGCTGAACGCCACACTGGCGAGCCGTTTCGCACCGCGCGGCCACCTTCTCTTGAGGTGCTACACCGTCGAGCAAAACCAACGGCTGCCGGTGCGGGCCCAGCGTGCGCTTCCAGGCGCTGATCGGGAACTCCGGGATGTGGACGGCTGCATAGGACACGCTAGCTCCCCGCCGCTTGCATCCAGAGTGGATAGGCATTCCAGCTTGTGGCCCGCCCGGGCGCTTTTTTGCCGAAGGCTGGCCCGTTTCTTTGCCGTGAAATCTGGGCCGACTGCGTCATGCCTGCAAGTACACCTTGCACAACAGGTTCCACCTCGGACACGCACTCCAGCACGCAGGCCGCGGACGAGCGGGCGCAGGGCTCCCTTGTGAGCAGAAGAAGGATCGCATCCCCCGTCTGCGCGGCCTTTTGAAAGCGCCACCAGGTCGCCGACTGGATACGCAATGCCTGCTCCGCACGCACAGAGGCCAGGTCTAAAACAACGATGCGGAAGCCGCCCGACTGAAGTACCTGATCGGTTGCGCGCAAGGCGCGATCCAAGCGCGTCCATGGCTTTTGCTCAGCCGTCTTCTGAGGTCCATCGCTGGCCGGAAATGCCGCACGTTGGCGAGCGGCCTGCGCAGCCAATCGATCCGCCTGGCGCAAAGGGTCGCCCTCGTCGACACGCCGGATGTTGAACCGTTCCCATTCCACCTGGTCTTGCGAAGCGGTATGCAATCCGAGCGGCTGATTGGGGTAACCCGGCGTGCCTTCCAATTTGCGACGGCGCCGTTCCCCCTGGGAAAAAAGCATTTGCTCCAGCGCCGGCGCCAAAGCCCTGGTCTCACCGCGCGGGTGCAGGATGCCGCCATGCCGTTGCGCCAGCTGCCGCTGCTCCGGTCGGGTACCCACACCCTGCGCCGGTGCACTCGCCGCGAACTCCGGTGCCGCGCTTTGGCGCCCGGCAAACCGGATCCAGAGCAGATTGCGGAGCTGTACGCCCGCGGCTGCCGCGCTCCGTGGTGACAAGGCATCGCTGACATCGATATAGGCGCAAGCCCCCTCGCGGGATGCATTTGCAAGCAGCGAGAAAGCAATGGAGCTGCGGCCGGAGCCGTCCGTTCCTGTTACCTCGCAAACCGATCCAAGAGGAAGTCCGCCATGCAGAAGATCGTCCAAGCGGCCGTTTCCGGTGGGGTGCAATCGCGGTGTCTGCACCGCGGTGGGGGAGAGCGCTCGGGGTACACGCTCAGCAAGTTTCGCTTCAATTTCCCTGCGGAGTGCCGCTGCCTGACCGCTCATTAGTTTCGCCTTTTCTTCGCTGTTGAGATGCTCAATCTAACGCATGCTGGTGGAGGAAATCCAGCTTGCACAAAGGTTGGTGCAGTCCCATCGCTTCGGTCGGCAAGCGGGAATGTGCGGGGGGCGATTGAAAGATGCAGAACGTTTCAGGCCGGTCAACGCACTACGCGTTGTAACGCCCCCCTAAACTTGTCGAGGAACGGCCAAAAGGGAAAGCACCTGCGCTTGGAAGCAGCAGGTGCTTTGTTTTGAGTGGATCGAGGATGCTTGTTCCGCTTGGACGGTGTCCGCCTACGGGTGCATGGCCACCTTTGCGGTCAAGGGCAGCGCTTCCGACGAGCTTCCCGCCGAGACCGTGTATTCGCCTTTCGGCCACTCCCAGCTTTCGGTTTTGTCGTTCCACACTGCCGAAGCCAGCGGTTCCATCGCGATCGTTACGCTTTTGTGCTCGCCCGGTGCGAGTTGCACACGTTGCCAGCCGGCAAGCCGCTTGTAGTGTTCGCCCACGCTTTTCGGCAGCTGCACATACACTTCGGCGATCTCCGTTCCCGCCCGCCCGCCTGTGTTTTCTACGGTGACCGTCGCCGTCTGGCCCGCTCCGTCCACATGCAGGTCGCTGTAGCGATAGCTTGTGTAGGAAAGCCCAAAGCCAAACGGAAACAACGGCTGCTTGCCCTCCGACTCGAACCATTTGTAACCGAAGCGAACGCCTTCGCTGTAGTCGGCCGGGAAGGTAGTCTTTTTGTCTTCGGCAACCCAGCTTTCCGGCAAGCCGCCGTTCTGGGGCGTGTTGTACGTCATGCCGAAGATGCGGGTGTGGGGCAGGTCGGCCTCGCTTTTCGCGAACGTGATGGGCAGCTTGGCCGACGGATTCACCGTCCCGAAGAGAAGGTTGGCAATGGCCTGGCCGCCCGCCGTGCCGGGGTACCACGCTTCCATCACGCCCGCCACATCGTTGATCCAGGGCATGCTGACGGGATTGCCCGTGACGAGCACAACCACCGTGTGCGGGTTTGCCTTGGCAACGGCCGCAATCAGGGCGTCCTGGTTGTTGGGCAGGGAAAGTGTAGGTGCATCGCCGCCTTCGCTCATGTATTGATCGGCAAACACGACCGCGACGTCGCTCTTTGCGGCCAGCGCCGCGGCAGAGCTGAGATCGGTGCCGGCGTCAAAGCTCACCTGCGCGTTCGGTGCATGTTCGCGAATGTACTTGAGCGGTGCGGAAGGGAAATACACCGGCTGCCCCCACTTGGTAGGCGTGCCGGGCGAAATGGCATCGCCGCCCGGCGCATCCACCTGCGCGGAGCCGCCCCCGGACATCACGCCCTTGTCCGCATGCGCGCCGATCACGGCAATCGTGCGCAGCCCCGTCGCCCCCAACGGCAGGGTGTTGTTCTGATTGCGCAAAAGAACGATGCTTTCCTCGGCAATGTGCTGCGCATCGTCGCGGCCCTTGAAAGGATCGACAACAAAACGCGGCGTCGGCGGATGATCGATCACACCGGCAGCGAACATGGAGCGCAGCAGCCGATGCACCATGTCATTTAACCGGCTCATGGGTACCTGCCCATTCTGCACGGCCTCCATCAGCGGCTTACCGAAATACTCTTCACCGGGCTGCTGCTGATCGAGCCCGGCGAGCGCGGCCTTCACCGTGGTGTGCGTCGCTTCCCAGTCGGACACGACGAAACCCGGGTAGTGCCACTCGCCTTTCAGCACATGGTTCAGCAGGTAATCGTTTTGGCAGGCCCAATCGCCATTCACCTTGTTATACGAGCACATCACCGACGACGGATGACCGATGCGGATGCCAATTTCAAAGGCCAGCAGATCGCTTTCGTGCATCGCCTTGTGCGTGATCAGAGCGTCGACCACCGTGCGGCCGGTCTCCTGATCGTTCATGGCGTAATGCTTGATGTCGCCCATCACCTTGTTCTGTTCAACACCCATGATCAGGTGACCGACGGTGACGCCGGCCAGCACCGGATCTTCCCCGGGGTACTCAAATAAGCGGCCGTTGCGCGGGTCGCGCGCCAGATCGACCCCACCGCCGATGGACTGGTTGAACCCCTCGGCGCGCAGCTCACGGCCAATCACATCGCCGTACAGATGCGCGGCATCCGGGTCCCAGCTGGCGGCGGCGCCGATCACGCTGGGCAGCAGGGTGGAGTACCGGCTCTCCCGGGCCGTGCCGCGCACACCGACGGCGGAGTCGGCCTGTTGCAGCGAAGGGATTCCGAGGCGGGGGATGCCCAGCACCTCGCCCGCGCCCCCGTTGTTGTCGGCCGGAATGGGCGTATCGTCCCGCAGCGGTCCCCATCCAATGCCGTGCACAAGCTGAATCTTTTCAGCCAGCGTCAGTTGCGCAACGACCAAATCCGCCCGTTGATCCGGCGTAAGCGCGGCGTTGCTCCAGGGAAAGGTGGTGGCGGCGGGTTGGCTCTGCGCCATCAGCTTGGCAGACGGGGAAAGTGTCGCCAGGCTCAACAGCGAGGCGCCGAGAAAATAACGGGCAAAACGAACCGGCATACGAACTCCAGAAGAAGGATCAGCGAGAAAGATTAGCCTCTCCGGTTTACCTCACGCCGCACTCCCTTGGCAATGACCCAGGCCCATGGAACATCGCAAGGGGAGGCGCAGTCAACCGGTGAGCCGCTTCAAGAGTTCCGGTTCGTCGATGATTTCTACGCCGAGGTCGCGAGCCTTTTCGAGCTTCGACCCGGCATCCTCTCCGGCTACCACAAAGCTGGTTTTCTTCGATACCGAACCGGCAACCTTGCCGCCCGCGGCCTCGATGCGCTCCTTTGCGCCCTCTCGGGAGAGCGTCGGAAAGCTGCCCGTCAGTACGACGTTTTTCCCCTCCAGCGCGCCGCCCGCGACACGCTGCGGTGCGGGCAGGGTGAAGCCAAGCTGTTGCAGATCGGCGACCAGGGCGCGGTTTTTCTCGACCGAGAAAAACTCCGCAATGGCTTCGGCAACGCGCGGGCCCACCTCGTTTACCGCTTCCAGCCGATCGACGCCCGCGGCCATCAAGGCATCGATCGAACCGAAATGGGCTGCCAGCAGACCGGCCGTGCGCTCGCCGACAAACCGAATCCCAAGCCCGAAAAGCACACGCGCCAGCGGTGCCTCCCTGGAGCGCGCAATTTGCGCCAGCAACGCGTCCGCCGTCTTCGTGCCGACACGTTCCAGCGAGGTGAGCTGATCGCGCGTAAGCCGGTACAGATCGGCGACGGAGCGAATCAGCGGCTGGCGGGTGCGCACCGGCTGGCCATCGGCCTCGGTCGCCTCCTCCGGCGTTTGGCCGAGCAGCTGGGTCACCATCGCCTCGCCCAG
>CAXTBI010000073.1:0-15044 GCA_964242195.1 uncultured Acidobacteriaceae bacterium
GTTTTCCTCGCTCGACCTGCCGTGGGCCAGCGAGGGTCTGGCCGCGATCAAGCCGAGACGCCTCACCCCGGAAACCTGATCGGCAGCGCCAAGCCCACCCTTCGATCGGCGAGCGATCCGGCCCGCCTTAACCGGCGCTGTCCGAAATCCGCCGTCGGGCGCCTCTGTTGCAATGCAGCAACAGCTTGCCGTGCTGCGTCGATCCGAAGGGATCATGTCGGCCGATCGCCGGTTGGAACGGCCGACAGGGTAATTTGAGGTTTTGACAATGCGTAAGAGTGCAGCAGTTTTCGTCGCCGCCGCCGCCGCGATCACCGTCGGCCAGTCCAAAACCGGCAACATCGACATCGTGTACGACGCGCTCGGGACCGTTACCCCGGTCTACACCGTTACCGTGTACAGCCAGGTCACCGGCCGCGTGATGGCCGTGCACTACCGTGAAGGCCAACTCGTGCACAAGGGGCAATCGCTGGTCGAAATCGACCCCAGGCCCTACCAGGCCACCCTCACCCAGGCCGAAGGCACGCTGAAGCGCGATCTGGGCGTTCTTGCCGAGGCAAAGATCGATCTCGCTCGCTACAGTGCCGCCTTCGCCCGCAACGCCATCGCTCGCCAGCAGCTGGAAGATCAACAGCAAACCGTCGAGCAGGATCAGGGCACCGTTCTCGCCGACCAGGGCAGCGTCGACTACGACCGCGTGCAGCTGGCCTATTGCCACATCAACGCTCCGATTACCGGTCGCGTCGGTCTGCGCCTGGTCGATCCCGGCAACATCGTTTTTTCGGGCACCGGCTCCACACTCGTCGTCATCACGCAGCTGCAGCCCATTACGGTGGTCTTCAACGTTTCGGAAGACAATCTGCCGCAGGTGCAGGAACAGCTGCGCGGCGCCCACCAGCTGCAAGTGGAAGCGTATGACCGCTCCAACGACAAAAAGCTCGATACCGGTCACCTGAGTTCGCTCGACAACCAGATCGACACCGCCACGGGAACGTTGAAATTCCGTGCCAACTTCAATAATCCCAAAGACATCCTGTTCCCGAACCAGTTTGTGAACGCGCGGCTGCGGATCAAAACACTTCGCGATGCGACGCTTGTTCCCTCCGCCGCCGTGCAGCACAACGGAACGGCGGCCTTTGTCTACCTCGTGAAACCCAACAATACGGTGGGGGTGCAGCCCATAAAGGCCCTGACCAGCAATGAGCAGGTCACCGCCGTGGGGGGCATAGGCCCCAATGCCACACTGGCCACCAGCGGCTTTGACCGGCTGGAGGACGGGGCCAAGGTACAGGTTCGCGGCGGAGGCGGGGGCGGGGGCGGACAACCGGGGCAAACCAGGGATGCCCAAACCCCCGGAACCAAATCGTCCGGGAATCAAACCTCCGGAACCAAGGGCGGAAACACCGCCCCATGAACCCATCCCGCCCGTTTATTCTGCGTCCGGTCGCGACGGCGCTGCTGATGGTGGCGATCTTTCTCGCCGGCGGTATCGCCTATTTTCAGCTGCCCGTCTCCGCCTTGCCGGAGGTCGATTACCCCACGATCCAGGTGCTGACGTTCTACCCCGGTGCCAGCCCCGACGTGGTCGCTTCCGCCGTGACCGCGCCGCTCGAACGCCAGTTCGGCGAAATCCAGGGCCTCAGCCAGATGACCTCGACCAGCGCCGGCGGCGTTTCGGTCATCGTCATGCAGTTTCAGCTCTCCTTGAATATCGACGTCGCCGAGCAGGAGGTGCAGGCGGCCATCAACGCCGGGCAAAGCTATCTGCCGGCGAATCTGCCCGTTCCGCCGATCTACTCCAAATCCAACCCCGCCGATGCCCCCGTGCTCACCCTTGCCCTGACCTCCAATGAGATGGAGCTGTCCAAGGTCGAGGACCTGGCCGACACCCGCCTGGCCCCGAAAATTTCGCAAATTTCCGGCGTCGGCCTGGTGTCCATCTCCGGCGGTCAGAAGCCGGCCATTCGTATCCAGGCCGACCCCACCACGCTCGGATCGTTCGGCATCAACCTTGAAGATCTGCGCAACGCCCTCACCAGCACAAGCCTGAACTCTGCCAAGGGCAACTTCGACGGTCCGTCGCAGGACTACACCATCAATGCGAACGACCAGCTGCTCTCGAGCGGCGACTACAAACGGGTCGTAGTCGCCTATCGCAACGGCGCGCCGGTCATGCTCACGGACGTGGCCCATGTGATCGATGGCGTGGAAAACGCCAACCTGGCCGCCTGGGTCAACGCCACCCCTTCCATCATCCTCAACATCCAGCGCCAGCCCGGCGCCAACACCATCCAGGTCGTCGACAACATCGAGCGCCTGCTGCCGCAGCTTGAAACCGGCCTTCCCCGCGCCGTACACGTGCAGATCGTCTCGGACCGCACGGACGCCATCCGCGCCTCGGTCAAGGACGTCGAGTTCGAACTCGCCCTCGCCATCGGCCTTGTCGTTCTGGTCATCTTTCTGTTCCTGCGCAGCGTTTCAGCCACGGTCATCCCGGCGGTGGCGGTGCCCCTGTCGCTGATCGGCACGCTCGGGGTCATGTATCTGGCCGGCTTTTCACTCAACAACCTCACCATGATGGCGCTCACCATCTCGACCGGCTTCGTGGTCGACGATGCCATCGTGATGATTGAAAACATTTCCCGCTACATCGAAGAAGGCGATCCGCCGATGGAGGCCGCGCTCAAGGGCTCCGAGCAAATCGGCTTCACCATTCTTTCACTCACCGTTTCGCTCATTGCCGTACTTATCCCCTTGCTTTTCATGGGCGATGTCGCCGGTCGGCTCTTTCGGCAGTTCGCCGTAACGCTTGCGGTCACCATCATCCTCTCGGCCTTTATCTCCCTCACGCTCACGCCGATGATGTCCGCCCGCCTGCTCAAGTACAAGGCCCCTGAAGACGAAGGCTGGTTCTACGAAGTTTCCGAACGCTTTTTCGAAACCGTCATTGCCGCCTATGGCCGCAGCCTGCGCTGGGTTCTGCGCTTCCAAACCCTTACCCTGCTGATCGCGCTCGCCACGATTCTGCTCACGGCCTTTCTCTACATCACGATCCCCAAAGGCTTCTTTCCCACCCAGGACACCGGCATCATCCAGGGCATCACGCAGGCCTCGGCCGATACCTCCTTCGCCTCCATGTCGTTGAAGCAGCAGCAGGTCGGGCAGGTGTTGCTTGCGGATCCGGCAGTGGAGAACATCTCTTCGTTTATCGGCCCGGATGGCACCAACACCACCCTGAACAGCGGCCGCGTCCAGATCGATCTCAAACCCGTGGAAGCGCGCGGTCTCAGCGCCACGCAGGTCATCGATCGCCTCCGGCCCAAGCTGGACCGCATCCCCGGCATCAAGCTCTACATGCAGCCGGTGCAGGATCTCACCGTCGAGGACCGGGTCAGCCGAACCCAGTACCAATACACGATCGAGGATCCCAACAAGACCGAGCTTGTCGGCGTCACACGCGACTTCGTTCGCCGTCTGCAAGGTCTTCCGCAATTGGCCGACATCGTCACCGATCAGCAGAACGGCGGCCTGGCGACGCAGCTGGTCATCGACCGGCCCACCGCCTCGCGTTTCGGGGTCACGCCGCAAACCATCGACAATACCCTGTATGACGCTTTCGGCCAGCGCCAGATCAACACCCTGTACACCCAGGTGAACCAGTACCACGTCATCCTCGAAGCCGAGCCGCAGTTTCAACTCGATCCCCATCGGCTGAACGACCTGTATGTGCAGTCCGCCACCACGGGTGGAACCGCCGCCCCGGCCGCCGGTGGCTCCAACACCGCCGGCTCCTCCTCCGGCGCCGGTGCCGCGTCCAACACCGCCACCGCCAGCCTGCTGACGCCGACCGCCTCAACCGGCGTAGGCACCTCAAGCTCTTCCACCTCGGCCGTTTCCTCCGCGGGCACCTCGCGCAGCACGGCATCGGTCAGCAGCACAGGGGCGCTCTCGCAGGCCAGCAATACGACCCTGAGCATTCTCGGCAGCACAAGCACCGGAACGTCGTCCAGCCCCAACACGGCCTCAAACGGCACCACGCGCGTCAGCAGCACGACCGCCCCCGCCGGCGGCTCCGGTTCCGGGGGCAGTTCCGGCAGTGGAAGCGCGGCCACCACGGGCTATGCCAATGCAGTTCCGCTCGGTGCGTTCACTCGCATGCAAACGGTCAGTGAGCCCCTCTCGGTCAACCACCAGGGTCAATTCCCCGCCGTCACCGTCTCCTTCAATCTTGCGAACGGGTACTCGCTCGGCCAGGCCCTTGATGCCATCGATAAGAGCGTGAAGGGAGCCAACTTCCCGGCCAGCGTCGTCGCCAACTACCAGGGCACGGCGGCGGCCTTTCAAAACTCGCAATCCAACGAAGGCCTGCTTGTGCTGGCCGCGCTGATCACCGTGTACATCGTGCTCGGTGTGCTGTATGAAAGCTATATTCACCCGATCACCATCCTCTCCACGCTGCCTTCCGCCGGTGTGGGGGCCCTGCTCGCTCTTGAGATCTTCCATCTCGATCTCAACATCGTCGCCATCATCGGGATTATTCTGCTGATCGGGATTGTGAAGAAAAATGGCATCCTGATTGTCGATTTCGCGCTTGAAGCCGAGCGTCACGGCGAGATGGATGCCACCGAAGCGATTTACCAGGCCTCGCTGCTGCGCTTCCGCCCCATCATGATGACCACGCTCGCGGCTCTGCTCTCGGGCGTTCCGCTGGCTTTCGGCACAGGCATCGGCTCGGAGCTTCGCCGTCCCCTGGGCGTCACCATCGTCGGCGGCCTGATCCTGTCGCAAATTCTTACGCTCTACACCACGCCGGTCATCTACATTTTCTTCGACAACCTGGGCTCGCGTTTTTCCGGCAAAAAGCCCAACCAGGGGACCATCGAACACGCCAACCAGCACAGCCAGGCCCAACGCGCCGCGGAGCATGCATGAGGGCCTGCCGATGAACCCGTCCCGCATCTTTATCGAGCGGCCCGTCGCCACCACGCTGCTGACGATCGCCATCGCAATTGCCGGCGCCATCGCCTTTTCCGTGCTTCCGGTTTCCCCTCTGCCGCAGGTGGACTTCCCCACCATCTCCGTGGGCGCTTCCCTGCCCGGTGCCAGCCCGGACATCATGGCTTCCTCCATCGCGACACCGTTGGAACGCCAGTTCGGGCACATCGCCGGCGTTACGGAGATGACCTCGTCCAGCACGCTTTCGACCACCAACGTCACGCTGCAATTCGATCTCAATCGCGACATCAACGGGGCCGCCCGCGATGTGGAAGCCGGCATCAACGCCGCGCGCAGTTACCTGCCCACCAACCTTCCCGCCAATCCCAGCTACCGCAAAGTCAACCCCGCCGATTCCCCCATCATGGTGCTCGGCCTCCAATCGGATATCTACGACATCCCGCACCTGTACGACGAAGCGTCCACCGTCGTCATGCAGCGCATCTCGCAGATCAACGGTGTCGGTCAGGTCTCCGTTGTGGGCGCTTCGCTGCCGGCGGTGCGCATCGACGTCAACCCGGATCAGCTCGCCGGCCTCGGCATCAGCCTGCCGCAGGTAGCTACCGTCATTTCCGGGCAGAACTCAAACTCCGCCAAGGGCCAGCTCTCGAACGGCCGGGTCACCTTCGACATCCTCGCCAACGATCAAATTTCGAAGGCGGCGGACTACGGTCCGCTCGTCATCGGCTATCACAATGGGGCCGCCGTTCGCCTCGGGGACGTCGCCCAGATAACCGATTCGCAGCAAACCATCCGGCAGGCCGGGTTTCTCAACGGCAAGCCCTCGGTCAACATGCTGATCTTCCGCCAACCCGGGGCCAACATCATCGCTACCGTGGACGCCGTGAACGCTGCCTTGCCCTCCCTGCAAGCCACCGTCCCCGCCGGCGAGCACATCGTCACCGTCATCGACCGGACCCTCACTATCCGCGCCTCCGTGAAGGACATCGAGAAGACCATCGTCGTCTCCGTCCTGTTGGTCGTTCTGGTGGTTTTCCTATTTCTGCGCAACTGGCGCGCCACCCTCATTCCCGCCGTAGCCGTTCCCGTCTCCCTGATCGGCACCTGCGCGGTGATGTACCTGGCCGGCTTCTCACTCGATAACCTTTCGCTCATGGCCCTGGCCATTGCCAGCGGCTTTGTCGTCGACGACGCCATCGTCGTCATGGAAAACATTTCCCGCCATCTTGAAGAGGGGCTCGCTCCCATCCCCGCCGCCCTCAAAGGCGCGCAGGAAATCGGTTTCACGGTGTTTTCCATCAGCATTTCGCTGATCGCCGTGTTTATTCCGCTGTTGCTCATGGGCGGCATCGTCGGCCGGCTCTTCCGCGAATTCGCCATCACCCTTTCGATTGCCATCCTCCTTTCCATGGTGATTTCCCTCACCACCACGCCGATGATGTGCTCCCGCATTCTGAAACCGGAGCACGGCGTCGAACATGGAGCCGTGTACCGCTGGAGCGAGCGCCTCTTCGATGGCCTGCTCGCCGGCTACCGACGCACCCTGATCTGGACCCTCGATCACCCCTCGCTTGTGCTGCTGGTCTTCTTCATCACCCTCGGCCTCAACGTCTTTCTGCTGATCAAAGTTCCGAAAGGCTTCTTCCCCCAACAGGATGTCGGTGCCCTGCAAGGCGGCATGCAGGGTCCGCAGGACACGTCCTTTTACGCCATGCGCCGGGCACTGCAGCAAGCCGTCAGCATCGTGAAGTCCGATCCCGGTGTGGGCAACGTGATGGGCTTCACAGGCGGCCAGGGAGCGGCCAACGGCGGCTTCATGTTTGTCGCACTCAAGCCGATCAACCAGCGGGATGCCAGCGCCGCCCAGATCGTCGACCGCCTCCGCGGAAAGCTTGCCAAGGTTCCCGGCGCCGCCACCTTCCTGCAGGCTACCCAGGACATCCGCATCGGCGGCCGCCAGTCCAATGCCATGTACCAGTACACGCTGGAGGCGGAAAGCTCCGAAGACCTCACCACCTACGGCCCCCAGCTGCTTGCCGCCATGCGCAAAGCGCCGGGGTTCGCCGACGTGAACACGGATCAGCAAAACCATGGTCTACAGGCGTTGCTCACCTATGACCGGCCTACCGCCGCTCGTCTCGGCCTTACCCCGCAGCTCATTGACCGTTCCCTCTACGACGCTTTCGGCCAGTCCGAAGCTTCCACGATTTACAGCGAATTGAACCAGTACTACGTCGTGCTGGAAGTCGCTCCCAAGTACTGGCAAACGCCCGAGGGCCTGAAGCACACCTACCTCGTGCCGACCGAGGGCGGCGGTGCTATTCCCCTGGATGCGGCCGTCAAATATGTTCCGTCCACCTCGCCGCTGGCGGTCAATCACACCGGCCTGTTCCCTTCCGTGACGGTGTCGTTCAATCTTGCACCGGGCGTTTCCCTGGGCCAGGCCACGCAGGACATCCTCGCCATCCAACGCCGCCTCAATTTCCCGCAATCGGTTCATGGGCAGTTTTCCGGCACGCTGCAAGCTTTTAAAGCCTCGCTCAACAGCGAACCCTACCTTATCCTTGCCGCCATCGTTGCCGTCTATATCGTGCTCGGCATGTTGTATGAGAGCCTGATTCACCCACTGACAATCCTCTCCACGCTGCCCCCGGCCAGCCTGGGTGCCGTTCTGGCCCTTTTTCTCACGCATACCGATCTCAACGTCATGTCCATCATCGGCATCGTGTTGCTCATCGGCATCGTCAAGAAAAACGGCATCATGGTCATCGATTTCGCTCTGAACGCCGAACGCGTCGAAGGAAAAAACACCCGTGACTCCATCTTTGAAGCCTCCATCCTGCGTTTCA
Organism: uncultured Acidobacteriaceae bacterium; assembly: GCA_964242195.1. Taxonomy (GTDB): domain Bacteria; phylum Acidobacteriota; class Terriglobia; order Terriglobales; family Acidobacteriaceae; genus Granulicella. Next base: position 7,806 of record CAXTBI010000073.1, read on the forward strand.
GGCCCATCCTGATGACCACCGTGGCCGCCCTTTTCGGCGCCGTTCCACTTGCCCTCGGCACCGGCATGGGCTCGGAATTGCGCCGTCCGCTTGGCATTTCCATCATCGGCGGCCTGCTCGTCAGCCAGGTGCTGACGCTTTACACCACCCCCATCATCTATCTCTTTATGGACAACATGCGCCTGAAGTTCCTTGGAGAAAAACACGTCGAGGATGAGCACGCCGCCCGTCTGAACGAGGTAAACGCATGAAGCGATCTGCTCCTATGACCCTCTCCCGCCATCCTGCGCGCCGCTCCCGCATCCCGTCTCGGCTTCCGCGGCTCGCCGTCGCGGCCTTCTGCTCTTGCGCTCTGCTCGCCGATGGCTGCCGCGTCGGCCCCAAGTATGTCTCGCCATTGCCCAACTCCGCCGCAATCGCGCCGCCGGCCTTCAAAGAAGCTGCCCCCGCCGCGTTCGCCGGCGTATCTCAAGGCACATGGCGGCCGGCCAATCCGCAGGACGCGACATTGAAAGGCAGATGGTGGGAAATCTTCGGGGAGCCCGAGCTGAATCGCCTCGAGGAGCAGCTCGACATCAACAACCAGAACATTGCCCTCTACTTCCAAAACTTCATGGCAGCGCGCGCGCTCGTCCGCGAAGCCCATTCACAGCTTTACCCCACCCTCACAACAACGCCCAGCTACGGCCGCACCAAGTCCTCCAGCGCCCTGCGCGGCTACACCACCACCGGCGCCAGCGGCACCACCGGCACAGGCACCACCGGCACGGGTACAGGTACAGGCACAGGAACAGGCACCGGAACCTCCACTACCAGCGTCTCGTCCACCGGGAGCACGGCCACGTCGCTGCAGCTGCCCTTTGACGTCTCCTGGGAACCCGATCTTTGGGGACGCATTCGCAGCACGATTCGCGAATACCAATATGCCGCGCAGGTCTCGGCCGCCGACCTCGAAAATGAACGCTTGACCGAGCAGGCCGACCTCGCCATCTACTTCTTCGAACTGCGCGGCCAGGATGCCCTGCAGGATGTTTACAACAAGACCATTCAGGCCGACCGCCAAGCACTCGAGCTGACCCAGGTGCTTGTACAGACCGGCATCGACAGCCCCGAATCCACCGCCGAAGCCGAGGTGACGCTGCGCAACGCGGAAGAGGCCGGTGCCGGCATCGCGTCCAACCGTGCCATTTACGAGCATGCCCTGGCCACGCTGATCGGCCAGCCCGCCTCGAGCTTCACCATGCCGGTGCGGCCGCTCACGACGCCCGTACCCGCCATTCCGGTCGGTGTTCCCTCCGGCCTGTTGCAGCGCCGTCCCGATATCGCCGCCGCCGAGCGCACGTTGGCCCAGGCCAATGCCCTCATCGGGGTCGAAAAGGCCGCCTTCTACCCCAACCTCAGCCTCACCGGCAGCGGCGGCCTTGAAGCCTCGCAGATCACCAGTCTTTTCACCGCCCCCGCGCTGTTCTGGTCGGTTGGGGCCAGCGCCGCGGAAACGATTTTCGACGGCGGCCTGCGCCGCGCCACCCTCGCGCAGTACAACGCACAGTACAATGCCGACGTCGCCAGCTACCGCGAAACCGTTCTCGTGGCCTTCCAGCAGGTGGAGGACTACATCTCCACGCTGCGCGTCTCCTCCGACCAGGACATCCGCGAAACCGCCGCCGTGAGCGCGGCGCAACGATATCTGGACATCGCCCAGGCCCGCTACAAAACCGGACTCGACCCCTACCTCAACGTCATCACCGCGCAGAACACGCTTCTCTCCAATCAGCAAACCCAGGTCAGCCTGCGTGTCACCGAGATGACCGCGGCCGTACAGCTGATTCAGGCACTCGGGGGCGGCTGGAACGCCACCCAGCTTCCCGCCGCAGGCACCATCACAAGCGATGCCGCAGCCCGACAGGCAGCCGCTACTCCATGATCGCTGGACCGCCGGAGGAGTCGCTTTACGGAAAGCGCTTCAGGTGCAACACCTTCAACACGTCGTCACTGAACTCACTCACAAAGAAACCCAGGGCGGCTCCGCCGATCGACGCACCGTACGTGGAGGCCACATCGTGGAAGTTGCGATTGCTCTCAGGATAGTACGACGCCGTAAGCGCAGCCGCACCGGCATACCCGATCAGCAGCGAGGCGTTCACCCTGGAACGCCCTCCATCGGTCCGCGTCACCAAAGGCCGGGTAATCGCGTACGTCGTTCGCTTGATGATGTTGAAGTCCGGCCCCTTCACGTAATAGCGCGGATCTTCGTGCAACAGCGGTGCAAGCACAATGCCTGTAAAAACGCCCTGTGACGTTTCGCGGGCCGCGGAGGCGCCCAATCTCTGCGCGAACGCCTTCGAGTCCACCCCGTAGTTGGGTTGGCCGTCGGTGATATGGGAATACCCTGCCGACAAAACGATAGCCGCGAGACTTTCGAACGAGTAGAGGCTGCGCGCCCCCAGGACAACTTTCTGATGCGCCGTCAATGGCTGCGCACGGTATCCAGCCGGTATGGTGCCGGTGTAGATCGACGCCACGCGCTGCGCGGTTTGCGGTGTGGCGGGCGGCGTACTCAGCTTGTGCAGTTGCGGCAGGGGTGAGTCCGGAAGCGAGGATTCGGCCGAAGAGGAAGATCCGGCGGCGAAGTCCTTGATTCCGGAGCCGCCCTCGGCGAGGGGAACGGCGTCCGCTCCTGGCGCACGTGCAACCTCCTGGGTGCCGGAGGTGCTGGGCAGGGGTGGGGTTGACTGCGCTCTTGCGCCGACGCCGGCCAGGCACACGGTGCCAAGCGCCACGAAGGCCATGCCTGTTCTGCGGTATGCTCGTTTGCCCTGGGACGAACGGTAGGAATTCATAAGACGAACCCTCTACTCCCGGCCAAGGTAGACCGCCGGAGCGGCACCGCTTGCCATGGAATCCTTTGCTAAAAAGACGCGAAGTCGATCCCTGCGGTTGTCTGTCCGGCAGTGCCGGGCTGGGTGGCATTGACTGACCGGACACGTCCCCAAACTGCACATTGACTTACCTCTTCCCGGCAGCCCATCCTCAAGCGTGAGCGAGGGACGTATGATGAATCCGACAAAAGGGCTGGAAGACCATCTTCGCGAAGCCGGAGACCGCGTCGAAGACGAGGTACGCCGTGCCGTGAAGTACCTCGATGAGGAGGTTGTGCCCGATGTGCGGCGCAGCGGCTCGTCCGCCCTGCGCACGTTTGCCGACAAACTCCGCAAAATGGCCGATGGGCTTGACGACGAACGCCGGAAGCGCGAGGCAAGCGGCCTTTGAGCTTCTCCCGGCAACGCCGCGGGAGCCGTCGTCCGGCCACGGCAACACGACGGCTCCCCCTCCTTGGAATGCTTGTGCTTTCGTTCCTGGGGGGCTGTCATCACCGGACAACGGTGGCGCACACCCCGCCAGCCCCGCCCAGTTCCAGTCGCGGCTCCTCTCACGCCCTCCCCGAAGTCGCCGCAGAGGATGGCTTTTTCGACAGCACCGGCCCCGGCCCGACATTTACCGAAACCGGCCTGGCCACCTGGTACTACGCCCACGGACACATTGGCGCCGACGGTCGGCGGTACGACGCCACCGCCCCCACCGCCGCCCATAAAACACTTCCCATCGGCTCCACCGTTCGTGTCACAAATGTGGGGACCGGCCAGACGACGCTGGTCCGTATCACCGACCGCGGCCCCTTCTACCCCGGTCGCATCCTGGATCTTTCCGAAATCGCTGCTAAACAAATCGGCCTGTATACCCGCGGAATTGCCGAGGTCCGCATCGAGGCTTTCCCCCATCCGCAGGCCGATCCCGTTGGCCGCTGGTGCGTGCAGACCGGGCCGTTCAAGGGTGTCAACGATGCACTGGACCTGAAAGCCGCTCTTCTGGACAAATACCGTGGTGCTCGCGTCTCCGAGTTCACCGGCCAGACAGGTTTCTGGGTACGCATTGACCCGGTCACCCGTGGGCGCCCGGAAGCCACGCGCATCGCTACCTGGATCGGCGCTCCAAATGACGGCACGAACTCCTTTGTTGTCCGCATCAATTAAAGAAATATGCACGGATATTTTGTTTACAGCAAGCAATCCGTGGGATAGTATCTGCGAAAGCACCGACCTATGGAGAATTCTATGCTGCTTAAAGCCGTGACCGCCCTCTTACTGCTTGGAGCGTCCTTACCCGTGGCGTACGCCGACACTCTGCCCGTCCAGGGGCTCATCTCTGTAGGTGGGAGCGCTACCTACACCGATACGTCTGTCACCTTTACCGGGTTGGGCAGCGTTTTCGGACAGGGGTTGGGCACCTTTGCCAATCTCCCCCTGTGCGACGCCTGCGTCACCTACCCGGTAAATCCCTTTGTCTACGGTTCGGGTTTCGTTTCAGGATTACCGATTTTTGACATCCTCGATGCGGGCACCGAGGTCACTTTAACCGTAACCAGCATCAGTTCGGGAAGTGGACTCGACAGCTTCGGCGACCTCCTGATTCACGGCACCGGAATCCTGTCCGAGACGGGATACACGTCGTCGGTCGGAACGTTTGCCCTAAGCTCGCAATTCGGCCAGACGGGAAATAGTGTAAGCTTCTCCAACTCGGCAGTGGCGACGGCCGTCACCCCGGAACCCTCTTCACTGCTGTTGCTGGGCACTGGCCTGATTGGCGCTGTGACTCTCGGCCGTCGCCGATCGGCAGCGGCCCTAAACTAATGTGACCTCAACACAACGCAAACTGCTCCGTTCAGCACGGGCCACTGAACGGAGCTACCTCCGGGCCTTCGGCCTGCTCTGAGCCAACCTCACCTTTAGCTCAGCTAAGCTGAAGGTGAGGGCTGCCAAGCAAGGCTGTGAAGAGCAACGGAACCAAACTGGGCCAGAACTTTCTGGTGGACGAGGCAGCTTGCCTGCGCATCGCCGGTTCGCTGGGCGGTGAACGCGAGCGGTCTGTCGTTGAAATCGGTCCGGGCCACGGCGCAATCACCGGTCCCCTGGCGGCGCGCTGCGGTCGCCTCCACTGCATTGAGTTCGACCCCGCCCTGGCGCGCGAACTCGCTTTCCGCTTTCGGGATGCCCCACACGTAACGGTTCACCACGCCGATATTCTCCAGACCGACCTCCGCCCGCTGGCCGCCGAAGCCGGTGGGCCGCTGGACGTTATCGGCAACCTGCCCTACTACATCACGTCGGACATCCTTCTCCACCTGTTCCGTTTCGCTCGCGAGGGCCTCTTGCGCTGCGCCGTGCTGATGACGCAGCGCGAGGTCGCCGTTCGCCTTGCCGCAGCGGCCGGTGCCAGCGAGTACGGCCCGCTTTCGGCGCTGGCCCAGCTCCACGGAACGGTCACCGAGCTTTTCACCCTTCCCCCAAGCGCATTTGCTCCACCGCCGGAGGTGTATTCCACGGTGGTCCGTCTCGATTTTCGGCCCAGATTCGCTGAACTGGGCCTCGAGTTCGAGACCTTCAACCCCTTTTTGCGCTCCACTTTCGCGCAAAAGCGCAAGACGCTGGCCAACAACCTGCGCCATGCCGGCTACAGCGCCACGCAGATGGAAGCGGCCTGGCCGAAACACCTGCCGGCCCAGGTTCGTTCCGAAGCGGTCGGCCTGGAGGATCTTGCGGATCTCTACCGAGCGCTCGCCTCGACGCCGGCTGCGGTGTAGGGGCTGCCTGCCCGAGGTGTTGAGATCTCCGGTTTCAAACCTCCGGGCCGGGCGAATCGGCAGGGGGCGAAGGCAGCGCCGCGCTTTCGAGCAGATGGGCAGCTTTGCGTCGTACCCGCTCCATCACGCGATCGTCATTCTGAATGGCTCCCAGCACCGGAGCGATATTGCCCACGGCAAGCGCGCGCCCGTCGGCCAGCGCGGCCACTAAGCCGTCGATTTCCGCATCCAGTCCCAACCGGTCGAAGCGCAGCTTGGTCCCCAGCCGATCCCCGTATTGCATGGTTTCGGCCAAAGCCTCAAAGACGGCGGTTGCAGCGTTTACACGATCATCTTCGGAATAGTTATAGCTGCACTCGGAGGTCGCGCCGGCCCCCACCAGCCGCAGCGTCTTGGTCCCGGTCTGCGCGACGCCTTTGCGATGCGATTCGCAACGGTTCGACTGGATCAGCGGCACCGCCGCGAATACCCTGGCCAAGGCCGCGGGAGGCACGGCGATGGGCAGGTCGGTCGGTGCGCCTGCCGCGCCCATATTCCCTGCCGCAGGAAGTGTCGCACGGTACACACCTTTTCCCGTTGCCTCGTCCAGCTGTACGGTGTAATGCAGCGCCGCGGCCCCGGTGCGGTCGAGCGTAAAGCTCAGGCGCGGGCCCGATGCCGGAACCTGGGCCTGCACGGCAACGGAAAGCAGCAAGGCAACGAGCCAACGTTCGGGGAGCCTCAACGTTTCAAGGCCTCCGCCGTTTGCGCGTGATGGATGTGGCAGATGGCGATGGCGAGCGCATCGGCGGCGTCGGCGGGCCTGGGGATTTCATCCAGTTCGAGCAACCGCGCCACCATAAAAGCTACCTGCTCCTTGGCCGCCAAACCGTAGCCCACCACCGCGCTTTTCACGGCAAGCGGAGCGTATTCCGCCACCGGAAGACCGCAGTTGGCCGCGGCCAGGATGGCCACGCCGCGCACCTGCCCCAGCTTCAGGGCGCTTTTCGCGTCCTTGGCGAAGAAGACTTCCTCAACCGCCACACACTCCGGTTCCCACAGTGTCATCAGCGCCGTCAGTTCCGCATAGACCTGCGCCAGGCGAACCGGTGTCCGATCTTTTTTGTTCAGCCGTACCGCGCCGGCGCACAGGTGCCGCAGCCGTGGCGAACGCGCCGCGCAGTCCACCTCGACCACACCGTAGCCCGTAAATTCGGTTCCACAATCGACGCCAAACACCCGCATGCGACTGAGTGTACCGCCCACGGCCCGCACGGACGCCGTTCGCCGGGCAACCCCGGTTACAATCGACAGGACCGTCACCGCCCGGGATCCGCGGCTGCCCCGGGATCGAGCCGACTGAGTCGATCGAGAACCCCCACGCCTTGACACCCTCCCCGACCTCTGGCCACCGCCGCACAGCAAAATTCCTCTCGGCAATCGTCGCCGGCTTCGTTTTGGCAGCGGCCGCCGGCGCGCAGCAAACTTCCGAACCCGCCCCGGCTCCAGTTGCGGTTCCGCCGCCCGTTGCCATCCCGGCGCCCGTGGTTCGTGTTCAGCGCCACCCGGCGACGCAAAGCATTCCGGGCGCGGCGGCCGCGGGGCGTACCGCCACACCGGCC
>CAXTBI010000074.1:0-15000 GCA_964242195.1 uncultured Acidobacteriaceae bacterium
CGCCGGACCCGGTGATCGGCCGTGTCGCAGATCAGCAGGCCACCGTGGCCGTCGAGCGCCAGGGATGCCGGCGCTCGGAAACTCGCATGGGCGGGCACGCCGCCGTCCCCGCCAAACGCACCCTGTCCCGTTCCCGCCAGGGTAGCAATTACCCCGCTCGTCACCGCGCGAACCCGCGCATTGCCCGTATCGGCGATGTAAATCGTTCCGTCCGGACCGACGGCCACCCCACCGGGTCCGTTCAGTTGCGCCGCCGTCGCCGCTCCGCCATCGCCTCCGTAGCCCTGCGTTCCGGTTCCCGCCACCACAAGCAGCGCACCCCCAAGCGTCGCCTCGAACACCTGGTTGCGGCCGCTGTCGGCAATGTACAAGTTGCCCCCGGCATCATAGGCGATCGCGGCGGGCCACAAAAGCGCGTTACCTTTCCCCTGCCCGGGCGCGCTACGCGTTCCGAGCGCCAGGAACAAACACAACCAGGCATAGACACGGCACGGTTGTGCCCTCGAAGCTACGGACTTTCGCCCCAAGTGCCTCCACCTTCCCCCAGCCGTTGCCGAATCGCGTCAAAGTACCCTGCTTGGCAAGGCTATCGCTGCCTTTCGGGCCGTCTACTCAACATTTGTGGCATCGCTCTTCCACGGAACGGGGAGGATGGGCGCATTCGATCGGGGCCTCGCATACTCTGGTACAGACACTGGCCCCTGGCCGCAGACAAGAGAGAACGCCATGCAGTTCCACACAGAATTCCTGCTCTCCGCCCTCAGCGCCGAGCATTTCCCCTCTTCCACCCGCACGGGCGATGCCCCGGAAATCGCCTTTCTCGGCCGCTCCAACGTGGGCAAATCGTCGCTGATCAACAAACTTCTCGGATCGCACGAGGCCAAGGTCTCCTCCACCCCCGGACGCACCCGCGCGATCAATTTCTTCGCGCTGCATGAGGGGACGGCGCAAAAATTCAAGGCCAAACCGTCGCTGATCTTCGCCGATCTGCCCGGCTACGGCTACGCGAAAATTTCCAAATCCATCTCCGCCGAATGGCCCAAGTTCATCGAACCCTATCTCGCCGAACGCGAACAGCTGGCGCTTTGCATCTGCCTGGTCGACTCCAACATCCCTCCGCAGGAAAGCGACACGATGCTCATCGAGGCGCTGCGAACCATGGGTCGGCCCCACCTCGTCGTCGCCACCAAGACCGACAAACTTTCCGGCAACACCTTGTCCAAGTCGCTGGCTGCACTGCGCAAGGCGCATGGCGAGGAAACAATTCTTCCGGTTTCCACCAAAACGGAAAATGGCGTAAAAGCGCTTTGGACCGAAATGCTACATGTCTTGGAGTAAGCAGGGTATCCCGCGTTTTTGTTGTCATTCCCGAAGGGAATCTGCGCGCTTGCTGTTTTGTTCTCCACTGCGAAATTTAGCCCCAAGCTAAAACGGCCCCACGAGCGAAGCGCGGGGCCGTCTTTCTATTCGGAGCGAGAACCTACTCCCCGTAATACTCCAGCCCAAGATGCGTGATCAGGTCCTCACCCATGATGTGGCGCAGCGTGTTCTTCAACTTCATGGATTGAATGAACAAATCGTGCTCCGGGTAAACGCCCGGCGCCGTATCCGGATCCTTGAAATAGAAACTCAGCCACTCCTGGATGCCCAGGTGCTTGAGCGCCGGTGTACGGTTCGCCAGGTCCATAAACAGGCATAAGTCGAGCGCCAAGGGAGCGGCCAAAATCGAATCGCGGCAAAGGAAGTCCACCTTGATCTGCATTGGGTAGCCGAGCCAACCGAAGATATCGATGTTATCCCAGCCTTCCTTGTTGTCCCCGCGCGGCGGATAGTAGTTGATCCGTACCTTGTGATACAAATCTCCATACAACTCCGGGTTCTTCTCGGGCTGGAAGATATGTTCCAGCACGCCGAGCTTGGACACTTCCTTGGTCTTGAAGTTATCCGGATCGTCCAGCACCTCGCCGTCGCGATTGCCGAGAATGTTGGTCGAGTACCATCCCGCCACACCCAGCTGGCGCGTCTTGAACGCCGGGGCCAGCACGGTTTTCAGGAAGGTCTGGCCGGTCTTGAAATCCTTGCCGCAAATGGGTGCGCCCACCTTCTTTGACAGCTCCTGCAGCGCGGGAATATCCACGGTGAGGTTGGGTGCGCCATTCGCAAACGGGATGCCCTCCTTCAACGCCGCCCAGGCATACAGCATGGAGGGCGAAATGTTGGGATCGTCCTCGACCAAACCCTTCTCAAAAGCCTCCAGCGTCTGGTGAACCGCCGAGGGCTCAAGGTAAATCTCGGTCGACCCGCACCAGATCATCACCTGGCGGTCGGTCCGGGTCTTGAACTCGGCAATATCGTTGCGAATCTGGTTGGCCAGATCGCAGTTATTCTTGCCGATTTTTTGCGTTTTGGGCGCAAGGCGCTTGACCCAGCGCTGATCGAAGGCCGCGGGCATGGGCTGGATCGACTCCAGAAACGGCCGCATACTGTCGAGCTGGTCGCGATCCAGCACACCGGCGGTCTTGGCGGCGTCGTACAGATTGCCGCCGAAAATATCCCAGCCCGTAAAGACCAAGTCGTTCAGGGGAGCCAACGGAGCAAAATCCTTGATCAGCGGTGTGCGATCGTCGGTGCGTTTGCCAAGCCGGATGGTGCCCATCTGGCTCATGGAACCGATGGGTTTGGCAAAGCCGCGGCGAACCGCTTCCACGCCGGCGATCAGCGTTGTGGCCACCGCGCCCATGCCGGGGATCATGATGCCAAGTTTTCCAGTGTGGGGTGTAATGCTTGCCGCGGACGGCTGCTGCTGCGCGGCGTCGGGTGTGGACATTCTGCTACGTACCCTTCTCAAGAACAAATTTCCGAAAAGCCGGACATATAAGTATCGCTCACGATTTCCCGCCCACGCAAACCGTTCTTCGGGTGATGTTGAATATAGGTAGGGCATAATAACGGATAGAGGTAGGCGACGGTGTTGAACGACCTCCAGCAGAAGAGCGTTTGGGATGGCTGGTTATCGGCCCAGATTCGTGCTGCCTACTTCGCGGAACTCGCACGGCGCTATCAGCAGTACGGTAAGGGTCTGACGGCGAGCACGCTGATACTTGCGTCGGGAGCTACAGCTGCTCTGCTGAGCGGCCTGCCCGGAAATTGGCTGTGGCTTCGTCCCGTCCTCACGGCGCTTGCTGCCGTTCTGAGTGCCGTCTCCCTTGTCGCCAAGAACGAGCGGAACTCGATTGACTGTGCCGACCTGCATTCCCGCTGGTCCAACCTGGCCATCGACTACGAATCGCTTTGGTCGGATGTCTACTCAGATTCCGCTTCGGTCGAACTGCTGGCCTTGAAACGGCGAGAGGTCGAGATGATTTCTAAAAGCACTACTACCATGCATGAGGACGAGAAATTATTGGTGAAATGCCAAGACAACGTCGAGATGCATCACCAGATCGCATGAGGATGCATGAAAAGCAAGACAATTGAACGGCAGGCAAGTTACCCAAAGATTCCCAAACCCCTTCCGAAGCCACCCAAACCGCCCGCGCCGAAGAAGTAGACGTATGAAGTAGTGTTGACTCAGGCCACTTGCACCCGATCGCGATTTTTCCAATGCGTCCAGATGAAATACGCAACGGCCACCACGATCAAAAGCTCCACCCCGTGATGAAAGCGATCGAAAATGGCCTTGAAACGCGGATCGGTGGAAAACCGCGATCCGAGCTTCATGCCGATGTACGCCAGCGCATAACACCACGGCCAGGAGCCGATAAAGGTGTAGAGGTGGAACCGGAACTGGTCCATGCGCGCAATTCCCGCGGGAAAGGCGATAAACGTCCGCACGATCGGCAACATGCGCCCGACCAACACGGTAATGGAACCGAATTTCGAGAAGAAGCGGTCGGCCAGGTCGAGATCCCGCTTCGAAAGCAGAAGGTACCGGCCGTAACGCTCCACCATCGGTCGTCCGCCTTTGGCACCGATCCAATAGGCCGGCAGCGAGCCCAGGTTGGAGGCCAAGGAAGCCAGCGTGGCCAGGATCACCAGTTGCATCTGCGAATGCGCCAACGCAAATCCCGCGAAGGGCATGATGATCTCGGACGGGATCGGTATGCAGGCGGACTGGATTGCCATCAGGAGCACAACCCCGGTGTAACCGCCGGCGGTGATGACAGCGAGAAGGAAGGCGATCAACTTTGCGGACATGCAACTGTGAGTATAGCGAGACCGGACGCCCGGCGGCCCCGGCGGTTACCATAGATTTATGTCCGAAGCCGCCGTCGTCACCGCCCCCGATTCCGCCGCCAACGCTACATCCGAGGCACCCGCCGCGCGGACGAGCGCAGGGGGCCAGCCCGCATCGCACGGCGGCGCGCCAACCCGACGCCAGATCGTGTGCTTTACCTTCTACCGCGTGCTGCCGGAGTGGCGCCGCCTGCCAGCCGAGCAAAAAGCCGCACAAAAGGCCGCCTTCGCCGAAGTCATCGGACGCTGGAACCGTGCCAACGAGTTTCTTTCCATGACCTACTCGACCACCGGCGCGCGCGGCGATTGCGACTTCTGCCTGTGGTCGATCGGCTTTTCGCTCGAAGAAATGAATCGCATGCGGAGCGAGTTGATGGTCTCCCCGCTGGGCGGCTACCTCGAAACGCCGCACAACTTCCTGTCCATGACCAAGCGCTCGCTCTACCAGATCGACCGCGAGGATGAGTCCGACGGCGAGGGCCGGGGAGCGATCCGGCCCGGCGGCCACAAATATATTTTCATCTACCCGTTCTGGAAAACCCGCCCCTGGTACCTGCTGTCCATGGCCGAGCGCAAACGCCTCATGGATGAGCACATCCGCATCGGCCTCGCGTACCCGCGGGTCAAGCTCAACACGACCTACAGCTTCGGCCTGGACGATCAGGAATTTGTCGTCGCGTTTGAGACCAACTTCCCCGAGGACTTTCTGGACCTGGTGCAGCAACTGCGCGAAACCGAAATCTCGATCTACACGCTAAAGGATTACCCCATTTTCAGCTGCATTCGCCTGCGTCCGCACGAAATGCTGGAGCGGCTCGGCTAGCCTTCCATGGCGACGAAGCGGGTTGCGAGCGGAACGGCGAAGGACGTCGTCTCGGCGACAGTGAAACGGGCTCGAAAGGGTGCGGCTTCCCCTGCCAGGGCGCGTGCGATCGCCGCTTCCGAGCCGGTCGCCGCCAAACTCAAAACCGCAAAAAACCCCCGACGCCGAGGCACCGCAAAGCCGCTGGCACCGGAACGCGTCGCGGCCATTCTCGATGCCCTGCGCCGGTGCTACCCCGATGCCGTGTGCGCGCTCACCCATCGCAATGCGTGGGAGCTCACCGTGGCCACCATTCTCTCGGCCCAAAGCACCGATGCCGGCGTGAATGTGGCCACGCCGGAGCTTTTCCGGCAGTTTCCCACACCGGGGACCCTGGCCGCAGCCAATCCCGCCGTGATTGAACAACTCGTACACCGCACAGGCTTTTTCCGCGCCAAAACGCGCAGCATCATGGGCGCCGCGCGCGTGGTAACCGAGCGCTTCGGCGGCGTTGTCCCCGAGACCATGGAGGAGCTGCTGGAACTCCCCGGTGTGGCGCGAAAAACGGCGAACGTGGTCCTCGGATCGTGGTACGGCATCGCCTCCGGCGTGGTCGTCGACACGCATGTGCTTCGGCTTTCACGGCGGCTGGAATTGACGCGGAACGACGATCCGGTAAAGGTCGAGCTGGATCTGCAAAAGGTGATCCCGCGCGACCGCTGGATTGCGTTCTCGCATGAGCTCATCCACCACGGACGCCGCGTATGCGTGGCGCGCAACCCGCGCTGCGAGCAATGTGCGCTCGAAACGGTGTGCAACTCCGCGGACAAGACCTGGACTTCCCATTAGGGTTCGCCCTGGGCTGTATCGATAGGTCGGTACCGCCAGAGAAAATCGTCGGAAAGAGTGTATAAGCTCCCCTTGTCATCCTGAACGCAGTGAAGGACCTGCTTGTTCCGCGGGGCTCCGGGAGGCGAGAGGCGAACAGCACGTCCTTCGCGTTGCTCAGGAAGACAATCTTCGAAAAATCCTGCACACGTATGGCGATTTGCTTCGGTCCGCTCCCTCCGGGGTTCCGCGTTACCCGCCGAGCGCTCTCATCGTCGCCTGGGCGAGGGCGGCAACCGTCGCCTCGGCGGCCTGGGCGTGGGCTGGCAATCCCAGGTCGGCAAGGGTGCGGGTAGTAATCGGGCCGATCGAGAGGCGCAAAGCGCTTTCAGGAAAAGTGACCCCCGCCGCCGCGCACAGGGCGAGCAGGTTCCGCGCAGTGGAGGAACTGGTGAAGGTGATCGCGCGAACAGGCGCACCCGCGCCCGCAGGGAGGAAAAGGGATCGCAGCAGCGCCACCGAGCCTTCAGGAATAACCGTGCGATACGCCGCGGTGACCGTGACCTCGGCGCCGGCGGCACGCAGGGTTTCGGGAAGGTGTTCGCGCGCCTCTTCAGCCCGCACCAGGAGGAATCGCCGGGGTCTGCCCTCCTCCGGACGAGCGTACGGAAGCAGCGCCGAAGCCAGCGATTCCCCCACAGCTTGCGGCGGGATCAAATCTACGGTGAAGCCGATTTCCCCAAGAACCCGCGCAGTGGCCGGGCCGATGGCAGCGATCTTTGGCCGATGGAAACGTGGCTCTCCGCCCTGCAGTGCGGGCCGGAGCAGCCCACCCATGGACCATGGAGCTGCCGATGCAAGGGGCACGCGGTCGATGGCCGCCGGTTCCAGTGCCGGGCCGCCCTGCCATCGCTTGGCGAAAACCTCCACCGCGTTCGCACTCGTGAAAAGTATCCAGTCAAAGCTTTCGAGGTTCGCCAGGGCGCAGTCGAGTGCACCGTAGGAAATCGGTGGAGCAAGCTCAATGGCAGGGATCAGAACCGGGTCGGCCCCCAAACCCCGAAGCCGCTCCGCCAGTTCCGAACCCTGCCCAGCGGCGCGGGTAACGAGAACGCGCGGCTTTACGTCTGACCCGGCAGTGGGCTGCGTGTCTGGCTGGGCGGCTGGCGGCACAGCTTTAAGATGTACTCCAACCGGGCTTTCCTTGGCTCCGAACGCGCGATTTCCGCTTCCAGGCTTGCGCAAGGGCCCCCGCCAGGCGTTTGATCAGGGGTAGCGAAACGGCAGGAGCGTTCATGGGCAGCACGACGGCAAACGGAAGCTGGGTGGAGCAAACGGCGGCACCCGGCGCGGTCCCGGCAACGCTCGGCGGCCGCATCCTCGAGCCGAACCGGCGAACGCCGCTCGACTTGGGCATTGTCGAAGAAGTTCGGGTAAACACGTCGGCCACCGAGCGGCGGGCCGCCCAGGTCGGAACTCGGCGAAGCGTTAAAAAAGAGTGGCAAGCCGCATGGCTGCTGCGCGCAATCGCCTGCATGGACCTCACCACCCTTTCCGGCGACGATTCCGCCGATCGGGTCAAACGCCTTTGTGCCAAGGCGCGGCGTCCCCTAAGCGATCGTCTCGTGCAGGCCCTGGGGGTCGAGGATCTCAAGCTCACCGTGGGCGCGGTTTGCGTCTACCACGCGTTTGTCGAAACCGCCGTCCGCGCACTTGCGGGGTCCGGCATCCCGGTCGCCGCGGTGAGCACGGGCTTCCCTGCCGGTCTTTCCCCGCTCGGAACGCGGGTGGAAGAGATTCGGCACAGCGTGGCCGCAGGGGCGCGTGAGATCGACATTGTCATCACCCGTGCCCATGTGTTCAACGGCGAATGGAACGCGCTCTATGACGAGGTCGCCCTGTTCAAAGAGGCCTGCGGGCCGGCGCACATGAAGGCGATCCTGGGCACCGGTGATCTGCTCACCCTGCGCAACGTAGCGCGCGCCTCCCATGTCGCCATGATGGCCGGTGCCGACTTCATCAAAACCTCCACAGGCAAGGAAGCCGTAAATGCCACGCTGCCCATCAGCCTGGTCATGGTGCGCGCGCTGCGCGAGCACGCCGAGCGGACCGGCATGGCCGTGGGCTTCAAACCCGCTGGCGGCCTCAAGACGGCAAAGCAGTCGCTGGACTGGCTTTCCGTCATGAGGGACGAGTTGGGCAGGCCCTGGCTGGAGCCCTCGCTCTTCCGCTTCGGCGCCAGCTCTATGCTCAACGATATTGAGCGGCAACTGGAACACTTCGTCACGGACCGGTACTCGGCAGGCTACCGGCACGGGTTGGCCTAACGCATCATCAGCCAACTCATCCCCGGTTTCGGGTGACGACTAGGCTCTATCTCGTACCAAACTTCGGACAGGAACCCTTATGGCGAGCAGTGTGATGGAAAAGTTCAAATCCATGGAATACGGGCCGGCACCTGAGGATTCCAGCGAAGTTCGCCGTTGGCTCGATGCCCACGGACGCCAGTTCACGCACTTCATCGACGGCAGATGGACGCCGCCCACCACCTCCGACCAGGGGAGCGATGTTGAATCCTTCACCACGGTCGACCCCGCCACCGGCGAAGTTCTTGCCCGCGTGGACCAGGCCGATGCCGCGGCCACCGACCGCGCGGTAGCGGCCGCCGGTGCGGCTTTGCCCGGTTGGCAGTCACTCCCCGGCCACGGGCGGGCGCGGTATCTTTACGCCTTTGCGCGGCAGGTGCAAAAGCACTCCCGCCGCCTGGCGGTGCTCGAAACGATGGACAATGGCAAGCCCATCCGCGAATCCCGGGACGTCGACGTGCCGCTGGTCGCTCGGCATTTCTACTACCACGCGGGTTGGGCGCAGCTCCTGGGCTCGCTCGGTGCGGCTACAGGCTTTTCCGGCGAAGAGTTTCGCGGCTATCTGCCGGCCGGTGTGGTCGGCGCCATCATTCCATGGAACTTTCCGCTGCTGATGTTCGCCTGGAAAGTGGCGCCGGCCCTGGCAGCCGGCTGCACCGTGGTCATCAAACCCGCCGAGTACACGCCCCTGACCGCGGTCGCCATGGCCGAAATTGCCGCCGAAATCGGACTTCCCCCCGGTGTGCTGAACGTTGTGCAAGGCGATGGCCGCGCCGGAAAGTTGCTGGTCGAGCACCCGGGCGTGGACAAACTCGCTTTCACCGGGTCCACCGAGGTGGGGCGCCTGATCCGCTCGGCAACGGCGGGCACCGGTAAAAAGCTCTCCCTGGAACTGGGCGGCAAAAGCCCCTACATCGTGTTCGACGACGCGGATCTGGATTCCGCCGTCGAAGGCCTGGTCGACGGGATCTGGTTCAACGGCGGGCAGGTTTGCTGCGCGGGTTCGCGGCTGCTTGTACAGGAGCGCGTGGCCGAAAAGCTGTACGGCAAGATCCGAAGTCGTATGAGCACGTTGCGCATCGGTTCACCTTTGGACAAGGCTATCGATCTCGGGGCCATTGCCGACAGGAGTCAGTACGAAGCAATTGCGCGGTCCGTGGAGGCCGGTGTGCGCGATGGGGCCACGTGCTGGCAGCCCGATATCCCGGTGCCGGCCGGGGGCCTGTTCCACAAGCCGACGCTCTTGACCGGGGTGGCGCCCGCAAGCGCCGTCGCGCAGGAGGAGATTTTCGGGCCGGTGCTTGCCTGCATGACGTTTCGCACCCCGGGGGAGGCGGTGGAGCTGGCCAACAACACGGTGTACGGCCTGGCCGCTTGCATCTGGAGCGAAAACATCAACCTTGCCCTGGATGTCGCGGCGGCGGTCAAGGCCGGCGTCGTCTGGGTCAATGGAACAAATCTTTTCGACGCGGCATGCGGTTTTGGCGGCTACCGCGAATCCGGATTCGGGCGCGAAGGCGGAAAAGAGGGCATGTTCGAGTATCTCGTGCCGGCGTGGACAAAGGGGGCGGCGGGCGAGGACGGGCCAGCCGTCGTGTTGCCCGAGCCCGCCCCTCGATCGGAATTCGGCGCTGTCTCGGGGGCAGGTATCTCGGCAGCAAAAGCTGCGGCGCCAGACATCGACCGCACCGTAAAGCACTACATCGGCGGCAAAGGATCTCGCCCGGATGCGGGGGGCAGCATGCCTGTGCATGCGGCGGATGGGCGCGTGGTGGGCCACGTACCCGCCGGTTCGCGCAAGGATATTCGCAATGCCGTGGAGGCGGCGCGGGCCTCGGGCGCGAAATGGGCCCGCCAAACCGCCCATGGGCGCGCGCAGGTACTGTACTTCCTGGCCGAAAACCTGGTCCGACGACGGACGGAGATCGTCACCGAACTGGCCGCGTTTGTCGGCGAAGCGCAAGCGGCCGCCGAGTTCGATCTAAGTCTCGAGCGAACGTTCACCTACGCCGCCTGGACCGACAAGTTTGAAGGCTCGGTACACAATCCGCCGTTCCGGGCCATCGCCCTGGCCATGCATGAACCCCTGGGCGTCATCGGCGTGCTGGCCGGTGAGGAGGCCCCGTGGCTGGGTCTGCTTTCGCTGCTCCTGCCCGCCATGGCCATGGGCAACAGCGTCGTCGCGGTGCCGGGCGAACGCGGCTCCACCTTGATCAACGAGTTGAGCAGTGTGTTCGCGGCAAGCGATCTGCCCGGCGGCGTCGTCAACCTGGTCGCCGGCAAAGCCTCGGAGCTGGGCAAAACGCTCGCCGAGCACGACGACGTGGATGCCGTCTGGTGTTTCCGCGATCGGCCCACGGCGGCCATGGTGGAAGCGGGCTCCATCGGCAACTTAAAGCAGACGTGGGCCCTCTGGAATGCGCCGGACGGCAGGAGCCGGCTGCCTGACTGGTTCGATCCGGCCCAGGGCGAAGGTCGCTGGTTTCTGCGCCACGCCACCCAGGTGAAAAATGTCTGGGTGCCCTACGGCGAATAGCCTGCCCCCGCACGTTTGCCTTCGGTGACGGAGGCACGGTCCACCTCGGCGACCCGGCCGCTTCACTCCGCCCAGGCGGCGAGTCGCGCCTCCGTCGTACCGTTCATCAACTCGCGCGCTCCCCGTTGCTCCAGCATGGCCGCGGCGGCGGCCGCGAACTCCCCGGCCTCAATGCCCCTCGGGGCTTTGTGCAAAAGCTGCACAACGGCCTCACCATCGGGTGCGGCCACCATCGCATGCAGGTGCCACCCTTCATCGACGGCATGGCAATAGGCTCCCAGCGGAAGATTGCAGCCGCCCCCCAGTGCATGCAGCACACCGCGCTCGGCTTCCGTGGCAAACGCCGTCTCCGCGTGATGCAACGCGCGAACCGCCATCAGCGCGGCGCTGTCCGACCGTTGGCTCAGCGTTTCCAGCGCCAGCGCCCCTTGCCCGGGAGCGGGGCAGATCTCGTCGACGGCAAAACGCTGATGCACATGCTCGGTGCGGCCCAGGCGATCCAGCCCGGCCGAGGCCAGCACCAACGCCTCCGCCTCGCCCCCGGCCCACTTGCGCAAACGGGTGTCGATGTTGCCGCGCATCTCGACAAATTGCAGGTCCGGGCGAAGCGCCAGCAGCATGGCTTGGCGGCGAGGGCTGGTCGTGCCCACCCGCGACCCCAGCGGAAGCATGTGCAAACCCCAGAAATCTTCACATACAAACGCATCGCGAGCGTCGGCGCGCGGCGGAATGGCGGCCAGCGCGAAACGCGCATCGATGGCCGTCGGCAGGTCCTTCAACGAATGCACCGCCACATCGATGCGCCCGTCCAGCAGCGCATCTTCAATCTCTTTAATGAAAATACCCTTGGCATCGAGCGAGGCGCCCTCGTCAAAACTGGCCGGCGGCACAAAGTTCGGGTCCTGCATACGATCGCCCGTTGTCCGAATCACCTCCACTGCAACGGCGTGCCCATGCCGCCGAAGTTCGTCGGCAACGTGGTTGGCCTGCCAAAGTGCGAGTTGCGAACCGCGGGTGCCGAGGCGAATAGGTGGGGTGCTCATCGTTGTCTAGCATAGCGCCCTGGACTCGCCGTTCGGCATGGAAGCCCGGGATCACGGTCTGGGAAAGCGAGTGTGCAGGGTCCTGTGAAGCTTGTCTCCCTCAGGGACGCGATGGACCTGCTGCTTGCCCATCGCGCCCCCAAAGCTCGGAGGGCAGGCAGATCCTGCACGGCGTCCAGGAGGACAAAGAACCCTTGTACCCTCCAGGTAATTCTGCCCCTAAAACACCTGCCCCGAACCGCCGCTCTCCGGCTTCGGGTAATTGCGCGCCGGGGTGGCCGGCGAAGTTTTCTTGGAGGCAGACTTGCCGCTTGTCTTCTTGCCCGAAGATTTCTTCGCCGCGGTTTTCTTCGCTGCAACCTTCTTCGCTACAGACTTCTTCGCTGCGGTCTTCCCCGCGCTCTTTTTAGCCGGAGCCGCTCCTTCTGCCTTCTTCCCGGCCGACTTCTTCCCCACAGCCTTCGTCCCTGCCGACTTCGTCCCCGCCGACTTCTTCGCTGAAGATTTCGCGCCCTTCTTCGCCGCCGTCCTCTTCAACAAAGCCTTTCCTTCCGCGGACTCGGGATCGGGGTAGGTCAGCTTGTTGAAGTCTGACTTCTGCCCATCGGCGGTCTTTTCCTGGTACGTCAGCTGCAAACCGCTCTCGTCGAACTTCTCGAACCATTCATCCCATGCAATCTCTTCCAGAGCATCATCGTTGTGATTGGGGGCGTTCGGGAACATCAGCCGGATGATCCCGGTTTGGTCCTTGCTTTCGGTTGCCGCCACCACGGCCGGCTTGCCGCCACGTGCCTCGGCCCACTGCCGAATCTCCTCGTGATCCTGCGTTGTCTTTGCGAGTGCCATCGCGCCTCCCAGATTTCAATTTTGAGCTCTTACCTGGCTTGGGATGGCAGAACCGGGCGGTGCGCTGTCCGGCTTCCATACTCTTTTTGCGCACCGCACCCCCGGACGCACCGTCATCGGCGCATCCGCATCGCAGGCGGGGCAGGTCAGCCGTTTTCGGAATTCCCCGCCTCGCGGCCGCCGCGCAGCGCCGCAATCTGCCGGTGCAGCAACTTGGCCGTCAGCGATCGTGTAAGTGCTTCAACGGCGGCGCCTTGCGCGGCCGTCAAAGGCTCCGCGCGCAGCCGCGTCAACGTGCGCCCCAGCTCCTGCTCCCGGGTTCGATCGGCCTCCAACAGCAGCTGCTTGATGGCTTCGGTGGCCGGTGCCTCCGTGCAGCGTTGGGCATAGCGAGCCACCTCGGAGCTGACAATGCTCTCGGCGGCCTCGGCCTCGCGGCTGCGGCCCGAAAGGTTCTCCTGGGCGACCTGCTGCAGATCGTCCATGTCGTAAACAAAGCAGCCTTCCAGCCGGTTGACCTCGGGCGCAACGTCGCGAGGAACCGCGATATCGATGAAAAACACCGGCCGGTTGCGACGCCGGCGCAGCAACGCGCGCGCCTGGGAGGGCGTAAACAAATGCGCCGCCATGTTCCCCGCGCCCCCATAACACCCGGCACCGGTGGACGTGATGATGATGTCGGCGCGATGGGCTTGCGCATGCAGCTGGTCGAAAGCGATGACGCCGGTCGTGATCGCGGGTGTACGCAGGGCGTCCGCAATGCGCTCGGCCCGCGACTCCGTGCGATTGGACACAAGCAGCGTGTCCGCCCCTTGGTGAATCAGGTGCCGCGCCGCCAGGTCACTCATCTTCCCCGCCCCAACCAGAAGAACGGTCTTGCCCGCCAGCGATCCGAAAATCTTGCGTGCAAGATCAGCCGCCACCGACGCCACCGAGACCGTTGTCGCACCGATCCGGGTTTCCGTGCGCACCCGCTTGGCCACGGAAAAGGCGCGCTGCAGCAAAGGATCCAACACCGATCCGACCGCACCGTCTGCATGGATCGCGCCGACCTCGCGGGCGACGGCAAACGACTGCTTTACCTGGCCCAGGATCTGCGGTTCGCCCACAATCATGGAATCCAGCGAACTGGCCACACGGAAAAGATGGCGAACGGCGTCGGCTTCGCGAAACTGGTAAAGGTGAGGTTCCACCTCGGCGCGGGACAGATCGAGAAAGCGATGAAAAAAGCGCACCGGTGTGATCTGGGTCGGCGCAGCCTCCGCGTCGCAGACTGTCAGCAATTCCACCCGGTTGCACGTGGAAAGAATCATGGCCTCGCGCACGCCGGGCTCGTGAACCAGCGTGCGGGTAGCGTCCGCCAGCCGTTCGTTCGGAATCGCAAGCCGTTCCCGCACCGCAATGGGCGCGGTTGTATGGTTCACGCCGAACAAAAGGAGGGCGCTCTCCGTGAGAGGGCGGATCAGGGTACTCACCGGGACGTTCATGGGGCCTTGAACCTGTGCACAACGGACAACTGGTTAGCGGCCCAAACGGCCAACACAAACAGAAAAGCGAAGCTGGAAAGATACACGGCACGGCGTCCGCGCAACCCCGAGTGCTTCCGGATAAAAATCATCGTCATGTAGGCCAGCCACATGGCCAGCGAAAGCAACACTTTTGGATCGGCAAAAAATGCCGGACCCACCGTCTGGTACGCCACCACCGAGCCGATCAGCAACCCGCCCGTCATGCACGGCAGACCGAACAGCAGCGACTTCAGCGCAATCTGATCCGTCGTTTCAAGCGGCGGCAGCCAGTTGCCGACAGGGCCCGCCGAACCCATACGCTTTTGCTTCAAACCGCGCTCCTGCACCAGATAGAGCACGCTGGCCACCAGCGAAATCAGCAGCGCGGCATAGGCCGCCAGCAACAGCGCCACATGCAGAAACAGCCATCCGGTGCGAAGGGGAGGATAGTTCAGAAATTCGGTTCCGGGTCGAAACGCCGGCGTAAGCGTCACCAAAACCGCGATGGGCAGCAAAAACACACCGAACGACACCGTGCGGAAACGGACGAACAAGGCCAGAAACGCCCCGGCCAACAACAAACCCAGCATCGAAAGCGTTTCGTGCGTATCGACCGGCAACGCGTGGTGCGCGGCGACAAGGGTCTCCGTCAAGGCGACAAAATGAAAAAACACGCCGCCCAGCGCACACGGCAAAGCAAAATAGCGCCACCGCGGGCGCTCGTACAGGGCCGCCGGCAACACCGCAAGCGCGGCGATGGCGTACAGGATCACCGCAACTCGAAGCCAAAGCAAAGACATACGAACAAGGCACCCCAGGCGCACACTCCAGCCGC
>CAXTBI010000075.1:0-14910 GCA_964242195.1 uncultured Acidobacteriaceae bacterium
GGGTATGCCGCCGATTCTTAACGCTCAGGGCGTGAGCAAGCGCTTTGGCGCGGTTCCGCTGTTTCAGGATATTTCTTTCGCTGTGAATGATGGCGATCGCATTGGATTTATTGGACCGAACGGGGCGGGGAAATCGACGCTGCTGGCCGTGCTGGCGGGGGAGATTGAGCCCGATAGCGGCAATCTGGCGGTGCGGAAGCGGGCGCGGATTGGGTATGTGCGCCAGATTTCGGAGTTTCCGGCGAAGATCACGGTGCGCGGGGTGATCGCGGCCGCGCAGGAGACGGCGGGTGTGCCTGCCGAAGATCGCGAGCAGCGGCTGCGCGAAACGCTGGGCCGGGCCGGGTTCACGGATGCCGGCAGCGACCCGAAGCTGAGCATGGATGCGGGGGCGAACAGCCTTTCGGGCGGGTGGCGCAAGCGGCTGGCCATTGCCGAGGCTATAGTGTTGCAACCGGACGTGCTGATGCTTGACGAACCGACCAACCACCTGGATCTGGAAGGGATCGAGTGGCTGGAACAGACGTTGCGCGGGGCGAACTTTGCTGTCGTGGTCGTGACCCATGACCGGTATTTTCTGGAAAACACGGCGACCGAAATCGTGGAGTTGAACCGCGTGTATGCGGAGGGTTTGCTGCGTGTGCGCGGCAGCTATTCGCGCTTTCTGGAAGACCGGGCGGGGTACATGGAGTCGCAGCAGCGGATGCAGGAGGGCTTGCAGAACCGGGTGAAGATCGAGATCGACTGGCTGCGGCGCGGGCCCAAGGCGCGCAGCACAAAAGCCAAGGCGCGGATCGACAATGCGAACGATCTGATCGGGCAGCTGGCGGATGTGAACAGCCGCATGCGCACGGCGACGGCGGGCATCGGGTTCGATGCGACCGACCGGCAGACCAAGCGGCTGATCGAGATGGATGATGTGACGGTGACGTTGGGCGGGCGCGACATCGTGCATGGGGTGAGTTTTGCCCTGGTGAATGGGGCGCGGCTGGGGCTGGTGGGGCCAAATGGCTCGGGCAAGACTACGCTGTTGCGGGCCATGACGGGCGAGATCCCGGTGAGCAAAGGGCAGGTGAAGCGCGCGCCGAGCCTGCGCGTGGTGTACCTGAGCCAGATGCGCGAGCTGGACTCGGCGCTGACGCTGCGGCGGGCGCTGGCACCGGATTCCGACGGCGTGGTGTACCAGGGCAACGTGGTGCATGTGGCGAGCTATGCGGCCAAATTTATGTTCACGAGCGAGCAGCTGAACCAGCCGGTCGAGCGGTTGAGCGGTGGAGAGCGGGCGCGCGTGCTGATTGCGCGGTTGATGCTGCAGCCCGCCGATGTGCTGATGATGGATGAACCGACCAACGACCTTGATATTCCTACGCTGGAGGTGCTCGAAGAGGCGCTGCTGGAATTCAAGGGCGCGCTTGTGCTGGTGACGCATGACCGGTACCTGCTGGATCGTGTGTCGAACGTTGTGCTGGGGTTGAATGGGCATGGCGACGCGCAGCTTTTTGCGGATTACGCGCAGTGGGAGCAATGGCGGAGTGAAGGGTCGCCGGGTGCGGGGGAGCGTACGCCGGCCGCTGCGGCTTCGACTTCCAACGGGGCGACTGGTGCAAATGCGGCCGCGGGCGGCAAGAAGAAACTTTCGTATATCGAGCAGCGCGAGTGGGACGGGATCGACGCGAAGGTCGCGGCCGCGGAGAAGCGGGTGACGGACGCCGAGGAGCATGTGGGCGATGTGGCCAGCGATGCGGACGCGTTGGTGAAGGCGTTGGCGGAGTTGGAGACCGCGCATGCGGAGCACGATGCGCTGCTGGAGCGCTGGGTGGCGCTGAGTGAAAAGGTGAGTTGAGGGTGCGGCTGGGCGCCGAGTTTTCATGGAGGGGCCAGACGCAGATTCCCTTCGGGAATGACAACCAGAAGGGCGAGATTGGAGGACGATGACGTTTCCCGAGCCTGATATTCGCTGGCGCGGCCCCGGACGGCTGGCGGGCCCGAGCTTTTTGCCGCGGGTACGCAGCGGCGAATTGTGGCGCCAGAATGCGGCCGACTACCTCGTGAGCAATGCGCGGCGGTATGGCGATCTGGTGCGCTTTCGGGCGCTGGGGCACGAGGTGATTCAGTTCAACCATCCGGAGTTGGTGGGCGACATGCTGCAGCGCAATGAGCGGCTGCATCATCGCAACCTGGTGATGCAGCGCTCGAAGGCAATCCTGGGGGAGGGCCTGTTAACCAGCGAAGAGCCGTTGCACATGCGGCAGCGGCGGCTGGCGCAACCGGCGTTTCACCGCGCGCGCATTCACGGGTACGGCGAAATCATTGCGCAAGCCACGGCGAAAACCGCCGGGACGTGGAAGGACGGCGACGTAACCGAGATCCATGCGGACATGCTCCTGCTGGCGCTGCGCATTGTCGGCCGAACGCTGTTCAGCCTGGATTTCGAGGCCGATGTCGCGCCGATCGCGGACGCTGTCGACGCATTTCAAACGTTTCTGCTGCTGGCCTTTTTGCCGGTGCCGCACCTGCTGCAGCGGCTGCCGGTGCCGGCCATGCGGCGCATCGCCCGCGGGCGGGCACACATGGATCGGCTGATCTATAAAGTCATCGCGGAACGGCGCGCGGACCCGACGGATCGAGGCGATCTGTTGAGCATGCTGCTGGCTTCAGAAACTTCCGAAGACGACGAGGAGGACGGGGGCGGGACCGGCCCCGTGGCGCGGATGAGCGATACCCAGGTGCGCGATGAGTGCCTGACCGCGCTGCTGGCCGGGCACGAAACGACGGCCAATGCGCTGAGCTTCATTCTCTGGCAACTGGCGGCCAACCCGGACGTTCAGGAAGCGCTGGCCGAGGAGGCCACACGGGTGCTCGGCGGACGGCTGCCCACGGCCGACGACTACCCCAAGTTGCCGTTCGCCGAGCAGTGTGTCGCCGAGGGCTTGCGGCTGTATCCGCCGGTCTGGGTCACCAGCCGCATGGCCGCCGAAACGTACGAATATCGCGGGTTGACGATCGCGAAGGGAACGTTTCTGCTGGCACCCCAGATCGCCGTGCATCGGGACCCGCGCTTCTGGGCGGAGCCGGAGCGTTTCGACCCAAGCCGCTTCACGAAGGAAGGCAAGGCGGGGCGGCCGAAGCTGGCGTTTTTTCCGTTCGGGGCGGGCAGCCGGCAATGTATTGGCGAGGGCCTGGCGTGGATGGAAGGCGTGCTGGCGCTGGCGACGATGGCGCAGGACTGGCGATTCCGTTTGCCGGCGGGCGAGCTGACGACGATGGCGGTGAAGCCGAGTGTGACGATGCGGCCGGCCGGGCCGGTGCGGTTACGGACCGAGCGACGGTGCTAGGGTGTATCGACATATTGCCTGAGCCATCGTGAGCAGCAGGCGATGGCGACGGTAGCCTGGAAGTTCTGTTTGAGTTTATCGAAGCGTGTGGCGAGTCGGCGGAACTGTTTGAGATGGGCGAAGGTTCTTTCGATGCGGTTGCGCTGACGATAGAGCATTTTTCACTCAGGTGTAGTCTCCGAAGCGAAGTCTGAACCATGCGATGGCATCGTTTGCGGAGAGAGTGGGAAGCACGTCGGCGACGGCGGTATGGAGGTGGTCGACGGTTCTGGCTTGAGTTGCACGAAGTGCTTGTTTGAGCTTGGACCAGGCTCTTTCGATAGGATTCAGGTCGGGCGAGTAGGGGGGCAGGTAAAGCAACGACGCCCCGCAAGCCTCGATCCGCTGGCGCACACCGTCGACCTTGTGCGCGCTGAGGTTGTCCATCACGACCACATGGCCGGGCCGCAGCTTTGGGCAGAGCACCTCGTCTAGATAGCCGAGGAAGACCTCGCGGTCCGTAGCCGCTTCGATCGTCATGGCGGCCAGCATGCCGGTGTGGTTCATCGCGCCCAGGATGGTCAGCATCTTCCAGTGGCCCCCGGGAACGGAGTCATGGACGCGCCGGCCGCCCCAAGCGCGGGCATACAGCCTGGTCCTCTGCGTGGATACGCCGCTCTCGTCCAGGTAGATCAGGTCTTGTGGCGCGATCCGACGGACCGTCTCGACGAACTCCCTGCGCCTCTGCCGGTTGGCTTCCGTGTCGCGCTCGATGGCGTGCAGCGACTTTTTTCAACCGTAAATTCATTCCCTTCAGCACGCGCCAGAGTTGCGCCATGCTCACCGCATGGCCCGCGCCCAGCATCTCTTCGCGAAGTTCACGCAGAACAATGTCCGGCTTTTGCTCGACCAGCTTACGAACCCGGTCCATGTCCACGGCGCTGGACCGCCTGCGCTGCGGCACACGCTGGTGGCTGCCAGTGGCCCGCTCCGCGGCGAGGATCTTCCGAACCCAGCCGTAGCTGACATCGAACCGCTCGGCCAACTGCCGCAGCGTCCCCTTGCCGGACGCATACGCGACCAGCACCTTTTTCCTCAGATCGTCACTGTACGCTTGGGCCACTCACAACAGTCCCACAACAAAACCGCCACCGAAAGAATCAAGAGCTATACCCCAGAGAAAAATGCTCTAGAGCGTTCGATCGAATCTGCGTTGCACCTTTCTCAGCGAGCGCGGCGGGATGACCGCGGTGATGCCGCGTTCGGCCAGGTGGTTCAGGATGGGATCGGTATCGTAGCCCTTGTCGGCGAGCACGGCTTCCGGCCTTCTGTCGCCGAGCAACGCAAGGGCCTGGGTGCAATCGTGGGTCTGGCCGCCGGTAAGCACGAAGCCGAGCGGCAGGCCGAGTTCATCGGCGAGCAGGTGGATTTTCGTCGTTAGACCTCCTCGACTCCGCCCCAGAGCGGTCTCCTGACCCCCCTTTTTCGCGCCGTTGCCGCCTGCTGGTGGGCGCGAACGACGCTGGAATCGATCATGACGTACCGGTTCTCCCGATCCTTCAGCAGGTCCGCGAAGATGCGGTCCCATACCCCCGTTGCGGCCCAGCGCGTGAACCGCTTGTGCGTGGTCTTGTACTTGCCATAGCGCTCGGGCATGTCCTGCCAGCGCATGCCCGAACGTAAAACCCACAACACCCCATGCACAAATAACCGGTTATCCAACGCCGGCCGGCCCACCGTGCCAGCACGCCCCGGCAACAGCGGCTCGATCCGACACCACTGCACCTCCGTCAACTCATATCGACCAACGCCCATCCTCCAACTGCATCAAAAACGCAGCGGTAGGAAAAGTGAATATGTCGATACACCTAGTTAATCTCCGGGAGTTTTCAGGCGTGTCTTTGAAACGGTTACCGTGAACTCCTTGCCTTCATCGTCACGAAGAACCATCTCGTTTTTGCCTTTCAATGCCCAGGAAATCGGACCGTTCTCCGTTACCTTAGGAAATTTCTGCCACCGCCAATTTAGGGTTCGTTCCACGAAGTAAACACGCTCATCGGTATCTATTTGCACGCTGTAGGTTGTGTGAGCGTAGTCTCGTCCAGTTCCGTTCTGCTGACTGTAGGTTGTGAACGTGTGCTGGTCATAGGACAGGAGCTTACCCTGCTTCCACTCTCGATCGGAGGCAGATGCGGCTTGGCTAACCATAAACATCAGAAACAACAGCAGAAACCTTTTCATTCGAAAACCTTAGCAGCGATGGTAAAACTCCTCATACATCCATGATTGGATACAGCTACAACTAGCCTGCTATTCGCGCACGACCTTGCCGTTCTTCATGACGAACGTGGGGTGCCCAAGAACAGAAATGTTTTCGAGCGGGTCACCCGGAACGGCAATGATGTCGGCGAGGAAGCCGGGCTTGAGCTGGCCGATTTCGTTTCCCCAGCCGAGCAGTTTGGCACCGTTGAGGAGGCCGGCGCGGAGGGTTTCGGCGGGAGGCAGGCCGTATTGCACCATCAGCTCGTACTCGCGGGCCTGGGTGCCATGCGGGAAGGGGCCTACGTCGCTTCCAACGGCGAAGGGGACGCCGGCGGCGATCTGCTTTTTGAACTCGGCGGCGTGGAAGGCCTGCATGTCGTTTTGGCCTTCCGCGCCCTGCTCGGTGGCGGCGTGCGCGGCGAAGTATTCGGCAATGGCAAAGGTGGGGACGGCGTAGATCCCTTTGTCGTGCATGACGCGCATGGTTTCGGGCGAGAGGAAATAGGCGTGGTCGATGCTGGCGACGCCGGCGGCTGCCGCAAAGGAAGCGCCGGGCTCGCCGGTGCAATGGACGCCGACGCGGGAGCCGGTGCGATGGGCTTCGGTGACGGCGGCGGCGAGTTGGGCTCCGGTGTACTGGTACGGCGTGGTGAAGGTGGCCTCGGAGAGGTTGTGCGAACCCACCCTAACCGGCGGTGACGCTGCCGGTGAGGATGGGGCACCCGCGTTTGCGGCGCCCGCGTCTGGATCACCCCTGCCTTCGGGGAAGGTGAGTTTGTCGCGGCCGGTTTCGTAGATCTTGGTGAAGTCGGCGCCCTGTTTGCGTTGCTCGCGCATGACGGCGATCACCTCGTCGGCGGTGTTGGCGCGGTCGGCATTGGAGAGCAGATTCTCGGCTGGGTTCAGGCCGCTGTTGTCTTCGTGGCCACCGTTGATGTCGATTGCGTTGCAGCTGACGCGCATGCGCGGGCCGGGGATCAGGCCTTGGTCGATGGCATTGCGGACGGCGACGTCGGCGCAACCGGCGCCTTCGGTGCCCATGTCGCGCTCGGCGGTGAAGCCGGCCAGCAGGTCGGCCTTTGCAGCGTCGGCGGCGATCAGGGTGCGCTGGGGCACGGTTTCGCGCACGGTTTGGAACGCCTCGTCCCCGACGTGGAGGAAAAGATGGACGTGCGCGTCGATGAGGCCGGGCATCAGGGTTGCACTGCCGAGATCGAGAACCCGCGC
The DNA here is from genome assembly GCA_964242195.1 of uncultured Acidobacteriaceae bacterium. Classification (GTDB taxonomy): domain Bacteria; phylum Acidobacteriota; class Terriglobia; order Terriglobales; family Acidobacteriaceae; genus Granulicella. The sequence goes on from CAXTBI010000075.1 coordinate 6,804, forward strand.
ACCGGCCGGGTGCGGGACGTGCTCGCCGACGGCGCGGATGTGCGTGCCTTCGACTAGGATTTCACCGGGCGAGACGAGTTGGCCTGCGAGGACGTCGAGGAGATGGGCGGCATGGAGCACGACCGAAGGCTGCGCGGCGGCCGGTGGAGGTCCCTGCGCTGACGCCTGGATAGAGGAGGGCAGCAGCGCGGAAATCGCCAGAACGAGCGGTGCCCAGGCGGGCAGTTTCGAGGGCATGGTCAGCAGGATACAGGATGCGTTCGGCGGAGTGGGAGCGGCGAGGCTATGGTGTAGGCATTCTGTCTTATAGCGGGTTTCTGTTTAGGCTATGGAGGCGTCATCTCGACCGAAGGCGAAGCCGGAGTGGAGAGACCCCTGTATTTGGCAGCGTGCTGCACAAAGATTCGCGACACCGCGGACGAAATACAGGGGTCTCTCCACTGCGCAAACGATACAGCTGTTTGCCGCGGTCGAGATGACGCCTCATTCCAAAGATCAAAAGGGGCGACAAGCTTCGGGATCAAATGCCGGTGATGTTGAAGCCGCAATCGACGAAGGTGATTTCGCCGGTGATGCCCGAGGCAAGTTTGCTCGAAAGGAACAGCGCGGCGCCGGCCACCTCGGCGGTTTCGACGTTGCGGTGCAGCGGGGCGCGTTCCGTCACCTTGTCGAGGATGACGTTGAAGTCGCCGATGCCGCGCGCGGCGAGCGTTTTGATAGGGCCTGCGGAGATGGCGTTGACGCGGATGTTTCTGGGGCCGAGCGAGGCGGCGAGGTAGCGCACGCTGGCTTCGAGCGCGGCTTTGGCGACGCCCATGACGTTGTAGTTGGGGAAGACTTTTTCCGAGCCGTAATAGGTTAGGGTGAGCAGCGATCCACCTTCGGCCAGGAGCGGCGCGGCGGCGCGGGCAATCGCGATGAGCGAATAAACGCTGATGTCGTGGGCGATGCGGAAGTCTTCGCGTCTGGTTTCGAGGAAGTCGTTCTTGATAGCGTCGGCCGGCGCGAACGCAACGGAATGAACGACGGTATGGATGGTGGGGAATGCTTCGCCGATTTCCCTGAAGGCGCCTTCGATCTCCCCATCGGAGGAAACGTCGCACTGAATCGCACGGGCGCGGCCGGTTTGGCCTAACTCGGCGAGCAGGGCTTCGGCTTCGCGTTTAAGGCGCTCACTTTGGTAGCAAAGCACAAGGGTGGCGCCCGCGTTGGCGAGCGCTTCGGCGATGGAATAAGCGATGCTGCGCTTGTTGGCGACGCCGAAAACGACGGCAACCTGGCCCTGCATGTCGATCATGTTCCGGTGCTCTCCCTTTGCTGCGATGCTGGTTAGGATAGCAGGGCGGAGCGGGAGGGGGTCCGACAATGCTGCGTGTCCCGGTGAGATCATTCGACCATCTGGGTCGTGACAGCCTGGCGAAGTTCATAGACTTGCACAAATTCGGTTTTGTAAACGGGTTCGTACAGCTTGTCTAGGCTTTTTAGGGCCGTGGCGGGCCAGGGTGTGGCACTGTAGCCGGGCTCGCCGATCCAGCGAGGTATGTGCACAAGGATGAAGCGGGGTTTGGGGCCTTCCGTGAACCACCAGTCCCAGCGGTGATGGGTGAGGGCGTCTACGGAGTTTGGATCGGCCAGTCCCAGCATGTCACGGATGGGCCGGTTGGAATAGACCGCGAGATAGCCGATTTCATTGCCGGCAATCCAGTCCTGCTTGGAGGAGTGCGTACGCATCCACTGACCGACTTGTTTGTAGTCACTGGAAAAACGGTATAGGCCGGCATGTGAATGTGCCCAGGCAGCGCTGCCGATCAAGTCCAACAGCATGAAACCGAGCAGAACGGGTATCGGAGAGAGCCTGGCGAAGGCGGGAAAGCGCTTGCTGAGAAATTGACAGGCGGTGAGAATACCTGCCACGAGAGCGAGGTAGTAGGCCAGATCACCCGGAGCGTCATACCAGAAGTACTTTGCCGGCGCTTTCAGGACCGTGTACCCGACGGTCTGCACGATGCCGAAGGAAACGACCGCGGGCAGAAAAACGTTTCGGCGAACGCCGGAGAAGATGCGGATCGCACCCCATACAACTAGGGGAAGGAGCCACTTTGCCGCGGAGAGTTGTGCGACAAATTCCAAAAACCAGGAGTCACTCCAGAAACCGACGGAGGACTGCAGGGCCTTGATCTTCATGGTGTGTGGAACGATTGTGCCGAACTCAAACCGGGAGAACAACAACCAGGGGATTACCGGCAGGAGGAAGGTTACAAGAGCTCCCCAGGGAAGCCGACGCGAACGGACCAGTTCCAGTGCCAGGACGATGGGCAGGAGCAGGCAGCCTTCCGGCCGCCCAAGAGCGGTGACCCCTGCCAGCAGGCCCATCAGAAGGAATTTGCGCCGCTGCAAGGCGCTGGCGGTGAGGCAAATAAGGGCAAGATAAACCGGCGTTTCCAAGCCGCTGGACTTGAGCAGAGTGGGAAAGGTACTGGCGGCAAAGGCCAGGGCCGCAGCCGGCACAGTTCCCAGGGAAAGACTTTCTTCAAAGACGCAGAAAATAAGTACCGTCGTGCCGCATATCCCGGCTAACACCAGGGCGGTGGCCAGGCCGGGAAGGTGCAGAGCCACCAGCGCCGTCAGGAACAGGGCATAGAAGGGCGATGTGGCCGCGTTAACGGGAACTCCGGGGTTGAAGGCCCACCCCTGGTCATGGGTGAGATTTTCTGCCATGCGTAAGTAGATATAAGCGTCGTCAGGCATCTGGTGCCAGACATACACGATCAACACGGAGACGACGAGGGAGATCAATACGGGAGCGGCGAACCTGTTGATGCGGCCGGCCCGGTCGACACTGTGAATGGGTTCAGCGGTGCTCGTGGTGATCGCGGAGCCAGTATGCATGATTCACCAGGTGGGATTTAATACATCGTACAGTACCCACGAAATGGGCAGGCGATGCCTTGGTAACACCTGATCGCCTTCACCGGAGAAGTCGTGGGAAATGCTAGAGGAACGCCGGAAAGTCCGCGTAGTCCTTCGCGAGCGTGGTGTTGAGCTGGGTCAGAAGGACCGGGTTGTAGAGATACAGCCCAAGTTCACGGTTCCGGTTCAGCGAAGCGTCGGAGAAGTTGATGGACCCGAGAAACCCTACCTGGCCGGGGGTGCCGAGGTCGGCGACCATGGCTTTGGCGTGGATATAGAGTGCCGTGGCATCATTGGGGCCGACGTGGACGCCACAACCGGCCGTTTGCAACGCCTTGTAGTTGGCGTGGTAGTTGGCATTGGTGTCCGTCATCGCAATCTGCACGTCCACGCCGCGCGAGCAGTCGCGTTCGAGCGCCTCAACGATCGCCGTGGAACTCATCTCTTCGTTTTCGACCAGCAACGTTTTCTTGGCGCTTTGAATGATGTTAAGCAGCGCGAGTTGCGACGTGGTCGGGCTCCAGATCAAATCGTCGCCGCCGCTGGGATGGTAGCCCACGTCGGTGGCCGAGTTGTAATCGGTGTTGAACGTTGTTTGAATCGCCGCGATGTCGGTGGCGTCGTCTTCGACAAGCGCAAAGTCGCGCGTGGAGCTGTAGTAGCGGCTCGCAAGATTCAGGCTCATGATGACGGCAAGCGCGTTGTCGATCACGATCGATTTCTCGTGTGTTGCCAGAAATTGCGGGTTGGACCAGGCTGCCGAACAGTTGGGGCCGGCCCCGTTGAGCTGGTTGTAGGCGGGCGTATTGCTCGCCTTTTCAAGCGATCCATCCAGGATGACGCGCACACGCACACCGCGGCCGCAGGCAGAAACCAGATCGCCCGAAAAAGTTGGATCGACGAGCTCATACATCGTCATGTCGAGGGTCTTGCCGGCGTTGCCGACAAGGGTGTACAGCCAGTCGAAACCGGCGTCGGGTTCGACGTGCAGGGTGCGTGTGCCGGCGGGGTTGGCGGCCCGGGCGTGCGCTGCCGCAGCGGCTTCCCGAGCCGCTGGCGAACGTCGGCAACCGCCGACGGTGAGAAGAAGGGACATCCCTAAACAACCTGCCATGCGTGCAGCCGATGTGCGCAACGTACCCTCGGTTCTTTCGCGATCGATGTTCCAGCGTGCTTTCAACTTTGTGCGTGTCAATCAACTTGCCTGCGTATCCACAATAAGCTCCAGCGCATCCCATTCGTCTTCCGGCAGGGAAATGGCGGCGGCGGCAACGTTCTCTTCCAGGTGCGCGATGCTCGAGGTGCCGGGGATGGGCAGGGTATTGGGGCTGCACTGCAGCAGCCAGGCGAGCGCGATCGCGGTAACCGACGCACCGTAGCGGCGCGCGAACTCGGCCAGCGGGTGATTGCCCTCATCGCCCGGTTGGGACGCCCCTTTTGAGAATTTGCCGGCATTGGCGGGGTACCAGGGCAGAAAGGCGATGCCGTGCTCCTCGCAAAAGCGGAGCGTCGGTTCACTTTTACGCTCGGCCAGGTTGAAGCGGTTCTGCACGCTGACGACCGGAACGATGCGCTGCGCCTGCGCGATCTGCTCCGGGGTCACCTCGGAAAGGCCGATGTGGTGAATCTTGCCAGCGCTTTGTGCGTCCCGGAGAGCGCCCAGGGTGTCTTCCAGGGGGACGGTGGGGTCGATGCGATGCAGCTGGTAAAGGTCGATGCGCTCGACGCGAAGTCGACGGAGGCTCATCTCAAGCTGCTGCAGGAGGTAGTCGGGGCGACCGCAGGGTTTCGATCTGGACGGGCCCTGGCGAGTCAGACCGCCCTTGGTGGCGATCACGACGCCGGCAGGGTAGGGATGCAGGGCTTCGGCGACGAGCTCCTCCGCAATGCCCGGGCCGTAGGCGTCGGCCGTGTCGAAAAGCGTAACGCCGAGTTCGGCCGCACGGCGCAGCACATTGCGTGCGTCCTCGCGATTGGGGGGCTCGCCCCAGGCGCCTTCGCCGACCAGGCGCATGGTGCCGTACCCGAGACGATGGACGGGGAGATCGCCGCCCAGAGGGAAGGTTCCGGAAGCTGCGGCGTTGGGAATGGCGGCGGGATCGATCATGGCGGGTAAGATGCGGGGCGAAGATGTGCCGTCAGCCGTGAAGGAGCCCTCAGCCGTGAAGCAGCCCTCAGCCGTGAAGGAGCCCTCAGCCGTGAAGCAGCCCTCAGCCGTGAAGGGGCCCTCAGCCGTGAAGGAGCCCTCAGCCGTGAAGGAGCCAGTCGAACTGCTCCTCCGTGAGCGGGACGACGGAGAGGCGGAACTGCCGGAACAGGATCGAGCCCTGGAACACCGCGGCTGCGCGCATTTCGGCGAGCGGGCGTTCGCGCTCCAGGCGCTTGCCGGCTTTAAGGGTCACAAGCGGCGTTTTGCCGTCCTCCGCAAGTTTCACACTGACCACCTCGGCAGTCCCGACCGCGGCTTTGCCTGTATTCGAGTGATAGAAAATGCACGGCTCGCCCGGCTTCATGCCACGCAATGTAAGCAGGGCCTGCGGGTTCTTGATGCCGTCCCAGACGGTTTCGCGATCGCGCAGCAGGTCGTCGAAGGAGTACATCTCGGGTTCGGATTTGAGCAGGTAAGGCATAGGATTTTCCGTTCTAAGGTGTACGTCCTGCGTGTCCCCGGGACCGATTCAGCCGCCCAGGTCGAGCAGATCGACCCGGGGAATCGGGCGGCCGAGAAAATGGCTGCCCAGGCGTGCAAATTTTTCGATCGAGTCGGTCGCGAAGCAGTCGAAAGTGGCTTCTCCCGTCGCGGCCTGGAGGGCTGGGTCCAAACTTGGACGGAGCGCCTGGCGGACAGCGTCGGCGGTGGCCTCCGCAGAGTCCACCACCGCGGCTGGGCAGCCGAGTTCGCGCAGCGTTTCCGCAATTGCCGCGGCAATCAGGGGGTAGTGGGTGCAGCCGAGCAGGACCGCCGCGGGCGTCGTCGCGGCAAGCGCCTCGGTCAGGTAAATGCGCAAGACCTCGCGAGTCACCGGGTGGTCCGTCCAGCCCTCTTCCACGAGCGGCACAAGCAGAGGGCAGGGCATCTCGGTGGCTCGGAGGCCGAGCCCGTGGCAGGTGTCGCGGTAGGCATGCGACTGCACGGTCGCGGCGGTAGCCAATACAAGGACGTCTGTCCCCTGGCTATGCGCGGTTGCCGCCAGCGCAGCCTGTGCGCCGGGTTCAACCACGCCGATAACAGGCACCGGGACGGCGGCGCGGATTTCCGGCAGAGCAAGCGCAGTGGCCGTGTTGCAGGCGATGACCAAAAGTTCGGCCCCACGTCCGACGAGATATTGGGCCGCCTCGACGGCGTAACGGGCAACGGTGGCCGGCGATTTGGCGCCATAGGGAAGGCGGGCGGTGTCGCCGAGGTACAGAAAGTGAGCTCCGGGCAACCTGGGCAAAAGGGCGCGCAGGACGGTGAGGCCGCCGAAGCCGGAATCGAACACGCCGATCGTTCTTCTGTGGCCCGGCGCGATGCCGGCTGCTTCCGGGATAGGCGCGATGCCGGCCGGTTGAGGATTGGCTTGAGACGGGATCACGGGGCACTGCCCGGGGTCGTCCCCGCATCGCGAACCGGGTAGGTGCGCAGCAGGTCGGCGTGGCCGGCGAGGGTTTCACGCGGCTGGCCGTCGACGAGGAAGCGGACCTGCTCGATCTGCGGCAGATTGGTGTGCAGGGTGGCGAGAATGGAGGCCAGGGTGAGCGATTCCACCTCCACACCCGAGGGGTGGCTGTTGGCAAACGTGCCGCGCAGGTCGAGAACCGCAAGCTGGCCCCCCGGCGCTGCCGGTTGCAACGCCGCTGGGCTGCTCGCCCCTCCCGGGCTGCCCGGCGCGGCCACGCTGCCCGGCGCGACCGGAACCGTCGCGACGCGACCGTCGGCCGTCGGCGTCGCGTGCGGATCGAGTTCGTGGCCGACAACCGGCAGCGGCAGAAGGAAAATTCCGTTCACCATGGTCCCGGGGGGCAAAGGATGCGCGGAGCCGGGCAGGGCGTATTCGTCCACGAGGTGATCGAGCAGGGCGCGGGCACGGGCGTTGGCTTCGGTGGGCAGCGCAATGTGGCGTTCAACCGCGACGATCGCGCCGGTGTTGTCGTTGGCCAGATCGAGCGTGACGGGCTCGGCGTCGGTGTAGGGGGCGTCGGCCGGTGCCTGGTCGGCGATGTCGCGGACCTTGTCGCGCTGGCGCTGGCGCTCAACAAACAGGATCACCCCCATGACCAGAATGGAGGCGACCAGGCACCAGAAAACGATGCGCATACGGCGTGGGGTCATGGCTGCGTCTCCGTTGCGGGTGGTGTCTTCACGTCGGCGGCCGCGGTTTCGGGCGTTGCCGTGCCGTGCGTTTTGTGGACGGGTGCGGGGAGTCGCGGGGGCGGCTGCACGGCGTTTTCCCAAACCACAAGGGCACCGGCCAGTGCGGCGGCAACGCGTTCCTGGTAGCCCGCCTCGTTGATGCTCCCGGGTGTCCCATTTTGGGGAGCGAGCTCCAAAACCAGCGCCGGGCAGGTGAGCGAATTCACGGGACGAACCGAGGCCGTGCTGGTCAGCAGGGCGACCCCGGAGCGGCCCAGGGCAGCGCCGATTCCGCTCTCGAGAGCCCTGCTGGCCGGGACCCAGGCGGCTTGGCCCGTGAGCCAGGGGACCAGGTAGGGCTCGGCCGGGATGGGTTCAATCTCCGAGTTGTAGACATGCAGACCGGTGCCGCGGCCCGTCGCATGCAGCAGGAGGCAGGCCGAGGCGTGGGCGTGGTCGGCAATGCCGGCGCGGTCGTCCAGCGTGAGCGGCGTGGGGGCGGCGGTCGGCGAAGTTTGAATCGTGGCGGCATCGCTGTCCCGCGTCATTACGACCGTAAAACCGCGGGCGAGCAAAAGCGACCGCAGCCGAAAGGCCAGGGAAAGCGTCACGTCCTTCTCCAGGATGTTGTCCCCGATGCGGGCACCGGCGTCGCTGCCGCCGTGGCTGGGGTCGAGCACGACCACATTGCGATTGAGGCCATGAATCACGTTGGACGGGTGATCGGCGGCGGGTTTCGCAGGTTTCCCGGAAGTCCCCGCCGGCATCCCCGCCGCTGAGGGCGACGCGACAAAAGGCTTGGCCGACGAGGAGGTGGTGGTGGAGGAGGTGGCGGAGGCAGCAACGGTGCCCTGGGCTGCCGGT
>CAXTBI010000076.1:0-14674 GCA_964242195.1 uncultured Acidobacteriaceae bacterium
CGCCAATTCGGTCGCCTTCGGACGCAACGCGCTCTCGGGGTACTCCCCGGCAAACTGGCGCAAACCCGCCAAACGCTGCTCCGGGTCCACCGTGGCGCGCGCTGCTCGAAAGGCTTCCCGGTCCTGCGCGCCGGCCCCCCCGGCCTGCGCCTGGCACCGCGCAGGCACGGCGGCGAGCAACACCCCCAACCCACACCACCGAGTCACAACGGGAAAACGCATGGTTCTCACTTTCTACACGACCGGGCCAAGCTGCCGTCTGCGCTGTCCCCCGGGTTCGGCGCTGACCGTTGTATGTTGCTGCTCGATCGTTGTGGGTCCAACGCATGCATGCATGCAGTGCATGCACGCCCGCCCGCCGCCGCCCCAGCCGCAGCGATCGGCATAAACGCGGCCTCCGCCCGCCCACCGGTGCCATCACGGGCGTGGGGGTCCTTCCGGCTTTTCGCCGCCGCGGTGCCCACGCAGCCCCAAAAGGCCAAACAGCACGGTCAACGCCGTCATGCCGCCGATTCCTAGCCAGGCGAAGTTCATGGTTGCCATCCTGCGCCTTTCTGCCGGTTCCGAACAGATGGCCTTGGTAACCTCGGGCAGAACCTCCGTTCACTCGGGCGGGGCTTGCGTTCCGCAACCTCCGGGGGCGTCGGCCGCATCTGAACCCGTTCCATGATGGCGTCGCTTTCGTTCACAACGGCCCCCCACGCCCACCTCCTCACGCCCCCGCCGGCGACCGTGTGCCGCCCGCCCTGCCCGGCCGGCTTCAGACGCGGTCTTGCGCCATGCGCCTAGGCTTGTTCGGCGGCAGCTTTGACCCACCCCATCGCGCCCATCTGCAGGCCGCTGCCCTGGCCCGGCAGCATTTCGCCCTCGATCGCATCCTGCTTGCCCCCACCGGCAGGCAGCCCTTGAAGTCCACCGGCGCCCACGCCCCCTTCCCCGATCGCCTGCGCATGACGGAGCTGCTTTGCGCAGGCCAACCCGGCCTCGAGGCCTCCGCGGTCGACGGCCCTCGCCCCGACGGCGAGCCCAACTACACGGTCGACACCCTGCGCCGTTTGCGCGCCTCCCTGTCCCTCCCCGCGCAGATCCCCGATCACTCCGCCCCGGCCCAGCAACCGGCCCTGCAACCGGCTTCGCCAACGGCTTCCATCCCGGAACTCTTTGTCATCGTCGGTGCCGACGCCTTTCTCAGCATGGGTCAATGGCGGCATCCCGCAGAACTCCTCCGCCTCGCGGAGTGGATCGTGATCAGCCGTCCCGGTTTCGCGATCGAAAGCGAAACCCTTCGGCTCACGCCCGCCGAGAGAGCGGCCGTACATCTGCTCCCCGGCCTCCACGAACGCCTCAGCGCCACCGAGTTGCGCCGCCGCCTCGGTGCCGGCGAGGACTGCCGCACACTCATCCCGCCGGCGGTCCTCCAATACCTGGAAGAGCGGCATCTGTATCGCGGATAGTCCGGATCCTCGGCGGTCTGCCTCGAAAGCGAGGCAGTTTTGGCTCGAATTCAGCACCATCGCCGCCCGGAACCGCCACAGCCTGTCTCGAAACGAGGCAGAGATTGGCAGGATCGTGCCCGGCACTCTACAATGAAGCGTAGATTTGCAACTCCCCCGGACGGTTCCCAACCGCGTCTGGCCCTGGCCTGATTGCCTGGAAGAGCCGGGGGGACGAAGGAAGCACATGAAGTTGAGTTGGTTCGGCCGCGCAGCTTTGGGCCTGGTTTCAGCACTTGCCCTGGGGCTCAGCATGACGGCCTGCGGTGGCGGAACGATCGCGTACGTTTGGGCGATCGGCCAGCAGTTCAACCAGATTTCCGGCTACAAGGTGGATAACAACACCGGAAATCTCACCCTGATCGACCACTCCCCCTTCAGCACAAATGGGGCCAAACCGGTGGACATCGTGGTCAAGCCGGGTGGACGGTATGTGTACGTCATCAACCAGGGCTCGGCCAGCACCGCCAAGGCCAACTCCGCGGACGCCGGTATTTCGCTCTTCTCCGTCGGCGGCAACGGCACGCTCACCTTCCAGTATCACTATGACTCGAAGGGCTATGTGCCGGTCTGGGCCGCGTTCGATGGGTCGGGCAACTACCTTTTCGTGCTGGACAAATACTCCCAAAGCGGCGACGGCAACGGCTCCATCACTGCCTTCTCCGTGGACGCCAATACCGGCCGCCTCACGCTCACACCCCAGACTGCCAGCACACCGGCCGGCGGCACCGCGCCGCTCTTTCTGGAAGTCGGTGCCAATCCCATCCAGATGGCCTCCAACGGCACATGCCTGTTCACGGCCAATGCCGCCGACCAGTCGATCACGCCCTACTCCTTTGCGGGAGGACAACTCGGCACCGTCACCACCGGCAAGTTTTTTCCCGGTTCCAGCAACATGACCTCCATCAACGGCAATGCTTCGTACATCATCGTCACCGACGCCGGCAAAGCCCCAGGCACCTCGCCCGGAACCATCTTCCCCTATACCGTCGGTTCGTCCTGCAATCTCACCTCGCTCACCGGGGGCTCGCACCCCAATGACGCCAGCGTCAGCAACCCCTCCAATTCATTCATCGATCTCAGCAATCAATTCGTCTTTATCCTGAACAAATCCACCACCTCCACGGCGTCGACAACGGCGTACAGCTACATCTCGGCCTACAACTTCCAGAACGGCGAGTTGGGCCCGGTCGTCGGGTCCCCTTTCAAGTCTGGCGCCGGGCCCTCCTGCATGGTGGAAGATCCAACGTCCAAGTACATGTACGTCTCCAACAACGATGGAACCATCACCGGGTACACTTTTGCCAGCACGCACGGCACGCTCTCGGATCTGCCCCGGGGGTCTACCTTCACTACCGGCGACACCGGTTTAACGTGCCTTGCGCTTAGCCCCAATGTGAGCTAAAACCCGCGCCTCGGCATCGCCGCTCGCCAGGGCATGGTCGGTTTTCAGGCCCTGCCCTCAAAAACAATGAAATCGCCGGGACACCCCCGCGCGATCGCACCCGGCTCCGCAACCTTGGGCCGATGTAAGGGAAGCAGATGAGCTTGAAGAACATCGTTCGCCGCGCCGCCGTCGGTGGAGCCTCGCTGGCCCTGGCGCTCGGGCTTACCGCCTGCAGCCGCGATTACACCGTGGCCTGGGTCTATGCCGTCTCCGCCGCCAACGGCACCATCTCCGCCTATGGCGTCGATTACCAGACGGGCATCCTGAACCAGGTTGCCGGCTCCCCCTTTGCGACCCCCTTCACCAACCCGATCAAAATCGTGGCCGCGCCGAACAACAAGTTCGTCTATGTCATCGGCGGCTCCCAGGACGCCCAGGTAGAAGAATTTTCCGTCGGCACCGACGGCAAACTGTACGCGCAGCACACCTATAGCCTCACCGGTACCTACCCCACCAACGCTATCGTCGATACCACGGGAACGTTCCTGTACGTGACCTATACCTTTGAGTCCGGCTATTCCCCGGCCTCGCCCGGCCCCGGCGGCATCACGATTTTCCCGATCAACAAGGACAACAGCCTGGGCCCCGCGCTCAACCAGAACGTGGGCAACAACCCCGTCGGCATCGCGCTGGGCGCACCGGTTTGTGTGCCGGCCCCGGCTGCGGTCCTCCCCGGCAACACCACCTGCACCGGCGTGGCAGGCGGCGGTTCGGGTATCAACAACATCTATGCCTATGTGCTCGACCAGGAACTCGCGCTTGCCAAGCCGACCGTCCTCGGCTACGCGCAGAACACCTCCACCGGCGCCCTTACACTCCTTTCCGGCACGGCTTTCAATCCAACGCTGAAGACCCTGCAGGGTGCCTCCGCCGGTGTAGTTCCCTCCGCCATCGCGGTCGATGGCACCACGCGGTACGTCTACGTCACCGACCAGCAGCAGAACGAAATCATCGGGTACAGCATCGCCCGCTCCACCACCGGCAATCTCACCTCCCTCAGCGGCAGCCCCTTCAATACCGGTGCATACCCGGTCGCCCTCACCATCGACCCGCGCGCGGAGTACGTGTACACCGCCAACTACAACGCCGGCACGGTCAGCTCCTTTGCCATCGCCCAGGCGAGCGGCAATTTGACGACAGTGAACGGCAGCACCTTTTCGCCCTCCACAGGTCCAACCTGCATCACCATCGAACCGGCCCTCGGTCAGTTCCTCTTCACCTCCGACTACCTGAACGGCTCCATCTCGGGCGCCACCCTCAACGCCAATACCGGCGCCCTGTCGGCCGTCACGGACACCCCCTTTCCCACCTCGGCGCTCCCTTCCTGCCTCACCTCCGTCGCCAATGGCGAGCACGCCGCCACGGTCCTTACACCATAATCCCCATCCACCCATGCGCAAGCCCGGCTCCGGCCGGGCTTTCTGCTTCCGTCCCAACCCATCCCCACGCTGCTTCGCGTGTGCTCCAATAAACGGGTGAACTTCTCTTCCCCGTTCCAACTTGGCCCGATTGCCCTCGGCGGCGGTCCGCTTTTTCTCCTCGCCGGCCCTTGTGTGCTTGAGTCCGAAACCCACGCGCGCTCGCTCGCCGACGCCATCGCCCGCATCGCCTCCGACCTCCACCTCCCCTGCCTCTTCAAAGCCAGCTTCGACAAGGCCAACCGGACCTCCATCCGCTCGTTTCGCGGTCCCGGCCTGGCGGAGGGCTGCCGCATCCTGCAGGCCATTGCGCGGGATACCGGCCTTCCCGTCCTCACCGACATCCACACGCCGGCCCAGGCCGCCGAGGCCAGCGATGCCCTCGGCGACATCGACGCCATGCTTCAAATCCCAGCTTTCCTTTGTCGTCAAACCGACCTCCTCCTCGCCGCCGGGGAGGCCTGCGCCGGCCCGCGCCGCGCCGTCAACGTCAAAAAAGGCCAGTTCGTCGCTCCCCCGGACATGCGTCATGCGGTCGAAAAGGTGGACGAAGCCGGCTGCCCCCGGGTCTGCCTCACGGAGCGCGGCGCCAGCTTCGGCTACAACAACCTCGTCGTCGACATGCGTTCGCTTCCGATCATGCGCGGCTTCGCTCCGGTCATCTTCGACGGAACGCACTCCGTCCAGACCCCCAGTTCGGCCAACGGCGTTTCCGGCGGCCAACCGGAGTTCATTCCCGTGCTGGCGCGCGCTGCGGTCGCCGCCGGCGTCGATGGCGTCTTTCTCGAAGTCCATGGCAATCCCGCCGAAGCCAAATCCGACGGCGCCAATGCCCTGCGCCTCGACAAGCTGCGCCCACTGCTCGAAACCCTGCTGGCCATTCACGCCGCCGTCCAGTAGAACGGGTTCGCGGTGATATTTTGTCGTTCCCGAAAGGAATCTGCAGTTGCTCTTTGGTTGTCATTCCCGAAGGGAATCTGCGTTTTCACGCCGCCCCTCGACCCGGTCGCAAGCGTCCGCAAGCGCAAATCAAGCAAAAAATAGGCCCTCCATTGCTGGAGGGCCAATCTGCCTTGGTATCTCTCCATCAGGAGAGTTCGTGAGGCGGCACGCAGGCCACCAAGTTGGCGAACACCGCAGCCCGTGGGCGAGGTCGGCTCTGTTCTGTTTAGGTAACGCCCGGCAGCGGTTACTGGATTGCACTTCCGTACTGTTTTTTTTGGGTTCAACGTTGAATTTATTTCAACAGCACGGCCGTGACGTGAATGGCGGGGACCTGCTGGTTCCAGTCCGGGCGAACATCGTCAAAGGTCAGCCGAAATTCGCGGCTCGCTCCCGGTGCCAACGGGGCCGCGCTCAGGGCCTCGGTGTCGATATAGGGTTGTCGCGTGCGGATAAGCGTCACCGGCACGGCCTCGGTCTGCGGCGTCAGGCCGTTGTCGGCCGGAAACGTCACGTCCGCGGTCGCACCCGTCACCGTCGCCGCCCCACGATTGGTGATCCGGCCGTCGACGTAGGTTTCTTTCCCACCGGAAAAACTCGTCGATTCGCTCATGGCCACATCGGAAACCACCAACTGCGGTGCGTACGCGGCGCTGGCTGCCCCTCCACCCGCCGCCGTCGCCGACCCCGGGTGCCGCCGTCCGAAAAACAACAACAAGGCAACCGCAATCAGCACAACAACCCCGGCGACAGCGACCGCCGTCCACGGAAAGGCGCGCTTGTGCGTCTGCGGTTCCAGAAACATACGGTCGGCTCGTTGCGGTTCGGGATTTTCTGGTGTGGCCATCAGCCCGATTCTACCGTCCCGTCATTTGTCGTACCCGCCGCGGCTTTTCAACCGCAAAGGAAGTCCGCTTCATTCGCTCGCGGTAGTCGTCGCCCTGCATCTCCAGCACAACACACATCTCCTGCAGGCGCGACCGCATCCGCTCGCCGATTCGGTCGCCCAGCGTGTCTGCCCGCGCCGCCGCCGCGGCCATATGCGACAAGCTAACCGCCGGCGGGGCATTCACCAGGTTCGTCGTGATAATGGTGGTGCGGCAATCGTTATAGCGGGTGTTCAGAATGTGCTCCACCGTGTCGGCCACCCATTCCGTAGGCCGCGCCGCGCCCAATTCATCCAGCACCAGCACCTCGGCCTCCATAATCGGCCTTAGAATTTCGCGTTCCGTCGCCTCGGCAGACCGGTTATACGAGTTTTGTACCTGTTTCAGCAGGTCCCGGTAATGAACAAACAGGCCCTTGACCCCGCGTTCATTGATCAGCGCCTGCAGCACACCCACGGCCAGGTGCGTCTTGCCCACACCCACCCGTCCGGTAATCAGCAAACCGTCGCCGTCCAGGGTCCATGCATGGCTGCGCAAAAATCCACGCGCTTCAATCAGCGCGCCCTGCAGCGAACGGCTGCCGCCATCCAGATTTGTGGCGAAATTGTCCAGCGTGCAATCCCGGTAGCGCTCCGGAATCCGCGCCGCCTCAAATTGGCGAATCTCGCGGCGAGAGACCCGGCAGGGGCACTCAACAGCCGCGCGCCCGCCATCGGGTCGGTCGATCACTCGCAGGCCGGAGCCTTCGCATAGGGGGCAAACTTCAGACATACACATGCGCGATCAGCCGTGCCGTCGCTTCTCGTCCAGTATCGCAGCCCGGAGCCTCCGGTGCCGAGGACCGGCATCGTCCGCCGTCGCCGACGTTGTGGAAGTGTGGACAAACACGCATCCGCCGCGACTTTGCCAGGCAGCGGCGGATGGATTGGCCCGGCCTTCCACCCGGTCGCGCTAGGCGCTCATCACCTGCTGAAACGCCGTCTTGAACGCGGCCATATCCGCCGGCGAACCCACCGAAACCCGCACCGCATTCGGCCACACCGGCCACGTCCGGCCGATATAGACGTTTTTCGCCGCCATGGCCTCAATCACCTGCCCGCCCGGCCGCCCCACATCGATCATGAAGCAGTTGGACTGCGACTCCCCAATCAGCTTGTAGTTGTTCTCGCGCAACCAGGCAAACGTCTCGCGCCGCGTGTCGCCGATAATCTTCTTCCGCGCCGGAATCAACTCCGGCTCCAGCAGCGACACATTCGCCGCCGCCGATCCGGTCACCGGCATCGGGTTTTGCCCATACGGCTGCAACTTGCGCAGCAGGTCCGGCCGGCCCAGCGCAAAGCCGCACCGGATGCCCGCCATGCCATACACCTTGGAAAACGTCCGCAGCACGATCAGATCCTTGTTCGCCGCCACCATGTCCAGCACGCTGGGCGAATCCGAAAGGTGAATATAGGCCTCGTCCACCAGCAGGATGGAGCCCTTCGGCTTGTTTTCGAGCGCATATTGAATGTCCGCCTTGCTCGTCAACGTGCCGGTCGGGTTGTTCGGGTTGCAGATATAGATCACACCCGCATTCGGGTCCGCCGCCACCATCGCCTTCACGTCGTGCGCGTAGGTGGAGGTCAAAGGCACCATCGCGATCCTCGCGCCGGAAACCTGGGCCGCGCGCACCGGCGCCTCATACGACGGATCCGCCGAAACAAAACCCCGCGACGGCGACGTAAACGCCAGCACCGTGTAGTGCAGCGGTTCCGACGATCCGGCATACACCGAGATGTACTCCTCCTTCAGCCCGTTTTGCGCCGCAAACGTCTTCACCAGCTTGTCCGTTTCACCGTAGAGGTCGTATCGCCCGCCCGCCGGCGCAATCGCCGCAATCGCGTCGCACGCCGCTTTGCACGGCCCCAGCGGGTTCTCGTTGGCGTTGATCAGCACGGCTCCCGCGGGCGGTGCCGTCCGCATCCGGCGCGTGTTGGACGCATCCTTGGTTGCCTGCGCCGTCGTTTGCGCGGCGAGCGCAAAATGGCCCTCCGTCAAAATCGGTGCGGACGCGGCCAGGGCGGCCAGGCGCAGAAACGACCGGCGTGACTTTTGCGGGGAAACAGCGAGATCGGCGAAAGAATTCGGCATAAACAGCTCCTGGAAAAGGCTGGATGGAGATTCGTTGTAGCGCGAAACGAGGGCTGCGCCCCTGCCCGGAAGCAAGGGGAGAACGGCTGGGGTGGAGACGACGTCAGCGAAGTCGGATCTGTGGTGCGTACCGCGACTCTACCGCAATCCCGGCGAAGATTCACTTCCGTAATCACAAAATTTCCAAATATATGTTGACGCGCAGTCAACTTCCGCAGTACCTTTGGCGAAATCACCTCAATGCACCGGGGAGCGGCGCCCAACCTTTGGCCGCCTTCCGGATCTCGTCGAAGCAAGTCTCTACGCACGCCAGGCTTTCACGGCAACGTAGTCGCAGACCCAATCGAAACCTCGCGCTGCCCCATGACGTGCAGCCGCGGGCGGTTATCTCTGTCAGCGATCCGCTCTCCTCTGTACCCGTTCGGCCACGTTGGCCCGTGCGGCGGACCCACCGCGCTTTCCGGGCAACCGCCCCTGTTCTCTTTGCCCTGTTGCGATTCCCAATCGATTCGATCTGCCTTCGGAGGAACATATTGCACGGAAAACATCGCTCGCCCTTCGCCCCCAGCACACGTTGGCTCGGTTCGGTTCCCGCCCTTGCCCTCGGCCTCGCCGCGGTCACCGCCGGTGCCCAGTCCTACCAGGGCGGCATCCGCGGCCAGCTCACCGATGCCGCCGGTGCCGCCCTTCCGCATGTCTCCGTAAAGTTGATCGACCAGGCCACAAAGCTCGCCCGCACCGCCGAAACCAACGGCAGCGGTGAATATGTCTTCGTGGCCGTCGAGCCCGCCACCTACACCCTCACGGTCGTCCAGCCAGGATTCACCGGCTATGAGCAAAAGAACCTGGTCGTCAGTACGCAACAGTTTGAAACCGTGGACGTGAAGCTTTCAGTCGGCGCATCCACGGAAACGGTCGAAGTCGAAGGCTCGACCCCTCTGCTCGACACCACCACCGCCTCCAACGGCCAGACCATCGACACCCAGATGCTCGAAGACCTGCCCAATCTGGGCAGAAATCCTTATCTCTTTGCCAAGCTCAGCACCAACGTCGCCCCTTCCGGCGACCCGCGCTTCAATCGCTTTCAGGATCAAACCGGTTCCAGCGCCATCTCGATTGCCGGCGGCCCCGTCCGCACCAACAACTACCTCATCGACGGCGTTCCCGTCACCGACCTCAACAATCGCGCCGTCATCATCCCTTCCATCGAAGCCACGCAGGAAATGAAGCTGCAGGTCAACACCTACGACGCCGAAATCGCGCGCACCGGCGGCGGCGTCTTCAACACCGTGCTCAAAAGCGGCACGGGCACCTTCCATGGCACGCTGTACGGCGAAACCCGCCAGACCAATTGGGCCGCCCACAATTACTTCTACACTGCCGGCGCACCCTACTCGGCTACCTATTACACCTACGCCGGCGCGGTCGGCGGCCCGGTCATCATTCCCAAAATCCTCAAAAAAGGCTCCACCTTCTTTTGGGTCGCCGAGGAAGGCTATCGCCAGCGCTCACCCCTCAGCGCGAAATACTATGTGCCCACCACCCCCGAACGCAGCGGCAACTTCGCCGGCGACATCGGCCCCGGCTCCGCCAACGGCTCCACCTGCCCCACCGGCGCCACCTGCCTCGCCGACCCGCTTTTCGGCACTCCCGCCGGCATCGCCAACGGCAGCACACGCTATTTCGCCAACAATGTCATCCCCGCCAACCGCATCAATCCGATCGGCCAGGCGCTCATCAACCTGTATCCCGTCGTCGATACCGCCGCCATCCCCACCGGCCTTTCCTACACCCCCACCACCAACGAGGCGTACAACACCTCCGGTACCGATCTGCTGGGCGACCGCGCCGACGAGTTCGACGCCAAGCTCGATCACCAGTTCTTCCCCTGGTGGTACGCCAACGCTTCCTATCTGCACTACGGCTCCAAGGAACCCGGCGGCAATCCGCTGCATTCCGCCCCCGGCGCCTCCTCCAGCTATCTGCTGTACCGCAAGGTCGACGCCTTCAACCAAAACAACACCTTTACCCTGAATCCAACGACAATCCTTACCGTCGCCTACGGCTTCAACCGCTTCCCGAACAACACCGTCGATCTTTCCAACGGCTACGACATCCAGAACCTCGGCTTTTCGAGCGCTTTCGCCAATGCCCTTCCCAAAAAGGCGATCCCGGCGGTGTTGCCGCAGAACGCCTCACAGAACGGCACCAACAACTCCGGCCCGGCGGTCTTCTACTCTCGCAGCGCGCTGGCCTCCATCGCCAAAAGTGTGGGAAATCATTCGCTCAAAGCCGGCTACGATTTCCGCACCGTTTCCGTGGACTTCACCGATATCAGCTATTCAAACGGCCTGCTCTATTTCGATACGGGCTACACCGGCTTCGATCTCGCCAATCTATTGCTCGGCTACCCCACCTCGAACTCCACCAACAACACCTACTTCACCGTGCCCACTCGCTTGCGCCTGAACCTCCATTACAACGCCGGCTACGTGCAGGACAGTTGGCGCATTGGGTCCAAACTCACCTTCAACTACGGCCTGCGCTACGAATACGAGCCCGGCATCTATGAGCGCGACAATCAGCTCGTCGTCGGCTTCAATCGCACCGTCCCCAACCCCACCGCCATCTACCCAAACAACGTCGGCGGCGTCGAGTTCGCCGGCACCAATGGCTACCCGTCCAGCTGCTGCGACTTCTCCAACAAGAAATTCGCTCCACGCGCCGGCTTCGCCTACGAAGCCAGAACAGGCACGGTGATTCGCGGCGGCTTCGGCATTTTCTATCCGCCGCCGTATTACGCGGCCAGCTCGTCGCTGGCCATCGGCTACACCGCCACCAACACCTTCGGCTACATCACGCCCGCATCGGCGGCAGGCGCAGCAGCCCCGCTAAGCAACCTGTTTCCCAACGGCCTCATGCAGCCCACCGGCAACTCGCTCGGCTACGCCACCGGCGTAGGCTCGAATATCAATGAATTGGACCAGGGCCGCCGCTACGCCCAACTGCAGCAGTACAGCTTCGACATCCAGCAGGAGTTCGCATACGGCTTCGTCTTCAAGGCCGGCTATGTCGGCTCCCACGGCAAAAATCTGCAGGCCAGCACCACCAGCGGAACCACCGGCTACAACATCAACCAGGTTCCGGACGGATACCTCACGCAATACACCGCCGCGCAGCTGAACGGGACGTGCGGCGCACTGGGCGCGAACGCGCCGGGCCAGTGCGCCGGGCTTGTGCCCAGCGGCCAGACCGCGCCCACCCTCGGCCGCGCCCTTCGTCCCTTCCAGGCCTTCAACAACGTCACCGACCTCGGCAGCCCGTCCCGGTCCAATTACAACTCCCTCATCGCCCGCCTGGAAAAGAGCACAAGCCACGGCTTCAGCTTCCTCGCCGACTTCACCTGGGCCTCCGCCTGGGATTCCGTCTTCGGCACCGCCAGCACCATCAACCCCGGCAACACCGCCGCGCAGGACGCCTACAACATCAACAACGGCGAATACGCCCGCTCCACCACCAACATCCCCCTGCGCTTCACCACCGCCATCTCCTACGCTCTGCCCTTTGGCCGCGGACGCACCTTCGCCAACAACAAATGGCTCGATCTCGCCATCGGCGGCTGGAACATCAACACCGTCGGCATCAAGCAGAGCGGTTCACCGATGGCCCTTTCCATGAACTCCAACGGCCTTTCCGCCATCAATGCCGCGGTCCAGCGTCCCAGCTACGCCCCCGGCTTTACCCCGTTCACCGTCGGAAGCGGCGGACGCACCGAAAATCGCCTGGGCGGCACCACCGGCAAACCCGCCTACCTCGCCCCCTCCGGCTTCGTCTCGCCCAATGCCGGCAGCCCGTATCTGAACTTCGGGAACGTCGAACGCACCATCCCCGCGCTCAGCCCCGGCCTCGACACATGGGACGTCTCGATCTTCAAGGAAAAGAAGCTCGAACGCGTCACCCTGCAATTCCGCGCCGAAGCCCTGAACGTCCTAAACACTCCACAATTCGCCGCTCCCAACCTAAGGGTCGGCAACAGCTCCTTCGGCGCGGTCACGTCGCAGGTCAACCTGCCACGCTACATCCAGATGGGCGGCCGCATCAACTTCTAAGTTCTACGTTGTAAAAGGCGTCATCTCGACCAAAGGCGAAGCCGAAGTGGACAGACCCCTGTGTCCGTCTGGTGTTGCACAACGATTGTGCGACAACACAAACGGAATGCAGAGGTCTCTCCACTTTCCCCAACACAGAAACGGCTCCAAAACCCAGAACGTACAAGTACAACCCGGAACGAACCACAAACCACGAACCAAGACCCACCCCTACACCCTCTGGTACCGCCGCAGGGCATCGTCCAGCGAAAGCACGCCTTCCAGGGTGCCGCGCCGCGCCCGGTTGGCCACCGGCAACAGCGGCCAGCGGCGAAAATGCGGCAAGGCACTCGATAGCGGCTGATCCGGAAAAATCAGCGGTATGCGGTCCGGTCCCAGCCGCGATTCCAAAACGTCCTGCGCCCCGTGGCTGTCCGGCGTGTGCAGGGGCTCGAGCAGGGCGTTCATCTCGGCCCCTGTGGCCGCATACCAAAGGCCGTCGCTGCAATGCACCAACAACGCAGCCGCACTCCGGGCCCCCTCGCTTGCATCCAGGGCGCTCTTGATCTGCCAAAGGCTCTGCCCGCCGTCGAACACCGGCACGTCCACGCCCCGGAGCGCGTCTTCAAAGCGCAACTCAATCTCTTCGCGCTGCTCCTCCATCGACGGCAAATACAGCCCATCCTGCTGCGTAAACAGCTCAAACACCGGCACGGGCTGCAGCATCCGCGAAATCAGGTACGCAATCGTGTTGGCCAGAACCACCGGTAGCACAATCGCATAGTTTTGGCTCACCTCCATCACCATAAAAACCGAGGTCAGCGGTGCCCGCAAAAATGCCGCAAACAGTACGCCCATGCCCACCAGCGCATAGGACCCAACCGAGCCCGTCAGCGAGGGAAAAAACATCTTCTCGAACGACCCAACCGCCGCACCCAGCATCGCTCCCACAAACAACGTAGGCGCGAACATGCCGCCGGGCGTCCCGCTCGAAAACGAAACGGCCGTCGCCAAAATCTTGAAAGCGGCCAGCAGCAAAAGGATCTTCAGCGTGTATTGCCCATGCATGGCTCCGTCCATCGTTGCGTAGCCCGCGCCCATCACCTGCGGCAAACCGAAGAACCCGATCGCGCCCACCATCAGGCCGGCCAGGGCGGGTTGGGCCATCTGCAGCCACGCCGGTTGCCGCCGCAACGCCGGCCGCAGGTAGCCCAGCAGCTTCGCAAACACCAGCGACGCCGCACCGCCGACCAGCCCCAGCACCGCATACGCCAGCAGTTCGCGCGGATCGCGCAGATTCACCACCGGGATGCGGAACATCGGCGATGCACCCCAAAACCAACGCGCCACCACCACCGCCGACACCGCCGAAAGCACAATCGAGCCCAGAACCGCCGAGCTCCATTGCCCAATCACCTCCTCAATCACGTACAGAATCGCCGAGATCGGCGCATTAAAGGCCGCCGCCAGTCCCGCCGCCGCCCCCACCGGCGCAAACAGCCGCAGCCGGCTGCGCGAAAGCCCCATCTTGCGGCTGATCAGCGACGCCACGCCCGCGCCGATCTGCAACGAAGGATCCTCAGGCCCAAGCGAAAAACCGCTGCCAATCGCCAGCGCCGATAACACAAACTTGCCCACCACCGTGCGAAAGGAAATAAACCCGTTGTGGATATACAGCGCGGCCTTGGTCTGGTTCACGCCCGATCCCCGCACCCCGGGAAACACAAAGCGCGTCAGCAGCGCGATCACCAACCCCGCCCCGGCCGGCGCCACCAGGAGCCGCCATTGGCCGGAGGCCGGTGCCGACCCTTCCAGCAGAACCGTCAGCCACTCGATGGCCATGCGAAACGACACCACCAACAGCCCGGAGATCACGCCGATAAAGATCGAAAGCAGCAGAAACAGGCGCTCCTCGCGGGCAGGCGCCAACGGACTCGGCTCCCCCATCCCTTCCGGCACCCCCAGCCCTTGGCCCTCCCCCGGCGCACCGGCGAAAACGGGTTCCCGCCCCGTCGCCGTGGGTTGGCGGTCCGCACTCACTGCGCGTCTCCCCCGTGCATCTGCCCCCGCTGGGCCAGGCCCAAAAGCAGCGCATCGTCCCCGGTCGGCGCGCCGCAAACCGCGGCCAATCGCTTCTCGGTCTCGCCAATCAGCTGCACGGCCGCGTTTTCGCTCGCCGGGTCGCGCTCCAGCGTCCCCCGGTTCAGGGTGCGGCTCTGCGCTTTCCATCGATCGTGCAGGCTGCCCAGCAGGCTGACCACTGCGGGCG
>CAXTBI010000077.1:0-13715 GCA_964242195.1 uncultured Acidobacteriaceae bacterium
ATTCGCAGCAGCAGCCGCGGCGGGGGCGAGGTGGGCATGGGGCCTGCGGAGATCCTTTCCGACACCCAGGGCGTCAATTTCAATCCCTATCTGCAGAGGATTTTGCGTGAAATTTACGATGTCTGGATTCCGTTGATCCCCGAGGAAGCGCGGCCGCCGCTGATGAAGTCCGGTGTGACCATGGTCCGGTTCAAGATTCTGCCGGATGGAACCATTGGGGGCATTTACCTGGACGGATCCACCCATGACGAGGCCTTGAACCGCGCGGCCTGGGGGTCAATTACGGGCGTGGGGCAGTTTCCGCCGTTGCCGTCGCAGTTCCGTGGGCCGAACCTTGAGTTGCGGATCCACTACCTTGTCAACCAAAAGACGGAGTAGGGGGGTTGCGCATGGACGGGACGGAACGTGCGTCAAAGGGGCCGGAGGCCGATGGAGCGATCCGACGGGCGCGGAGACCCGTGCCGCCGCCGTTGTCGAGGGAGGCGCAGCGTTCCGGGGAGGAGGGGCGACTCCGCACGCGGGAACGGGAAGAGGTGGAGCGACGCAGCATGCTGCGGGGTTTGCTTCTGCTGGCCGCCCTTGCCGTGCTGTTTGCGGTGTGGCATGGGGGAGCCGGCCGTGCGTTTCCGGCGGGCTGGTGGAAGACGTGGTGAGCGAGCGGGCGGCTGCCGCTACCGATTGTGCTGCCGCTACCGATTGCGCTGCTGTTGCCGATTGCGCTGCTGTCGATTGTGCCGAGGGGTATCCGTTGATCGTGATTGCGGGGCCGACGGCGAGTGGAAAGACGGCTTTGGCGGTGTCGCTGGCCGAGATGTTCGGCGGAGATGTGCTTTCCTGCGATTCGGTGGCGATTTACCGTGAGTTGGATATTGGGTCCGCGAAACCTTCGGCGGCGGAGCGGGCACGGGTGCCGCACCACGGGCTGGACGTGTTGCGGCCCGACGAGCCGACCACGGCGGGAGATTACCTGCGCTTGGGCCGAGCTGTTTTGAGCGAGGTACGGTCTCGCGGTCGATTGCCGATCGTGGCCGGGGGAACGGGGCTGTACCTGCGGGCGTTGCTGGAGGGGTTGGCACCGGCGCCGCCGCGAGACGAGGCCCTTCGCGAGCGGCTGCGTGGGTTGGCGGAGCGGCGGGGAAGGGACGCCCTGCATCGATTGTTGCGCTGGGTCGATCCGGCCGCGGCCGGGAAAATTCATCCGCACGACACACCCAAGGTGGTGCGCAGCCTGGAGGTGGCCGCGCTTGCCCAGCGTCCGCAAACGGAACAATGGGGAGCCGGACGGGAGGCGCTCAGGGGCTTTCGCGTTTTGAAGCTGGGGCTGGACCCGGCCCGTTCCGCGCTGTACGAGCGCATCAACCAGCGCGCGGCGGGGATGTTTTCGGCGGGTTTGCTGGAGGAAACGGAGCGTGTACGCGAACGGTACGGGGCCGGTGTGCGTTCGCTGGGCTCCCTGGGGTACGCGCAAGCGGGTGCGGTGCTGGATGGGCGACAGGGGCTGGCCGAAGCGGTTGCGGAGGCGCAGACCGGGCACCGGAACTACGCCAAGCGGCAGATGACCTGGTTTCGCCGCGAGGAGGGCATTCATTGGCTGGGGGGCTTTGGCGAGGAGGCGCGATGGCAGGCGAAGGCTCGCCGGCTGGTTCAGCAGCACCTGGGAGGCTGGGCGAACGGGTCTTTGAGAGGGACAGGGGCGGGGACAGGGACAGAGACAGGGAGCGGGGAAGGAGCGAGCTTTGAGTGTTCGCATCGACAAGTGGTTATGGGCGGCGCGGTTTTTCAAGACGCGGGCGATCGCGGTGAAAGCCTGTGAACTGGGCCGGGTAAAGAGCAACGGCCAGGTGGCCAAGCCGGCGCGCGAGGTAAAACTCGGGGACAGGTTGGAGATCACCACGGACGGAGGCGTGTTCCAGATCGAGGTTTTGGAGCTAAGGGACGAGCGTGGCCCGGCCGCGACCGCGCAAACGCTGTATTTCGAGACAGAAGAGAGCCGGGAAGCGCGGGGCAAGGCGCAGGTTGAGCGCAAATCGATGCTGGCGTTTGAACGCCTGCCCGCTTTGAAACCGAAGGGACGGGACCGGCGGCAGCTGAGCCGTTTGCGCGGGCGCGGGTAGGGGAAAGCTACTGGGGCGTGGACGGATTGGGTTGCGACGAGGGCTGCGGCGAGAATGGTGGTGGCGAGGAGGGTTGGGTGGGAAGCTGTGGCGTTCTGGGCGAGGTTTGAGTCGTCGACGTGCCGTTCAACACGGCGGCCGGCGAGGAGGGAGAGATCTGGTCGGCGGTGGGCGGGGTCGGTACACGGCCCTGGAATGAGGGCGTGGTGCTCCTTGCGGGCGGTTGATGCGAGGTGTTGGAGGAACGGCAGCCGAGGAGGCCGGTGGTGGTGGTGAGGGCCAAGGCGACGAGGCCGGCTGCCAGGCGCACTGGCCGGGGGGCGTGGGGTTTGTCGATCCCCCGGGATTTGTTGCAGATGTGGTTCAATGGGGCTCCTGGCTGCCGGACGATGGGCTTCAGGAGTTTGGATGCGGCGGCGGTTCCCCGGTATTGCCGTGCCTTCGTTCGGCGACTTCCAGAGGCGCCCCGGTTCGCGGCGTAACGCCTGGGTGCCATCCTGTGTTTGTCCGTGGCATGGCGAGAGTGTTTGCCGCACCGGACAAACGGCAGGGGTCTCCATTTCGGCTTCGCCTCCGGTTTAAATGACGCCTTTTCATCCTCCCTTGTGCGGAGTGGGGCGTATTGTACGAATGGGTGAGGCATTTGCGCCCGAGGAGATCGGACCATGGCAGACCAGGCCGCGTTGCAGCAGAAGTATGCCCCCGTTGGGCAGACCATCGCAAATTTCGCCGAGTACGGAACGAAGTTCGATGGAATTTTTATGAATGGCGAAAAACTGGTGTTGAAGTGCGAGGTGCCTTCCAAGGTGATTGGCAACCGCGTTTGGGATTCGATCAAGCAAGTCGATCCGAATTACCCGGATTTTGAGCTGCAGATGACCCAGACCGGCCCGGACGATCAGCCGTACACGATCAAAGCCGGGGACAACTTGAGCAAGGTGTCGCTGCTGTTTTATGGCACCGCGAACAAATACGAAACGATCGCGAAGAGCAACGGGATGTCGGACCCGGACAAGATTCAGGTGGGGCAGGCGATCAATGTTCCGCCGTTGAGTTAGAGCTCCTTGGCCCCTCGCTGTGCAGGCAGACGGACGGCAGATTCCCTTCGGGAATGACCGAAAGACAAGCAAAGGCATTGTTTTGACCTTCGGACGGTTTGCAGCGATTGCCTTTTGTTGTCATTCACGCCGGGGATCTGCGTTTCTGCCGCCGCGGCTACACCTTTTGCACGCGATGCACGTCGCGAACGCCCGGCACCTTGCGCAGGTTCAGTTGCAGGCGAGTGAGGTGGCGCAGATCGACGGTTTCGATGACGAAGTCCACGTGAACGGCACCGTCTTCGGTGGGGCGGGTGTCGACACTGCGGATGTTGGTGCCGTCCTCGGAAATGATGGCGGCAAATTCTTTTAGGAGGCCGGAACGGTCGTCCACCAGGACGGTGAGTTTTACGGGATAGGTGGTCGGCTTGGGGCCGTCCCCGTTCTTTTGGTGGGCGCCGGCGGCCCCGTTGGACCACTCCACTTCGATCCGGCGATCGGCCTCATAAAGCAGATTTTGCACGTTGGAGCAGGAGCGCGCGTGCACGGCCACGCCTTTGCCGCGAGTCACGTAGCCGGTGATTTCTTCCCCCTTGATGGGATTGCAACAACGGGCGCGGTAGACGAGCAGATCGTCCTGGCCTTCTACCTGCAGGCTTTCCGAGCCTTTGCCGAAAAATACCCGCTTGACGGCTTCGCTCATGTGCGAAAGGGCGTCCGAGACCGGGCTGGCGGCCCCCTCCGCCGCTTCTCCGGCCTGGGCGTGGATGATCCCGGGTTCCAGCTTGTTGAGCACCTGCCGGGTGGAGTATTTGCCGAAGCCGATGCCGGCGAGCAGATCCTCTTCGCCGCCCAGACCGTATTCGGCGGCAACGCGATCGAAGTCGGCGGTGCCGAAGCGGCTGAGCGCGAGTTTGAGTTTGCGGGCCTCGCGTTCCAGCAGCTTTTTGCCGATTTCGAGGGCACGGGCACGGCCGTTTTCATTCAGCCAATGCTTGATCTTGTTGCGCGCACGGGAGCTCTTGGCGAAGCTGAGCCAATCGCGCGAGGGCGGGTGGCCGGGCTGGGTGACGATCTCGACGATGTCGCCGTTGCGCAACCGCGAACGCAGGGGAACGATGCGCCCGTTGACCTTTGCGCCGGTGGTTCCGTGGCCCACGTCGGTGTGGATGGCGTAGGCGAAATCGACCGGGCTGGCGTCGCGCGGAAGCACGATGACCTTGCCTTTGGGGGTGAAGGTGTAGACCTCCTCGGGGTACATGTCCATTTTCAGCGTGGACATGAACTCGTTGGGATCCGGCATTTCGCGTTGCCATTCGATGAGTTGGCGGAGCCAGGCGAGGCGTTTTTCGTCGTTGGCGCTGACCGGGTCGTTGGCCTTGTATTTCCAGTGGGCCGCGATGCCCTCTTCGGCGGTGCGGTGCATTTCTTCGGTGCGGATCTGCACTTCAAACTGGTGGCCGCCATCGGCGATCAGCGTGGTGTGCAGCGACTGGTAGAGGTTGGGCCGCGGCATGGCGATGAAGTCTTTGAAGCGGCCGGGAACGGGACGCCAGGTGGCGTGCAGAAGGCCGAGCACGGCGTAACACTCCGGCACATTCGCGGTGATGACGCGCACGGCGAAGAGATCGTAGACCTGGTCGACGGGGATAGCGTGGAGATTTAACTTTTGCTGGATGGAGTAGAGCCGCTTGATGCGCGATTCGACGCGGGCCTCGAGGTGCGCTTCGTGCAGCTTGGCCTCGAGGGTGGCGACGATGCGGTCCAGAAAGGCTTCGCCTTCGCCGCGCATGGCATCCACCTCACCGGTGAGCTTGCTGTAGCCGAGGGGATCGACGAAGCGGAAGGCGAGATCTTCGAGTTCGCCGCGCAGCTTGCCCATGCCGAGCCGGTGCGCCAGCGGAGCGTACACATCGAGCGTTTCCTTGGCGATGCGGGCCTGTTTGTCGGGGCGCAGATGTTCGAGGGTGCGCATGTTGTGGAGCCGGTCGGCGAGCTTGATGATGACCACGCGCACATCGTCGGACATGGCCAGAAGCATTTTGCGGATGTTTTCCGCCTGCGCGTCTTCGCGGTTGGCGAACTTGATTTTGTCGAGCTTGGTGACGCCGTCCACGATGTGGGCGACCTGCTCGCCGAAGCGCTTGGCGATTTCCGGCGTGGTCACGTCGGTATCTTCCACGGCATCGTGGAGCAGGCCGGCGGCGATGGCGGTGGCATCCATTTTCAGCTCGGCCAGGACCTGCGCAACCTCGAGCGGATGGATGATGTAGGGCTCACCGGAGGCGCGTTTTTGGCCTTTGTGCTGTTGTTGGGTGAAGATCCAGGCGGCGCGCACGAGTTCCTGGTCGTCGTGGGGACGATGGGTGAGCAAGGTGGCCAGCACGTTGTCGAAGTGCTCGCGCAGACCGTGCGGATCCCCATCGCTGGCTGCGGAAAGGGGTGCGGCAGAGGTTGCATCGGCGGGTGCAGGGGCCGCAAGGGGTGCGGCCGCGGTTTCAGCCGGGAAGGGAATGGGGTCGGCGAAACGTCCAGTGGGGCCGTCGAGCGGGATTGGGTTGATGAAGTCCGCCGAGGGTGTTGGAAGGTCGGGCAAAGCCGATTCCATGCTCATGCCGGAATCGCTGGTCGCCGCGGGATTTCCGGGGCGCACGGACGGATCCGTGCCGGCGACCGGAGATCGAGACTGCGGCACATCGGGCCGAGCACTGGCCATGGTTCATTATATCGACCGGAGTACGCCACGTCCTGAACGGGTGCTTTCCGCGTCGGGACCCCGCGCGTCCGCCACGCCGGCTACCGCCGCCCTCAGCGTAGAAGGCCCGGCAGCGGGCGAGTTCCACCGTGCGTCCAGGTGACGAGCTCGTCGAAGGCGCGGCCGATCTCGTCCGGTGTGATGGTGCAGTGGCCGTCGTGGGGAACATATTGCTGCACCAGGCGGTCGCCCAACCCCGCACTTTCCACCATTTCGTTATAAAGCGCCAGCAGGCCGGCGGGGATCAGCGGATCGTATACCGTGTGCACGGCCAGCATGGGGCGGCCGAGGCGGCCGGTGGGCGTGTAGTGGTGGATCAGGTAGTCACGCGCTTTTTTGTCCCCGGTGTAGCGCCGCGCGGTGTCGTTCAGGCTGATGTCGGCCGCCGTTGCCAGGGGATTGGCGCCGGCATAGATCCAGTTGCGATTGTCGAAGGGATTGCCCCCGGCGCGGCGCTGCATATCGGCGATGACAAAGGTGAAATAGCTGATATCGCGGGCCACGCTGGCATCGGTGTGCAGCCCCATGAGGCTGCGGATCAGAAGGGCATTGGCCGGGTTGGCGCGGAGGGCATTTGCGACGCGTTCGCGTACCGTGGCGGTGTCGTCGAAGTCGGCCGGAACGGGGACGAGCGGGCCCATGATGCCGGGGAAATAGACGTCGAACGCGGCACGCAGGGCGAAGCGGCGGTCAAAGGAGACGAATGTGGGTCCAACCGCGCCGCAAAGGTCCAGGCCCCCGAGGTAGGGTTTTGGATTGAGCTCCAGGGTGATCATCACAAGGGCGCCGCCCATGGAGGTACCGACGGCATAGGTCTCGCGGGGATGGCCGTATTTGCGGTCGAAATAGCGGCGCAGCGCCTCGGTTTCCGGATACGCCTGCTGCACCGCCCAGCCGCCCTCGGAATACGCGCTTTGGGCCACGGCATAGTGGCGGTCGGTGAGGCTTTGCAGGTCAGGGTGGAGGCGTTCGGCGATGTGGAAGCTGACACCGTGTTCCGCATAGCCGTGGTAGTAGACGGCCAGTGAACCGTTCCAGTCGGTGGGTACATCGATGCGGTACAGGGCTCCATCGAGAACGCCCATCTCGGTGGTGCCTTCGGCGGTGTGGACGACCTCCGGATCGATGGGCTTTTTGGCCTGGGCCCGAGATGGGATCGGCGTTCCGCCCGCGCAGAGCAGCAGAAAGGCCAGGGCGGCCGCAGAACGGGGTCGTGGACGGGGGGTGGACATCGAAGTTTCCGCTTAGTTTACAGCCTTGGTACGAGGGCCGGCTTCCGTTCGGTTGGGGGCCGGCTCGATGCCCGGACAAGGGCGGTGTGCGGGAGGGAAACTCAGTCCCAATCGTCGCGGACCTGTGCGTTGTTTTCCATTACCTCGTCGAAACGGTCTGTTTTCTTCAACAGGATGTCGCCGAAACTTTCCGGCTGGCGGAGCACAATCGCCTGGAGCCGCACCAGTTCCAGCATGGCCAGGAAGATGCAGATGAGCCCGCGTTCGGAGGCTGCGCCGCGCAGCAGGCGACGGAGGCTGAGCGGCTGCTCGGCGAGGAGCAGACGACGGTTCAGGAACTCGATCATTTCCCGCACGGTAACGGATTCCTCGTCGATGCGATGTACGGGTCGCTCGCGCAGGCGATCGAGGATGTCGCGGAACACGCGCACGAGGTCGCCGGTATCGGCGGCGATTTCCCTTTCGTCGCCCGCCGGGTTTCCGTCCTCGCCCTCGTTCAGGAAGCGCTTCAGCCCGGGCTGCGTCCAGGTGGCCTCTTCTATCTGCTGCTTTTGCCGCAACATCTGGGCCGCGGCTTTGAAACGCTCATGTTCGAGCAGCCGTTCGACAAGTTCGCGGCGGGGGTCCTCGGCTTCGAGGGGCGAGCGCGGGTCGTTCGGCTCGCGGGGCAGAAGGGTGCGGCTTTTGATGTGGATCAGAAGCGCGGCGGTGTAGACAAAATCGCCGGCGGTATCGATGTCGGCGGCCTGCAGGTGGCGCGTGTATTCGAGAAACTGGGCGGTGATGCGCGCAATGGGAATGTCGTATACGTCGATATTTTGCTTGCGAATGAGGTCCAGCAGGAGATCGAACGGACCGTCGTAGACCTGACCGATGGCGACCGAGAAAGGGGATTGGGAAGCCCCGTCGGGGTCGCTTTTGCGGGCTGGCCTCGGTTGCGGCTCGGTGCTGGGTTCCTGCTCTGTCATAGGGGGTCCTAGGCGGAATCGACTCATAGCCAAGTGGGACAAACGTGATATGCCGAGACAGCCTGGGGCAACGTAGCCATGGGTGTAGAGGTTGCTTTACTTTTTGTTGTCATTGCCGACGGGAATTCGCGGTGGTCCTTTCTGTTGCTCGATGTACGCCCTTTGCGAAACTCGCTCGGATTCCTGGGGTGCACATGGGCCCTACTGCCCCGGTAGGCGACCGCGATCGCATCTACATTCCCATCGCGGCTTGTACTTCGCCCAGGGTTTCGCGCGCTCGCCTGGTGGCGCGCTCCCGCCCGTTGGCGAGGACGTCGCGAATCACGCCGGGACGAGCTTCCAGATCGCGCCGGTGGGCCTGTATGGGAGCGATCGTCCGAAGGATGGAATCGCCGCACCAGCCCTTGCACTCGATGCAGCCGATTTTGGCGGTTGTGCAACCGTCGTACACCTCCGCGAGCGTTTCCGCGCCGGAGAACACCTTGTGCAGATCGCCGACGGGGCAGACATCCGGATTGCCGGGATCGTCGCGCCGCACCCGTGCCGGGTCGGTCACCATCGCTTTCAGCTTGGCGCGCAAATCGGCTTCCGGTTCCGACAGCATGATGTGGTTGCCGTAGCTTTTGCTCATTTTGCGGCCGTCCAGGCCGGGAAGTTTGGGGCTGGGCGTAAGCAGGGCCTGGGGCTCCGGAAGGATGGCCCGGCGGCCGAAGCCGGTCAGCTTTTTGGTTTCCCCGGCGGCCTGGAAGAGTTGGTGGGCGGTGAAGTCGGTGCGTGCCGAAGCGGGGGGTTCGCCTGCGTGCTTGCGGGCCTTTTCCAGGATCGCGCCCATCTCCCATGGTTGCGCATTCGGTGCGAGGTGGAAATCGCCGGGGTACAGATCGTTGAACCGGCGTGCGACCTCGCGCGTGAGCTCCACGTGGGCTACCTGATCGGCGCCCACGGGGACAAAATCCGGTTTGTAGAGCAGGATGTCGGCCGATTGCAGCAGCGGATAGCCGAGAAATCCGAAATTGTTCAGGTTTTTTTCCGAAAGTTGTGCCTGCTGATCCTTATAGGTAGGCACACGCTCGAGCCAGGAAACCGGCGTGAACATGCCGAACAGGGTGCTCAGGCGATCATGCTCCAGAACCTCGGACTGCCGAAAGATCACGCAGCGGCCCGGATCGAGGCCGGCGGAGAGGAAATCAAGGGCGATGTCGCCGATATTGGACCGCAGCTGGCTGGTGTCGGCGAAGTCGGTGGTCAGTGCATGGAGGTCGGCGATGAAAAAGAAGCAGTCGTACTCGTTTTGCAGCCTGACCCAGTTGTGCAGAGCCCCCATGTAGTTGCCGAGGTGCAAGCGACCGGTGGGCCGCATGCCGCTGAGGACACGCGGTCGTGGGGTGGAGCGAGGGGTCGGAGAGCTCATGGCGATTCACCTCAGGATACATCTCGAAGCCTTTCTGAATGCTTTCGCACCACCCCTGGCTCCTTTGGAAGCCTTCCGGGGATCGTTGGCCCCAACGGTGTGTAACTTTGCCCGGTGAAGTAACTCACCAAGGTGCGGCAACATTCCGTGCACGGCACAACTTTCGCGGTACACTTCCACTCAGAACGTATGGGTCCTATCAACGATTCGGAGGTTTTATCTATGTCGCACGGCATCATTTGGTGGATTATCGTCGGCCTCATCGCAGGCTTTCTCACGGGCAAGCTCATGAAGGGCTCGGGATTTGGCGCGTTGATGGACATTGTTGTGGGTATCGTAGGTGCCTTGATCGGCGGCTTCATCATGAGTCACCTTTTTGGGGAAGCATCGTCCGGCGGGCTCATCTATTCGATCCTCGTTGCCATCGGAGGCGCGGTGATTCTGACCTTCCTGCTTCGTTTGATCACGGGCAACAGGGCTAATAATCTGTAGAGTTTCAGATGTCGGGGTTTATCTGCGGTGTTTGATCGCCGAGCGCCAGGATGGCTCGGCAAAGTATGCGGAGGCGGACCGGAATTCCGCGGGACCGAATCGGGCAAGGGGATGCAGGCTCACCGCATCCCCTTTTTTCTCGTTTGTGGCCTGGGGCAATGCTCGGGTCTGACCCGACGTCTAAATCTTCATGGATCTCGCGAGCGAAAGCCACTCCCCGGCAGCCCTTGCCCGGCATCAAGGGACCGCTGGCAGACACTTCCAGCAGGCAATGGGGCCATTGCAGGCCGCGCCCGGTGATCCTGTTCACGGATTCTTTGGTCCCGGCTCGGTGACCTGGCAGTTGAACCGCGAGTGCGGCGTGTTTCTGGGTGCGGGCCGGGCAGCCCTGCTGCAACTGGCGCACCCGTGGGTGGCCACCTCGCTCGCACACCACTCGAACCTGAAGAACGATGCGATTGGCCGCTTCCACTCGACGTTTCGCGTGGTCTACACGATGCTGTTCGGCAGCCGAGCACAGGCGTTGGCGGCTTCACGGCAACTGCATGGGCGTCACAGCGGTATACGTGGCGAGCTGCCCCACGCCATCGGCTCACACCTTGCCCACGAGCATTACGAAGCCAATGAGACCGGTGCCCTGCGCTGGGTGTATGCCACGCTGGTGGACAGCGCTTTGCTGGCCTATGCGACCGTTTTGCCGCCCCTTTCCCCGGGGGCGCGGGAGGTGTATTACGTCGAGAGCAAGCGATTTGGAACGCTTTGCGGACTGCCACGGGAGAGTTTGCCGGAGACCTGGACGGAGTTTGAAGGCTACATGAGGGGTATGCTCGCGTCATCGGAGCTGGCGCTTGATGAGAATGCGGTCGCATTGGGGCAAAGCGTGCTTTCCGGTGTGGGCACATGGGTGAAGCCACCGCGCTGGTACCGGGCGCTTACCGCTGCGTGGCTGCCGCCGCGCCTGCGTGAGGGCTTCGGCCTGGCCTACGGGGAAGCGGAAGAGCGCAGCGTGCACAGGGCGCGGCGGTTGCTGCCGAGGCTCTATCCATTGCTTCCGGGACCGGTGCGCTTTGTCGGACCCTACACGGAAGCGCGGGACCGGTTGCGCGGGCGGTCGCCAGGGACGTTCACCCGGCGCAACAATCAGTTTTGGATGGGCAGAACTCGGCTGCTGTATCCCGAGCTTGCGCTTGTCCGGGAGTGAAGGGTTGCCGCGTGTTGATGGCCGGTATGGTCCGGGCTGCGTGGTCTGCCGGGAAGGCGATCGTTGTTTGCGTTAAGGCTGCCATGCGATTGTGGGTCCGAGTAGAAAGGCTCATCGTCGCGCCCCACACGGGGAGCTTGGTTGCTACGCCGGTGCCTTGTACATGTTGTACTTTGTGCCGGCGGGACAGTTGAGATTTTCCTTCCAGATTGGCTGAAAGGCGTGGTCCAGGTACATCAGCTGCTTGTTTTGCGTGACCAGGATGTGCTCCGCATCGAAAGAGTCCATTTCGTCATATTGCGGTGACAGGACGACCTTGCCGCTGATGTCGATCAACCCCCATTGTCCATCCTTTTTCACTGGACATAGGCCTTCGCTAAATTCTCCAGTTTTTTCCCACATGGGAGGAAGCGCGACCGAGCCGTCAGGGTGAATGAAGCCCCATTTGCCGTCCATAAGAACAGCGCAAACGCCCGCGTTGAAGCTTGTGACGGTGTTGTACCGGAAGGGAAGAATGGTCTTTCCGGCTTTGTCGATGAAGCCCCATTTGGCATTGAGTTGAACGGGAGCAATCTCGTCGCTGTAGCCATGAACGGTGTCGTAGATGGGCTGGATGGCGAGTTTACCGGATGGGTCGATGAAGCCCCATTTGCCATTGACCCGCACGCGGGCGCGGCCGTCCTGAAAACTCCGTGTCAATTCGAAGCGCTCCGGAAAGGCCTGGCTGCCGTCCGGACGGATGAAATGCCATTCGGTTCCGACGCGAACAGGACTGCAGTTGTCACGGAAGTTACGGGCTTCGTCATACCGGGGTGCGATCGTTTCGCGTCCGCTGCGGTCGATGTACCCCCAAAGTCCATCGCGCCGCACTGCGGCCCAATCCGAGGCGAAAGGCAACGCTGCATCGTAGCGTGCCGGAACGGCGAGTGCACCTCGCACATCGATATAGCCGAAGCTGCCGCACACGTTGACAGGCAGCAGGATGCGGGTGGATTGGGCACGCAGCGGAAGGCTCGCGGCAACGGCGGTGGCAGAAGCAAGTTGTAGGAATAAGCGACGATCGAGAAAGGACATAGGGTTCTCCTGCAGGGTGGGGCGAAGAAATGAATGGGGGCTCAGCCATCAAAAGATGGCGCGCAAGCTGAACTGGCTCACTCGCTGCGTAGCGGTGCCGGTTGCGCCGGCGTTGATTTGCGAAGTGATTTGTCCGAAGCTGGCTGTGTTGAAAACCGCTGCGGGAATGCCGTATTGCGCGCGGTTAAACAAATTGAAAACGTCTGCACGGAAGTTTAGGCCGAAGCGGTCCGAGGTGAAGAGACCTTTCTGCAGCGCAATGTCTGCCTGCCAGGTTCCGGGAGCGCGCAGCAGATTGCGCGGCGCGTTGCCAAAGGTGCCCTTGGCCGGCATTGCAAATGCCGCTGCATTGATGTCGTGCTGCGGCGTTCGCCCGCTTGCCGGAATGAGAGAGACACCCGGGACGAGATCGGGCCGCTGCGGTGCAAGCGTGTCGCCATCCGGCAGGCTGGCGGCGGTGCGCGAGACGGTCACGTTGACGGGCAGCCCGGTTCTGGCGACGGCGAGGCTGCTGAACTGGAGGTTCCCGAGCACGTGACCGGCAAAGCCGCGATTGAGATACGTATGCCCGTGTCCAAAGAGCAGATCGTACACAACATTCGCGGTGAACGAATGACGGACGTCCTGGTCACTGTCCGCGCGCTCGCAAACACGGCAGGCCACGTTTTGCGGGTAGTCGGTTTCGCCGCCGGCGTTGTTGCCGACGTTGGCCCCATCGTCGCTGGAGTGGGACCAAAGATATGTAGCGCCGAAGACGAGGCCGCGAGCGTATGGGCGAGTGAGTGAGGCGACCAGACCATTGAAGTTGCTGTTGTCGTCTGAGGTTTTGTAATCGACCAGGCCAAATTGAGGCAACGGGGCAGTGCGCGTCACGGGGTTCAGGACGTTGACCACCGTGTGATCGGGAAGGTGAGCGCCGTGACTGCCGAGATAGCCCAAGCTGCTGACGATTCCGAAGGGAATCTTTTGTTCGATGGAGATGTCCCACTGGTTGACCTGCTCACTGACCCGGTATCGATCAAGACCACGAGGTGCGTTGGATGCGAGGGTTGCGGCGGTGAGCTTGGGCGAGAGTGGGTAGCTGGGCGTTCCAAGTTGCGAGGCAGTGAACGAGAGCCTTTGGCCAAGGTTGCTGAGAGGCGCGATGAGATCGCCCAGCTGGGACTCGCCGGCGTAGAGGCCGTACCCCAAGCGGAGCACCGCCTGGTCGTGCAGGAATGCCGGCGCCCACGTCATGGCAACACGTGGCTGAATGTCGCCGTGGTCGGGAGTGTAGAACGGGATGCCTGCCTGGCAGTACCCGGGGGGACAGCTGCGCGGATCGAAGGGCAGATCGTGCCCATTGACACCGGACAAGACGCCGAAAGAGTCATAACGGAGACCGAGGCTGAAGAGCAGGTTGCGCGTGAACTTGTATTGGTCCTGAAAGAA
>CAXTBI010000078.1:0-13587 GCA_964242195.1 uncultured Acidobacteriaceae bacterium
GCCGACTCAGCCCTTGCAAAGAATTAAGGCTTATACCCTACGGTAAAATGGTCTAATAGGCGAAGAACCAGCTATGGCCACCCCCGCCGCGTAGCCGCTCACTCCTGTTAAGTACCCTCCTTGCACGGTGAAGCCGTTCAGGATTGCCGTTGCTGGCTCATTCGTCATGAGTTTGACTACGGGGCCACTGGCGGCGCCGTAAAGTACGACACCGGCGGCATCCGCGAATTTCGTTGCCCCGCTCGTAACGGTGATGCCTTTTCCCTTGAAGTCAATGTTTTCGTTATAGGTCCCTGGCGCAACAAAAACAGTGTCCCCATTCTGCGCGATATCGATCCCGGCCTGGATCGTCGGCTGATCCGCAGGAACGCGTATGGTCTGTTGAGCTTCCGCACGGCAGGCGAACACCAGCATAAGAAGAAACAACATCATCGCCCGAACAGCTCTTCTATACATCGAAAGCAAAAGACCTCGCTTGGGAATGGCGGGTGGCCCACGTTTCAACCGGACACGACCGCAGGGTGCTCCACATCTCGCTTCTGAGCTGTGGGCTTCTAGCAGAATGCTGACAACTCGCAATCTGTATACCGACCCGAGCAGATGACACCTATTTCGTCCTACGCCGACTCTAAACCCGCGCCACCTCCGCCATATCACCCTCCCCAGGGGCCAGAAACAAATTCCGTTCCAACCCATGTTGCCGATCATACAAATCGCGGTACCGGCCTTCCAGTGCGTATAACTCCGCATGCGTGCCGCGTTCGGCAATTCGTCCCCCTTCAATCACCAGGATCTGATTCGCCTGCCGAATCGTAGAAAGTCGGTGCGCAATCACAAACGTCGTGCGCCCTTCCATCAGAAAATTCAAACCATGCTGAATCATGGCTTCGCTTTCTGAATCCAGCGAACTTGTCGCCTCGTCCAGAATCAAAATGCGCGGATCCGCAAGAATCGCGCGTGCAATCGAAAGCCGCTGCCGCTGGCCTCCCGACAACTTCACCCCGCGCTCCCCCACAATCGTCCCGAAACCCTCCGGAAACCGTTCCGCGAATTCATCCACCCGCGCGATCCGACAGGCTTCCAGAAACTCCGCTTCCGTCGCTGCAGGCCGTGAGAACACCACGTTGTCCCGAATCGTTCCATCAAACAGAAACGTGTCCTGCAGCACCACACCCAGCTGTTCGCGGTAGCTTCCCAACCGCACCGACGCCAGGTCCACACCATCCACCAGCACACGCCCCTTGCTCGCTGTATGAAACGCACATACCAGCGAAATAATGGTCGATTTGCCCGATCCGCTCGATCCCACCAGGGCCGTAACTGTGCCCGGCTTGGACTCGAAGCTGATGTCATGCAGCACCGGTTTGCCTTCGACGTAGCTGAATCCCACGTCCTCAAACCGCACCTCGCCTACAATCTCCTCCAGCTCCACCACGCGCCCCGGGACGTTGTCTTCATCCTTTTCCCCCAGCACCTCGCGTGTGCGATCCATCCCCGCCAACGCCTCGGTCAGCTGCGTTCCGATCGACACCAGCTGAACGATCGGCGCGGTCATAAACGCCAGCACCATCACATAGCTGAAGTACCCGCCCGTACTGAGCTTGTCCGCCGCATGCAGGCGCGCGCCCATAAACATGACCACCACGCCCACCACACCCAGGATCACCGTCGAGGAAAGCGTCATCAGCGATTGCGCGGTCAGCGAACTGATCACATTTTTCAGCAGTCGATCCACACCTTCGGAGAACACCTTGGCTTCGTTCTCCTCCGCGCGATACCCCTTCACCACGCGCACGCCGCCGAGCGATTCCGTCAGGCGTCCCGTCACCTCGGCGTTGATCTTCGAGCGCTCCCGGAAAATCGGTCGAATCGTTTTGAACGCACGCTGCACCACCGACGCGAACGCGATCATGATCACAAACGTCAGCAGCGTCATCGGCACACTGGCGTGCAGCAGATAGGCAAACGCAAACAGCGCCGTCAGCACACCGCCGATGAAGTCCACCACGCCCGTGCCAATGATGTTCCGCACGCCTTCCACGTCGCTCATAATGCGGGAAACCAGCGTGCCGGTCCGGTTCTCGTCATAAAAACTCACCGGCAGCCGGCCGATGTGCCCCTGCACCCGCACCCGCAACTCCGCAATCAACTTCTGCCCCGACTTGCTCAACGTCTGCGTGAGCGCATAGGAGGTCAACCCTTGCAGGATCGTCGCGCCCAACACCGCACCCACAATCGGCACCAGCAGATCCAACCGCTTGTGGTTGAAAACCAGGTCGATCAACGGCTTAAAGGAGATCGGCAGCACCAGCGACGCCGCCCGGTTCACGATCATCAGCAAAAATGCCAGAATAAGAATTCCCCGGCGCGGCCGGATCAGTTCCTTGATCTCCGGCCAAACCGCGCTCAGTTTCGGCTTCGGCCGCTTTGCATTCTCGGCCGCGGCAGCCACACGCGCTCCGCCCCGCGCCGGCGAATCCGCCGCGCGCATCTGCGGTGCGCCCGCGCCCGCACTCATCCGGGAGGGTCCAAAACTACTCATATTCCTCCACTCTGCCCATTCGCCCTCGTTAAACCCCTATGCCAGCCGCGCCCGACGATTGGCCACAAAATTCCTCACACAAAGCCCTGTGAAGATCAGGCACACCGCCGCCATGATCACTTCCTCCTGCGCCGCCGTCCGCTGCACAACCGTTAAGGTTGCCGACTTGGCATAGGACATGCCCGCACGAATCCCCGGAAACAAAAATCCGAGGGAGCCAAGGGTCACCGCAATATGCATCCACAACATGACCCGTTTTGTGTCCTTCGAAATCGCCAACACACCGCAAATCAGCAAAAGAAGGCCCCAGATCGTAGGAATCAACGGTGTCGGATGCGCCGATCCCGTCATCACGAAATACACCAATCCCAGCACGATCAAAACAATCCCTGTTACCCGCGTGACCCTGACCATCGTCCCTCTTCCTCTATATCGGTACCGCAGCCGAAATGTTTAGCCCATTCCGCATAAATATTTCAGGCCCGCAACACAGCCGCGCGAATCGCCCTTAACGCTTCAGCCACGGTCCATTCATTGGTAGGATAAAACGCCACCACACGCCCATCTGCTCCGGCAATCACCGTGGACAACGAATGTTGCAGCGTTCCCGCAGACGGCGTTATGCCCACCCCGAACCAGTGCTGCATGGCCGGCAAATCCCCGGCACTGGGTGCGGCAAACGTCCAATGGCGAAACGCCTCCTGCGTGTAGCGCCCCGTATAGGCCCCGCCGTAGCTGCGCAGCACGGCCGGTGTGTCGTATCCCGGATCGAAACTGATCGACAGGGTGTGCGTCTTCGCGTACAGGGCCGGGTCCTCCGCCAGGGCATGGTCTATCTCTGCGAAATTCCGGCTCATGCGTGGACAATACTCAGCCACCGGGCAACGCGTGTAGATAAACGTCATCGCCACAACCTTGCCCCGCAGGTCTCTCATGTGCAGGTGCCGGCCCGATTGGTCCAGCAGGGCAAAATTTGGCACAACTTCGCCCACCGCCGGCACGTGAAATTGCCCCGCCGGTACCGACTCGTCCGGTTTCCCTTGTCCAATCACGTCCAGTTCGGTCAACCTCAGATGTTCCGGCCCATTCGGTCCCTTGTCCGCAAGCACCGTTGCCGTAATACGATCTCCGGCGTGTACTTCCGAGACCTCCGCCGGGTTTTCAAGCGGGTACTGCATCGTCATCGCGGGCATCAGCCCGGGGATCGATTCATGCTTCAAAAGCACACCCCCGGTCTTCGGTTCAACTCCTTCCACCAGGCCCCGCACGGTGTATTGCAGCGGGGAGCTACCTCGTCCAGACCCCGGTTCGGAGGTGCGACAGCCCACCAACAAACTTGTCGGCAGAACCGCCAGCAGCGTCAAACACGCTCCTACCTTACGCATCTGCCACCCCCGTTCCCGTTCCAGGAAACCTTCATCGTACCGTCGTGCATACCCGTTTCCCGTTCTGGGCTGACCATAGCAGGAATTTTGCTTTCGTGGCGAACAAAAGGTGAACTCAGGCGTTATAACAATTAAACGGATGACTCACGCTCTCCAACGCGCCGCGGTTGTCGATCTCCTGGAAAGCGGGCAAACCGTGCTTGTGCCTACCCAGGAACTCGCCGGCGATCTGCGCCGGCACTTCGATCTCCGCCAGGAAGCTCGCCAGCTCAAAGTTTGGGAACCGCCGAAGCTGCTTCCCTGGACCCGCTGGCTGGAGTCCCTTTGGGACACCCTTACCCTGGAGGGCCTCGAATCGCGCGTTTTGCTCAACCGGTTGCAGGAAGAGTTTCTCTGGGCAGATCTCGCCCCCGGAGCCGGCATGGGTACCCTGCCCGAAGCCGCTCTGCGGGAACTGGCGCGGCAGGCGTCGTCCGGCCTGGCTCTCGCTGCGGACTTCCTTGCCGTCGAACGCCTAGCCAAAGCCGCCGATAGCCCCGATGCACGCACCTTCGCCTCGTGGTACAAAAGCTTCGAAACCTATTGCCAGAACCATGGACTGCTTTCCCGGGCACTGCTCGCGAAGGGTCTGATCGCACATCTGCACGCAGGCCGAATCCCCGCCCCGCACAGTCTCTATATGGTGGGCTTTGAAAATTTCGCGCCATCCCACCTCAGCTTGCTGGAAGCCTTGCGATCTCGGGGCACAACGGTTCACCTCCACACACTGGGAGGGTCGGAACCTCCGGCGTCGCAGAATTCGTGTGTGGTTCCCGGCGATCCCCAGGCCGAACTGCGATGGGCCGCCCATTGGCTGCGACAGCACCTGGCGCAAGCTGCGGACGTCTTCTCCCCCGTTGCACTCGTTCTTCCCGACCCGGAACGGGAAAGGCCCCTGCTCGAGCCCCTCCTCCGAGAATTCCTCGCTCCAGAACTTGTGCCGGTCGCTCAGGACCTGTCCTCCGCCCCCTGGCACTTCAGCACCGGTCCCGCCCTGGCCTCTCACACCGTCATCGCGCATGCTCTCCTGCTTCTACGCTGGGCGCTCGACGAGCTTTCCATCGACTTCATCGGCACGCTGCTTCTCTCGCCGTACCTTGCCCACAGTGACCCTTTCGAGGCGCGAGCCCGATTTGAAACTCAGGTCCTACGCAAAACTGTCCTTCTTCGGCCGGAGATGACTCTTCCGGCCTTTCTAAAATTCGCCGCGAGCGTATCGGTCAAAGCGCAGGACCCTGGAGCCCGCCTTGCCTTAACGGAATGGCGTGGTTTGCGAGCCGCGTTGGAAAAAACGGTGCACGGCGCCGCGACGTACGGCGAATGGACCGAACGTATTCGCAAGCTGCTCGATGCAGCAGGCTGGCCAGGGGACAGGGCTCTCTCGCCCGCTGAGTTCCGCCTGACCGAAGCCTGGGAGAGCGCTCTGGACCTGCTCGCCACCCTCGACCTGCACGGAAAGCGCGTCACTCTACCCGACATCCTCACCCTGCTTGTTGCCGAGGTCCAAAGCATCAGCCAGCACGATCAAAATTCTGGCGCGGTCCTCCAAATTCTGCGCCCGTCCGAGACCGAAGGCCGTCTCTTCCACGCGGCGCTTGTGCTCCGTGCAACCGACAATGCCTGGCCACCGCTCGAAACAGCGCATCCCTTGCTTAGCTGGGCACTCCAAAAAAGTCTCGGGATGCCCGGAACCAGCGCCAGCCACGGTCACCAACGCAGCCTGGAGCTGTTGCGTGGGTTAGCTGACCGTTGCTCCACGCTTGTGCTTGCCACCGCCGAACACGACGCGAGCGGCCCTTTGCGCCTCACAGAACTCGCCGCGGAGCTTGGCTTCCGTTCCCTGCCCCCCAACCCCCTGCGCCCCCACGTAGATCTCCTTCATCCGGCCCCGCCCGCGCCCCTCATTCCGGAACTCGTCTTTGACTCCCCCCTACCCCCTTTGCTTTCCCCTCGTATCGCCGGTGGCGCTCGTGTTCTCGAACTCCAGGCCAACTGCGGATTTCGCGCCTTCGCCAGCCTTCGCCTGAACGCCTCCGTTCCCGAAACCCGCAGACTAGGCGGTGATGCCCGCGACTCCGGTCAGGATTTGCACAAGGCCTTGGAGATCTTCTGGCAACGAATTACCTCGCAGGATGCATTGCGCGCGCTCACCCCTGCCCAACGTCGCGCCACCGTCTCCGAAGCCGTCGCGGCCGCGCTCGGGATGCGCAAACGTAGTCAGCCCCCTGGCGATCTCTGGACTGAAGCCTATGTCGACGTAGCGCAACGCCGCCTCACACACCTTTTGGGGCAATGGCTTGAACTCGAGCTTGGTCGCGAGAACTTCACCGTCATGCAACAGGAAGAAAAACAACTCATCTCCGTCGGTCCCCTTGAGCTCAGTATCCGGCCAGACCGAATCGATGAGGTCAATGGGGGATTGATCTTCGTTGACTACAAAACTTCGAAAACTCTGAGTTCCGAAGATTGGCTCGGTGACCGTCCTCTGGCCCCGCAACTTCCCCTCTACGCCCTGCTCGCCGAGCCTGAAGAGGTGCGTGGACTTGCCTTCGGCAGGGTCCGGGCCGGAACGGACATGGGCTGGATCAGCCTGCAGTCCGAAAGGGGTCTGTTTCCCAAGAAAGGCAGTACCACTTCCGGCGATTTCACGGAGCAGGTCGCCCTTTGGCAGACCGAACTGGCCCGCCTTGCCGAGGCGTTCGCTTGCGGGGTTGTCGATATCGATCCGAAGTCGTACCCAAAAACTTGCCAGTTTTGCCAGCAACGCCTCCTTTGCCGCCTTGATCCCGCAACTCTCCTCACCACGGAGCACAACGCAGACGAACTCGAAGAGGAACAGGAGGTCGGCCCTGCCCGCTGAGATCCTCCAGTACCCGCTTTTTTCCGACCTCGCCGACTGTGACAACTTGCCGGAGTTCCAGGGCCTGGAGGATACCGAGAAGTTGGAACGGTCCGCTCACCCCGGGATCGCGACAGCCTTCTCACCCCCGGCAACCGCGGCAACGGATACGCCGCTCTCTGACGAGGAGGCCCGCGCTGCGGCCCTCGATATCCATCGCTCGTGGATCGTCGAAGCCCCTGCCGGCTCCGGCAAAACCGGTCTTCTGATCCAACGATTGCTGAAGCTTCTCGCCGAAGGCGACGTCTCTTCCCCTGCGGAAGTCCTCGCCATCACCTTCACCCGCAGGGCGGCTCAGGAGCTTCGCAACCGCGTCCTCGAACAACTGACGGCAGCCGCGCAGGCCAGTCCACTAGCCTCCGGTGCAAGCGCCTTTGATCGTTCCACACGCACCTTGG
Source organism: uncultured Acidobacteriaceae bacterium (assembly GCA_964242195.1). Taxonomy (GTDB): domain Bacteria; phylum Acidobacteriota; class Terriglobia; order Terriglobales; family Acidobacteriaceae; genus Granulicella. Next base: position 7,264 of record CAXTBI010000078.1, read on the forward strand.
CCCAGGCCGTGTTGCACCGCGACAGCGCCCTGGGCTGGCACCTGCTTGAAAGTCCAGGACAGCTCAATATTCGGACCATCGACTCGTTCTGCAGCGATCTGGTACGCAGCATGCCGGTGCTGGCCGGTGGCCTCGGCCAGCGTCAACCCCTGGACGATGCGTTCGCTCTCTACGAAGAAGCTGCCGAGCGGGTCCTGCGCGAACTCGGTGGTCCCGACCCGGTCCTCGACGGAGCCCTTCGTTGTCTTCTGCTCCATCGCGACGCCCGCGTCGGGGACTGCATCGGTCTGGTCGCCGGTATGCTCGCGGCTCGCGAGCAATGGGGCGAACTTGTTCCCCTGGCCACCGGCGAACTCACCGAAGAACGCCTCAACGGTCCCGTGCGCCGCCAGTTGGAACAGACTCTGGAGCTCATCGTCACCGATGGCCTCACACGTGCCCAGGCTTGCCTTCCGGCCGGCTGGCTAGAGGATCTCTCCGCCTTCGCCGCTCGCATGAGCCTTGAACCGGGCTACAAAGGTTCCGCGTCGCCCCTCGCCGTCTTCGCCGGCTCCACAGATCCGCCAGGAAACCGTGCAGGGGATGGCGAACGCTGGTTGGCCCTCGTCGATCTCGTGCTCACCGCCGAGGGGAATCCAAGAGTCGGCCTCAAAAACAATCTGCTCGGTTTCGAGCTTCCGAAATCAGCGGTACCGGAGCTCCAAAACCTCATCGCCCGGCTCGCAGCAACCGAGCAACTCGGGAGCGGGGCCATCGATGCACTCTGCAACCTCCGCGACCTTCCCGCCACCACCCTGTCCGAGGAACAATGGGCCGTCCTGAAAGCAGCCTTCCATGTGTTGCGTCGCGCCCTGGTCGAACTTGAAATCCTGTTTGCTTCCAGGGCCGTCTGCGATTTCACCGCACTGTCGCTCACCGCACGCCACCTGCTCCACCCGGACCGCAATGCGACAGCGGATTTTCGGCAGCCCGGTCTGCGGCTGCAACACCTGCTCGTCGACGAAATGCAGGACACCTCTGTCGGCCAATATCAGCTCTTCGATTTGCTGACCCGCAGCTGGGACGGCTTTTCGCAGACCGTGTTCCTGGTAGGCGACCCGAAACAGTCCATCTACGCCTTCCGCCAGGCACGCGTCGAACGCTTCCTCCGCACCCAGAAAACCGGGCATTTGGGTGAGGTGCCCCTCGGTGCCCTCCGCCTCACCGCCAATTTCCGCTCGCAGGCGGAACTTGTTTCCGAATTCAACCGAACTTTTTGCCGCATTCTGCCCGCCCCGGAGGTGCTTGCAAAGGATCCCGGCGCAGCATTGCAGGCCGTCGAGGTTCCCTTCACCGCCGCGGTCCCCGTCCGCCCGGCGTCGGCATCCCCGGCGCTTCATTGGCACCCGCGCATCGGCAACCCGCAAAATCCCGCGCCCGGCAACAGTCCCGCCGTTGCAGAGGCGGACGCTGTCGCGGGTTCCATGCGCCGCGTGATCGAAGACTTTCTCACCCGCGGGTCGGCAAGGCCCAGCAACGGAGCTCCTCCCAAGTCCACCAAATCCCCAAGAATCGCTGTACTCGCCCGCAACCGTGCCCATCTCGGTCCAGTCATCGCAGAGTTCAAACGGAACCGCGGCAACGGTCCCCTGCCCTTCCGTGCCGTCGAGATCGAACTTCTTAATGAACGTCCTGAAGTGCTCGATCTGCTCGCACTCACCCGTGCGCTGCTCCACCCAGGAGACCGGATCGCCTGGCTGGCCGTCCTGCGTTCCCCCGTCTGCGGGCTCAGTCTGGCCGACCTCCTGGCGCTCACCGGCGAAGGCCCGGAAGCGGAGGACACGGCAACGGTAGCCCACCTCGTGCAGCAACGACAGCACCTCCTCAGCCGGGAGGGCCGAAATCTGCTCCGCCGCACGTGGGCGACCCTGCAAAAGGCTCTTGCAACTCTGGGAGCGAGCGCCCTCCCAACCCACGTCGAACGTACCTGGCGTTCGCTCGGCGCCGACGCCCTTCTCGACGCAAACAGCCTCAGCAACGCGCAGCGTTTTCTTCAATTACTCGGCGAACTTCATGCGGCGGGTTCGCTGGACCTCCCGGCCCTGGAACGTGGCCTTCGCAAGCTCTACGCCGAGGCCGCCGATCCCGGTGCCGTGGTTGAGCTGATGACGATTCACAAAGCCAAGGGCCTCGAATGGGACCTTGTGCTCGTCCCCGCCCTTGATCGCGGCTCAGGCCGACCGGAGGGAGAGCTTCTGCGTTGGTTTGAGCTCGATGCCTTCTCCCACGACCGCTCCCCCATCCTGCTTGCACCCGTATCGTCGAAGGGCGAAGCCGGTTCACGCCTTTGGCAATGGCTCGGCAAACTTAAAGCGGAACGTGAACTTGCCGAGTCAAAGCGCCTATTCTACGTGGCTTGCACCCGGGCCCGGGAAGAACTTCATCTTTACGGAACAGCGAACCTGACCAAAACCGGTGCACTCGAAACGCCTAAAGCAGCCAGTCTGCTGCGCGCTGCCTGGCCAGCCGCCCTGCCCTCCTTTCAAAAGGCGATCGAGGCGCTCGAAACATCCGAAGCGCTGCAACGCAGCGAAGCCGCACTTGAATCCGTTCCCGGCAGCGCTCCGTTCCGTCGCCAGCCGCTTTCGTTTCCCTCAGCCTCCCACGCACTTCCGGACTCACTCGCCACGCCGCTGGCTCTTGCTGCCGGCGCAGCCGATGGGCCCGGGTCGCCCCGCACGGCCGGCTCCGCCGTCATGCGCCTGCCCCCCAGCTTCGATCCACTCGCGCGTTTCCGCCTGGAAGCCGGCCCGCAACTGCGGTATCCACCCGCGTCCACCCTCCGCAAGGCCGCGGCGTTCCCTCGTACGGAAGGCTCCTTCGCCGCCCGTGCCTTCGGCAACGTCGTACATAGGTTCCTCGATCTGCTCGCCCGTAAACTGGAGGGAGGTCACCCCCGCGACGGCCTCCTCCGTGAACTTCCGCAGTGGTCGCACCGCCTCCATGGAGCCTTTCGTGCCGAAGGCCTCCCGCCCTTGCTTTGTGAACGCGAAGCCGGCCGCGCTCTCCGCTCCCTCCAACGAACGCTGCTGGACGAAGCCGGATTCTGGCTTTTGGGCCCCCATCAAGCGGCTTGGACCGAAAGAAATCTACAACTTAGCGCCTCCTCCTCCGGCGGTGGGTCCTCCATCCTTCGGGCCGATCGCGTCTTTCTCGCCGGCTCGGCCCCGCTGACTCTCAACGCCACACACCTGTGGATTGTCGACTTCAAAACCACCGAGCAGGGTGGTCATCCCGACGACTCCTTCTTTGCCTCCGAGCGCCAGAAATACACCCCTCAACTGCAGGGCTACGCCCGGGCCTGTCTGGCCACCGCGGACACGGTACGCCCGGTGGTTCTGGCACTTTTCTACCCCCTCATCCCCCGGTTGGTGTACTGGCCCTTTTCTCCCGAGACTGCATCGGAGTTAGGAGCGGGAAAATTACCCGGCGCACTGGTTTGAACAGGGGGGAACACTGTATCCAGCCAATGTATGCTCTGGGCAGTCATCTCGTCTCAGGGAGGGATCACGGCATGCCGGGAAATCAGCTTGTTCTCTGCGTGGATGACGAACATGTCGGCCTCCAGGTAAGGCGATTGCTCTTGGAGCGCTCCGGCTACAAAGTCATCACCGCGCGTGACGGTGCCTCCGGTCTGCATCTCTTTCGGGAAGAACCCGTGGATGCCGTTGTGTTGGACTACGCCATGCCCGGCATGCACGGCGGTGAAATCGCCGCGCAAATGCGTGCCGAAAAGCCGTATGTCCCCATCCTTCTCCTTTCCGCCTATGTCGGCCTGCCCACCGAAGTCACCAGCGTCGTAGACATCTACATGACCAAAGGCGAAGGCGCGCCAGCCCTGCTCGATAAACTGCACAGTTTATTTGCCCCGTAAGTCCAGCACGTCGTGAACCTCCACCAGCTCAAACGCGTCCTTCTGCAAACCTTGCTGCTGCCGGTTCTTGCCGCTGTGCTGGTCGCCGGGGCGCTTGCCTGGCAGTTGCTGAACGCCCAACGGGCCGTCACGGCGATCGAGCAAATCGATGCCAACATTGCCACAACCACCTTGGTAACGGCTCTTGTGCTGGACGAAAATACCGCCCTCCGCTCCTTCCAAATCACCGGCAACGAGATCTTTCTCCAGCCCTATGATTTGGCCCGTAAGCCGCTGGCCGACGATGTAGCCGCCCTCCAGCACGGGCTGGGCGGCCAGCCACACGCCTTGGCCCGGCTGGCCGAGTTCCGCGCTGTACACAGCCGTTGGGTCCTCACCACCGCCGAGCCGCTCATCGCCGCGATCGCTTCGGGCCAGGACACCCGCAATTCCGGCCTGAATCTGCGCGCCAAAGCGCAATCAGACAACATGCAGCACCTGCTCGGCTCCATTGTGCAGGCACAGCAGAGTCGCCGCGTGGCCGCCATCGGCAAATGGGAATCGGAGCTGCGCCGGACGATCGTCGGCCTGATCGGCTCCGTGCTTGTCGGCGGCCTCATCTTCGGCGTCTTCGCCCGCGGCAGGCTCAATCTGGTCAGCCACGCCTTCCAAACCACGCTGGACTCCGTACGCCGGCACGCCCAGGCCACCTACGACTCCGAACATCGCCTGCGTACCATCCTGGTCTCGCTCACCGACGCCGTCGTCGTCTGTGACCTTGCCGGTTGCATCGCCTCCATGAATCCCGCGGCCGAGCACCTCAGCGGATGGACGGAGGCCGACGCTCTGAAGCAGCCGTTTGAACGCGTCTTTCCTTTGGAAGCCCCGGAGGGCGCCGCCCCTCCCCCCACACCGGCCCATGCCCTCAAATTCAATGCGCTTTCCCTGCTTTCAGCCGAGTCGCTGGCGCTCACACGCTCCGATGGTGCCGATCTGCTCCTGGACCAAAGCGGCGCTCCGCTGCAGGAGGACTCCGGCGCGGCCACCGGCATCGTCCTTGTGCTGCGCGATGTGACCCAGCAGCGCCGCACTCAGGCCGCCCTGCTCGCCTCGGAAAAGCTCGCCACCGCCGGCCGCCTCGCCGCCACCATCGCCCATGAAATCCACAATCCGCTCGATTCCGTCTCCAACCTGCTCTATCTCATCCAGACCGGTGAGTCCGACGAAGAAAACGCCGAGTTCATCGCCCTGGCCCGGGCAGAGCTCGACCGTGCCACCCAGATCAGCCGCTCGCTGCTCGGCATGTACCGCGAATCCCGCACCGCCGTCGCGCTCGATCTCACCGAGCTGATCGAAAGCGTTCTTCTGCTTGTGCAACGTCGATTCATCCAGGGCAACGTGAAGCTGGACAAGCACTTCGCCACCCCCGCCATGGTCACCGGCTTCCCCGTCGAACTGCGCCAGGTCTTTACCAACCTCTTATCCAACGCCGCCGACGCCGCCCCTCCCGGCACCACGGTAACCCTCACCACGGCCCTGGTTCACGGCTCCGGCGCGCAGGACGGCGGTGCCCCTCATCGCCCCGGCATCCTGGCCACGGTCCGCGATCAGGGTGTCGGCGTCTCCCCAGACGTACAGGCCCGGCTTTTCGAGCCCTTTTTCAGCACCAAAGGCGAAGCCGGCACCGGGCTCGGTCTCTGGGTCAGCAAAGGCATCGTCCTCCGGCATGAAGGAACCATCGACCTGCATTCCAGCCGGGTTCCCGAGGACCACGGCACGACCGTCTCCGTGTTCCTCCCGTTTATCGATTTCGCTCCGCCGGAAGCGGAAATTTCCTCCGGCCCGGCCGAAATCATCCTCCCCGAGCACGTCCGCACCGCCCCGGAACGCGAGGTCTAGCTCTGTTTGTCCAGCGCTGACACCAGGGGCTGAGGTACCCAACATGGCCAAGCAGCAAAACAGCCTCACCGCTGCTTCAAACCCGTCCTCTCGACCGAAGTGGAGAGACCCCTGTATTTCGCCCGGCGCTGCAAGTGACTTCCCAACACCACGAACAAACGCCCTCGCCCGCGATCAGGACCACACCCTCATCCCACAGAAATCTGCCTCAAGCCGGGACGCGCTCCAACAAACCGGCCAACACCTCGCCGGCGCGTGTGCAATCCGCCCGGCTTACATCGAAATGCGTCACGAGTCGCACGCTGTGCGGACCCATGGCACTGGCCAGCACACCTTGTTCCTTCAGCGCTTCCACAAACCCGGGGGCGTCACCCTCATCCTTCAACCGGAAAATCACGATATTGGTTTCCACCGCCGGCAAATCCACTTCCGCCGCCTCGCACCCCGCGACCGCCTCCGCCAGCAGGCGCGCGTTGGCATGATCTTCCGGCAAACGACCCGGCATCTGCTCCAGGGCGATCAGCCCCGCGGCC
>CAXTBI010000079.1:0-13310 GCA_964242195.1 uncultured Acidobacteriaceae bacterium
AATCCCCTGGAAGCGATTACCAACCTGATGTACCTGTTGCGGACCGAGATGCCGGCGGAGGGGCCGGCGGGCGGCTACATCGGCATGGTGGAAAGCGAGTTGGAGCGCATCTCCGGGATTACCAAGCAGACGCTGCGCTGGAATCGCGAAAACAACAACCGAAACCAGCTTTTCAACGCGGGCTCCCTGGTGGATGATGTGCTGCGGCTCTTCGCGGGCAAAATTCGGAACCGGCAGGTGACGGTGTCGGTGACGGGCAACCGGGACGCGATGCTGAACGGGGTGGTTGGGCAGATACGCCAGGTATTGGCGAACCTGGTGTCAAACGCGGTGGATGCGGTGCCGGTGAGCGGGCAGGTACGGATTGCGGTGCTGGACACCGCCAGCCAGGCAGGATTTGCGGTGAGCGATAACGGCGGAGGCATACCGGCAGCCGCGCAGGCACAGCTGTTTGTGCCGTTTTACTCAACCAAGGGCGATCTGGGCAATGGGTTGGGACTGTACATTTCGCGCGAAATTATGGAACGTCACGGCGGGCAGATCGAAGTTGCCTCGGAGGTGGGACAAGGCACAACGATGACGATGTGGTTGCCCGCGGGTGAGGCCGCTCAGTCGCAATCCCTTGCGTGACTTACGGCGCGGCGGTTGCGCGGCGGCTGTGCGACATTTTCGACCTGCTTCCCCGGCGTCTTGCCGTGCAGGGTCGATGAGGGTCGCCAACTTGGCGTCGCCGTGCTCTACGTAGATCATCGATGCAGTTGAACCAACGGCTTCCCGTGCCCTATCGTCCCTTGTCTGACGGGATCCCCGTGTCTTTTTGGATGTGAGCCCGAACTGCCGAGAGGCTACTACTCCTGCGAGTCGGGGTTACGTGGAAGGAACAGGCGAAACACTGTGCCATGTTGCTCCTGGCTATGACGGCTCCGGACGCGAATGTGCCCTTGATGTTTTCGGACAATCTCGCTACTGATCCACAGACCAAGACCTGTTCCCGTTTCCCCTTTGGTTGTGAAGAACGGCTCGAAGATGCTCGCGAGCAAGCACGGGGGGATGCCGGGCCCGGTGTCGGCAATGGTGACCGCTACACCCGGCTTCCCAGGTATCCTCTCGAAATCGCGTGCGCGAATATAGAGAGTACGTTCCGTGTCGTTTGCGCTCATCGCGTCGGCAGCGTTTCCAACCAGGTTTGCGAGCACCTGTCGAAGCTCCCCGTCGCGGCCGCAGACTGCCTTTGTAGGGCGCAGCCTGGTTCTCGTTTGAATGCCTGCATCGCGAAGGCGTCCGGAGAACAACGCCAGGACCGAGTGAACCAGGTCCTCGATCTTTGTCCAGGCTGGTGCAGCGGTCTGGCGATGAAACCTAAGTGTATGGTTTGCTATCTCCGAAACTCGGCGCATCTCTTCGACCAGTGTGCCGCACAAGGCCTGCTGCTCGGGGTCGAGTTGTGTGTCTTGCAGGAGATACAGGAGATTGGTGACAGCCTCCAGGGGATTGTTAATTTCATGCGCAATGGAAGCGGCAAGCCGCCCGGCGATGGCCAGCCTATCGTTCTGACGGAGCGCGTCCTCTGCTTGCCTTTGCGCGGTGATATCGGTGTGGACTCCGACCCATTCGCGCACCGTCCCATCTTCGTTCAGGATGGGTAAAGCTCGAATCGAACAAAGCCGATACACGCTGTCGAATCGTCTGACGCGGTGCTCGAAGGAGAACAACCGGCGCTCCCCAACCGCCAGGAGCCATGCGTCGATTGTGGGCTGAGCGTCCTCCGGATGCACGGCGGCAGCCCAGCCATAGCCTTGGTACTCTTCAAAGGGTTGACCGGTGAAGCCGGACCAAGCCGGCTGCTCTCCGTGCATCTCGCCATGGGCGTTGTTGGTCCAAAGAACGCCACTGACTGCTTCGGTAGCGGTTCTGAAGCGCTGTTCACTTTCACGGAGAGCGACGACAGCTCGCAACGTATCGCCGACTTCTGTGTTTGTCCCGAACCAGCGAAGAACGGAACCGGTTTCGTCCTGCAACGGCCTCACTCTGGTCAAAAACGGGCGAAAGACACCGTCGGCACCCCGAAGCGGAAAGGTCATCTCAAAGGGCTGCCCGGTCGCGATCGATTCTCGCCAGCGCACAAGTACGTTGGGCAGGGTGGCGGGATCGTGAACGGTCTGCCATCCCCACCCTCTCATGTCGTCTGGAGTGGTGCCCGTGTACTCGTACCAGCGCCGGTTGTACCAAAAAATGGAACCATCGGCTGCTGCAATCCATGCCAAGTTCGGAATGGATTCGGCAAGGAGCCGATACTCACGATTTTCTTCCAGCTCAGACCGTTCGTGAGCAGATGCGTTTACCATCAGTTCTCACCTTTGAAGCACTCAATCTTGGTTGAGAAATACGAGAATCCTTTTTATTCTGACAGAGAACCAGCGTTGCATCGGCTGCCTCGGAAGTTGTAGCCGGTCGGCGCACGCTTCTGGCGAGGGTAAGAGCCAAGCGATTCAGCAGGGCACCGTCACGGCGTTTTGATACTGCGGAAGCTTGCTGTTCAACCTCCTCGAATCGCGCTCATCGTTTGCAGTCCCAACCGTTTTAGGTTCCAATCAGGGTATTGCGCGGACTCGTCTCCATTCTGTTGCTGCTGTTGTTCGGCTTGCCTTTCGTGTCGCCCCTCTTTGCTTCCATGAGAGACGCGGACGCGGGCGTGCCGATCTGTTGCCGCAGAAATGGACAGCACCATTGCTCCGGGAGCATGGCGGAACATCCTGGCACCGTTTCGATGGGCACTCGATGGACTGCTCCCGTTGAGAAGTGTCCGTTCTACCCGAAATCTTTGCCGGCAACTCATCCTGACGTTTTGTCTTTTGGAGTTTCAGCCGGGGTTTTCGAAGGTTTGGTAAGCCACCCTGCCGGCGTCGCTCAGACGGAATCCAAATGGCGGATTTCTCGCGACCGATCGCGCCAAAAGCGCGGTCCCCCGTCTCTTCTCGGTTAGTCCTCGTCCCTCGTCATCGCGGGCAATTGGAGTGCATGATCCGGTAGCGAACATCGCCATCGGGCTGATCCGATCTGTCTTGCCCACCATGCAGGTGTTGCCCCATCAGGGGGCGGCAACGCGTCCGGTCTTTTGCAGATTCTGCACGGCTGCTGTGGCGGAAGCCGTACGCCCTGTCACATACGAAAGAGAACTTGCGCAGACTTCTGTCCATCCTGCTGCTGGCCTTTTTGGGCCTTGCTCTCGCTTCGCCGCTCCTCGGTTTAGGGGTGGACGAAGGCGCAGGTCTGCCGGCCTGCTGCAGGCGGACCGGCAAACATCATTGCGCGATGGGCCTTGCAAACAGGGAGCAAGACCCGCAGGGGCCAGCGTTCAGCACAATCTCCGAGAAGTGTCCTTGCTGCCCAGGGGTTGTCCCCTCCATGCAGCCGAATGTGCTGGCTCCGTCGACAGCCGGTGCGAGTTACGCCGACCGCGTGAGCCATTCCGCCTGCCTTGCGCAGCCTCTATCAAAGTGGCGCATGGCAAGAGATCGCTCCCGCCCGAAGCGCGGGCCTCCAGTCCTGCTTTCAGCGTCTGCGTCTGCGTCCGGTATGCGCTCCGGACAAAATCGCGTGAAGGCTCTGGTTTAGAGCATCTTCATGCCGCTGGCGAGGGATTTCCGCTTGGGAAATGGGCGACGTGGCACGAGAAGTCCGTGTTCATCCTTCCAATCAGGGTTGTCTCGTCCTTACTGCGGAAGCGATGTACTCGCTCTCCGTGGAGGCCATATTTTGCGACCCTCGTACCTCGCTTTGCCTCTCATGGTGTTCCCATCCTGCTGCGCGCTCGCGCAGGAAGGTCTTACAACAGCCTCAGTCACGGGACGCGTTCTTGACTGGAGCGGCGCAGCCGTCCCTCACGTCACCGTCAACGCACTCCAAATCGCGACCAACCAGCCTACTCCGCAGAAACAGATGGGCAAGGCCGCTTTCGGCTTCCCTACTTGCCGGTCGGCCAATACCGCATTCACACACAGAGTTCAGGATTCGCCGAGACTGTACGCGATGTACAGCTCACCGTTGGCTCTGCCTTCGATGTGACGCTGCAACTCGCCATTTCAGCGAGCAACAGCAGCGTGCAAGTGAATGCCGAAGCACCCGTGCTGGAGGTTGATCGGAGCCAGATCGGTGAGACCGTACAGCAGGCCGAAATCCAAAATTTGCCATTTGAAGGCCGAAACTACCTCGACCTCGCTCTTCTGCTTCCGGGGGTCTCTCCTACGAACACGGCCAGCACTCAGACCCTTGCCGAGACCTCCGAAATTCCAGGCCAGGGCTACTCCGTCAACAGTCAGCGCAATTTCTCCAACAGCTTCATCGTAGATGGCGTCTCAGACAACGACGATGCGGCAGGGGTTGCCGGGAACGTCTTCAGCCTGGATGTCGTCCGGGAGTTCCAGGTCGTCACATCAGGCGGACAGGCCGAGTTCGGTCGCGCGTTGGGCGGTTATTTCAACATCATCACCAAGAGCGGAACCAACCAGGTCCACGGAACGGCGTATGGATTTCTGCGTAATCAGCGTCTGAACGCCGACAATGCACTTTCCGGCAACAAATTACCGCTAACCCAAGGCCAGTACGGTGCAAGTCTTTCCGGTCCACTCAAACGAGACACGACCTTCCTCTTCGGCAATTTTGAAGGGCAACGCTTAAGGACCAACGGCATCATTACCGTCACACCCGCAAACGCAGCCGCCATTGACGCCAAGTTGAAGGCTGTCGGCTACCTGGCACCGTTGCTGCCAATCGGCACCGGTGCCACGACCCAATATCCCAATACGCTGCATACGGACACCGTTTTTCTGCGTGGAGACCACCGCTTCAGCGATAAGGACCAGTTCGAGGCTCGTTACAGTTTCTATCACCTGAGCAGCTTGAACGCTCGCGGTAACGGTTCACTCAACGAGGTCAGCAACGGAACCTCCGTCTATGACTCCAATCACACTGTTGCCGTCAGCAACATCGCCACGCTGACACCGCGGACCTTCAACGAGACCCGCGGCCAGTTCATCTATGACGATCTCTATGCACCGGACAACGACCAGCTTGGCCCCGCCGTCACCATCTCGGGGGTAGCCACCTTCGGCCGCTTTACCGGGTCACCGACGGGACGCCTGAACTACCTTGGGGAAGCCGTCGACAATCTCGTTCTTCAGCGCGGCGCCCACACCTTCAAGACCGGCGTCGACTTCCTCTACAACGACGACACCATCACCTTTCCCATGTCGATCCGCGGAGCCTACACCTTCTCGTCGCTCCCAAATTTCCTTGCCGGAACCTACAACAACCAGGGGTACACGCAGAACTTCGGCAACCCAGTCGTCGATCAGACCAATCCCAACGTCGGCTTCTATGCGCAGGACGAGTGGAAGATTTCGCCGGCGTTTACGCTGAATCTCGGAGTCCGGTACGATCCCGAGTTTCTGCAAACGATCACCACGGACACAAACAACCTATCGCCTCGCGTCGGCTTCGCCTGGGCTCCCTATCGGGATCGGAAGACGGTCGTTCGTGGCAACTATGGCCTCTTCTATGACCGCGTTCCCTTGCGGCCACTGGCAAACGCGTTGCTCTCCGCCCACAACACGACCGACCCCCAACAGGCTGCGTTGTTGAGCTACACCTTCTCCCCAGGCCAGGCAGGCGCGCCCAGGTTCCCAAGCGTCGCTGTCACGCCACCTGCGAACGCGGTTGAAAACTTCTCCACGATGCAGCGGAATATCCAGAATCCCTACTCACAGCAGATCAGCCTGGGTGTGGAGCAGGAGGTTTTCGACAGAACCACCCTGGGACTCAGCTATCAGCATGTTCGGGGCGAGCACCTGATTGGCTCGCTGAACACCAACATCAACGTCGACGGCACGCGGCCCGATCCGACGCGGGGCAACATCAAGCCGTACAGTTCGGCGTTTGATTCCTACTTCGACGGCCTTGAGGTTTCGGTCCAGCAGCGGCCCGTACCTTGGGGTTCGGCTCGCCTGTCCTATACGTATTCCAAAGCGATCGACAACATCGGCGAGTTTTTCTTCAGTGGGCCGATCAACAATTTCAACCTGCGCCAGGACAGGAGCCGGGCCGATGATGACCAGCGGCACCGTGTCGTGTTTGACGCCATACTGACCTCGCCGACAAAACAGGCTAACGGCTTCGCGGGCCACCTTACCCATGGCTGGCGTCTCGGCGGAATTCTGCAGTACTACTCACGGTTGCCCTTCAACATCACTACCGGAGCGAACACCAAGCAGGCGACTGCGCAACGCCCGTGTGCGGCGGGGTTCACCCTCGCAGTGAACGGCGGCGTGAATCCGTGCACGGAGGGGCTTGCCGGGGCCGTCATCGGCCGCAACGCCGGGACCGGGTTCGATTTCTTCAGCCTGAACACACGTCTCAGCCGTACCTTTGCCCTCACCGAGCGCTTTCACCTGGAAGGCATGGCCGAGGCCTTCAACTCGCTCAACCATCGCAACAACATGATTCCCAACGGAACATTCGGCACGGGTACATACTCCACAACGCCCACCGCAACGTTCGGTAAGGCCAATGCTGTGGGTGACCCGAGAAGCGTTCAGTTGGCCGCGCGACTTACCTTCTAAACCCCAACCGGGGGCCGTGCGTTTTTCGGCGGCCCACCCTCAAGCTCTGGAGCCCACCATGTCTTCTCCATCTAGTGCGATTGCAGCCGGGACGAAGGGTCTGGACCAGCGAACGGTCTGGCGCTGGCATTTCTACGCGGGGCTGTTCTGTATCCCATTCGTGCTTTGGCTTTCCGTGACAGGCACGATCTTTCTTTTTCACCCACAAATTCAGCGTTTTCTCGATCGTCCCTACGAGCACCTCTCCATCACGCAAAGGGCGACCGCCAATGCGCAGGTCGAGGCTGCTCTTGCCGCCGTTCCTGGTTCGACGCTCGATTCCTACGAACTACCTCATACATCAAGCGCCGCCGCACAGGTTCTTGTCGACAAAGGCGCCGCACAGTTCCGCGTCTATGTTCATCCCCAAACCCTGGCAATTTTGAAGGTCGACAACGAGGACTACCGCGTTGACACCTTCATGTCGCGCCTGCACGGGGAACTGCTCATCGGCAAATGCGGCTCGTGGATCGTGGAACTTGCGGCGAGTTGGGCGGTGGTCATGATCGTTACAGGCCTTTTCCTGTGGTGGCCGCGCCACGCGACCGGTCTGGCCGGTGTTCTTTACCCTCGGCTTCGCAGCGGCGGCCGGATGTTCTGGAAAGACATCCACGCAGTTACCGGAATTTACATCTCATTTTTTGCGCTCTTCCTGATTCTTACCGGTCTCCCTTGGGCAAAGGGATGGGGCGGCTACCTTAAGGGCATCCGGTATTTGAGCTCGGGTCATGCCGTGAGGCAAGACTGGACGACCAGCAGCGCGGAGGCGCTTGCCGCTCGCAGCAAGCAAAGTGCCGCAGCCAGTTCCGATAGCGGTATGGCGACGATGCACGACATGGGCGGAATGTCTTCGGCTGCTGGCGGAGCTCACGCCCAACATGCCGGCATTTGGGGAAGGCATTCGACTTCGCTTCGCGGTCCCGGAGCGTTTGCGGACATAGATAAAGTGGTTGCCGCCGTTGCGCCCCTCGGTCTCGCCAACCCGGTTCTGATTTCGCCCCCCGCCCACGCTGGCGGCCACTGGAGCGCCAAATCCGATACGAGAGACCGCCCGCTTCGGGTCGAGCTCACATTGAGCGGAAAGAGCGGAGCCATCCTAACCCGCTCGGACTTCCGCTCGAAGCCCTGGCTCGATCGCGTGATCGGAACAGGAATCGCCGCGCACGAAGGGCAGCTCTTCGGCTTCGCAAATCAACTGGTTGGCCTCATAACAACCGCGGGTCTGTTCCTGCTGAGTCTCAGCGGCCTCATCATGTGGCGACGGCGCAACCCTCAAGGCGTCCTTGGAGCGCCATTCCCTATTCGGCGAGTTCCGTTTTCTGCCGGACTGGTCGCTTCCATGGTTCTCTTCGGTCTGTATTTTCCCTTTCTCGGAATATCGATGATCCTTGTCGGCCTGGGGGAACGCTTCGTTTTACGTAGGTTCCCCTCAACGAGTCACTGGCTTGGTCTCCGCAGTCTCACCCCGATGCCTTGACTTTTTCGGAGCCTGGCTTGCAGGAGATGGAGACCGATAGGTTTGGTTTCGTACCGTCGCCGAGCCCATTGTTGCGCGTCTTTTCGTTCACTTGAACAGCCGTTGATCGAGGCGTTCCCGTTCACGCGTCGGATGAAGGTGGTGGCGAGTAAAGCTATGCTTTGCCGGCGAGTTGGCGGAGGACGTAGTGCAGGATGCCGCCGTGCTCGTAATAGAGGATTTCCTGCGGGGTGTCGATGCGGAGGGTTGCGGGGAAGTGCTGGGTTTGGCCGTCGGGAGTGGTGGCGGTGACGGTGAGGTTCTTGCCGGTGGCGAAGCCGCTTTCGAGCATGGCGCGGAGTTCGCCGGGTTCGCCCACGGTGAAGGTTTCTTCGCCGGTAAGGCCGTAGCTTTCGGCACCCTCGCCGGTCTGGAATTGCAGCGGAAGGATGCCCATGCCGACGAGATTGGAACGATGGATGCGCTCGTAGCTTTCGGCGATGACGAAACGGATGCCGAGCAGCTTGGGGCCCTTGGCGGCCCAGTCGCGGCTGGAGCCGGAACCGTATTCCTTGCCGGCGAGGATACAGAGCGGGACGTGGCGTTCGGCGTAGGCTACCGAGGCGTCGTAGATCGACATGGGCTCGCCTTCCGGGAGCAGGCGGGTGACGCCGCCTTCGGTGCCGGGGGCAAGTTTGTTGCGCAGGCGAACGTTGGCGAACGTCCCGCGGACCATGACTTCGTGGTTGCCGCGACGAGAGCCGTAGCTGTTGAACTCGAACGGGGGTACACCGTGCTCGGTGAGGTATTTGCCGGCCGGTCCGTTGGCCTTGATGCTGCCGGCGGGGGAAATGTGGTCGGTGGTGACGGAGTCGCCGAGCCAGGCCAGGCAACGGGCCGAGGCGATGTCTTCAACCGGCGCGGGCGTGGGGCGCATGCCGTCGAAGTAGGGCGCTTTGCGGATGTAGGTGGAATCGGCTTCCCAGCCGTAGGTTTCGCCGGAGGGAAATTGCAGCTGCTGCCAGTTGGCATCGCCGTCGGAGACGGTGCTGTATTGGCAGCGGAACATGGCGGCGTCGATGGATTCGTGAACGGCGTCGGAGACTTCCCTTTGCGTCGGCCAGATGTCTTTGAGATAGACCGGCGCGCCGAAGTGGCCGTGACCGATGGGATCGGTGGCGAAATCGTGTTCGATGTGGCCGGCGAGGGCGTAGGCGACCACCAGCGGCGGGCTCATGAGGTAGTTGGCGCGGACTTCGGGGGAGATGCGGCCTTCGAAGTTGCGATTGCCGCTCAGGACCGAAACGGCGACGAGGCCATGCTCTTCGATGGATTTTGAGACGTCCTCGGGCAAGGGGCCGGAGTTGCCGATGCATGTGGTGCAGCCGTAGCCCACGACCCCGAAGCCGAGCCGGTCGAGAAACGGCAGCAGGCCTGAGCGCTTGTAGTAGTCCGTGACCACGCGCGAGCCGGGGGCGAGCGAGGTTTTTACCCACGGCGGCGTGCGCAAACCGGCTTCCACCGCCTTTTTGGCCAATAGCCCGGCGGCCATCATGACATAGGGGTTGGAGGTATTGGTGCAGGACGTGATGGCGGCGATGACGATGGAACCATCGCGCAGATAGCGGTCCGGATTGAGGCCGAAGCGCTGTTGCACGCTGCGGATGGGTTCAAGCACGGCCGAGGGTGCGCCGCCGTGCCCCCATTGCAGCGCCTCGATGCGATTGCTGGGAGTGAACCCGTTGGGGAGCGGCGCGTCTTCGCGCAACGAATTGTCCCCAGGGTCGGAGTGTTCGGTGAGGAGGACTTCGACCACGTCCGGAACCGCCGGGGACGCCTGCCCCTCGCTTGCGGTGTCGTCGCCGGTGGCCGAAACCTGGCCGCCTTCGCCTTCCCAACGCACCATTTGGCGAACGACGGCGCGATTGCCGTTGGCCCCGATGAGCGAGGGCAGCACTTTGCGGAAGCTGGCGGGCGTGTCGGAAAGGCAAACACGGTCCTGGGGGCGCTTGGGACCGGCGACGGAGGGCTCAACGGAGGCGAGATCGAGGGCGAGCAGGGCGGAATATTCGGCTTCGGGCGCGGCATCTGGCTCGTTCGGGGCGTAGAACAGGCCCTGGGCCCGGTAGTAGGCCTCGGTGAGGGCGATGTGCTCTTCGGTGCGGCCGGTGAGGCGGAGGTAGTTGAGGGTCTCGACGTCGACCGGGAAGATGCCGCAGGTGGCGCCGTATTCCGGGGCCATGTTGGCGATGGTGGCGCGGTCGGCGAGCGGGAGTTCCGAGATGCCGGGCCCGAAGAACTCGACGAATTTGCCGACGACGCCGAGTTTGCGCAGCATTTCGGTGACGGTGAGGACGAGATCGGTGGCGGTGGCGCCTTCCTTCAGCTTGCCGGTGAGGCGGAAGCCGACGACCTGCGGGACAAGCATGGAGACGGGCTGGCCGAGCATGGCGGCTTCGGCCTCGATGCCGCCGACGCCCCAGCCGAGGACGCCCAGGCCGTTGACCATGGTGGTGTGGGAATCGGTGCCGACGAGGGTGTCGGGGTAGGCCAGGAGGTTGCCTTCGGCGTCGGGGGCGGTGGTGAAAACGACGCGGGCGAGGTATTCGAGATTGACCTGGTGGCAGATGCCCATGCCGGGGGGGACGGCCGAGAAGTTGTTGAACGCGGTCTGCCCCCACTTGAGAAAGGCGTAGCGCTCGCGGTTGCGACTGAACTCGAGCGCGGCGTTGAGATCGTAGGCGTTTTTGGTGCCGTACTCGTCGACCTGGACGGAATGGTCGATGACGAGTTCGGCGGGAACGAGGGGATTGATGTGTCCGATCTGCTCGGGGCCGCCGCCGAGGGCCTTCATGGCGTCGCGCATGGCGGCGAGGTCGACGATGGCCGGAACGCCGGTGAAATCCTGCATAAGGACGCGGGCGGGCATGTAGGCGATTTCGCGGGTGGGCTCGGCTTTGGGGTGCCAGCAGGCGAGAAAGCGGATGTCGTCGGCACAGACGGTGACGCCGTCTTCACGGCGGAGGAGATTTTCCAGAAGGATGCGAAGGCAGAAGGGCAGCTTCGACAGGGTGAGGCTTTCGATGGACTGTTCAAGTGCGGAAAGGGCGTAGAACTGGATCGTGCCGGGGCCTGCATGGCTGAGCTGGCTGGCGGCATTGAAGGTGTTGGGGTGCTGGGTGGCGAGCGGGGGGGAGACAGGTGTTGCGGCCATGAGATGTTTGCTCCTGAAGCGGGCACGGGCGGCTACGTCTAGCGTACGCGGGTGGAGGGCCCCTGACGGAAGGCTCCAAGCGCGGCGAGCGGCGAACTGAAACGGGGTGGAGGGATGGGATCGTGAAACGCAGCGGGAACCGTGTTCCGTGTGAGCCAGGTCCCATCCAGCGTCCGGCACATAGGCGGGGACGCCGTCTAGACGGCGTGCGGAAGGGGGATCCGGCCACGGTCGTGGCGGCCCCGGTAAAAGCGCTTGAGATAGGCGCGGCGCATGCCTCTATTTTACGACAAAGCGGCGTGTGCGCTAGTGACATGCGTAACGCATTCGGTTACTGGTGTGCAGGTCTTCCGAAGGCGAAAGAGTGTCCCAGGAAGACGGCGCGGCATCTGAAGCGTGTTGGGTAAAACAGCGGGATGTGTAAACCGGCAGTCGACGCACGGGAGAGAACCTGGAGCCGCGGGCAGGGGAGGCGCGATGAGGACGATCGAGGGAAAGAAGTTAACCTTTCGCAAGATGGCGGCCACTTCCCTGGCGACGGGTCTGCTGGCTTTGGGGGCGTTCGGCTGCAAGGGCAGAAACACGGTCGCTCCCATTATTGTTGGACCGGATGGAGGGGATCCCGCGGCGGCAAATGCCGCGCCGCCGTACACCGGTGGGGGCGCAGGCGGATACAGCGTGGCGGGTGAGCCCAGCACGGGAAGCACGGGGCGGCGGCCGACGCGGGTGCTGGGCTTCGGGCAAAGCTTTGCTGGGCAAACAAACGGAAAGGCGAATGGGCAGGGTGACAGCGAGGCCGATGGCGGTGTGCCCGGGGAACCGGGGGCGGCGCCGATCGTGCGCGGGGCAGCGGCCGGAATGGGCCCGAACGCGGGGCAAGGGGTCTATGACCAGGGAAACTATGCCGTCGTCGACTACGCCGGGAACTACGACGAGGCGGAGAGAGGCGGCGAGCAGGCCATTGCCGATACCGAGCATGCACCCCCGCTTTTGCCTGTGTACGACCAGCCCCCGGCTCCCGAGGCGGACTATTTGTGGACGCCGGGGTATTGGAATTTCGCTTCGGCCGGCTATTACTGGGTGCCGGGGGCATGGGTCGCCCCGCCGTTTTATGGGGCCTTGTGGACGCCGCCGTGGTGGGCGTTGTACCGGGGCCGATACCGGCTTCATCGGGGGTATTGGGGATCGCATGTGGGGTTCTATGGAGGCATCGATTACGGGTTCGGGTACATCGGCACGGGTTATTACGGCGGTTACTGGCGCGGGCACGATTTTTATTACAACCGTGCGGTAACCAATGTGAACGTCGGGAAGGTGCGTAATGTGTACGACCGCCCCGTGGTGTACGGCAATCGCACGTACGGCCCAAGGTCGGGGAACCGTGTGGACTTCAATGGCGGACGGGGTGGCATCGAGGCTCGTCCCACGCCGTCCGAGGTGGCGGCGCTGCATGAGGCGCACTACGCCGCGGTGCCCGCGCAACGCGACAACCGGACGGAGGCTGCGGCGAACCGGGGGCAGTTTGCGGGTGCGGAGGGAGGGCGGCCGGCGGTTGCGTTTGCCTCGCGCCCCATGGGGACACGCGAAAGTATTGCGGAGATCCCGCGCGAACAGCCGATCAATCGACCGCCGATGCCGGGCGTCTTCGGCCGGGTGTGGGTGGCGAGAACGGGCGAGGCGGTCCGCGCCGGAGGTACAGCGGAGAGTTCTAACGGGGTGGGCAGGGCGCGTTCCCGTGCTCCTGGGCAGGATGTGGCGGGCAATGCGGCGGGCAGTTTGACGGGCAATGCGGCGGGCAATACGGCCGTGCAGACTCTCGCTGCCGGACGTCCACGGTCCGAAGCGGTGAGCGCCGGCAACGCGGTTCCACCGGAGGCGCAGCGGCCAGCTTTCGCGAATCGCGATGGCAACGAGGAGCCCAGGCAGTCTGTAGTGCAAAGTTGGCAGAGGGTGCAAAGGAGTACGGTAGAGCCCGGGGTGCAAA
>CAXTBI010000080.1:0-13203 GCA_964242195.1 uncultured Acidobacteriaceae bacterium
TGGGCGACCACGACGCTCAGGCCTGGCGGTTCAGCCCCGCGTGTGCGGGGAACGCGGCGCGGTCACAGATTGGTACGGCGATGTCAACGGTTCAGCCCCGCGTGTGCGGGGAACGCGTGGGTGCCGGCGTCGCCAGCTCGAACAGGGGCGGTTCAGCCCCGCGTGTGCGGGGAACGCGGGGACGTGGATGTCCTCTACGGCGTAGAAGACGGTTCAGCCCCGCGTGTGCGGGGAACGCTACGCCCTGAGCGCCGTTCCAGAATACAAGTACGGTTCAGCCCCGCGTGTGCGGGGAACGCAAAGGCTGCGCCGCTGTGAGTACGATTGCACCCGGTTCAGCCCCGCGTGTGCGGGGAACGCCCGGCGATGACACGAAAGACAAGGTAACTCAGCGGTTCAGCCCCGCGTGTGCGGGGAACGCTTCCGCAAAGTGGCCAAGGGCGCCGTCTCCGGCGGGTTCAGCCCCGCGTGTGCGGGGAACGCCGTGGTCTCGCGCGTTGCGAAAGGGTCTAAGACGGTTCAGCCCCGCGTGTGCGGGGAACGCTTGAGCGCGAGATCCTGATTGCGCATGTTCACCGGTTCAGCCCCGCGTGTGCGGGGAACGCATCTCTCCGCATCTATACTGGCGAAAAGTCTCCGGTTCAGCCCCGCGTGTGCGGGGAACGCTGCCGTCAGCCCTCCATTACGCACCACGGGAGCGGTTCAGCCCCGCGTGTGCGGGGAACGCGACACGACCCGGCTCTATGTGAAACTGTCATTCGGTTCAGCCCCGCGTGTGCGGGGAACGCTTGGCAGCCACATTGGATCCTGATTGCGGAGTACGGTTCAGCCCCGCGTGTGCGGGGAACGCGTATCCCCCGTGGCCGTCAGTGCGTTGCCGAACGGTTCAGCCCCGCGTGTGCGGGGAACGCACTTCCTGTATCTAATAGCATCCAATTAACTTACCCGCGGGTGCCCAACCCACCGGCAGATTCGTCCTTTTCGGTTCGATTGTCAAAGAGTGCCGGTCTGGGTTGTGCCGGAGAGAAGGACACCAGGAAAAGCCCATCATACTCGACCGGCATGCGGCGGTTCGGACCCAGAGTTTGGAACTCGTAGCCCGACTCGTTAGAGCTGGCCCAAGCAATGACGGCGCTTCCCTCTTCGATCCCTTCCGCGAGTTGTTCCCAAAGCATCTCGCGTGTGCGTCGCGAGACGTCTCCTATGTACACGCCGGCACGCACCTCCAGCAGCCAGACCGCCAATCGGCCGCGAAGCCGCGGCGGAACATTCTCCGTTACCACCGTTATGAAACTCATGGACGTCCGGTCTCCCTTCACCGTACCGCGGCGCTCTCTGCAGACGGGTGTATAGCTGTTTTCACATAGATGAAGCCGTGTCCCCGCGGAGAAAACGCAGATTCCCTCCGGGAATGACAATAAAGAGTAGAGGGGCACCGACCTACCTCTGCACGAAAACAGCTCTTGTGAAGAGGTTATATACCTCCAACACGATGGCCTTCCTCCCCAATCGACGAGGGGTTGGGAATGGCCGGGGGAACGGATTCCGGCGGTGCCTTGGGTGGGTCGATGCCTCCCGCACTGAGCACCTCCTCGATGAGAGGGATGATGCGGGCCAGCACGTTCTTTGCCCGGAACACATCGCGGCAGCCGAGCCTTACCTCGCGTTCCGGGTCACGTGGGTTGCCCGATGCCACACGAAACGCGATCGGCACCACGGTTTCGAACTTAAAGATGTCGGCGATGTCGTACACAAAGGACAAGGGCTTGCCCGTATGGATGAAGCCGACCGCGGGAGCGTACCCCGCGGCGAGCACGGCTGCCTCGACGATGCCATACAGGCAGCTTGTGGCCGACGACAAACAACGATTGGGTACATCGGCGGTATCCCAGTCATGGCGATCGTAGGCGCGGTTTTTCCAGAGGACGCCAAACTGCCGCGCGAGCAGCTTATAGGTTTCGCGAACGCGGGCACCCTCAATACCTCGTAGCTGCTCTACGCTTCGCCGCTCGGGACTGGGTTCGCCGAAGCGCATTTCATACATCTTGCGCACGACTTTGAGGCGCAGGTCGTCACTGAGGGCGAGCTTTGCCTGGTACAGCAGGCGATCCGCGCGGGCTCCACCGGGTTGTCCGCTGGCATACAGCCTGACTCCCGCCTCGCCGACCCAGACAAGAAGCGTACCGACAATGGAGGCTAGGCGCACGGCGGCATGCGAGATGCGCGTTCCGGGCTCCAGCAAAAGACACGCAACCGAGCCCACGGGAATGTGGGTGCGCACGCCTTCAGCGCCGATGACGACAAAGGCGCCATCCTGCACATCGATCTGGCCGTACTGCACAAAGAGCAGCGAGATACGGTCCTTCATGGGTAAGGGCTTCAGTGCCGGCAGCATAGCGGCCTACACCAACCTGCGCACGAGCAGAAGACCGCAGCCAAATGCCCGTTTGCGGCCCACGCCTTCCAGCAGCGCCTTGCGAAGCAGGGTGGGGTCTATAACGGTTGCCACACCAGCGTAATCCAGCGAGGAAAAGCAGATGTTCCGGCCCTTGGTGCGGAGCCGGTGCTGGGTGTAGGCATCGGCGAAGAGGTGCTCCGGTGCGACCTGCAGCCCCCAGAGCGGGGCGCGTTGCGTCAACCAGGTTGCGGCCGCGGCCTCCATGTGCCCGGACTGGGCACGCAGTTGCTCCCGGGATGGCTTCCGGTCTCCAGGCCGCTCGCTCCTGGCGGCAAGTTTGGCCTGCATCAGAATGTCATCCACCGCCGAGCGCAAGGGCTTGCCGGTGACGGGGTTTTCGCCTGGGCGTTTTCGGGCGACGGAAGGATTGGCACGCAGCTGAAACCGGACGGTTTCGCCGGTCAGCAAAGCTGGTTCGTAAAACTTCGGAGGTTCCGGCAGGACGAGCATTCCAGAAACCGGCGTCGGGCGCCGATCGGAGACAACGTAGAACGACAGGGAGGCGCGCCCCCCGGTAGATGGATCGCGAGGCGCCTCGTCGCGGCGACGAAAGACGAAGTTCGCCTCACTCTCCAGCCCGCCGTCTCCGTGCCCTGCTTCGGACGAGCCTTCCGGGAACAGCTTCCAGACCAGGCAGTGGTCACGATAGGCAGAACCGGCGATATTGAGGCGATGCCATTCCGCGCGGCCTTGTTTGCGGTTCATGGCATCCGGATGGACATGCACAAGGGAGAAGAAACTCACGCGGGACGCTCCGAGGTGAAATGGGCAAACTCCCGCCGGGGCGCGAACTGCCACCGGCGGCGTGAAAGGGGCTGATCGTGCCGCGCGAACTCGAGATTGGGTGCCATCGATCCCCCCATTTCCGTGTCCGGGGAGGGAACCATGCCTCCCTCCCAGTAGAAGCGCGGGGCGATCAAGGAAAAGTGGCGTTCGTCGCTTGGCGATGGCCAGGGCGGGGGCGGGGGCAGCGTCTGCACGGGCCCGGTCTGCGCCGCGGCTCCCCTTGCCGGGGCGTGGCGGGAGGTCAACTCGGCCAATGGGAGCTGTTCCGCATCGAGAGCCTCGCGCAGGGTGTCTCTCGTTACCACTCGTGGCGCGAGTGGAAGGGCCGGCGGACAGGATTTGCGGCCGAGATACAGTGCGAAGCGCGGCGTTTGCAAGGCATCGCGCATCGCTTCGGGAGGCCATGGCGAGTCCACCGCCGCTTCGGCCGCGACGATGCACATGCTGTCGACACGGTATTCGCGGCTGGACAGCAAGGTGTTCACCACCGGGGCACACAGCTCCTGCCGTCGTGTCCGGTAAACCGTTTTGCGCTCCTTTCGCGGAGCCTGCACGGTATGGTAGTCACGTAGCAGCGTACCCACACTGAGGACCTTAAGCCCGAAACGCCAAGCGGCAAACAGCGACTGCTGTCCGGGCTCGTCCACTCGCTCAATGCCAAGCGCCGCGCCGAAAAGCCCGAGCAGCGCGGAGCGGGATGGATGGTCGGCGGTGTGGCGCGATTCGCCAACGGCGATCTCGCCCCAACTGCACATGGGACCGTACAGACGAAAGACCAAGTAGTCCGCCATGTCTCAGTTCCCTTTCGCCGCGAAATCCAGCAGTTCGGCCAGGGAGCCCTCGCCCTCCAGGGCATCGAGGTGCAGTGCCTCATCCGCGCAGGCACCATAGACACGGTCCATGTTGTCGCGCAACCGGCGCAGGGCAGCGGTTGCTTCCCCGGCGTAGTCCGGGAGGCTGCTGGGGCCGGAGCCTACGGGCTGCAAAAAGGCCAGGGCCAGCGAACGGGGTTGCTGGGTACCCTTCTCCACCAGCGCGAAGTGTGCGTAGGCGCGGCTTCCAAAGCTGTTCTGCTTGCCCGTCGGACCGACCTTGAGCGCGGCTTCTGTGAGGGTGCGGATGGCTTTGGCGGTCAGCGTCTCGTCCCCTCCCAGATTGCGCTTCAGCAGCTCCCGGTCGATGCAGATGTACTCATAAAAGAGAGCGGCGGCAAAGCTGGACTCCCCGATGTGCGCGGCACCGGAATCCTCCCTGTTCAGGTCGTCGACGGCGGTGAAGTAGTCGTCCTCGATGGGCGAGGCATGCACCCCCAGGGCGTGCGCCACCTGCACGGCGGCCTCGCCGTTGAACTTGGTTTTGGAGGCCAGCATGCGACCGAACATGGCGATATCCACGGCATGCTGCTCATGCAGCAAAGCGTCCAATTCCGCAGCATGCGGTGGACGCATCTCCGCTGCCAGCTTGGCGAGCAGCGCATGGAGCGAAGCCTGCTCCTCCGGGGCAATATGCACCAGCTGTTCGATCTCCAGCCCCTTGCCCTCTCCCTTTTTCACGGCACCGTACACCGCCGCGATCTGCGCAGCCCACTCTTCAGCCTGCTTTTCTTTCACCCCTGACTTTTTCAGTGTCTTTGCGGCCTCGCTGCCCAGCAGTTTGGTGCGTGTTCCAATGTTTCCGCCCATTTCCTGCTGAAACAGCTCCGAGGTACGCCATGCACGCTTCAGGCTTTGAGACGAGATTCGGAGCCGGTTGACCCCGCCGAACAGCGCGGTCTTCGGCTGGCCAAGATCGTCGCGGTTCAGGTTGCTGGGAGGGTAGGCGGTAAGCAGGTGCAGCTGAACGAAGCGGGTCATGCGAGGATCTCCTGGGTGTGAATGGGCGTGGAAGGGATCGGTGCGTCTTGATGCACGGCGTCGTTGCGGTCCTTGCGGCTGAGGAAGTAGTCGCGGGCCCAGCGATAATGCATCGCCTTGGCTGTTTGCCTGGGCCGGGAGCGCTCCACGCACCAGGCAAGCAGGTCATCGGCCAGCACGGCCGCATCCACCGATCCGCCGACCATCCGCAGCGCGCGGCGAAGCTGCTGAAAGAAGTCCTCCGGCGTGTCCGCACGAAGCAGGCGCTTGAAGCGCAGTTCACTCATGGGGGCGGGTTCCCCGGGAGCGGCGGCCGCCTTGCCCAGACGCGCACCCAGGCTTTGCCCGGCATGGGAATCGGGCTTGCCTTCGGTCGACTCCGGCGTCGCATCGGACTTCACCCGCGCCACACTGCCGGCCATCAGAAACAACCAGGTTTGATCGTCGCGTTCCAGGGAGACGGAGTTCATCTTCCCGAGGTGTTCTCGCAATGCATACACCGACGACTCCCCCTGCAGGTCGCTCAACGTAACCGCCCGGCGCAAACGCGCCCGATGGCCGCGGTCGAAGTGCGGAAAGCGGTACCCCGTCATTTCCGATTCCTCCGCAGAGGAAGCCGGGGAACGGCCATGCGGATCGAGCGCCCGCCACCAGGCGTGTATCGTTGTGCCCTGGTGCGGTTTCAGGTAGTGGAACCTCATGCTGCCTCCGTTTCACGGGCCGCGATCCAGGCCCGAAGCACCTTGCTTTTGCCGGCGTACAAGGAGCGCCCCAGCCCGGAACGAGCCTCCACGGCCCGCTTCATGTGGCCGTCCTGCACGGGAACGGCCAGCACCCAGCGGTCAAACAGATCGAGCGCAAGCCCGTCGGCGGTGCGCAGCCAACGGCCGTACTGCACGGCCAGCTGGCTCTCTGCCGCTATGCCGCTGCGCATCGCGTCGTTCAGAAATAGGTAAAAGGCGGACTCGGACATCTGCCAGAACTCCTGGCCGATGGAGGGATCGCCCGTGCCGTCCGGGTGCGTGGCCATACCGACGAAACGCCTCACGGAGAACGCCATCTCCCCGGCGACGTCGAGCAAACGCTTCACCGCCTCGGAAAGCCGCGGCAGGTACTCCGGGGAGACCGTCGGCAGTGGCAGAGTGGCGTCGTACCAGCACCGGCTTTTCATGTTGTCCATGTCGTAGCCGAAGCACCAGAGGCGAGCGTCCCGAGCCTTGAGCGGCAGACCCGCTTGCCCATTGAAGTGAGTCACCACCCTGGCCGCCGCGGGCATACGCGCCTCATCTCCCAGCGCAAGCCCCGCCCATTGCCGGTAGCCGATGCCGCCGCGCTGCCCCTTCACGGAAAGCGGCAAATCGTTCTGCTTGGGGTCAAAGCTGTACGGCGTAAGCGGATGCACCCACGCCCCGGCATAGTTCACTCCGTTGGGCCGAGTGCGGTACCGCCGCACCGCGGCGTCCGCCGCTTCGCCGCAAAGGTCGCAGGTCCCGGGCGCGGCATCGGCCCAATCGATGCGGATGCGGCGTGGTGTACTCCAGAACGCCTGCAAATGATGCACCTGCTCCGGCGTTGTGTCCCCAACACCTTTGGGATCGCTGGTTCGCGTGGGCGTAAGCCAAGGCAAGATCTCCTCCTGGCGCTTTGGTTTGCGATAAGCCAAAGCATCTTGCGGAAGCACGTTGCACCAGAGCCTTTCCCAAAGACTTGCCCGCATCTGGGGCGTGTCGCGCGGAATGCGCAACGTGGTGAGCGGACCGCCGCCACGGAGCGACACCCGGTTTCCGGCACCGCCGGCCGGTGCATTGATCTGCAGTGTCAGCAGAGCGGTCGCCGCGCACGCGGGGCACATCGCCTTCACAGCCCCTCCATGGATGAAGTGGTCATTGCTGTCTGCGGTCGTCTTTTCGCCAGGGTTGTCGATCAACAAGCGCGCTATTTCGACCGGCTCGGCGCCGACCAGCGGATCGAGGTCCTGCATGAACGCCGGTCCGCTCCCTGGATCGAGCGCAAAGGCCGACTCCCAGACCGCAAACTTCTCCTGCAACTCCTCCAGCGCGGGAGCCGCCTCGAACCGCTCCTCCCATTGTTCCGCGTCGCGGGGAGCGTACGCGATCTGCAACAGTCCAATCAGCAGCTGATACAGCGCGCCGCGAAAATCGGGGCGCGGGGCGAAAAGATCCACCGGATCCACGGCCCGATCGGCGATCTGAAACGGAGCCACACGCTGCAGTCCGCCGCCACGCGTATGAACGGAGATCCACGGATCACGAAGCAGGTTCACGCTGTTTCCTTTCGCGAAGTATCGAGGCTAAGGCTACTTAAGGTCGTGGTGCCATAAATAGCACTTATGAGTGATTGCAGATTTAAGCTGAAGAGCTTCCCCGCCATTGGGATCTCGACCGTAGTGCACCTTTTCCAAGCGCATGACTCAGTCGATCTCCTTGGTTTCCTCCGTTTCGAGGCCCATCGTCTCGCTGTAGCGCACGGTCTGGGGCTGGTTCTTTCGCCGGCAGCGAGCTATCCAGTCCCCGTTCACGAGCGCCAGTGGAAGCACGAACTCGTGCTCATCGCTCAGCAGCCGCTCCTTCTGGCGCAGCGCATCGATTTGACCACGAAAACGCGCCTCACAGCGAGGTTCCAGCTCGCCCAGGAGACCCTGCCGCACGCGCACAGCCGACATCTCCCACGAAAATTGCTCGTGGGTGATCCACGGCTGCAACGCCCCATCCACCTCCCGTGCCAGGTACACGGTCTGGCTTTCTTCGCCCAGTCGCGTCGGCGTTTCCCCCTTGCTGTACCACGCTTTGTCCGGGTCATCGTGATAGCTGTCCCTGAAGTTCAGGGCATTCAAACCTCCCTGACTCCTTTCAGCCATTGCCTTCCCGGCAGCTTCGCGGGACGCACGCCCGAGTGCCTCCGGCACCTGGACGTCGAGACCATACACGGCTTCCATCAGCGCACGGACGCTGCCGGTCTCCCCAGGTTCCCCCGGGCTCACGATGCACCCCGCGCCCGTCAAAGCAGCGAGCGTGAGCCAAAGCTTGCCCGCATCCGGGTACACGGCGCTGCCCCCCGGGAACAGGTGCCGGTACCAATCGCTCGTGGGTGCTTCGATGAACTCCGGTGCATACAGCTGCAGCACCGGAGCCGATCGTCCTTCGGACGCGGTCTCGTCCGGTTTACGGAGTTTGCCATCGGCCTCGCGCACGTGACGGTGAAGACGGCCTGCCCGCTGAATGACGAGATCGATCGGGGCCAGATCGCTGAGGAGCGCATCGAAATCGAGATCCAGCGACTGTTCGGCAACCTGGGTGGCAACCAACACGCGACCCCTGCGCTGCGCCGGTTCGGACTCCTTGCCGAACCATTGCAGCACCTGATCTTCGATCCGAAGCCGATTTTCCATGGCGAAGCGTGCGTGGAACAGCAAAAGCTGCTCCGAAGGCAGGTGCCGTTGGAGCTCCCGGAAGGCGTCGCGCGCATCTTCCACCGTGTTGCGAATCCAGCAAACCGCGGCGCCCGCCCTGGCCTGCGCCAGGATCGATGCAGCCGCGTCGGCAAAGCTGTGAAGAACCGCGACCTCCACCCGGCGCACAAGGTCGGCACGCGTCGGGCAGGCATGCACCCTCACTTCGCCATCGGCGGTCACCTGCGTCGCCAGCGGGTATCGCTGCTCGGCGGCCACAGGCTCCTGCTCCGGGGCGAACAGGCTTTCCGAATCCTCCGTGGGCAGACCCTCGCGAAAGGCCTCGATCAGATCGGCCCGCAGCTTGGCCGGTACCGTGGCGCTCAACAGAACCGTGCTTCCGCCGGCCATCGTCTGCGCCCGCACCAGCGTCCGCAGCAGGGTTGTGGTGTAGAGCCTGTTAGGGACTTTGTATCTGGCTAGAGTCTTTGCATGGGGCTTTTCTTTGCCGAGCATGGAAGCATGTCCAGGATGGCAGTTGTGGGGTATCCGTCGGATGTGACGGACGAGGAGTGGGAGTTTGTCTTGCCTTATCTGCTGTTGTGCCGCGAGGACAGCCCGCAGCGCAAGCACGATCTGCGCCAGGTGTTCAACGGGGTGAGATACGCGGCGCGAACCGGTGGTCAGTGGCGCTACCTTCCGCATGAGTACGGCCCGTGGTGGGCGGTCTACCAGCAGATGCGGCGATGGCTGAATGCGGGCGTGTTCGAAGTGCTGGTCGGCGATGTGCAGGCCATTGCCCGCGAGTGGGCGGGGCGAAAAGGCCAGCCCACGGCGGTCTGTATCGACAGCCGTACACTGCAGAGCACGCCCGAGAGTGGTGCCCGCGCCGGCTACGATGGGGCCAAGCGCCGCAAGGGCTCGAAGGTGCATATCGCCGTGGATACGCTGGGCCACCTGCTGGCGCTGAAGGTGACGCCGGCCGATCAGGGCGATCGCGAACAGGTCGCCGCGCTGGCCGAGGAGATCCAGCTTGTCACCGGCTCCACGGTGGAACTGGCCTATGTCGACCAGGGGTACACCGGACCCAACGCCGCCGAGGCAGCCAGCGAGCATGGCATTCGGCTCGAGGTGGTCAAGCACCCCTTGGCCAAACGAGGCTTCGTGTTATTGCCGCGCCGCTGGGTGGTAGAACGCAGCTTTGCCTGGGCCGCACGCTTCCGTAGACTCGCCCGAGACTACGAACGGCTCGACTCCACCCTCAAAGGCTTCCACTACATCGCCTTCGCCATCCTCATGACCACAAGGCTCGTCCTTGCAGCATGCCAAAGTTCCTAACAGGCTCTAGGGCTCATAGGCATGCACCTCGTCCACGACAAGCACCTTGCCCGCAAGGCCCAGCAGCCGCAGAGACTGGTGCCGCACGGGAAGCACGCCCAGCAGCGCCTGGTCCACCGTGCCCACGCCCACATCGGCCAGCATGGCTTTTTTGCGGCTGTCGGCCAGCCACGCCGAACATTGTGCCGTCCCGCTGCGCTCCTCGGGCTCCTGCCCCTTCGCGCCGTAGTTTCGATCCGGCGGCAACGGTCCGGGGGCAAGAACACTGTCCCGAAATCCCTGCACAAGATCGCGGGCTCCATGGCTCAACACAAGTGACGGATTGCCGCCCAGAAAGAGCTTGCGATATACCGGCTCAAGCCGCCGATACAGTTGGTTGCTAGTGGCCATGGTCGGCAGGCCGAAGAACAACCCCGATGCCTGGCCGGCAGCCATTAGGCGATGGCAAAGGATGAGCGCCGCTTCGGTCTTCCCGGACCCGGTCACATCCTCGAGCAAAAAGAGCTGCGGGCCTTTTGCAAGCTCCGTCTCCGCGGCAAAGCGCTGCAGCGGCGTGAAGGCGGGAAAATCGAACAGCGTCCTTGCGCCGCTCCATGGGCGCACCGGCTGATCGCGGAGGCCCGCCTGCTCCAGAACGCGCCGGGCCGCAGGCAAAGCCATCTGATGCCAGTACTCTTCCAACGCACAAGGCTCTTCCTGGTACTCGAAAAAAGCGGCGTCGGACCCGAGCCAATCGGCCAGCACGGCCAGACCCGCTAGCTGCCAGGAGAGCCGCTTCATGGCCTGCCCTTGCCGTTCGGTCACTGGCGGGAGGTGCAGATCGGGCCAAAGGGCGAACACGTCTCCCAAGAAACCCTGCGCGGCGTCCATGTCCTCCGCATGAAAGAACCTGTCGACACATAAAGGCTGCCCGCCCGTTGTCTGCTTCGGCGGCCGGCCATGGTGGCCGGTGACCACGCGAAACAGATCCTGCCAGAACGACCATCCCCGCTCCGCCTTTTTTAGACCCGGAAAGCGGTCCGCCTTCCGATAGCAATGGTTCAAAAAAATCCACCCTAGCGTGTCATGGCGTTCCGTATAGCCGAACTCCCGTAAAGGCGGCATCAGCGGATGGCCAAGGTCGGGCGCCAAACCCTGAAAGCCTCGGGAAAATTTCCCAATGTCATGCACGGCCAGGAACGCGACAAAGAGAGCTTGAAAGTGCTGCGGGCTGTAGCCCAGCTCTTCACTGATCCGCTTCAGGCCAAAGCGCGGCAACTCCAGCAGAAGCTGCCCGCAGGCAGCCACATCCAGCGAATGGAAGGCCAGGAGATGGTAGCGAGCTTCCCCCTTGGGCGCAGCTTTACCCCAGTAGCGAAAATAAGGCGGTTGTGTAACGGAGTTCGCAGACGAGGGCATAGGTTTGTCAGACTCGGCGGACCGAAGGCACATCGGGGGCGGCCCCGTAGCTTGCGGGCAGGATGTCGCGAGCGGCAAGCAGCACGGCCCCGGCTACGCGGGCATCTTCCCCTGCATCGTGGGGCTTGTACGCAAGACCGAGATGGGCAGCCAGTGCAGGCAGGGTGTGCGTTGCCATTTCAGGCCAGGCCAAGCGCGCCAGTCCGCAGGTGTCAAGCCAGTTTCGATAGGACACCATCGCTTGCCGGCTTCGGCAACAGGCGGCAAAGATGTGCTTCCGGTCGAAGAAGGTATGACTCACCACCGTTCTGCCATGCAAGCCTCTGCGGAGCTCGGGCCAGACCTCGCGCCAAACCGGATCCCCTCGCACGTCCGTTGCGCTGAGTCCATGGATCCGGGTACAGGATCCGTCAAAGGCCACCTCCGGCCGGATTATCATCGATCGGCAATGAGTGAGCTGGCCAGCTTCATAAGAGGCCAGCCCAATTTGGCAGATGGAGCCTCCCGCCCCAGATGCCGTTTCCACATCTACGGCAACAAAGGTATCAGTTCTCAACAGGGCAGCTATCCGTGGCATTGTCCAGGTTGGGATCGCCGATCTCACAAATCCGCCACGCAGGTTCACTGCAACACCCATTCCTGCTGGATGCAGGGAGGCAATGAAAGAGCGCATGCAAAACTAGCTCCGCTGCAGCAGCTTACACCATCGGTCACAACCTTAGATTGCCGTTCACCGCGATCGCACATCCTGTTCAGAACCCAAGTACGGTTCCGACGTTTGGATCGAACTATCCCAAGCAGGAATTTAATTTGTTCGAGGTTGCCGCAGTTCTCCGGCACAGTTTAGCGCAGGTTCTATGTAATTCGTGACCACCGAAACGCGTACCCTGCTTCCATCTCCGGTCCCTCGCGCGTTTAGGACAGAGAGATTGTGAGTTGATCCCGTTCCCGTTCTAGCTCGGCCCTCAATTCTTCCTTGAACGGTAGAACCAAACGGTACCGACTCGCAAAGATCTGTTCATTGCCATGCAAAACTGAATACCGAACCACCGATGCTTCTTTCTGTGGGCAAAGAATGATCCCTGACTGTCAGGTTGTCGTCCGAGGCTCGCTTGAGATCGTCCATCATACGGACGTACATATCCATCTTCCCTTCCCGATGCCCCGGGCTTTCTCGTCGGGGAGCCGGAGCAGCGTCTGCTGCTGGTTCCATCACCGCACTGCCTTGCTTACACGTAAGCCAAAAAGCCGGAAGCAAACAGGAATAATCAGAGGGTTCCATAGGTCTGAACCTGAACTCATCCCCGGTACGCGTGACTCGTTGCCGTGCTTGGGAGATGAGCGCCCTTAGTTCCTCTAGGAGCGGGCTGCGATCGGGTTTCAAAGCAGGCGACCGTATTTCGTTCTTCGCCATGTTCACAAACCTAACGCATCATTCACCGCCACGGCGATTTCCTGCTCCGAGCCAAGGTAGCGCTCGGTCGTCTGGATGGAGCTGTGTCCGAGTAGGAACTTGATTTGCTCCAGGTCGCCGCCGGCCTTGCGGCAGAGCTTCGCACAAGTACGGCGTAGATCATGCGCTCCGAACCGTTCGATTCCGATCGCCTTCGCGGTCTGCTCGACGACCGACCAGACGGCCCAGTCGCTCAGTCCGATGCCCTGCTTCTTCCCGCTCTTCGACACCCTGCGCAAGAGCCGTCCGTCTTCGATTCCGGCCGCAGCCATCCAGACGTTGATTCCCTGCTTTACCCAAACCGGCACCGCGACGGTCCGAATGCGCCGACCTTTCCCGCACAGATCGGCCAAAACCCAGCGACCCTCCCGCAGCTGGATCGTCTCGACGTCCAGCATGGCGAGCTCATTGCGACGTAGAGCGCAGCCTACCAAAAGAGCGAGAATCACGTAGTCGCGCTTACCTTTCAGAGTCGAGCGGTCGGGAACGGCCAGGAGCTCTTTTGCCT
>CAXTBI010000081.1:0-13165 GCA_964242195.1 uncultured Acidobacteriaceae bacterium
GCCTGCCTGGGCCAGAACCGACCACAGCTGGGGTGCCTGGTCCGGTTGCTGGCGGGAGTTTTGCGAAATGGCAAGGTAGCTCGATCCGGCAAACGTGACGGCATCGTTGACCAGGTAATTGGCCGCTTGTACCCAGGCGCCGCGGAAATTGATGCCTGCCGCACCGGCGGCCCCGGTCGCACCCTGCGGACCGGTGTTGCCGGCAACGCCCTGCGGACCGGCGTTGCCCTGGGGCCCGGTGACCCCTGTCGCTCCACTCGGGCCCGCGGACCCTGCGACCCCTTGGGCCGCCAGCACCGACCAGTAGCCGGGCGACAGGCTGGGCGTTTGCCCATGGTTGTTCGCGACTAACGAAACATAGCTCGATCCGCCATAGCTGACACCGTCCCCCGCGTTATAGCCGTTCGCCGCGCTGTAGTTGCCGAGGAAGTTCACACCGGTTGCGCCCGTCAGGCCAGTTGCTCCCGTAGACCCCGTGCTTCCAGTAGCGCCTGCCGATCCCGTCGCCCCGGTTGCGCCCTGCAGGCCTACCCCGGTCGCGCCCGTGGCACCGATCGATCCCTGCCCGGCAAACATGGCCCAGGCGGAAGGGCTTTGATCCGGTGCGTTGCCGTGGTTGCTGTCGATCAGGGAGACCCAACCGGCTCCCTGCCACAAAACTCCCTGGCCGAGGCTGTAATTTGTCGACGCGCTATAACTTCCCGTAAAGCTCAGGCCGACGGGTCCGGCGGGCCCAACCGGGCCCATGGGCCCACCCAGACCGGTGGCCCCGGTCACGCCCGGGATTCCCTGGGCCCCTGCCTGACCGGCGATTCCCTGCGCTCCCTGAGCGCCCTTTTCGCCGGGCGACCCCGTCGATCCAAGCGGTCCCGTGGCGCCGGTCGGGCCGGCGATCCCGGTCGCGCCGGTTAGCCCAATCGGGCCCTGGGCCGTCAAAACACCCCAGGTCCCCGGCACCAGCCCCGGTGTGTTGCCGTGGTTGAATGCGATCAACGAAGCATAGCTGGCTCCATTCCAAAGCACCACATCCCCTTCGTTGTAGTTGTTCACCGAACTGTACCCGCCCTGGTACACCAGACCCGGCGTTCCAGTGGCCCCGGTCGAGCCGGTCGAGCCGGTCGCGCCGGTGACTCCCTGGATGCCGAAACCTTGTGGGCCCTGCTGGCCGGTCGAGCCCGTGGGCCCGACGGCACCGGTAGGCCCGGTTCCGCCCACGGCCGCGAGCAGACCCCAACCGTTCCCAAACCCAGGCGTATTGCCATGGTTGGACACGGTTTGCGAAATCCACGAAGATCCCCCAAAGGTCACCACATCCCCGTTTGCGTAGTTGACGGTGGAACCGTAGGTGCCCCGGTAATTCACCAGTCCCGCACCGGCGGCACCCTGGGCACCGGTGGCCCCGGTGGCTCCGGTCGCGCCCGTGGCGCCCGTGGCTCCCGTAGCCCCACGCACACCGGCCACCCCGGTGGCCCCGAGGGCGCCGGTTGCACCTGTGGCTCCGGTCGCGCCGGTCGAGCCCCCATTTCCGCCACCCGTCGCACCCCCCGCCAGCGCTATATCCAACTGCGGCTGATGCGAGGTTTCGTCGTTTTCCTTGCTATCGAACTGCAGGGCCGCCGCCGCGGCGCTCAGGGCGATCCCATAGTTGCCCGAAGGGTTCACCATCCAGGCCTGCACGATCGAGGTCACATCGAAAGTGACGAAGGTTCCGGCACTGCTCACCGAAGCGGTCGCCGCCGTCGAGCCCAGCGCCGGCTCGGAGCCGTAGGTCACCCCCGATTCCGTCCATGCCCCATTTACCGATTGCAGGGCCACGGTGCCGGGCGTGTCCGCGCGATTGCAAAACACGCTCAGGGTTGCGCGCGCGATGCCCGCGGCCGTGGTCCCCGCCGGCAGTGTACCCAGGTCAAACCGGATCAGCGCGGTGTACCCGTTGCCTACATTCAGGTTGCTGAGATTTCCCGCATTGGCAGTAGGTTGGGCCGACGAGACATGCGCATCGGCCACCAACGTGGCTTGCAGCGCCCACGCCGCCTCGCTCTGCCAAAGCAGAAGCAGGAGCAGCCAGATCCCGCGCTTCCGCCAGTTTTGGGGAGTTTCCCCCTTCACCCACCGCCCCCGCAAACGCCTAAAACGTAAGCCACACGCCGTCTCGCCGCAGGCAAACGACACCCACGAAGAACGGCGGCTTCCCTCCTCTTCTACGGTTTAAGAAGGGTCGCCGCCATCCCCCGCGCCAGGGGTCGAGCTACATACTATCGGTGTGTGCGGCTACTGCCCGGTGCTTCCACCGAAGGTGTTGCAGGCGTCCATGTCGCCTGTCTGGAAGCCGCGCTCAAACCAGGTTTGCCGCTGCTGGGAGGAGCCATGGGTCCAGCTTTCGGGGCTTACAGCGCGTCCGCTCATTTTTTCCAGGTGGTCGTCGCCGACCGCCGCCACCGCACTCAGCGCTGCCGGAATATCGCCTGCGTCCAGGATGTGCTCTTCCTGCGCATGGTGGGCCCAAACGCCGCCGTAGCAGTCGGCCTGCAACTCCAGATCGACGGAAAGGTGATTGGCCTGATCCGGTTCGCGCTGCTCCAGCCGCTGCACCTTGCCCTCAATCCCTTCCATATTTTGCACATGGTGGCCCAGCTCGTGGGCCAGCACGAAGGCCTGGGCGAAATCCGCCGTGGATCCGCCAAACTTCCTCAACTCGTCCCAGAAACTCAGGTCGATGTAGACCTTTTGGTCCTCCGGGCAATAGAAAGGCCCCGTGGAGGAACGTGCCTCCCCGCCGCAGCCGGCCTCCGTCTCGCCCCGGTACAGAACGATGTGCGCCTCATGGTACGGAATGCCTTTTGCCGTCAGCGTCGCTCGCCAGAACTTCTGCACATCCCCGTTCACAAAGGAAATCAGCTGCGCATCGCGATCCGCGCCCGCGGTGTGCGGCTGCGAGGTCCCGTCCGGCGAGGTTCCGGCAGCCTGCGTTTGCACGGTTCCCCTGCCCGCGGCCCCGCCCGAGCCGCCGTTGAACATGCCGCCCAGAAAGTTGTGTCCCGTAACGAGGCTGATGATCACAAGAACGATAAAGCCGACAATCCCAATGCCGCCGCCGCCAAAGCCGAAGCCGCCCCCGCCACCACCACCGCTGTCGTCCCTGCGGTCCTCGATATCGTTGCTTAGGCCACCCGGCTGCCATTCCATCGCTTTGCTCCTTTACTCACCGCGCCCCGTCCCGCACAGACAGGCGGAAATGCCCGGTGCGGATTCACTCGAGGTTTCAACTCAATAGCCCGTTGTACTCTTATGCTAACCCGCCCTATGTATGAAGCTTGAACCCAACAAACCGCTTTGGGACGCGCCCGGGCTGTCCTCTTTCAAGGGGCCGGACTGGGATGAAGATGCCGCGACCGTCCTTTGCAGGGCTCTTCCTCTCGCTTTCGGATTTGCCACGGGCAAGCTGTTGCTGCAATTCGCCCTCACCCTTTGGACAACGCATTTGGGTTATGGGTATTTTCGCGAC
Source organism: uncultured Acidobacteriaceae bacterium (assembly GCA_964242195.1). Classification (GTDB taxonomy): domain Bacteria; phylum Acidobacteriota; class Terriglobia; order Terriglobales; family Acidobacteriaceae; genus Granulicella. The sequence continues at coordinate 3,506 of CAXTBI010000081.1, forward strand.
GAATTTTACTTTCTGCCGTGCGGGCGGCACCTCGCCTGGGGCTATGTCGATCAGGGTCCCGCCGTGGCCGCCCAGGCTCGCCTCGGGGAGTTCCTGTTCGGCGATTCCGTTTTCGGCATTCGTGTTCTTTCCGCGCTGGCCGGTGCCCTGGCCATCGGTCTGTGCGGCCTGCTCACCGCGGCACTCGGCGGACGACGCCCCGCGCAGGCGCTGGCCATGTTCGGCCTGGTGGTGGCCCCGGTCTACCTTGGCGTCGATGGCTTTCTTTCCATCACCTCGGCCGAGCCGGTTTTCTGGACCGGTTGTATCCTCGCTCTCCTCTGGCTGCAGCGAGGCGGCCCGCCACGGTTTGCCTGGCCCACGGTCGGCCTTTGCGCCGGGGCCGGCCTCTTGAACAAGCCGTCCATGGTCTTTTTTCTGATTTCTCTTCTGCTGGGGCTCCTTCTAACCCCTGCGCGAAGGGTGTTTCGGACGGTCTGGTTCCCAGTTGCGATCGTCCTCACCTTTACCCTCATTGCTCCCTACCTGGCGTGGCAAGCTCATGCTGGATGGCCGACCTGGATATTTCTGCGCAACGGCGAACTCGAAGGTAAAAAAGCTGTACTTTCGCCAGTCGGTTTTTTGTGGGCCCAGATCGCGCAGATGGAACCTCTGAACGCCCTGCTTTGGGTGCCCGGGCTCCTTTTTGCGTTGCGGGGCAGACACGTTCCCCCGCTTCGCTGGATCGGCATTATGTACATCGTTTTCTTATTCATGATGTACAGTCTGCACGCCAAGGACTACTACCTTGCGCCGGTCTATCCCGCCCTGTTTGCCGCCGGTGCCCTTGCCTGGGAAAAACGATTCAGCGCCTCACGGCGCGTTCGTGAGAACCGTGTTTTCGCCTTTCCGGTGTTCCAGGCTGCTTTGCTTTTTACGGGCTTGTTGATCTTGCCGCTGGCCTCCCCCGTGCTTCGGCCGTCGGCCTGGGCACGCTACACCGGTGCGCTGCATCTGCGACCAAGGGAGGCCGAAACGGCGAAAACCAGCATTTTGCCCCAGTTCTATGCGGATCGCTTCGGCTGGACGGAAATGGCCACCTCGGTCGTCGGCATTGTCGGTTCCCTGCCACCGGCCGAGCGCCGGAACGTTTGCATCATCACCAATAACTACGGCGAGGCGGCCGCGCTCGAATTCCTCGGCCGCCAAATGGACCCCACCCTGCCGCCCGTTCTCTCCGGCCACAACAATTACTGGCTTTGGGGCATGCGGGGCTGCCGCGGCGATGTTCTGATCGCGGTCGTGCACGACTCAAAGGAAGACCTCGAAAAACGGTATCGCTCGGTCACCGTCGTCGGTCGCACGGGCACACCGCTTTCCATGCCGTATGAGCACGTGAATATCTACCTGCTGCATGGAAAACTGGTGCCGGGCCCCTTCGATTGGGCCGCTGAACGGAGCTACATCTGAGCCTTCTGCCTGATCGTAGCCAAACTCGGCAGCCAAACTCCGCAGCTCAGCTCGGGAGCCAAGCTGAGGTGAGGACTGCGCGCAACCGTGTGAAGAGCAACCGAGCCAAACTACGGTCGTGTCAAGTCGAGGCACGCCGTACGAGCATTCCGGTGTTTCGGTGTCTTCCATGGGAACCTGCGGCTCTGTCATGCCGCCGGCTTCACTTCGGCATCGAATACCCCCGTTTCCACCGTCTTCCCATGTTTCATCTGCACAAAGATGCGATAGCGACCGCCGGTGGGAAAGCCATACGGAAATTCCACAAGCGGATCCAGCGGCGTGGCGACTTTTCCCTCCGGTTTCTGTTGAGCACCGGCCTCGCCCACGCCCTCCATCGGCATCGCTGCCATGTCACTCATGTCCCCACCGCCGGCATTGGCCAGCATCATCGCAGGCATGGCCGCCGAGCCGTCCGGGTGGGTGTGCGCGAAAACAGATCCATCCGTCTTTACAAAAGCTGCATGCCCCGCCATGCCCAGATACGGCACAACGTGCGTGGCCAAATCGCCGTTCCGATCGTAAAGCTTGAAGCGGAACAACTCCGCCGTGTTCGCCGCTAGCGTCGCCGGGCGGTCCCAAACCATGGTGTATCCGTCGGGCAAGCCATATCGATTGCCCAGATCACCCCGACTGAGTGCGGGTGGCGTGGCCGCCGCGTCTTCCGCGCCCAGCGCGGCGCCCGATGCACCCGCCGGCACAACCAGCATTGCCGTCAGGGTCTCCGGCAAACCGTTGCGGTGCACAATGTCGGCGAAAAGCCGGTAGGTTCCAGGCACCATGCCGGGCAGCGTCGACCGCAACTCACCCGGAGCCACCACGGCCGGATGCAGGTGGTATGCCGCATCCATTTCCGGCCACCGCAACGCGTACAGGTGCATCGGCTTGCCGTGGTCAAGCAGGAGGTCCGCATTGGAGCGCCGCTGCCCCCTCGCGTCCAGTTGCCCCGGGTCGATACGGAGATCCAGCGTCTCCCCCTGCAGCACCGGATGCAGGGTCAGGGGTTGAAATACCGCCTCGCCGTAATTGGCTGCTTCAACCTCCCACCAACGGTTGCCGAACCGGGCCGCTAGGGCAATCGTTGCCACTGCCAGCCCACCGGCGGCAAGGGTGCGGCGAGTCCGGTTCCCTGGCGCCGGCTCTCCCGCGGGCGAACTGGTCTTCCGCATCGCGCCATAGAGGATCCCGGTCACGCCGAGCGCTAGGATCAGTCCCAGCCCCGCCAGGATGAACCCCAGCGAATGCTGCCTGTGCGACACCGACAGGGTGACCGCCGGCACCGGAACGCTGGCATTCGCGGCGCCGCCGGCACCCTCCACCCCAAAGCGAATCTGCCATGATCCGGTGGACATCAACCACACAGAACCCGAGAAAAACCCCGGGTCCGCTGTTGACCGCTTCAACTCATCCGCTGCGGTTGGAGGCTTCGACGCTTCACCCACCAGCGGCACAGGTGCGACCCGGATTGCGCTCACCGCCGGCCCCAGCGCCCGCACCTCCACGGCCGCCATCCCCGGAACTACTGTCGGCGGTCGAATGGTGACAAAGAGCTTGTACGGCCCGGCCGAAATCTGCTCATACACATCCTTGGACCCGACATGCGCGTGAACCGCCTGCGGATGGCAGAACAGAAGGACAACCAGGGCCAGACCCAGAGCTACGGCAGCGATCGACGACGAACACGCCGCCCTCCGCGCAGGCCGCACCCCAGTGGAACGATCTCGGGTGCTCGTCACCGCTGCCTCCAAGGTCGCCGCCGTTGCCAATGCAAATCCAGCCCGAACGCCGGTGCAAGAACCCATCCCGGGAACATCGCCGACAGCCCATGCGTGACGGGGTCATACACCGCTTGCCCGGCCATTGCCGAAGACGGTTTCGCGGCAGGTCCCCAGCGCGGCATCCCTTGTGCGATGAAGGCCATTGCGTCCCCTTCCTGAACTCCTGGCTAAAGACTACGACGAATCGTTCGAGATGCCGCCGCACTTTCACCTTTTCTTCGCAGCGATTCCCGATTTGGAACGGGTTCCATCCCAGCGCATGTCAGATACTCCTGGCTCAGGCCCGTGCCCGCTTCGCCTTCATCCGTTTCTCAATCGATGGCGCTCGTTTCGGCAGCTGGTCAAACGCTATGCAGGCCCATGCATCGCGCTCCCAACCGCGTATGTGCTCCTCGGTCACAAGATCGACTTTCGGGATTCCCGGTCGCCTGAAGTACCCCACCCCTGGCTGTCCAACATCCTGCCGCACCACCAGGGCGGCCAACGGAGGCCATCCACGCAGCTCGCATAAAGCGCTGATTTCCGCCAGCGGCCCACCCAGCCGCCGCGCCTCTACCGCCACGCCAGCGCGCTGGATCAGGCGGCTGTAGGCGATCAGGTACCCGGCCGGGAACAGCTTCAGTTCGCGTGGCAATCGCTTCCGCCGTGCCTCCCAGAAATGGTCCAGCAGGGCTTGCAGCAAATCCCGTGTCGTGTCGACCACCGGCTGTCCGGAGTTTTGCATTCCTTGCCCACCCCCGCCCTGGACTTCTGCCCGCAGTGTACCGTCTCAACTTTCCGCTTGACGCGCACGGGGTTAGGGCCTAGAGTCACGAGACGGAGGCGAAGAAATGGCGAATCTATATCCAGCCCTTGGGCCTGAGGCTACTCTCTTTCGCATCCTCCCCGCGGTGCCGGTGGGTATGGCCCGCCTCGCTGCCGAAGCCGAGCACACCCACGATGGCCATCAAATTCGCTTCCTGGCCATGCGTTCGCGCTCACTTTTGAATCGATCGGTCAGCAAGCGGCAGCTTTCGCTGGAGTGGTCCATCAACCCCTACCGCGGCTGCGAATTCGGCTGTAAGTACTGCTATGCGCGCTATACTCACCAATTTCTGGAACCGGGCAAGGTCGACGACATACCGACGGGCACCTATGACGGCCCGGAGCAACGTTGGGCCAAGGCCTTCGAGCACGAGATTTACCTGAAAGAAAACGCCGCCTGGCTTCTGGAGCAGGAACTTGGCCGCATCGACCCGCGCGAAGAGATTGCGATCGGCACCGCAACGGACCCGTACCAGCCGATCGAGCGCCGCGTCGGCCTCACCCGCAGTCTGCTCGAAGTCTTCAGCCGGCGCTCCGGCTACCGTATCGGGCTGATTACCAAATCCAACCTGGTGGTCCGCGATATCGATCTACTGCGGCGGATCGGCGACCGCAATCAATTGGTGCTGCACGTTACCATCACCACCACCAGCGCGGAAATGGCGCGTAAGTTGGAGCCGCGCGTGCCGCGGCCGGACCTCCGTTTTGCCGCTGTTCGCCAGCTACGTCAAGCCGGCCTGCACGCGGGTGTCCTTTGTTCACCCTTGCTGCCGGGCATCAATGACTCGACCGCTTCGGTGCATGCAGTAGCCAGGGCCGCGGCCGCGGCAGGTGCCAGCTTCCTCGGCGGCCATCCCCTGTTTTTGAAGTCGTGTTCGCGTCCCACCTGGCTGAGCTTCGTTCGCGAACACTTCCCGCATCTGGCCGGCGACTACGACCGCCGTTTCGCGACCGCCGATTTCGCGGACGCGGCGTACCGCCGCCAGATGGCGGCCCTGCTCCGTGGGGCCTGCACACGCTACGGCCTTCCGCAGCGCTCCACCGACGCTTTGCTCACCCGCGCTTCCGGTTTTGCCAGCAAAAAACCGGCCAGGCCAGAGACCTTAAACGCCGCGAACAATGACCAGCAGTCCCTTTTCGCGTGAACGTCGTTGGGACGTTTACGCAGCGCAGCCTTAACGCCCCGGCGTGCGCTCCCAAATTTCCGACCCCGCAAACGGTCCCACCATGGAGGTGGGCCGGTAGTGGCCAACAATATAGGCGCAGACGGGTGCCAGCAACGCTTCGCTATGTCGCACATGGGGGAGGTAAAAAGGTTGTAGATTCATGAGCAATTCCCGTCTGGCCGCATGATCGGCAGCTGGCGTCAGAGGCACAGGTCCAAGGGACGGCATGGTCCGAGGGCATCGGTTTTCCGCCGTGAATAAGAGCATCCGCGCAGGATGGCTGCGCAGCTCATCCACCTTCTCTTCCACCTCGAAAGGAGCCATCACATTGCCCAGGCCCCGGTACCGCCCATTCGTAACATGGGTCGGACTCGCCCAAAGCAGCGTTGAAGGATACCCGAGCGGTGCGAGCAGCGTCTGGCCGGGTGGCACGTCGCCCTCCACCACCACAGGAAACGCGGCGCGCCACTTCCCAAGCATCGCCGCTGCCCGATGTTCACCGGCGGTGCGTTTCATCGCCAGGGTGGTCCATCGACGGAATGCCGGGTGCGGATCGCCTGGAGCCAGCAGGGCCATTTTCACCGGGAACATGAAAAAGTTGTTCTCCTGATACAGCGCCAACGGCAGGAAAAGCACCGAAGCCACATAGCTCCAGGCCATCCATCTTCCCGTCCCGGGCCGGTAAGAACTCACCGTCCAGGCCGCCAGGAAAGCTCCCAGCGTGTTCATGAAAATGTGCCCAGGGTCGCACCGTCCGAAAGCGGCCGGCAAGGCGAATAACGAAATCAGAATCAGGTATTCAACCGCTCCCCCACGCAAATGCAGCCGGAAGCTGTTGCATAGGACGCAAACCGCGGCAAGCAGCAAACCCAGCAGGATCAACGTGTTCAGGCTCGGCAGCAAAGGCAGGTTGTAGCCCCCGCCGGCCATGCCGCGCACGTAGTGCAGCACGCCGGTGTGCCACAGCCCCCCTGCCAGGCAGCCCTCGCCGCCGGCAAGCACCACCAAGCTTGGCGGGTAGCCCGGGAGTGCGCGGTCCACAAAAAACAGAAAGAACGCGAGCGTTCCCAGTCCCAAGGCAATCCCTTGCTCCGGCGAATAAAACAGGATCCAACCGACGCCGCCAAGAGCCGTGATCGCGCCCAGCAGGGCAGAGCGTTGTGTCTCCAGCACACGCACGGTCAACGCCGCAAAGAACGGCGCCGCGACAAAGCGAAGGGGTGTGTAGTTCAGTCCCAGCGACACGGTGGAAAAGATGAAGCCCAGAAATGCCAACAAGTAGATCCCATTGGCTCGAGGGCTGGTCCGGCAAGTCCAATGCACGGTCAGCCAGAGGAGCGCAACCCCTCCCACCCAGGCCACGGTCCAGGCGAGGTAGTACGCATCCAGCAACGGCAGGCGGAGCATGCGGTGTAACTCCAACGGGAAGTACAACACCGTGGGTCCATAGATGAATTCGAAATCCCGGTAGATCGTTTCCCCGGCCGCCAGGTGTTGCAATCTGTCCATGAGGTACCCGCCCTCATTGATTGCCCCAATGCCTCGGTACGCCCACCAGAAACTCAGCGTCACGAGCGCTGTAATCGCCAGGGTCACCCACAACAGTCGACGGGAGAGACCGGGGAGCGCCGCTGGACCTTCCGCCGGGCGCACAACCAAGCCGAGTCCACCGCTCCAATAGGCAAAACTCGCCGCAAACACGAGAAACAGGATCAACGCCGCTCGATTGCTGAACCCGAACACATAGGAGTCCGAGATCGCCGGCACCATGGGGATGCCGTACGGCAGAAAGAAAACTGCGCAAAAGCCCACGATCAGGAAGATCAGGATCGCGAGTGGACGCCTTGTGGGCAGAGGAACGCTGGTTGTCATCTCGCGCAAATCTCCCGATGCTGGGACGTTGGAAGCGTGTTGGACCCCAGCTTTCTTTGGAAACCAGCGCGACCATGGTGGCTTCGCCCTACACCTTCATGGAACGGCTTTTGAGGCGGACAACGGCGCACTGCCGAAATCTCCACAAACAAAAACGAGCGCTGGCGCACAACGCACCCACGCCCGCTTCCGCCCAAACTGTCCCTAACGGCACACCTGGGGAGCTAAACCGATACTTCAAGACCCATCGAACGCGCCGTGCCCCGGATCGTCTTGGCGGCGGCCTCGACTGTCGCCGCGTTCATGTCGGGCATCTTCTGCTTGGCGATGTCCATGATCTGCGCCTCGGTCACTTTGCCGATCTTGTCCTTGTTCGGTGTGCCCGAACCCTTCTGCACGCCGGCGGCCTTCATCAGCAGCACAGGCGCGGGAGGCGTTTTGGTCACGAAGGTGAATGTCCGATCCGCAAACACGGTGATCACCACCGGGATCTTCATGCCCACCAGGCCCGGGTCCTTCGTGCGCTCGTTGAACTGCTTGCAGAATTCCATGATGTTGACCTGCGCCTGCCCCAGGGCGGGGCCGATCGGAGGAGCCGGCGTCGCCTTGGCGGCCATCACCTGGAGCTTAACGTACCCATTGATCTTCTTCGGTGCCATTGATCTGATCCTTTTAACCGCGGGCTAAGCTGCTGCCCTTGCGGAATGTTTGTTGCGGCTCAGGAGTTGTAACGTCCGATGTACCCACCGAGCTGGACCCCTGCTGTTAAAGTGGCTCACCACCATTGAAGCGAGTGCCGCGAGAATTCTCCGGGCCTCTCGACTCCTGAACCTATTCTTCCGTCTTCTCCACGCTGGCGAAGGGCACTTCCGTTGGGGTAGGCCGGCCAAAAATGGAAACCATCACTTTGAGCGTCTGCTTATCCTCGTTGATGTCGTCCACGGCGCCGTTGAAGTTCGCAAACGGCCCTTCCGTGATTCGGACCTGCTCACCCTTGCTAAATTTAAGCTTAAGCTTGGGTTTATCCTTGCTGACGTCGGCGCGATTCAGCATCGCATTGACCTCAGCTTCGGAAAGAGCGTTGGGCTGATCCCCCGTTTGCAGAAATCCTGTAACGCGCGGCGTGTTCTTGACGACATGCCAAAGATCGTTGTCCAGGGCCATTTCGACAAACACATAGCCCGGCAGGAACACACGGTCAATGGTGTATTTCTTTCCGTTACGCAACTCCGTCGTCGGCTCTGTAGGAATCTCGATCCGGCCTACACGATCTTCCAGGCGATACGCCCGCACCCGGCTCTCCAACGACTCCTTCACCTTGCGCTCAAAGCCGGAATAGGCGTGAATGATGTACCACTTGAAGGGATCTTCCGGCAACGGCTCGGCCGCTGCGGGTGCCCCTTCCGCTTCCCCGCCCTCCTCAGTGTGGAGGGCCGAATTCTCGGTATCCGGGGAAGCGTCCAGGGATTGCTCGCCCTGTTCAGTCTGCTCGAACTCTTGTGCCATGTGCGTCGGGGTCTCGCGGTTCTATTTAGTACGTAGGCTGCTTTTGGGGTAATTTGATTTCGCCTGGCGGCTGGGTTGAAAGGAGGCGCAAGAACGTTTCAGTGACCGGTAAGCTTCAGCAGGCCTCGATCGATCAGGCGACCCAGGGTGTTATCGATGATGGCGAAATAGGCCGCGAACACAAAAACGGTCGCAATCACGATGATGGTGTTGGTTTGCACCTCTTCACGACTCGGCGTGACCACCTTTTCCATTTCCCGCCGCGTGTCCTTCAGGAACTCGACAAGGCGGGCAGGACCACTGGCCGGCTCATGAGAACCAACGGTTTGCTGTGGTGTCGTCTCAACAACAGCGGTCTCTGCCATGGTGCCACTCCTGAACTTTCCGTGTTACTGCACTTCAATCAACCGTCTCCACACCATCTGGAGCGCTACAACAGCCTGGACATTCAGGCGAATATGGCAGGGGAGCTCGGATTCGAACCGAGAAGTTCGGTTTTGGAGACCGACAGTTTAACCGTTGAGCTTACTCCCCTGTGCGGAGCGTCAGCTGCCGGCATCGCCGCGCCGACCCTGGCTCTTTACTTCGTTTCCTTGTGGTCCGTGTGCTTGCGGCAAGTGTTGCAGAATTTGGCGAACTCCAGGCGGCCCGTTGTGGTCTTCTTGTTCTTGGTCGTGGAATAGTTCCGGTTCTTGCATACCGGGCACTGCAGGGTAACGATTTCGCGCATAGAATTCTCCTAAATTTGGCCAGCCACCTCGGCTGGCAAGCAGCTTGTCGCTTGAAGCCGACACGCCGCAACACAGGGTGACAAACCCTGCAACTACCTTCCCTTTACGGGAGACTCGACCCCGCTGTATGCGGTGCCGCTTGTCTATTATCCACCAAGAGAGAGCTTAGGGAAAGAGCCGTAGACGGCTCGTCGTTCCCCGAAGGTCAAAACTCAAACACAAGGATGCGGTGGGCACCAGAATCTTTGGCGCCCACCGACGCCGTGATCCCTACTTCATAATTTCCGCAATGGTTCCGGCGCCCACCGTGCGTCC
>CAXTBI010000082.1:0-8390 GCA_964242195.1 uncultured Acidobacteriaceae bacterium
TTGCCCAAGCAGGTGCACGATCTCAAGGCGGTGCTGCGGGCGTTGGAGCCGCACGGGATTACGCTGGCGGGCGAGATCACGGACGTGATGCTGGAAAGTTACCTGCTGAATCCGACGCATGGATCGCACACGCTGGTGGATATCGCGGCGCGCTCGACCAGCCGGGCGCTGGTGCACCAGCCGAGCAAGGAAAATCCGGCCGATCCGGCGCGGCTGGCAGAGGCGGCGGCGGCGGTGGCGCGGCTGGCGGCGACGTTGCGGGAGCAGCTGCGGGAGGCGGCCCCGGCGGAGCACCACATCCCGGCCGATGAACCTGGCCTGGGGGGAGCGTTGACGGCGGAGATGCTGTTTGGGGCGGCCGTGGCGAACGAAACGCCGGTTCACTTCGGGGAGGACAGCCGGAAAGGCAAGGGTGAGAGCGCCGAGAGCGGGCTGACCCTCTCCGGGGAGGGCAGAAAGGCGGGTGGGCTGCATGAGAATTCACCGTTGACGGAGGTGTACCGCGAGATCGATTTGCCGCTGGTGCCGGTTTTGCTGCGGATGGAGCGGGCCGGGGTGCGCGTGGATCTTTCGCTGCTGGGCGAGATGGGATCGCGGCTGGCGGTGATGATCGACGACCTGGCGGAGAGGGTGTACGCCAGTTCGGGGCATCGGTTCAACATCAATTCGCCCAAGCAATTGGGGGATGTGTTGTTCAACAGGATGGATTTGCCCAAGCCGTTGAAGTACGGCAAGGGGAAGGTGATTTCGACGGCGCAAGACATTTTGGAGGACCTGGCGCAGCACCACGAGGTGCCGATGATGGTGTTGGAGCATCGGCAATTGCAAAAGCTGAAATCGACGTACCTGGATCAGCTGCCGGTGCTGGCCGATGCCAACGGGCGGGTGCATACGACGTTCAACCAGGTGGGAACGGCGACGGGACGGCTGAGTTCTACGAATCCGAACCTGCAGAATATCCCGATAAAGACGGCGGTGGGCCGGGAGATTCGGGCGGCGTTCATTGCGGCGCCGGGCAACTTGCTGATGTCGGCGGATTACTCACAGATTGAGTTGCGTTTGATGGCGCATTTTTCAGGCGATGCGCTGCTCGTGGACGCGTACCGCACCGGCAGGGACATTCACACGCTGACCGCGGCGGAGGTGTTCCAGGTGGACCCCGCGACGATGGATAAGGAGACCCGGGCGCGGGCCAAGGCGGTGAATTTTGGGATTGTGTACGGGATTTCGCCGTTCGGGTTGGCGGCGAACCTGGGCATCGACCAGAAAACGGCCAAGGAATATATCGAGCGCTATTTTCAGCGGTACAAGGGGGTGGCGGAGTTTATTGAACGGACCCTGGCCGAGGTACGCAGGACGCAGGCGGTGCGCACGGCCTTCGGTCGTTTGCGACCGATTCCGGATATTCAGTCGCGCAACCCGAATCAGCGTGGATTTGCGGAGCGCACCGCGGTGAATACACCGTTGCAGGGAACGGCCGCGGATTTGATCAAGCTGGCGATGATTCGCATCGACAGCGAGATGCGCCGGCGGGCGATGCGCTCGCAAATGACGTTGCAGGTGCATGATGAATTGCTGTTCGACGTCGTTCCCGAGGAGGCCGACGAGATGCGGGCGCTGGTGAAGGAGGAGATGGAAGGCGTGGCCGAATTCCGGGTGCCTATCGTTGCCGAGGTTGGGATGGGGGAGAACTGGCGCGACCTTTAGAGTTTGCGTTGTTGCGGGACGCCCGTTAAAGCGGTTCGCAGAAGGCCTGGAGGACGGACGGCAATAAGACAACCGCAGATCGGGAATGACAACAAGAAAAGAGAAATCTTTACACCACTGACTACCGAATTCGTTCAGCAGGCGGTTGCAAGGGCTTGCGTTGTGTTTGGGCCCGATTGCCGGGAGGGACGTTTGGGGGCTTGTACCGGGGTGGATTTGTCCGGCATGCTTTGGCCGTTCCAGCGCCCAACCAGGCGTTTGAGGGCGTCGAAGCAGGCGTCGTCGAGTTTGTTAGGGACATCGTAGGCCAGAATGTCGAGGATGTCGGCGGAAGGGAGGCCGGCGCGGTAGGGCCGGTCTTCGGCCATGGCGGCATAGCAGTCGGCGAGGGCGATGATGCGCGATTCGAGGGAGATTTGATCGGCTTGGAGGCCGAAGGGGTAGCCGGAGCCATCGAGGCGTTCGTGGTGTTCGGCGGCGAGGGTGGCAAGCTCGCGAAAGGCGCTGACCCGTTGCAGGATGGAGCCTGTCAATGCGGGGTGGCGTGTGACGACGGACCATTCCTTGGGCGTGAGTTTTCCCTGTTTATCGAGAATGCGGTTGGGCACGGCGAGTTTTCCGATGTCGTGCAGAAAAGCGGCGCGGCGAACCAGCGAAAGCCGTTCCGGCGGCAGACCGAGTTCGGCCGCGAGCTGGACGGAGATTTCGGTGACGCCGAGCGAATGGTTGTAGGTGAACGGCGATTTTGCGTCGACGACGTTGCCGAACGCCTCGCAAATGCTGTCCACGCGTTCCGGGGTGAGAGGAGCGTAGACGCCGGGGTCCTGGCGCAGGACTTCGGCGCGAGTTTCCTCTACATCGGAGGAGCGGCACTGCTGCCAAAGCCGGCCGGAGGTGTGGAGCGATTGAGCGGCGCGGATGACATGGGCGTCGAACCAGGTTCCGCGCCGGCTGCGCACCATTTTTAGAGCGGCTTCCGAGCCGGTTTCGCAGGCAAAGGCGTCCAGCGTTTGGGCGACGGCGCAGATACGGCTAAGCAGGGGGATTTCGTTGCCGCGCTGGCCGGCGGGCAGCCCGGAGCCATCCCAACGTTCATCGATGTGGTAGACGGCGTCGATGGTAGACCGAGTCATGCCCAGATCCCGCATGATCTGTGTGCTGCGCGAACATTGCTTTTCCCAGGTGCGCCGGGAATCGACAGCGGCGGCGGCGGTGGCCCCAACCTGCCGTTCGATGTGAGCCGGCACGGGCACCCCGGGTAGAACTTCACGCCAGATGCGCTGCAGCAGCAGCGGATGGCTGCCGAGTACGCCGACCAGGTTGCTGTTGTCGTGGGGCGGTCCACCCATGATTTGCGAAAGGCGGGCGGCCGTATCGGAACAGCCGATGTCTTTGAGCAAAAGGGCATAGAAGAGGTGAGTGAGATCGGCTGCCGGCACCTCCAGCGCGGTCGCCAGGCGCATGCCCAGAACGCAGGTGCGCAGACTGTGACCGGGAATCGCGCCTTCGGTGAGATCGAGCGCAAAGGTGAGGGCGGAAATCACCTCGGAAAGCGAAACGGCACCGCCCTGGTAGGAGATGGCGCGACCGTAGCTGGTTGAAGTTTCCAAAGTGGCCCCCGGCCGGGGTGTTTGCGGGAGCTTTGTGCCGCGACCCGGAAAAGACGTGTTTCTCCCGACCGTTTTAGATTGCTTGGCCGGCAAGCGCCTTGGCTATGCCCCTTTGTGGAGGGTGGGGCTACGAACGAGGCATTACCCTCGGGTGTCTCTCACGTGCTCTCGGGCCAGCGAGAGCTGTCCGTTGGCGCCCTTGCACCGGGGTAGATCGGGTACAATCGAGGCGGACAGGGGCCGTTGATCGGCTTTGCATGGGAGCGGGATTGCACTACGGCAGTTTGGGGAACAGAGGGCAAAAGCGCCTGCTGAAGGGGGCGGCCGGTCTCGGCGTTTCGATCGCATTGCTGGGCTGTGGGCAGCAGTATCGTCCGGTGGTGAGTGCGATCAGTCCGGTGGGGCCTGCGGCGCAGCCGACGAAGTTTGCCATCGCGGTTTCGGTCCCGGGTGCGGCTGTCGGCGGTTTGCTTTCGATCATCGATGTATCGGGGGATACGATCCTGGCGACACCGCAGATCCTGCCCTCGCCTACCTATTTTACGATTTTGAACAATGCGGCGGAGGGGTTTGCGATCAATGCGCAAAACTCACTGAGCACCGTTCCAATTTCATCGCCTGCCAGTTTGCTGACCAGTTCGGTGGTGCAAACCGCGTTGCCCACGGGAGCCAACGCTCCGAGTTTGAGTGCGTTCACGCTGGGCGGAACGGCCCGGCTCTTTGTTCCGGAGATTGGTCGCTCCTCCGTTGCCGTGCTTAGCACAGCGAGCCCGGCGTTGCAGCAGGAAATCGGCGTGGGCGCCAATCCGGTCTACGTGGTTGGACCCCTGTACAACATCCCCATCGCAACGCCGCGGGCGTATGTGCTCAGCACCGGGAACGGAACTACACCCGGGCAGGCAGCGGCCATTGAGGGGACAAGTCTGGGCATATCGGCGACGATTCCGGTTGGGATCAACCCGGTGTATGGCGTGGAAACGGCGGACGTGCAACGTGTTTTCATCATGAACAAGGGGTCGGGAACAGTTTCGGTGATCAATGTCACAAGCAACGCGCTCGACACCGCCAACCCCGTCATTCCGGCCAAGGGGACGCTGGGCGTGAATCCCGTGTGGGCCGATGTTGTCGCGGCGACCAACCAGCTGGTGGTGCTGAACGCCGGGAATGGAACCTCGCCGGGAACCCTGAGCATCATCAGCATACCGCTTTGCAGCACGGTCGCAACCTCCGGGAACAGCACATGCAATGCGACGAATCCGGCGGACGCCGCCGCTTTCGGCACGGTGCTGGCGACGGTGACGGTGGGTGTGAATCCCTCCATGGTGTCGGTGCTGGCGGACGGCACACGGGCGTATGTGGTCAACAGCGGCAGCAGCACGGTTCCGGGTTCGGTCAGCGTGGTGAACCTGGCGAGCGGTACCGTGACGGCCACCCTTCCCGCGGTTACGGCACTGAACGCGGATGGATCGTTGAATCCGACCGGGTCGCCGGTTTGTCCGGATGGAAGCACGTTGACCTGCATTTATGGCCATCCCACGACGGTGGCCGCCACGACCGGAACGCCGACGGGAAAGGTCTACGTGACGTCGCCGGACAGCAACTACATGACGGTGCTGGAAACAGATACGGATCGGGTAGACACGCACATCAATTTGCAGGGTGCGGGTGTGCGGGTGCGGGTGTCGGCGCAGTAGAGCGAAGCAGAACCCGGAGCTCCTTCGCTATGCCCAGGATGACTCAGGATGACTCAGGATGACGCAGCGACAACCCCACCTTTACGCAAACTGATTCAGGTGCCGGCCAGCAATATGGGTGGGGTCGGGTTTGGGGAGCCGCCGTCCTGTTCTTCGGTGACGCCAAAGCCCTTGGCTTCCAGATTGCGTGGAAGGACCGGCAGAACAACGGAGGCGTTGCCGTTGGCATCGGGCCGGAACAGACCCGCGCCGACCGGATTGCCTGTAGCGGGCAGCAGCCAGAGTTCATAGGTTTTGCCCGGGTTCACCGGTTGCAGGTCCGAAGCCACGAAGACCAGCGAACCCCTGGAAGCATCGTACGCGGCGTGGCCCTGCGGTCTGGCGGGAACGCCCGGTTTGGCTGGAACCTGGAGGTTGACCTGCATGACGTGGGGGTCGGTGAGGGTGTGCAGCACCTCGCGTGCCCGCGCCACTTCGGCATCGGAGCGATGCAACTGGTCGAGCTCCATCGATTCCGTGGCGATTTCCTGCTTCAGGGAAGTTTCCTGGTGCAGACCCAAACCGACGGTGGCGGCCAGCCCGGCAGCGACCGCCCAGCCAACCCACGCCCAGCCCACGGCGCTTGAGTGTTTGGCCGCCGCGATGTTTGTCGCCCCGCCCAACTCCGGCCCGCGGGGCGAAGTGCGCGCCGGCCCGGGAACGACTCTGGGTTCGCGGGCGACGGCACTGAGCAGCCGCCCCCGTGCGGCGGACGTCGGTGCATGCACGGGCGAGGTCAGGGCCAGGGCAACCATATCCCCCTGCAGACGGCCGACGGCTTCGCTGCAGACTTTGCAGGGGCGCACATGGGCGGCCACCGCGGCGGTTTCCTGGGTGGGCAGCATGGCCAGGGCAAACAGCGCGAGATCGTCTTCCGGGATGTGCTGGGTGACGGTCATGCGCCGAATGCCTTTCTCAGCGTCAACAACGCGCTGCGGATGCGTGTTTTTACGGTGCCCAGGGGATCGCCGGTCAGGGCGGAGATTTCGGTATGGGTCAGGCCGTCGAAAAAGGCCATTTCGAGGGTTTTGCGCTGTTCGGCGGGAAGCCCGACGATGACGGAGCGCGCCCGTTCCATCATGTTGTTGCGCTCGGCCTCTTCGGCGAGATTGAAGGGCGAAGCGAGGGAGAGTTCTTCGACCGGATCGGTTGGGCGCCGACGCCGAAGCGTATCGATGGAGCGATTGCGGGCGACAACGGCCAGCCAGCCGCCGAGACTTCCTTTGGTTTCGAGAAAACTACCCGGGCTGCGCCAGACCTGCATGAAGATCTCCTGCAGAACATCTTCCGCAGACGCCGTATCCCTCAACACACGGAGGGCGACCGAGTAGACGACCTTTGAATAACGATCAAAGAGGGAAGCCATGGCGGCCTCATCTCCGCGGCGTACGCGATCCAGCAACATCCCGTCGCTGTCCGCGCTGGCTGCGCCTTCCACCCTCTCAATCGCTCTATTCATACAACGCGCCTGGGGGCCCGGTGGATGTCACCTAAGCCAAGAGTTTTCTGCGAGATCCACGGCCGTTGTCTCCCGGTCTGGAACCGGGGCGTGAAAGTTCCCATAACGGAACGAGTGTAGCCCATAGCCAGCAAAAAAGGTCGGTCGGAATATAAGCTGGACTCGTATATGCGAATTCATGCACAAAGTTTCTGAGCATTCAGGGCATTCCGGCAAGCTTCGTTTGGACAAGCTGTTGGTGGATCGAGGCCTGGCCGCGTCCCGGGAACGGGCACAGGCGCTGATTCTGGCCGGTCGCGTGCTGGTGCAGGAGCAGCGCGTGGACAAGCCGGGCACAAGCGTCGCCGCGGAAGCCGCCGTCCGGCTGCTGGGTGAAGACATGCGCTATGTCTCCCGCGGGGGCCTGAAGCTGGGGGAGGCGCTGACGGCGTGGGGCATCGACGTGGGCGGTCGGCCGTGCGCCGACATTGGGGCATCGACGGGCGGCTTTACGGACTGCATGCTGCAGGCAGGGGCGGCATCGGTGCTGGCGGTGGATACGGGGTATGGGCAAATTGCGCACAAGCTGCGCGTCGACCCGCGTGTGCAGCTCTTGGAGCGCACCAACGCGCGTTTGCTCGAGTCGGGGGCGCTCGTGGCTGCGGCCGCCGCGGCGGGGCAGGGGGCGCCACGGTTTTTTGCGATGGATGTCTCGTTTATCGGAGCGTCGCTTGTGCTGCCGGCGGTGGTGGGTGCGCTGGCGGTGCCGGGGGAGCGCTGGGTGGGGGAAGCCGTGGTGCTGGTGAAGCCACAGTTTGAGGCCGGGCGCGAGCATGTGGGCAAGGGCGGCATTGTGCGCGACCCGGAGGCACATCGGCTGGCGGTGGATCGTGTGCGGGAGGCGGTGGAGGGGCTCGGCGGGGAGGTAGCCGAGGTGCGGGAGTCGCCGATTCTGGGCATGGAGGGCAATCGCGAGTTTCTGCTGCATGCCCGCTTCGGTGGAGCGACGGGGGTTGGCTCGCCCGCGTAGGTTCGCCGGTGGTGCCAGGCATGTGCGTGCGTCGCAAGTGCGTGCGCGCCAAGTGGCGAACGGGACGCCCTTCGCGCGTACACTGGAAGTCTCATGCCTTTAGCCGCCATTGTTTCCAAGCCCCACAAGCCGGAGCTGGAAGGGATCCTGGCCGACCTGCTTGCATGGCTCTCCGGCCACGGGTTTTCGTTTCTGCTGGATCCCCAGAGTGCGGGCTACCTCCGCCGCGAACACGAAACGGTGGAACGCACGGAGATGCCCGAGCGCAGGCCCGACATCGCCATCACCCTGGGTGGGGATGGAACGCTGCTTTCGGCGGCGCGCGCCTTTGCCTATGCCGATGTGCCGCTGCTGGGCGTAAATCTCGGGTCGTTGGGATTCCTGACCGAGGTTCCGCTGTCGGAAATCTACAGCACGCTGGAAGCCTGGCTGGCGGGTACGGCGGTGCTGGATACGCGCAGCCTGATGCATACGGAACTGCAGCGGGAGGGCCGCGTGTTTCGCCGCTGGGATGCGTTGAACGACATCGTTCTGGCCAAGGGAGCGATTGCGCGCATCGGCGAATTTGCCATTGAGCTCGACGGCCAGTTTGTGGCGCGCTTTCGAGCGGACGGCATCATCGTGTCGACCCCCACGGGCTCGACCGCGTACACTCTGGCCGCGAATGGGCCCATTCTGATGCCTGCCGTCGATGCTCTGGTACTCACGGCCATCTGCCCGCACCTGCTGACGATTCGGCCGATCGTTGTGCCGGGCTCGTCGGAAATTGCGGTGACGGTGGACGTTGTGCCGCACGAAACCTACATTACCGTGGACGGGCAGGAGGTGGTGGAACTGCTGCTGAACGACCGCATCGTGTGCCGGCGGTCGGA
>CAXTBI010000082.1:8490-12767 GCA_964242195.1 uncultured Acidobacteriaceae bacterium
CTGAACGACCGCATCGTGTGCCGGCGGTCGGACTACTCGGTGAAGCTGCTGCGTATGCGATCGAATGGGCTGTTCAATGTGCTGCGGTCGAAACTGAGTTGGGGCGAGCAGTAGGGCAATAGATCATTCCGGGCGCGCAGCAAGTATCGGGCTGTTAGCATGCGGCATCGCGTAACATTGTGAGTACGGGAAGAAATTACCTCGTAAGTGGGCCCATGCCGGTACACGGATTAGAGAACCGCTCCACCCCACCTGCCTGCGAACGCATCCTCGGAAGCGGAATCATGCCCGATGGGGTGCGCGCCTTTGACTGGGCCTCCACACCCTTGGGACCCATTGCGGCGTGGTCGGAAACACTAGTTTCCGCTGTGAACCAGGTGCTTTGCACGCCCTTGCCCGCGACGCTTTCCTGGGGCGATCGGCTGATCTTCTTTTACAACGACGCGACAATCGCTACCCTGAGCGGCAAACACCCCTCGGCCCTCGGCCGATCGTACCGCGATGTATTCCAGGAGGCCTGGCATTTGGTCAAGCAGGATATGGAAGCCTGCTACCGCTACGGCCAACCTGCCCTTCGAGAAAACGTGCTCATTCCGCTTGTCCTCGACGACGTCATTAAAGAACGGTACTGGACGTATTCAGTCGTCCCCCTTTACGAGGAGGGGAAGATCAAGGGCATCTTCAACACGTACCAAAACACGACCGCGGCGGTGGTCAACGCACGGGAACGCGACCAGGCCCATGCACAACGCGAACAGTTCCTGAGCGTCACCACGGACGCGGTGGTGGGAGTAAACCGCAAGTGGGCAATTACCTACGTCAATGCAGCCGCGAGTAGAAGCTACGCAGCGGATCGCGAGTTAGTGGGCAAGAATCTTTGGGACGAATTCCCGAATGCCATGTATGAGGGTTCGCCTTTTGTTGAACACCACACCCGCGCCATGCGTGAGGGGATCGCGGCTTCTTTCGAAGCGCATTACCCCTATCCGCTGAATATGTGGCTGCAGATCGAGGTGTACCCCACGGAAGAAGGAATCGTCATTTTTTCACGCAACGTCACGGAGCGGAAGCAGACGACGGCGGCGTTGCTGCAGAGCGAAAAGCTGGCGGCCGTGGGTCGCCTGGCCGCCTCCATCGCGCATGAAATCAATAACCCACTCGAGTCGGTCACGAATTTGCTTTACCTGGCGAAGGGCGAGGCCGCGCCGGGGTCAATGTACGACTACCTCGAAACCGCCGAACGCGAGTTGCGCCGGGTATCGGTGATCAGCAGTCAGACTCTGCGGTTCAACAAGCAGTCCACCAGCCCCAAGGTCGTGTCCTGTTTGGACCTTTTCTCCGAGGCCCTGTCGATTTATCAGGGCCGTATCTTGAATGCGGGGATCGAAATCCAAAAGCGAAAGCGTGCGCAGCGCTCCGTGGAATGCTTTGAAGGGGAAATACGGCAGGTTCTCGGCAATTTTCTTAGCAATGCCATCGATGCGATGAGCCCCAGCGGCGGGCGCCTGCTGCTTCGCAGCCGCGAGGCGACGCGATGGAAAACCGGACAGAAGGGTCTCGTCCTGACGGTAGCGGATACAGGGGCCGGGATATTCCCGGGACAACAAAAGAAAATATTCGACGCGTTCTACACAACGAAAGGCATCGGCGGCACGGGACTCGGTCTGTGGATCAGCAAGGAGATCGCCGACCGGCACCATGGCGCGATCAGCTTTCGCAGTTCGCAGCTGAAGGGCCGTAGCGGCACTGTTTTCAGCTTGTTCCTGCCCTTCGAGGCAGTGGCTCGCCAGCATGAGCTGCAACCGTGATGCGCATGCCAGTGCGGTTGGTTGAGCCTGGGAATAGTTTCGACGTTGATACATTCGCGACGAAACAGAATAGCGATAGACGTCAGATCAAACGCATAAGCACTTGGTTCACCAGGAGCGCCGCCGTGTACGCCACACCGGTCATGTAGCCGAACTGCAGGGCGGGGAACTTCCAGCTGTTGGTTTCGCGGCGAACGATGGCCAGGGTGGACGTGCATTGCATGGCGAAGGCAAAGAAGACGACGAGGGCGATGGCGCCGGCCAGCGTCATGTCATGCCGCAGCGCTTGTTGCAGGCCCAGTGCGTGGGTGGCGGGGTCGACGCCGTAGAGCGTGCCCAGGGTGCCGACGATGACCTCGCGCGCGACGATGGAGCTGAGCAGGCCGATGCCGATTTTCCAATTGAAGCCTAGCGGGTGTAGAACGGGCTCAATCCATTGGCCGATCCGGCCGATGAGGCTGCCGGTGAGCTCGGCGAAGTGGCCACCGTGAATGGGCAGGACGCTGAGCAGCCAGACCAGAAACGTGACGCCGAGAATGATGGTGCCGGCCTTGTGCAGGAAGAGCTTGGCGCGGTCAAAGACGCGGAGCGCAAGGGCGCGCGGCGTGGGCCAGCGGTACTGGGGCAGCTCGAGGACGAAGGGTGTAGGCGAGGCCTTCATGACGGAGGATTTCAGCAGCCGCGCGGTGATGAGGGCGGCCAGGAAACCGAGTGCATAGAGGCTGAGCATGACCATGGCGCGGAGGCCGATGAGGTGGCCGAGGAAGCTGCGGTCGGGGATGAAGGCCGCGATGATGAGGGTATAGACCGGAAGGCGCGCCGAGCAGGTCATGAACGGGGCGACGAGGATGGTGGCCAGCCGTTCGCGCTTGTTTTCGATGGTGCGCGTGGCCATGATGGCCGGGACGGCGCAGGCATAGGCGGAAAGCAGCGGGATAAATGCCTTGCCGTTGAGGCCGATGGAGCGCATGGCGCGGTCGGCGATGAGGGCCGCGCGGGCGAGGTAGCCGGAGTCCTCGAGGATGCCGATGAAGAGGAAGAGCAGAAGAATTTGCGGCAGAAACACGAGCACGGACTGCACGCCGTTCCAAAGGCCGTCGCGCAGGAGCGGACGGAGCCAGTTGTCGGGCAGGAGGTTCGCGGCAGCGGCGCCGGCGGTGGTCAGCACTTGGCCGAGGCCTTCGGAAAGCGGTTGTCCGAGCGTGAAAACTACCTGGAAAACGGCAATCACGACCGCGAGAAAGACCAGCGGACCCCAGATCCGGTGCAGAAGAACGCTGTCCAGGCGGCGCGTCCAGAGGTGGGCCTCCGGGGCGCGGTAGGCGGTGCGCTGCGAGACCTGGGTGGCCCATTTGCGGCTGGCGGCGGGGCTTTGCAGAACGGGGAGGCGCAGGGATTGGGGGCGCTGCTCGACCGATTCGCTGAGGCTGTGCAGATAGCTGGAGATGAGGTCGAGGCCCGTGCCGCGGGCGCTCGAGATGAGCGCGACTGGGTGGCCGAGCTCCTGCGAAAGGGCCAGGGGATCGAGCCTGCCGCCGCGCCCTTCGAGCAGATCGCTCATGTTCAGCAGCACCATGGTGGGAAGACCGAGGGTAAAGACGGTTTGCGCGAGCATGAGCTGGCGGTTCATGTGGACGGAGTCGAGCACCAGCAGAACGGCGTCCGGCGGGGGGACGCCCGGCATGCGGCCGGTGAGCACATCGACGGCCACACGCGCGTCCTCGGAGTAGGTCGCGAGCGAGTAGATGCCGGGCAGATCGATGCAGGTGAGGTCGGCGCGGCCGATGCCCTTCATGCGCCCGGAATGGTGCTCGACGGTGACACCGGGGTAGTTGCCGACTTTTTGACGCAGGCCGGTGAGCCGGTTGAAGAGGGTGGATTTGCCGCAGTTGGGCGGGCCGATGAGGGCGATGGTGCGGACGCGGCTGCCGGCGGCGGCGGGTGCGGTTTCGGGGGGATCGGCGACGGCCGCCGTATGGCAGCTCATCGGCTGCCTTCGGGGTGTTTGGGGGCCGGGGAGGGTGGGCTGTCGAGCTCGATGGCGATGTGGCGGGCGGTTTCGCTGCGCAGGCCAACTTCAATGCCATCTACACGATAGACGGTGGGGTCGCCGGCGGGGGCGCGGCGCAGCACCTCGAAGCTGGCGCCGGGGAGGAAGCCCAGGTGCGCGAGGTGATCGCTGATGTCTTCGGGCAAATCGACGCTCTCCAGAGTTCCCGAGCCGCCGACCTGTACCTCGCTCAAAATCGCCACGTGACCGCCTCGTCCGATGCCGGACCGAATCGGTCCAAGATCATCATACGCCTATGCGGGAGAGTCGAGCGGAGCAGATTTTTTTGGGGACCTGGCAGCAGCAAAAACGCAGATTCCCTTCGGGAATGACAAACAAAGGGGAGTCTCGAATGGGGTAAGGCGAAGGGGGGTAAGGCGAAGGGGGGGAACGCGAAGGGGGGTAACGCGAAGGGGGAT
>CAXTBI010000083.1:0-9624 GCA_964242195.1 uncultured Acidobacteriaceae bacterium
GCCGAAACGCGCGGCTTGGCCAACGCGACGTAATCGGCCAGCAGCGAGCCGGCACGCAGCGGGGCGGCACGCAGCCAAGGCCTCACGCGGGCGCGTCGAACGGCGGCCGGCGATGAGGCAGCGATCGGCATCCCCCTAAGAATAGCGCGTATAGGACCGGGCTGAGACCGACGGTGCGCGAAGGTGATTGCCTCGTGCAAAACTCCCGGCTATACTGCGGCCAACCGGCACAGGATCGGAACTCGACCGGGTTCAGCGGCTGCCGAAAGCGAGTGAGGTGCGTCTTCAGCGAGAGGCGAAGGCAAATCCGGCTCGAGAATGGAGGGCCCGCGGCCCTGAACCGGCCCCTGCGCTCGTGGCCGGGCGGCTTTCCGCCGCGATCTGCCCTGCGCCTCCGCCGCCTTGGTTCCGGGGTATTTCGTTCCCTGGCGGCCGACCTGATGCACGCCGTTTTGCCTTCCGACTGCCGGGTCTGCGCCGGTCCCATGCTGGGGCTGGCCCCGGTTCGCGTCTGCACCGCCTGCACCGAACGTGTGCGCCGCTTGTCGCCATCGCCCGACGAGCTTTGCCGCCGCTGCGGCGATGCCCTGGGGATGGAGTCGGCCCGTTTTGCCGCGGCGATGGGGATGCACGAGTGCACCACGTGCCGCACCGACCCGCCCGCGTTTACACGGGCCGTGGCCTTTGCCGCCTACGATGGCGAAATGCGCGCAATGCTGCACGCCCTGAAGTTCGGGAAGGTACGGCGCATTGCGGAGCATATTCTGAGCGGCTTCCTGGCCGAGGCGATTCTTCGCCTGGAGGCCGAAACGCCGGCCGGTCTGCTCGTCGTCCCTGTGCCGCTGTTCGCAGGGCGCCAAAAAGAGCGCGGCTACAACCAGGCGGACTTGTTGGCGCGCGGGGCTGCGCGCCGTTTGCGCAAGCTGCGTCCGGCCTGGAAGCTGGATCTCCACCCCGAAGCGCTGCGGCGTGTGCGCGATACAAAAGCCATGTTTCAGCTGCGGCCGGACCAACGCCGGCGCAACCTGGCCGGTGCGTTTGCCCTCGGGAATGCGGACGCCGTGCGCGGACGAGATGTTTTGCTCGTCGACGACATCCTGACGACGGGAGCCACCGCCAACCAATGTGCAAAAGTTTTATTGAAGGCCGGAGCACGCGCGGTTTGGGTCGCCACGGTGGCGCGCGCACAGCCGGAAAGCACGATGGGAGCCCTGCGCGACGTGGCCCGCTGGGACCCGGCCGGGGTCACCGGATTCCCTTCCGCGTCCCCGGGCAGCAGGCCGGGTTAAATGAAAGCGGCAGGCAAGCTCGGCAGGCAAGCTCGGCAGGGCAAGCTCGGCAGGGGCAGGGTCGGCAAGGCAAGGCGGTAGAAACGGGACGTTGGAGGCGGCATGCAGGCTGGGAGCGCGCGTGGGCAGGCGAGGTCGAACAGGGGCGGCAAGGTACACCACACAACCCATCCGGTGCCGGGAACGGCGCGCATGGAGGCCATTGAAATCCGGGCCGGCGTGTTTCGGCAGCCGGCCATGCAAACGCCGGTGCTGGTGCTGAACGCCAGCTATGAACCCATCAATATCTGCGGTGCCCGCCGGGCGCTTGTGCTTGTGCTGAAGGGGGTGGCGCGCACGGAGGAGGAGCAGGGCACAACCCTGCGCTCGCATCGCGCCAGCATGCAGATGCCGTCCGTCATTCGCCTGCTGGAGTACCGGCGCATCCCGCACCAGACGCGCGCGCTCAGCCGCAAAAACATCCTTCTGCGCGACCGCAACACCTGCCAATACTGCCAGATGGTGCTGCCCGCGGCGGAGTTGACGCTGGATCACGTGCTGCCGCGATCGCGCGGTGGACAGTCCACCTGGGAAAATCTTGTGGCGTGCTGCAAAAGCTGCAATCGCCACAAGGGAAACCATTTGCTGCATGAGCTCCAGGACATGCGGCTGCTGCGCGAACCACGGCCGTTCACCCTGCACACCTCGCGGCACATCATGCGGATGATCGGTTCGGCCGACGCGAACTGGCGCAAATACCTGTACTTTGAAAGTGAGCCCGCCGCCTGAAGGGTGCGCGCCTGGTTCCGATCCGCTGGAAGGCTTTCTTGAAGGACGCGGCGGCGCCCCCCCGAAAGTGCATCCATGCTGGAAGTGGGCTGAGGGATGGCGTCGCGGGATGGATCTTGAACATGAGGCGGGGGAACGGTTTTTACTCTGGCTGGGGAGCCTGCCGAGGGGCAAAGCCTCACGTCTGTACGTGGTTTGCGATTCCGATGGCGACGGCCTGCCGGCCGGTGCGCTGTTGCTGCGCGCGCTACGGGAGGCCGGTTACAGCGACGTGGGTGGCGAGTGCCGGCGGAAAGGTGAGTCGGCGTGGGGCGAGGAACTCGGGGCCCGGCTGCGCGAGCGGCAGGCGTCCGGTGGCGTCGATGCGTTGCTGGTGACGGATCTGGGCAGTCGTGACGGCGTGATTTTGCACGCTGCCGACGGAAGCCCGGTGCCTCTGCTGCTGATCGATCATCATCGTCCCATCGGGCAGCCTGAGGGGTCGATGCTGATCACGGCGTATGGTACGGGGGACCCGGCCGGGGACGGCAAGGATGTGGCGACCAGCGGCCTGCTCTGCTGGTGGTGCGCCCGCGCGTTGCTGGGTGAGGGTGAAGCGGGCGAGGCGAAGGCAAAGGAGTGGCTTTGGCTGGCCGGCATTTCCATTCAAAGCGATCTCGGCGACAAGGCCCCGTTTCCCGAGCTGGCCGAGGCAAAAAAGCTGTTCGGGGGCGGTGCCCTGCGTGACGCGACGAGTCTGTTGAACGCGCCGCGGCGTACCGCCGATGGCCGTGCCGATGCGGCTCTTGCCTTGCTGCTGAAAGCAAGCGGGCCCAATCAGGTCGTGGACGGCACGTATCCCGAAACGGCCGAGTTGCAGCGGGCGAAGGAAGAGGTCGGCGAGGCGCTGGCGGTTGCGCGCAAACAGCCGCCGCGCTTTTCAAAGGCCGTGCGCGAGGAACTGGGGGCCGATCTGGTGGCCATACGGATGCACACCGGTTGCCAGGTGCATCCGCTGGTGGCGCAGCAATGGCGCGGACGCTTCGCCAAAAGCGTGGTGTTTGGGGTGAATACAGGGTATCGGCCGGGCTGGGTCAGCTTTTCCGGACGTGCACCGGCGGGTGTGAATTTGATCGAATTTCTTGCGCGGCATCGACCGCCGGAGGCCGACACGACCTATGGGCTGGGGCATAACCAGGCCAGCGGCGGGTCGTTGCCGATCCCGGTGTGGAATCGATGGATCCGGGAGATCGGGTTTGGTGCCGAGATGGTGGTGGACGTGGATTCGGGGGACGAGAGAGAGGCTCCGTGGGGCAAGGGCGCGGCGGAGTTGGCGGAGGTGGACGAGTAATGGCGGATGGGGTGGCTACGGAAGTGAAGCGGCGCGGGCGGCCGAAGCGAGAAGCGGATCTCTCCGCTGCGCTGCGGGATGACCAGTCTGCAGGTCTGGCGAAACGGGCCAGCAAAGGCGCGGCAGACAAAGCTATTGTCAAGGAATCTACGAAATCTAAGGAATCTACGGGAAAAGGTGTCGCGAAAGTAGCGGCCAAGACATCTGTTGGGAGGAAGAAGGCCAAGAAGAAAGCGAAGGCGAAGCCCCCGACCAAGGCGGAGCTCGCCGAGGCCGAACTCGACCGCATGCTGCATCGTCCCATGGCGCAGTGCGCGGCGCTGGAGGGCTTGGCGCAACTCACCTTTCCGGCGGAATGCATGCGGCTTGGTTTTCCCGTGAAGATCCTGGGTGCGGGCGGCCTGAAGACTTCGGATACCCGCCGCTGGCAGGCGAATCCGCACCTGCGCGTTTCGCTCGGCTACCTTTGCGACGTGGTGGTGTACCTGCGCAAACACGGCATTCACATGTACCGCATGGGGTCGGATCTGGCTCCCTATGCGACGCATCCGGATATGCCGCAGTTTCATAACATGGTGAAGGAATCGGCGGGTGATCTCGGGCATTTCGGCCGCCTGGCGCGCGAAGCCGATGTGCGCCTCAGCTTCCATCCCTCGCAGTTCATTGTGTTGAATTCGGAAAGCGAGAAGCTGACGCTGAAAAGCATGTGGGACCTGGAATCGCAGGCCGAGATGCTGGACCGCATGGAGTGCGCGCCCGAGGCCGTGATGGTGGTGCATGTGGGCGGAGCGTATGGCGATCGCGAAAGCGGATGGCGGCGCTGGGCGGAGACATGGAAGCGGCTGAGCGAGCCGGTGCGGCGGCGGCTTGTGCTCGAAAACGACGACATACGTTTTTCCGCGAGCGACGTGCTGAAGGTGCACGAGGCGACCGGGGTGAAGTGCGTTTTCGACTACCAGCACCATTGGTGTTTCAACCCGGAAGGCCTGCCGCTGGTGGACACGCTGGAACGCTTTTGCAAAACGTGGCCCGCCGGTGTGCGCCCCAAAATGCATTTCAGCTGCGCGCGCACCGAGATGCGCGAGATCAGACGCAAGAACCGCAAAACCGGCAAGCTGGAAACCGTGTTGCAGCCGCCGATCTGGACTGGGCATGCGGACTACAACAATCCCTTTGAGACCATCACTTTCCTGCAATCGATTCGGCACATCGATACCGATGTCATGCTGGAGTCAAAAGCAAAGGACCTGTCGCTGATCCGGTTGCGCAACGATATGGCGCGCTTCGCGCCGGAGCTGGCCGCGCGCTACGGGGTGGACACGCTGCAGGCCGGTGAGGACGTGGAGGAGATCGTCGAGACAGAGGCGTCGAACGAAGAGGTTGCAGCCGATTAGGGTCGTCGACAGCGACCCAGATTAGCGGGCTCGATGAGTAACCACGGGCTTTGCAGCAGGTAGTTTGGGAGCCTTCACCGGTGTTGCCGCCGCGCCGCCCAGCGCCTTGCGCACACAGGCCGTGTAGGTGTTTAGAAAATCTTCGCGCACGGCGTTGTATTCGTTAAGGGAGTTGAACTTGCGCTGGCCCGGCGGCGCGTTCAGAAAATACGCGGTGGTCGCCACATGGTGTGCATTGTCAAAAAGCAGATAGATGCCGAGCACTTTGCCATCGAGCGCCGTCCGGTCGAAGCCCTGGATTCCGAAACCGTTCAGCGTGGGCTTCATCACGTAGTTTCGCTGTGTATCGTTGCCGGTGGCATTGATCTTGTCGAACTCGGAGATGAGATCGTTCTTTTCGGTGGCGTAGGTTGCGGCGGGCAGAAGTTCCACTTTCACGTTGGCGAACGTCGGCTCACCCGAGAAAGCGAATGCTGCCATCACGCCATCGAGCAGATTGATTTTCTTGGGTCCGCTGAAGGTCTGGGCGGTGCGCGCCATGGGCGCCTGCGGCAGAAGCGTTTGCCCGACCAGCTCTGGGCCGTTCGGCAGCTTGCAACCGAGATAGGGCCGCAGTGCCGGGGGTACGGGCCGCTCGGGGTTGCTTGTCGTGCGTACCGGCGCACGGCCGGCCACGGGAGGCGGCGTTGGGGCGGGCTTACGCGTCTGGGCTGCGGCCGTCAGCATGGCAGTGGGGGTCAGGAGCGAGGCCAAACAAAGGGTGCAAAGCAACGGCATACCGCAAGGGTATCGCAACTGCGTGGGACAGTTACGGTTGGGGCTTGGCTCCCGGGGCGGCCGATGTGTCCGGCGCATCCGATGAGGTTCCCGCGGCGGCCGGCGTCCCGGGTTCCGACTCGACTTTCTTGCCCGCGTACTCGATCGTAACGGTGGTGTGATAGCGCTTGTAGTCGGTGTATTTCACCGTGGCGCGCAGATGCGCATCTTGGGCCAGGGCACCCTGCTGCGCGGGAAAATGCAAGATCCCTTCCGCGCGGGTATAGGTGGGAAACCAGTATTTGCCGTCGATCTGCTGGTAATACGTGGTGAAGGGTGGCGACAAATCCGCATGGCTCGGGCGGGTGTCCTGCGGCACATTCAAACCGTTCACCATGACGATTTCCAGGTCCTGTTTATCGACCCACACCTTGCCCTGAAAGTAACGCTTTCCCTTGATGATTTGTTTCGGTGCGACGTCGAACACATAGGTGTCGAGGGTGTCCACGTGTTGCCGGCCGAGGTAGTTCAAGTTGTATTCAGGCAGCTGCGCCGTCGTGAGGATGAACGGCAGGCGATACTTGATGTCGTTCACGTCGTTTTCGGTCAGGATGATGTCTTTGAGCGTATTGCCCGGCGCGAATATGACATGCTCCACGCGATGCCCGGCATTGTCATAGGTAACGTCGGTCACCTCCTGCCATTCGCCACTGGGCTTGTTGCTGTCGTCGTCGATCGTGTTCATCTTCACGGATTGGCGAAAGGTGTACTGATCGCGGGCGTGCTCGAAGGCCGCCTCGCGCGCGCCCATTTTCTCGATGATGGCCGGGATCGTGATGCCGGTGGGCTGCGCCGGATCGAGCGGACCGAAGCCGGCAATGTTTGCAGGCGTGGGCGGGGTCGCTTGCGCGCGCAGGGAGGCGGAAATCAGCGGCAGACTGGCGAGAAGGGCGAAGCGGAGGAGACGTGCGCGCATGGCTAGTTTAGTAGACGCGTTGCCGGCGGGAAAGGCTTCGGCGTGGGCCGGGTTTCGCCGAAGCGCTGCCCTGCGATACTGCCCTTATGAGTTTCGGACGACCGAAGACCGGCAAACCGCCGCTGGACGACGTGGGGTTGCTGGACTACGCCATAAAGAGTCTGGGCAGCCGCATGAAAAGCGAGCGCGATCTGCGCCGTTTGGTGGCGACGCGCGCGGAACCCGGTGAAGCGGGCCGCGAGGCCACCGATGCCGTGATGCGGAAGCTGAAGGAGCTCGGCTACCTGAGCGATGAGCGGTTCGCGGCGGACTTCACGCGGCTGCGCCAGGAAAACGACAAGTTTGGACGTCGCCGCGTGCAGCAGGGCCTGATGCAAAAAGGCGTGGCGCAGGCAACCGTTGCCGAGGCCGTGGGCAAGGCGTACGACGAGGTGGATGAGGTCGCGTTGGCGCGGGCGTACACCGAGCGCAAACGCATGCGGAAGCCGGAAAATGAAAAGGAAACGGCGCGCGCCGTGCGGCGGCTGATCGCGGCGGGTTTTTCGACCAAGGCGGTGTGGGCCGTGCTGCGCAGCTGGGGATCGTCGGTGGAAGAGACGGACATTGCCGGCACGGAGGACATCTGAAGGCTGTGCCGCGCTCAAGATCCAAAACGCAGATTTCCTTCGAGCATGACGACCAGGATGCTGCGGCCGTGCAGCGCTTCGTCGGCATCGACTGGTCGGGGCGCGTGGATGTTGCCGGGCAGCGGCGGCACATCTGGGCGGGCGTTTGGACGCGGGCCGCGAGCGGAAAAGTAACGGTGCGGTTGGAGGCCGGGCGGACGCGCGAGGAGGTTGCCGACTGGCTGCTGCAACTGGCTGCCGAAACGCCGCGGATGGTAATCGGCATCGATTGCTGCTTCAGCTTTCCGGCATGGTTTTTGCGCGAACTCGGATGCCCGACGATCTTTGACTTCTGGCGAAACGTGAACGATGGCCTGGGCGAGCACTGGCTGCGGCGCCATGCCGTTGGATCGCCGGAAGAGGCGCTGCGCGACGGGCGTTTCTGGGGCAAGCCCCACAGGCGACCGGAGGTGTTTTCCGGCGAAAACTTTCGTGTCGGCTTCCGTCACACGGATTGGGACAACAAGGTTGCGCAAGCGATGGAGGACGGCGACCCGGAGCGTGCGGCGAAGATGAAAGGCATCACGCCGAAATCACCGTTTCAGATCGGGGGCTCGGGCTCGGTCGGCACCGGTTCGCTGCGCGCCATGCCAATGCTGGCGCGGCTGCATGAGGCCGGGTGGCGCGTTTGGCCATTTGAGGATGCGGCGTTGTCGGCGGTTGAACCGCAGCCGAGGCCGCTGCTGGTGGAAATGTACACGCGCCTGATGACCGGGGCAGTGGCCAAGAGCAATGCGCTCGCGCGGAAGCGCTATCTAGGTGCGCGGCGGGTTGAGGACTCCGTGTTTGCGGCCGTTCCTCGCGGGGTTTTCAAGAAGGCCGAGGGTTCCGAGGATGCCTTCGACGCCCTGGTGAGCACGCTCGAAATGGTGCGGCACGCGGAAACGTTTCCCAGGCTGCGCGCGAGCGGCGATCCGGGGCTGCTGTTGGAAGGCAACACGTGGCGGCCTGGGGTGGTTTAGCTGCTTTGCCTACAACGCGTTGCGTTCCGCGTCGGACATCTTGAACGGATTGCGGAAGGTGACGCCGCCGAGGGTGCGTCCGTCCTGAAAGTCTTCGGTCAGCAGAACCGTGCATCGGTGGCGGTGTGCCGTGGCCCAAAGCATGGCATCCCAAAACGGAATGCCGTGGACCTGGTGTGCGGCGAGCGCCTCGGGCAAATCCTGCGGCTCGGCAACCGCGATCGTAAAGGACTGTTGAGCGAACTTCGCAAACCGGTGTGCCCCCGGTGCAAGGTCGGGGCGGCGTCGCGATGCGGAGTTACACAGTTCACCCAACGTTTGGAGCACAAGAAATCCATTGCTCCCGCGTACCCGCTCAAGCAGCTGCCTTGCCTGTTGTTGTTTCACCGGTTCGTTGGGATCGAGGCTATAGAACAGGATGTTGGTATCCAGCGTGGGGTTCAGCGCTCATGCCGCTCGTCGTAGGTGAACGGCACACCACCGAAATCCAGGCCGGCGTCGATAATTTTCAGCATTTCCTGCCATGCGGCTTCGCGCTTTGGGTCGATTTTTTTACCTGAGTAGGGCACTATCTCGGCGACAGGCGCACCTCTACGTGTAAGCACGATGTGCTCACCGGCTTCGACCTCGGCGATGCAGGATGAGAAGTTCTGATTCGCCTCGCGAAGGGATACCTGGCGCATGTCGATGTTCTCCTCGCATGATTGTAGTACATAGTGCATTCGTCCTCCGCTGATAGACTGTGGCCCTATGCGCCCTTTGTCCGGTAACCAGATTCGTGAAGATTTTCTGCGGTTTTTCGAAGGAAAGGGGCACCGCAGGGTGCACTCGTCCTCGTTGCTGCCGGCCAACGATCCGACGCTGCTGTTCACCAATGCGGGCATGAATCAGTTCAAGGACGTGTTTCTCGGCGCGGAACGGCGTGAGTACACGCGGGCGGCGAGTTCGCAGAAATGTGTGCGCGCGGGCGGCAAGCATAACGATCTGGAAAATGTCGGCTTCACGCGGCGTCACCACACGTTTTTTGAGATGCTCGGCAATTTCAGCTTTGGCGATTACTTCAAGCGCGAGGCGATTGCGTATGCGTGGGAGCTGCTGACCTCGCCGGAGTGGTTTGGGATCGATACGTCGCGGCTGTATGTGACGGTGTTTGAGGGCAATGAGAGCGTGCCGCGTGACGATGAGGCGGAACAGTTTTGGATCGAGATTGGCGTGCCGAAGGAGCGCATTTTCGGCATGCCGGCCAAGGATAATTTTTGGCAGATGGGCGATACGGGGCCGTGCGGGCCGTGTTCGGAAATCTTCTACGATCTTGGGCTTGCGGCTGCCGAAGTTCCCGGGGAAGACAAGCCGTTTCCGGGGGATGAGCAGCGTTATGTGGAGATTTGGAACCTTGTGTTCATGCAGTTCGACCGTGCGAGCGATGGCACGTTGACGCCGTTGCCAAAGCCTTCGATCGATACGGGGATGGGGCTGGAGCGGAT
>CAXTBI010000083.1:9724-11740 GCA_964242195.1 uncultured Acidobacteriaceae bacterium
CGTTGACGCCGTTGCCAAAGCCTTCGATCGATACGGGGATGGGGCTGGAGCGGATTGCGGCGGTATTGCAAGGGTATTTGTCAAATTTCGATACCGATTTGTTTACGCCGCTTATATGGCGTGCAGCCCATTTGACCAACGAAATAGTCAAGGGCTCGCCAGCGCTGATAGTTAATCCAAGTCTCCGTATCATCGCGGACCATTCTCGATGTGCTACTTTCCTCATTTCCGACGGGGTTTTGCCGTCGAATGATGGCCGTGGATATGTACTACGTAAGATAATCCGACGTGCTATTCGCCATGGGCGTCTGCTTGGGCAGGAAAAGCCATTCCTATTCGAAATGGTTTATGAAGTTTGCGATTTAATGAAAAACGCTTACCCAGAACTCGTCCATACCGTTGAGCGAGCAGCGAAAGTGGTCAAGGCCGAAGAACTGCAATTTGCGCGCGTCCTAGAGGTGGGTTCGAGACAGTTGGAAACCGAGTTTGAGAAGGTTAAGAAGGGATGGTTTGAGAATTCAAGATATGCGGCGTTCGAGCTCCAACAATTGGGCCGTGTCCGTGCGCCTCGGACCGGGGATGAAGGAGCCATACTGAACGGTTCTGCTGCGTTCCGGCTATATGAAACCTTTGGTATGCCCTTGGATTTCATGGTCGATGCCGCGCGTGACGCGGGGGTAGCGTTCGACACCGAAGGTTTCGAACGCGCTATGCAGGAGGAGCAAGCCCGCGCACGGGCTTCCTGGAAAGGCGGTTCGCAGAAGTCGGCTTCTCCTATTTATCGCGAGTTGAGCAAGACGGAATTTGTCGGCTACGGGACTACGCGGTTGGATGGGGCGCGGGTGTTGGCGCTGGTGAAGGATGGCGTGGGTGTGAACGCGTTGCAGCCTGGCGAAGTGGGTGAGGTTGTGCTGGATGCGACCAGCTTTTATGCGGATTCCGGTGGGCAGGTGGGCGATGTGGGTTGGTTGTATGCTGCCGATCACACGACCGCCGTGGCCGATGTAACGGGTTGCAAGAAGCCTGTGCAGGGGGTGTTTGCGCACCAGGTTTTGGTGAAGCATCGGATCGCGCTTGGGGATCAGTTGGATACGGCCGTAAACGCCGGTGTGCGGCAGGCGACGACCCGCAATCACACGGGAACGCACCTGTTGCAGGCGGCGTTGCGCGAGGTGTTGGGGCGGCATGTGAAGCAGGCGGGATCGTTGAACGATGCGGGTCGGTTGCGCTTCGATTTCAATCACTTTGCGGGCGTTGGGCCGGAGGAGATCGAGGCGGTCGAATCGGTGGTGAATGCGCATGTGCTGGCGAACACGCCTGTCGAAACGATGGTGGATGTCCCGATCGAAACGGCTGTGCATGAGCTGGGGGCGACGGCGCTTTTTGGTGAAAAGTACGGTGAATTCGTGCGTGTGGTGCGCATCGGCGATTTTTCGACCGAGCTTTGCGGCGGAACGCACACGGCCGCGACGGGCGAGATCGGGTTGTTGAAGCTGGTCGGTGAAAGCTCGGTGGCGAGCGGCGTACGGCGGGTGGAAGCGGTTACAGGGACGGGCGCGCTGCAGCTGTTCCGGCGCGATGCGGAGGTGGCGCGGGTGGCGGGGCAGGTCGTTGGCGGCGAGTTGAGCGCGGAGACGCTGCAGGCCAAGCTGGCACAAAACGACGAGGAGTTGAAACAGCTGCGGCGCGAGCTTGAGCAGATGCGCATGAAGTCGGCTTCGGCGGCGACGGCGGATGCGGCTTCGAGTGCGGTTGAGGTGAAGGGTGTGCGTGTGCTCGGCCAACGCGTGGACGCGCTGGGCCAATCGCCGGAAGCGAAGAGCCAGATGCGCAACCTCGTCGACGAGCTGCGCGGCAAGCTCGGTTCGGGCGTCGTGGTGCTGGGTGCGGCGACGCCGGAGGGCAAAGTTTCGCTCATCGTTGGGGTCACCAAGGACCTTACAGGGCGTGTGCAGGCGGGCAAAATTGTCGGGGCGATCGCGGGCAGGGTCGGCGGCAAGGGCGGCGGTCGGCCGG
>CAXTBI010000084.1:0-11092 GCA_964242195.1 uncultured Acidobacteriaceae bacterium
TTCACATGCGGCTTGCTGCGGTCAAACTTTTCCTTCGCCATGATCCTTCTCCATGCTCGCTCCGTGCGAGCGTCCGAACCTATTGTGAACCCGAAGCGTCGGGGTAATCCCCGCCGCCGGATAGCATCGCCCGGCCACAACGGCTAGTAATACGCGTACAGTTTAAAAAATCGGTCGCGCAGCGGGGAGGCTACCTGCTCGAGCGAAGCAAGATACAGCTCGCGAATCTGGCCGCGATCGCCGGGCGAGAGTTTCCCATACTGGGCGGCGGTGGATGAGCCAAGCTTGCCGGCGGAAAGTACAGCTTCGAAATCGCGTACACGGAGGCTGGCGCGACCGAGAGACCGTAGAAAGCCTTCAATGCTGCCTTCTGCAAACTGCGTATCGACGGCGGCCTTCACCTCGCGAAAGGTGGTCTCATCATTGACACTGACGGGGGGGCGCTCGAACAGGGCGCGTGTCCGGTCCATCGCGGTCTCAGTTGAGGAAGCGGGTGCGGCGGCACCTACGATGTGCTGCTCCATGTACAGTAACTGCCCTTCTCTATCTGCTACGCCTTTACATTGTGGAGCGGGAGACGGGAATCGGACCCGCGACCAACAGCTTGGAAGGCTGTGACTCTACCACTGAGTTACTCCCGCATTCGAGGGTGTAACTCACTTCGGGCTTGGACCCGAAGCTACCGCTACGCCCACAAGGTTGTGACAAAAATGTCACAATTCGAAATCTGGAGCTGATGATGGGGCTTGAACCCATGACCTCTCCCTTACCAAGGGAGTGCTCTACCACTGAGCTACATCAGCCTGCCCTACAGTCCCTGCCCGCAGACTGCCTCATCCACTCTACCGCGCCTTGAGCCGTGCAAGCATCACACGAAAGGCGAAAAATCCGATCAGCAGCCATGTAAGCTGCCGATATTTTCCAGGCTCCATGGTACGCCACACCAAAGCGGCCAAGAGAATCAGCACCGCCAGTGCCACAACCATTCGGCCCTTGCCTCGGGGTTCCATTCACTTGCCCCCAGGGCAGTCCACCATCACCTGCTGACAACAAAGATTATGGTGCACAGGGGAGGATTCGAACCTCCGTAACGCAATGCGTGGCAGATTTACAGTCTGCTGCCATTAACCACTCGGCCACCTGTGCCCTACCTGCCCATCGCCCGCCACCTACCCCTACAACCCTCCGGACGCACAGAGGTGAAGATCGCGGTCAGTCCAGTTTCCTTAAGGGAGCACTGCAGGCGGGAACGACTGCCAGTTTCAACCATCCAACCGTCTGCCTTTGCTTTGCTGAACTGGAGCTGGCGAAGGGATTCGAACCCCCGACCGCCTGATTACAAATCAGGTGCTCTACCAGCTGAGCTACGCCAGCCAACAAACAAACACGCACCGCTGCCTCGAAAAGCCCAGCGTATAGGAAAACCATACCACAAGGCTGCTTCCCGGCAAAGACCGCCGGATGTCCCATTTTGGGTCGGATTTCGCCGCTCTCTGCCCCTTTTGCGGTGTTTCCAGGCAGCTTCTTTTCCCGTCTACTACAGGTGGATCGAACATGGGGTGGTGCAAGGTGAATCTCAAACAACGAACGCGCGGCTGCCAGTGTGCACGGGGGTTGCCGCTCCGACGGGGCGCTACCCTTTGCCGCGGTGGTAGCATGAGCGGCATGTCCCCTTACGCTCCTCGCGTTCTTGCCTGCGGACTGCTGGGAAGCCTGCTCACCCTTGCTCTCCCCGTGGCATGCGCGCAGACCGGACTCGAGACGGACGGTCCCCTCCAGCACAGTTCCGATACCAGCCGTGCGCGTGCCCTCACCAATGACACGATTGTGCGCATGAGCAAAGCCGGTCTCGACGACAGCGTCATTGTAGGCACGATCCAAACCCAACCCGGCACCTTTGACACCTCCCCGGACGACCTCATCGCGCTTAAAAACGCCGGCGTCTCCCAAACCGTCATCGCGGCCATGCAGGCGCGCAGCGCCGGCCTCGCCTTCCATTCCCTCGGCTCGTCAAAGGGGGACACGGCGCCCCTGGCAGCCGGCATCGACGAGATTGGCGTGTACTACAAATCCAAAACCGGGGAGTGGATTCCGCTCAAAACCGAACGCGTCCAATTCAGATCCAGCGGTTGGCTGAAAAACGCGGCAACCGACGGCCTGGTGAAGCAGGACATGAACGGCCACATCGACGGCCCGAAATCCGCCCTGATTCTCCCTACCGGGGTGCAGATTCTGATCTACACCCCAGTCGGCACGCAGGCTGAAGAATATGATCTGCTGCGCCTGGATCAGCATGCGGGCAGCCGGGATTTTCGCGTAAAGACCGGGGGCCTGTTTCACACCGAAACCGGTTCGCAACGGAACGACATTCAGTTCGACCCCAAGAAGATCGCCAGGGACATGTACCTTTTCACGGTTCCCGTCGACATCGAAAAAGGGGAGTACGGTGTGCTGCCTCCAGGCTCGTCCAACGTCCCCGGGATTTCGAACGCGGGCAAGATTTTCACCTTTTCCATACGCGAGTAAAGGACTCGGCGCGCGACGATCGGCATGGTACAAAAACGCTCTCGATGGCCGTTGTGGGTAGGGTTGGGGCTGGTGGCCCTTCTCGCCATCCTCGTTTTGCTGCGCGCCAAAGCACCCCCGGAAGCGGCGCGCCTGCTTCCCGAAAGCGATGCCATCGTCTATGTGAACCTGCGGCCCTTGCGGACCATCACGCATTGGGATGAGCCCGGCAACCTCGTCGCGCCCCACCGCAGCCGCGACCTGCAACAATTTATCGACGCCACCGGCATCGACCCGGAACGCGATCTCGACAGTGCCGCATTTGCCCTGCACAGGATGGCCGATCCCCACGGCGCGAATGGTCCGGTTGCCTATTCAGAAGTTTTCGTCGGGCATTTCGATGGCGGGCGCCTGCGTTCCTACCTGGCCCGGCTCGCGCACGGCACGGAAACCTACGCCGGCCACCAGATCTTCCTCATTCCCGTCGAGGGCCGCACTTTGCGCGTTACCCAACTCGGCTATGACACCATTGCGGCTTCCAATGCGCCCGCCGGGGAGCAGATTCACTCCATGGTAGACCGCGGCAACGCCGCCGCGCTTTGGCGACCCGGCTCGTCCCTGCTTGCAGCCCGTTTTCGGGAGGTTCCCCTGCTGGCCGTGGCCTGGGGTATCGGCAGAATCGGCCTCCCGTTTGGGCAGGATGGCAAGGTCTCGGTTATGGGCTTTCAATTGCCCGTTCCTGTCGATACGGAACTGGTCGCCAGCTTGCGGTACAGCGGCACCCTGCACCTGCGCGTTGAGGAAATCGCGCCCGATGCGCTTGCCGCGCAGCACACAACCGATGCCGTGAACGGAATTCTCGGCGTACTTCGTGGCGTGTCCAGCGAGGTTCACCCCCAAACCCCGCGCGAATCCGCTATGCGGGATCTGCTCAGCTCTCTGAAAACCGCTCAGCAGGGCGACCGCGCCATGCTTACCGCTGCCGTCGATCTGCCGGAGGCGCGCGCCCTTGCTGCGGGAGAAAGTTTGCCGGCAGCCCAGGAACCTGATTCCTCACCCGATCTGCTCAATGCCCTTCCTCAAATGAGCACACCCGCGCGCTCCCGTACCGGAACCACCGCCGCCCCGCAATAGAGCGTTTCCGTTCCAGGGAAGCATGCACGCGATAGCCGCAGGCAACGAGCACGCGACACGAGAAAACTTTCCTCTCCCCGGACGCACCTCACCCCGAGTCTGATCTGGCCAGAGCGTCTGCCGGGCTGGCAACGAAATCTACGACCCAGCTTTTTAGAGAGTGAAGAATCTATGTGGAAGTCGGTTTTTCCAGCAACGGCCGCATGTCTGGCGGTTGTTTTCTCCCCCGTCCCCCTGCGCGGGACAGCTCCCGTCCGCGCCGATGCCGCCCAGGTCATTCCCCCAACCCATACCGCCGCCCTTGACGGGCATACGGTCAACCTTCCCGGGGACCTCCTCGGCCACGCCACGGTGCTCATCCTCGGGTTCGGCCGTCACTCCGCAGAGGCAACCACGGCTTGGGAAAAGCCGGTTCGCATGCAACTGGCGCACCCGCCGGCCCTTGGTTTTTACGACATGGCCATGCTGGCTGAAGTCCCCTCCTTCGCCCGCGGATTTGTACTTCGCTCGGTCCGCAAGCAGGTTCCCGACGTCCTCAAGCCAAATTTTCTTCCCCTTTTCGAAGACGAGTCGGAATGGAAGCAGATCGCCGGCTACACCCCGGATCGGCCCGAGGCCGCCTACGTCCTCCTGGTCGATTCGGCTGGGGTGGTTCGCTGGTCCACCCACGAAGCCTTCTCCGCTGCCGGCTTTGCTCACCTGCGCGACGTCGCGCAACATCTCGCGAGCAATTGACGTTGATCGATGAACGCCCCTGGCGGGGGTGCGGTCGCAGTTCGACATCGCGCGCCCGTACCGCACCTTTCGCCGGGTTACGGGTGGGTGAAACCCATGTTCCAGCCCGCGGCGGCCCCTTGCATCCAACAGCGTGCAGCCACCCCCGCGCACGTTCATGCTGCCCAGGAGGGATCTATGGAAGTTAGTGCAATCAAGGAAGCTTTGGGATTCGGTTCGACCAAAAAGGTACGTTACGCCATCGTCGGTCTCGGCGACATCGCGCAGGAAGACACCATGCCCGGCGTCGACCACACCGGCAACTCCGAAATTACCGCGCTCGTCACTTCGGATCCGGCCAAGGCCACCGAACTCGGCGAGAAATACAAAGTGAAGGCCACCTACACCTACGAGCAATTCCCCGAAGCGCTGAAGTCCGGCAACTTCGATGCCATCTATCTCGCAACGCCTAACTGGCGGCATGCCGAGTTCATCCTCCCTGCTCTGCAGGCCGGAATCCACGTCCTGACCGAAAAGCCGCTCGAGGTCTCGACCGCCCGATGCCAAGAGATTCTTGCCGCCGAAAAGGCCAGCACGGCCAAGCTCATGGTCGCCTACCGTCTTCACTTCGAGCCCGCGACGCTGGA
The DNA here is from genome assembly GCA_964242195.1 of uncultured Acidobacteriaceae bacterium. Classification (GTDB taxonomy): domain Bacteria; phylum Acidobacteriota; class Terriglobia; order Terriglobales; family Acidobacteriaceae; genus Granulicella. The sequence goes on from CAXTBI010000084.1 coordinate 5,001, forward strand.
TACGATAGCCCAGGTTCGCTCCGGCAAAATCGGCCAGGTGCATACGTTCAGTTCCACGTTCGCGCAGCCGGTGGATCCCGCAAATCATCGCGCCCACTCCGGTCTCGGCGCCGGTCCGGTGCTTGACATGGGTCCGTACCCTATCAACGCCGCGCGCTACATTTTCTCCGATGAACCCACGGAGGTCGTTTCCGCCATCGGCACCAACCATCCTGAAACCGGCTTCGATCAGAGTTTCCCCGACACCGTCGCCGTTACCCTGAAGTTTCCCAACGGACGTCTCGCGCAATTCAGCCTCAGCTACCACGGCGGCCCCTACAACAGCTTCGTTGCGATCGGCACAAAGGGCAGCATCACGCTGGACCCCTGCTACATGTTCGGCAAACCGCTGGAGCAGGTCCTTGCCATTGGCGAGGACAAGAAGAAACAAAGCTTTAAAAACACCGATCATTTCGGTGGAGAAATGAAGTACTTCTCTGACTGCATCCTGAACAACACCGAAGTCGAGCCCGACGGGGAGGAAGGTTTTGCCGATCTGCGCGTCATCGACGGGATCCATGAGGCTCTCAAGACCGGCAAATCCGTGACGCTGGAGCCGTTTACTCGGACCAAACGCATCGATACCGAGGCTCAGGCGCAAACGCTGAGTGCGGTCTCAACCCCCGACCTCGTTCACGCTTCGAACCCCGCGAAAGGGGTGGAAAAGCAGCCCAAGAACTGAAGAGAATCGGTGGTTTTGAGAGAGATCTCATCCCCCACAACGAGGGGTCTGTGGCATGGTGTTCAGACCCTTCTCAACCGGTCCCGCCGACTCAGGATTGCCTGTCCCCTGCGCCGGCCGGGTCCGTTCCCAATCCTCCACCGGATTCGCCCCCCGGCTCCTTGCCCAGGTCTTTGGTCTGCGAAGCCGGCGCGTCGCCGAGCAAAATTTCCTGCATTTCATCCCACCGCCGCACATAGGCGATGCCCCGGGCGTACCGCAGCACCACCACCTCTGCATTGCGCGCGATGGCGGCCCCGTCCTCGGCGGCGATTGGGAACGAGCGCCGTGCACCGCCCTGGTGATAGAGCATCTCGCCCACGCCCCCGGCCGCGATCGACGCATTCGCCCGCCCCAATATACCGATGATCGGCGTATCGGCAGGCTCGGGACTGGGTTCCCGCGGCAGCATGACCTTGGCAAAAAACCAAAATACCAGCCCCGCTCCCGCGGTCCCGCCCAGCAATGAAAGGCCCAGCACGAGTGCCCGTGCGAGCGAACCGTGGGCCAGCAGGTAGCCGGTGCCGCCGAACCCGCACAGAAACGCCACAATGGTGAACCCGTTCAGCGGCGCAATTTGCCCGGTACGCCCGGCACCCGAAGCCTTTAGCGAGTGCAAGTGGCCAAACCGGAAATCCCCAATGTGCCAATGAATGAATCCGCTGATGACTCCGATCACGCTTAGGACGAAACCCACCCCAAAGCACGTCAGGTACAGAATGTCCCAGTCGAAATGACCAAGGTAGGGGTTCATGGGCGGCTCCTTCGATCGTTGTGCCTGCACTCAGAATGGTCGTTGGTTGTGGCATTGCCGGGTTTGGGAATCGTCCGGTCACCCCATAGGATGCGGCAACGGCGCACCTGTACTCTCGGGTGAGTGCCAAGCCCTAAAGTCCGCAGCGCGCAGGCTCGGCCGGTGGCTGCCACGGCGAGGCACGCGGCACCGCGCGGAGGAGTTTACCCCGCCCTTCGCCCTTCGCCATACGCCATACGCCATACGTCCTTCGCCAAACGCCAAGGGTAGCCGAGCAGCAGGGACAAAACTGCCTCCCCTGGGCCCGCCCGCTTGAAACGTCGTTTCCCCAGGGTCTATACTCTGGGGAGCAGACGAATCCGGTCCTCCGTGTTCCGCAATTGCAGCGGCGGCGGACGAGGTGAGTGGGCGACGAGCCCACTTTTTCTTTGGCCCAAAGCATTTTCCGTCGCAGCCGTAGGGCGTCGGACACCGCATCCCCCGACGCTTCCTCTATCCATGGCTCTTCCAATTGAACCAATCCGCGCCGCCGCCGACCGGGTCGCCTCCAGCCTCGGGCTTGAGGTCGTGGACGTGGAGTTTCAGGGTGCCGGCAAGCATCGCGCCCTTCGTGTCTACGTCGAAAAGGATGCGGCCGGCCGCGCAAAACTGGCTGAGCTTGCCGCTACCGAAGAGGGTTCGGCCCTTCTACCCAAAGGCGTTCCCGTCGAGGTTCTTTCCGGGACCACACACGAAGACTGCGCGGCCTTTGCCAACGACTTTGGCACCATGCTCGATGTCGAGGACCTGGTACCCGGTGCTGAATATACCCTGGAGGTCAGCTCGCCAGGGCTTGAACGGCGGCTTTGCAAACCGGCCGACTTCCAACGTTTTCGCGGCAGCCTGGTCAAGCTCGGAACATTCAGCCCGATTGCGGGCAACCGTCATTTTACCGGTCGCCTCCTCGCAGCCGGCGAGGGGACGCTGACCCTCGATCTGGGGGGCGTTAAACAGAGAGGCAAAGCAAACAAGGGTGCGGCTGCGGCTTCACCCATCGTTGAGATTGGGCTTGACAACGTCGAAAAGGCCAACCTCGTAGCCGAGATCTAGCCCCCGGGTGGAGTCGGGCTCGGGCAAGGCGTCCGCGAGCACGAGCCCCCCGGGATCTCCGGTCAAAAGCGCTGCTGCACAACGTATTTCAGACAACGAGGCAGCCCAGGCTGCCGAAAAAGGAACAACACGATGGCCAGTGCACTTTACCAATCGATCGAACTGTTGAGCCGTGAAAAAGGGATCGATCCGGAAATCGTGGTCGGCGCGGTGGAAGACGCGATCGCGCTTGCGACTCGGAAATTTTACAAAACGGCCGAAAACATGCGCGGCGAACTCGACCGCGAGTCCGGCGAAATTCGGGCCTATGTCTTTAAAACGGTCCTGGACGAGGGTCAGGAGCTCGAAGACGAAGAAAATCAGCTCACCCTGGACGCCGCACGGGGGATGGCCCCCGAGGTCGAGGCCGGCGCCGAACTGCGCTTTTACAAGGACACCTCCCCCCTTGGGCGCATCGCCGCCCAGATGGCCAAGCAGGTCATCTTCCAAAAGGTCCGGGAAGCCGAACGCGACACCATCTTCAACGAGTACGGCGACCGCATCGGCGAGATCCTGAATGCGACGGTCAAGCGGCTTGAGCCCATGGATGTGATCTTCGACCTGGGCAAGGCCGAGGCCCGCATGCCCAAGCGTGAGCAGTCGCGCCTGGAATCCTTCGCCCTGGGAGAACGCATTCGCGTGGTTCTGCTCCGTGTGGACCGCGCCGCCAAGGGCCCGCAGGTGATCGTGAGCCGTGCCGCCCCCTCGCTGGTCCAGTCCCTGTTTCAAAGCGAGGTTCCCGAAATCTACGATGGCACGGTGCAGGTCCGCGCCATCGCCCGTGAAGCCGGGGAGCGTACCAAAATCGCCGTCCAGTCGCGCGATAAGGACGTCGATCCCGTGGGTGCCTGCGTCGGCATGAAGGGCATGCGGGTGCAGTCGATCATTCGCGAACTGCGGGGCGAAAAAATCGACATCATCGAATATTCCGAGGAGATTACGACTTTCGCCGAAAAAGCGCTGCAGCCGGCCAAGGTCAGCCGTGTCAGCATTGCCGACCTGGCCGACAAGCAGTTGGAGGTCATCGTTGACGACACCCAGCTTTCGCTTGCGATCGGCAAAAAGGGGCAAAACGTTCGCCTGGCCGCCAAGCTCCTCGGCTGGAAAATCGACATCAAGAGCGAGGAAGAAAAGCGCCAGGAGGTCGAGCAGCAGATGCAGGCCATGCAGGGCGCGCCCCAAACCCCGATCGAGCAGGTCACCGAATTGGGCGATGCGGTCATGGAAAAGCTCATCGCGGCCGGCATCACCACGGTTGAGCAACTGGCCGACATGACCGAGGAAGAGCTCGGCGAAGTTCCGGGCATCGGCGAACGTTCGGTGGAGCGCATTGCGCTTTCCGTGCGTCATTATTTCGGCCACTACGAGGAGGGCGAGGCCCGCCCGAACGATCCCGTGATTGCCGACCCTGTGCTTGCCCTGGGCGAAGAAGCCGTGGCCGCGGCCGCCGCATCAGATGAAATGGGAGACGAGGTTCACAGCATGACAAAAACGCCTGAAGAGATCCTCGCCGCCCAGGCCGGTGACGGTCTGGAAGCGACTGAGATAAGCGAGTTCTCCACCGAGGACATCGCCGCCGCCGAAGATGCACTTTCGCGCACGGACGCCAATGATGCGGCCGATGCACGCGAGGAGCGCATTGAGTTGAACAACGACACAATGGATAAGCTGGTCGATAGCGCCCAGGAGGTGTCCGATGAAGGCATCGACACGGATGGGCACGACCGCGGCTAAAGCGGATCGGTCGTACATCGCCAAAAAGCCGTGGCGGCTCCTACCGAAATTGCCTTTTTTTCGCGGCGAAGCGATTCACTGCGAAGAGGGGCTATCAAATTTCGCATTTCGAGGGATAATACCCTTGAACAAATTTCTATCCCGAACACGAATGGGGCTGCTAATGATCAGCTAGGCGCGCTAAGGGAATTTACTTAAAAGGACCGGATGAGCAAAGTTCGTATTAACGATCTGGCAAGAGAGCTGGAAGTAAAGAGCAAAACCATTCTGGATGCTCTGACGGCGGTTGGTGTCGAGGAAAAGAAGACCCATTCCTCTTCGATCGAAGAAGATGAGGCGGAAAAGGTTCGCGGCTGGGTCAATCGCGGCAGCCGTTCCTCGGGCAATGCACCGCGTCCACCGCAGGACAATCGCCCAGGATTCAATCTGTCCCACGTCTCCAAGCCGGGCGATGCGTTGAAGGCCATCCTGGAGCGCAAACAGGCCGAAGCCGACGCGCTGGCGAGACCGCCCGTAGCCGTGAGGCCCACGGTTACGGTTGCCCCTGCGTCCAGCCGCCCTCCCGCCAATGCGGCATCGGCGCCGCCCTCGGCCGTTTTAGGTCAACCACGCCCCTCCGGTTCGGCCATTCACCCGCCGGTCACCGGCGCTCCGGCCAATCAGGCTCCGCCGCCGCGGCTCGTCACCCCGGCCAGCGTCGCCGCGGGACGCCCCGCGCCGCCGGTCGTTGTCGCGCCGCCGCGTCCCACGGCGCAGGCCGCTTCACCCGCGGCGTTTGCTTCGGGAACAGTGGCGGGTACAACGTCTGCCTCGGGAACACCTGTGGTGGTTGCGCCTCGTGCCACACTTTCAGCCCCGGCAACCGCGTCGCCGGCTTCGGGTGGCACGCCCTCGAGCCAAGCGAATGCAAGCAACCTGGCCTCCCCCGGTGCGACTGCAGGTCCGGAGGCGAAGAGTGCCCTGCTGCCACCTTCGGGCCGTGCTGTTTCGGCCGGCTCGGGTACCGTCCCCGCTCGTCCCTATAGCTCAAATACCCCGGCGGGCACGAGTTCAGCCCCGTCCGGTACACCCGCGCCTACCGCGGCCGGAACCGTCGTCAATCCCGGCGTTCCGGTGCGCCGTTTGATTACGCCGCAGCCCCGTCCGGCGCCGGCCGTGGTGCGCCCACCGGCAATTGCGACTCGCCCGGTGCAGGGTCCAGTCGTCGCCCGTCCCCCCGTCATGGTTCCTGGGGTACCCGTGCGCCCGTCGGGGGCTGGCACTCCCAATGTGATCGCTCCCGGCACGCCCGCACGTTCTCCTGGCGTGCCCGCGGACGCCGCACCTGCGGCTCCCCCGGTCCAGGCGGCTCCCCCGGTCCAGGCCGCGGCCCCCTCGGAAAATTCGGCGTCAGAGCTGGAATCGGCAGCAACTCCCGCCGTGTCGGCAGCCCCGGTACGCCGGGTCGTCATGCCCCAGACTGGGCCACGTCCCACCTACATCGCCGCCCCCGGCGCGGCCAATGCCGCACGTCGTCCCATTTTCGAGCGCCCGCGACCCGGCGGTGGGGCGGGCGGCCCGGGAGGCCCGGTCAACCAAACCGGCACCCTCGGCGGTCCAGGCGGTCCCGGTTCTTTCCCCGGTGGCCCTGGTGCCCGTCCCTTGCTTCCGCCGGGCGCACGCCGTCCGATGCACCCCACGCGCACCTTCCCCAGCGGTCCAGGTGGCCCCGGTGGA
>CAXTBI010000085.1:0-10680 GCA_964242195.1 uncultured Acidobacteriaceae bacterium
GGTTCGGACGGCCCGGGCCGCGGTCCCGGGAGTTTCAATCGCGGCGCTCGCCGGGGTGCGGAGGGCGATCGTCCGACCGCACGCCCACGGCCCGAGGATGAGGCATGAAGGAACCTTCTTCCAGAGCCCGTCCCGTCGTCGCCATCGATGGCCCCGCCGGTGCGGGTAAAAGCACCGTGGCGGCGTTTCTTGCGCGGCGCTTCGGGCTCCTAAACCTGGAAACCGGCGCGATGTACCGTGCGCTGGCGCTGAAGGCCATGCAAACGAATACCGATCCGGAGAACGAATCTCACTTGCTGCGACTTGTGCTTGAAACGAAGATCGTGCTGGAAGCCGAGCTCGAGGGCAACCAGGTTTTTCTGGACGGCGAAACGGTCACGGCACGGCTGCGTGAACCGGAGGTTACGGCAATGGCCTCCCGCGTTTCCGTTCATCCGCAGGTGCGGCGCTGGATGGTGGAGCAGCAGCGTTTGCTGGGATCCGGGGGCGGCGTGGTGATGGAGGGCCGCGATATCGGTACCGTGGTTTTTCCGGATGCCGAGGTGAAGATTTTCCTGGATGCGGCGCCGGAAGTGCGCGGTGTGCGCCGTTTCCAGCAGACCGGGCAGGTTGAAGGCGAGGCGAGCCAGGCGGAGGTGCTCCGCGAGTTGCGGGAACGCGATACGCGGGATCGCAACCGGGCCGAATCCCCCCTTCGTCCCGCCGAGGACGCCATCACGATCGACTCCAGCAATCTGTCGCTGGAACAGGTGCTGGAAGTGGCCGAGCGTGTTGTTGCCGAGCGTTACGGCCCTCTCCCGCAGCCTGGACCTCAGGGCAAGGCCGCGGTCTCAAAATAGTTTCGAAATATTTGCTACCCGTGCTAACATTTGCTCACCGTTTGAAACAAGTCAGTTTCTGCCGGAAAAACGGCTTCCGGGACGAGATTTGGGTTCAGCGTCACACCGAAACACAAGGGACTTGCGAGACATGGAACAGGGAACAGTGAAGTGGTTTAACGACGCCAAGGGCTTCGGCTTTATCAGCCGCCAAAACGGTGAGGATGTGTTTGTGCACTACTCGGCCATCACCACCAACGGATTCAAGAGCCTCCAGGAGGGCCAGGCGGTTCAGTTCAATGTGATCAAGGGACCCAAGGGCTGGCAGGCTTCCGACGTACAGCCTCTCTAAGCTGTTCAACCAACGTTCACCCCATGCACTCACGAAAGGGACCTCCACGGTCCCTTTTCGTGTATGTTCTACCCCTTACGGTTTGTTTGCGGGTCCGGGGGCGCTCCGGGAGGGTAGGGGAGCAGTCTCGGGCTGGTTCTCCGGGCTTGCGGGGGCTGCCGGGCCGGGCACGATTTTTGCACTTGTACGGAATCGCCGATAGTCGCTGGTTACCAGGTGCAGTCGACCGTCAAATCCCGTGACCAGCAGCACACGCACGCTGCCCTGGCCATGGATGGCGGCGGGCAGCCAGACCGAATCGTTTACGCGGGTGGCTTCGAATTCGAAGCTCGAGTTCTTGTGCACATCGACGATCAAGCCACCGCCGATTTTGAAGTCGTTCAGGAAGTGTCCCTGTCCGCGCACGAGCACACGATCGCTTTCGTCGATCCAGACCGTGCCGACGAGGTCTTTGACGACGGCTTCCGGGGCGGATTTTGTTTTGGCCTTGGGATCGCCGGTGTAGTCGAGAACGATCGTCGGTCGACCGGCGTATTCCACGCGCCGCTCATTGGAAAAGCTGCCCAATTCGAGCAAGCGGGCGACCGTGATCAGCGTGTCGCCCCGGGCATTGGTTCGTTGCCCGTCAGCGGCGGCTTTGGCCCGGCGCTCCTTCGCCCTGGCGATTTCCTTATCCAGCCGTTGATTTTCCTTGGTTTGCTCGGCTGCATCGAGCGGCTTGCCATCCCGGGCCACAACGCGGTTTACACGGACGCCATCGACGGTCAGGCTTTCGGAATCCGTGACTTCGTTTTCCTTGATGCCCCCATCTTTGCGGAGGCGCTGCTGCTCCAGATGCACGTGGTAGGTGTAGTCGTTTCGGAGGGCATCCATGTGCTCCTCGTTGCGTTCGACATCTCTGAGCAAGGCCCCCGGTTCGGGCAAGGGACTTCTGTTCGCATCGGTGGACGGCCTCGTGGGGGTCTGCCCCTCGGGCGGAGGCGCGACCGGCGCTGCCTGTCCCGAGGCGGGCACATGACAGGCAGACGTGCTTGCCAGCAGGAGCGCGAAGCGCAGGATCCGACGCATGCCGTTACCCCTTTCGCAGATCTCGCAGACCGTCGCATTGGGTCATTCAGGTGAGGCTCAATGCCCGAAGGCCAGATCAATCAGTGTTTTTTCTTCCATTTCATGGGCTTTTGCCGAGCCGGTGGCGGGGCTGGCCGAGGCTGTGCGCTTGACAGAGAGCACTGGGCGGTCATGCGCGATGAGGCGCAGCCGCGGCATGACGAAGGAGAGAGCCCCCATATTGGCCGGCTCCTCCTGCACCCACACGATGTCGCGCGCCGCGGGATACATCTCCAGCGCCGCGCGAAGTTCCGGCTCGGGCCAGGGATAGAGTTGGTCGACGAAGAGGATGGCGATGTCGTCGAGCTTGCGTTTGGCACGCTCCACCCGCAGGTTGTGCCCGATTTTGCCGCTACAGACCAGGAGACGACGCGGGTTTCGGACCGAGGTATCGGGAACCACAAGTTGAAAGCGATCGGCACCCAGATCGGCTACCGTGGAACTCGCATCCGGGTGTCGCAGCATGGACTTCGGAGTGAAAACGACCAGCGGTTTGCGCCACTTGCGCATGGATTGACGCCGCAGCAGATGGAAGAACTGCGCGGCGGTGGAGGGCTGCGCGATCTGCAGGTTTTCCTGGGCCGCGAGTTGCAGGTAACGCTCCAGGCGGGCCGAGGAGTGCTCCGGTCCCTGTCCTTCGTAGCCGTGCGGCAGGAGCAGGACGAGGCCGGAAAGCAGACCCCATTTGGCTTCGCCCGCCGCCAGAAACTGATCGATGATGATTTGTGCGCCGTTGGCGAAATCGCCGAACTGTGCCTCCCAAAGCACAAGCGCTTCGGGGAAATCGCGTGAGAAACCGTACTCGAAACCGAGGCAGGCGGCTTCCGAAAGCATGGAGTTGTAGACTTCCCACCGGCCCTGCGGCTGACCGTTCGGACCAGGGCCAAGGTGGGACAACGGCGACCAACGGCTTTCGGTTTCCGTGTCGATCAGCACCGAGTGGCGCTGATTAAAGGTTCCACGCTGGGAATCCTGCCCGGTGAGGCGAACCGGCGTTCCCGCTTTGAGCAGGGAAGCATAGGCCAGCAGCTCGGCGAAACCGTAATCGATGGCCCGCTTGCCGGTGCCCATTTCCAGGCGCTGTTCCAGAAGCTTGGACACCTTGGGATGAACGTGAAAACCCTCGGGCGCTCGCGTGAGAGCCGCGGTGAGCTCATGGATGGTTTCCGCATCCAGGCCGGTTTTCGGTTGGTCCTCGGGGGCGAGGGCACCGCCGCAATACGGGCTCCAGTAGACCGGCAGCTCGTGCATGCGCTTGACCACAAAGGATGCGTGCGCGTCGGTGGGGGGTCCGTGCTGCGCCGCCCGTCGCTGGTCCTCAAGGAATCCATCTTGCACCCGGGCTACCTCGGCTGCCGGATCCACACCGAGCTTTTTTGCATAGATTTTGTAAAGGGGTGGATGATCCTTGATCTTGGCGTACCGCAGCGGCTGGGTGACGGTCGGGTCGTCGACCTCGGAATGCCCGTGCCGCCGATAGCCGATCAGATCGACGACCACATCGGACCCAAAGGTCTGCCGGTAGCCGGCCGCGATTTCGGCAACGCGCACGACCGCATCCGGGTCTTCCGCATTGACGTGAAAAATGGGGATGGGGAGCCGTTTGGCCAGATCGCTCGCAAAGCGGGAGGAGTTGGACTCCTCCGCATTGGCCGTGAAGCCCAGCAGATTGTTGACGATGACCTGGATGGTGCCGCCGACGTTGTAGCCGTTGATGCTGGCCAGATTCATGGTTTCGGCCCAGATGCCTTGCCCGGCGAAGGCCGCATCGCCGTGGAGGATCATCGGCAGAACGTGAGCGGCACCCGAATCTCCCATGCGCTGTTGCCGAGCGCGGGCGCGCCCCATGACAACGGGGTCGACGGCTTCGAGATGACTGGGGTTCGAGGCCAGGTGCAAGGAAACTGTTTTGCCATTGGCGGTGAGGTATTCGCCCGTGGCGCCCATGTGGTATTTCACGTCGCCGCCGCCCATGGTGGAGCGCGGGTCCACGTCTTCAAACTTGGTAAAGACCTCGTGCGAGCCGCGGCCGATGGTGTTCACCATCACGTTCAGGCGACCGCGGTGGCTCATGGCAAACAGGCACCGGGTGACGCCGGCGTCCGCGGCGGTGGTGAAGAGCTGGTCCAGAAAGGGGATCAATGCGGTCAAGCCTTCAAGCGAGAACCGCTTTGTCCCGAGGTAGCGTTGCTGAATGACACCTTCGAACACATCGGCGCGGATCAGCCCGGAGAGGATGTGCCTGGTGTCCCGGGGGCGGTAGCTGCGCTCCAGCTGCGCCTCGATCCAGGCGCGCTTCTCGGGCGAGGCGATGTGCATGTACTCGGCACCGATGGTTCCGCAGTAGAAGCTGCGTGCCTCGGCCGAGTCCGGACCCTCGGGCGCAGGGGTGGGGAACGGTTCGGGTGCAAGGAACTGGCCCAGGGGATCGAGCGAGGCCTGGAGAAAGCCCCAGCGCCGGAAGATGCCGAAAGCAATTTCGCGTGGTGATTCCAGGGCGGACCCGCCCCCATTCTGGGTGTTGCCGGACTGGCGGGAAATCTTCGTTTCGGGTGCGGTCCTGGTGTTCATAACGCTTTCTATGCTAGACCTTCTGCCCCCCTGTTGGCGGGCAATGTGCGGTTATCGCGGAAGATGCGGGCCCCCTTTTCCCGAAACGGGAACCCCGAAAAGCATCCAGTGCGGAGACCGATTCGCAAGCAGATGGTGCTGAAGATCTGGAAAAGGTGAGCCTTACGGTCCTGGCGGCTGCAGGTAAGCCTTGCGCAGGAACCCGAAGCCGCCCCCCGGCTCCAGATGGATGCCCGCCAGCCTGGTTGAATGTACAACCACGGTATCGGGGTACCACAAGGGGATGCTGGGCAGATCCGTGGCCAGCAATTGCTGGACCTGCAGGAACGTTTGCCGGCGCGCCTCCTCGGTGGGCGCGGCGGCGGCGGAGCGCAGAAGCGCATCCAGGCGATCGTTGGTGTAGTGGCCCCGGTTTCCGCCGCGGGGAGGGAAGCTACCGGTTGCATAGGCGTAACGGAAGATGTCTGGATCCTCGTTGGAGCCGGTCCAGCGCAGGATGTACATCTCGAAGGCACCGTGGGTGATGTCGGCGTAGAAGGTGCCGAACTCGGCGCTGCGGAGTTCGAGATCGATGCCTGCCGCGCGCATTTGCGCCTGCAAAACCTGGGCCAGCAGGCGGGTGGTTTCATCCGTGGAGGTTTTCAGGGTGAGGTGCAGACGCACACCCGCTGAATCGGGTCGAAATCCAGCCGAGTCGAGCAATGCCCTTGCCTGCCCCGGATCATGCGGGTAGAGCGGAAGGTCGCCGGGCCGGGCCGCGGCCCAGTCTCCGGGGGGCAGTAACGTGTCGGCCGGGACCGCCCGCCCGCGCCAAAGGGCCTCGATGAGCGGGCGACGGTCGATGGCGAGGGCGATGGCCTGGCGCACACGAACGTCGCGCAAGGCCGGGTCCCCGACGTTGAAATTCATGTAGTAGACGTCGGCGCCGGGACGCGCGTCTGTGCGTAGATGGGACACGTTGGCAAGGGCGTGGACCTCGTCCGGCGTGATGGCGTTGCTTTCAACGTCCGCCGAACCCTTTTTGAGTTCCAGTGCCATCGAGATGTTGTCGGGAACGACGCGGAAATGGACGCGCTCAAGACGCGGCGGGCCGCCCCACCAAACCGGGTTGCGTTCGAGCACGACCTCTTTGTCCTGCACCTGGCCGATGAACCGAAACGGTCCCGTCCCCACCGGATGCAGGCCTTCTTCGCGGCCGGCGCCTTTTTCGACGACGCCGAACAGACCGTCGCTGAGGTTGAACAGAAGCGATGGATCGGGGGCGCGGGTACGAACGGCCACGGTCAGCGGACCGCGCACTTCCACCGCGCGTACACCGGCGAATGAACCCGCCTTGGGGGTGACAAGCGTTCCGTCAGTCAAGCTGCGGATGGACCAGGCCACGTCCTCTGCGGTCAGCGGTTTGCCGTCGTGAAACCGCACCCCGGGCCGTAGATGAAAAACCCAGGTCAGCGGATCGGTGCGTTCCCAGGTGGTGGCCAGCCACGGTTGCAGGTTGAAATGCTCATCCTTGTGCACCAGAGCGTCGTAGACGAGGGCGCCCACCCGCTCCGATTGGGCATCCGTGCCTTGCCGGAGATCGAGGTTGTTGGGGGAGCTTTCGATCAGGAAGCGCACGGTGTTGGTTTCGGGTGCCGAGCGTTGGCAACCGCCGAGGTTCAGCAGCATGGGCACGGCGAGCAGGGCCGCCAGGCGGTGTTTACCGTACGTTCGAGCGCGGAGCCGCGTTGTTGAGCCTGGAGGCAGCATTGTTGAGCTTATCGGCAGAAAACGCAAATAGATCAGTTCTTTCTTTGAGGCAACGTGTGATTCAGTCCTCGGACCAGTGTGCCGCCCGGGGGGAACGCAGATTTCTGCGGGAAGGACGACACGAACCGCGGAAAAACCGCTTTGATCAGAACGTCCCTAAGACAAGGTACAGGGGTCTCTCCGCCCCGTCTCACCAACGTGCCGTGAGACTGCGGTCGAGATGACGATGGCACAGGGGAGAGGATGGCTCCAGAGCGGCTTGCCTTGAGGTGCATAGAAGCTGCGAGGGAACCCAAAGATCCTTCGCTGCGTTCAGGATTACGGCGGGTACCGCGCGGGTTTGGGGCGGGTACTACGCGGATGACGGCGGGTACCGCGCCGATGCCGGCAGGCACTATACGGACGACCGCGAACCCCCTCCTTTACGCAAAAAGTTTTAGGTGAGCGTAATTCGTCCCAAAACGACGGGGCGATGGGCTCCTGTGGCGGCAGGCACGTTTCCTGGCAGGCGATGCCAGCTTAGCCAACCTAGAAGGGCGAACGCGGCGGCTTCCTTGGCCTCTACGCCCAAGCTTGCGGCACCGGCCTCCTCGGTGGTGTTTACCGAGCAGCCGAGGGGGGCAAAGTGCTCCCGCAACCGCCGCAGAAGGGTGGTGTTGCGCGCGCCACCGCCCGAGACGAAGATTTCGGTGGCTTCCGCGAGAGGGGCGCGCTGCCCGAGGTGCGCCCAGGCGAAGCGGCGATACGCGTCGAGGATCGTTTCCGCTGTGAAGGCGGTGGCGGTGGCCACGATGTCGGACGGAGAATGCCCGGCGCAGAGGGCGAGCAGGTGGTGTGCGAAGGCGGTGCCGTATTGCTCGCGTCCACAGCTTTTCGGGGGCGGCAGGGGGAGGAAAGGATCGTTCATCAATGCGCGCAGCACGGGTTCGAGCACGGAGCCGTGCGCGGCTGCGGCACCGCCGGCGTCGTACGGCTGGTGATAGAGCTGCGCCATGCAGGCGTCGATGACCATGTTGGCGGGCCCGGTATCGAAGGCCAGGGCACCGCCGGCGTCGCAACCGGCGGGCAGCACGGTGAGGTTGGCGACCCCGCCGAGGTTGAGCAGAATGCGATTTCTGGTGGGGTGGCGAAAGTGGCAGAGGTCCAGCATCGGCACCAGCGGGGCGCCCTGGCCGCCGGCGGCCAGATCCGCGGTGCGGAAATCGCTGACCACGGGCAGACGGAGCCGTTCGGCCACGACGGCAGGCTCGCCGATCTGCCAGGTGCAACGGGTGGGCTGCCCAAGGAAGTCGGCGGGGACGGCCTGATGGTAGATGGTTTGCCCGTGCAGGGCCACCAGCGAGGGCTCCGTTTCGCTGTTGCGGATGGCTGCGGCGACGGCCTCCGCATAGACCTCGCCGAGCCGCCAGGAGAGCCGTGCCAGCTCCGCGGTGGAGGTCGACTGGGCGTCCATGGCTGCAAGCACGGCACGGCGAGTTTCCGCGCTGTAGGGTGTCGATCGGTGGGCCAGCACGTTCACGCGCGGGAAACTGGCGGGGGTAGTGCCGGGGGAGACCCGGCACACGGCCACATCGACGCCATCGGCCGAGGTGCCGCTCATGACCCCGGCCACGACCATTGGTTTTGGTTGCGATTTCGGTTGCGGCGGTGATTTTCGCCGTGATTTCAAGCGAGGCCGCCGCGCAGTTCGCGTTGCAGCTGGTCTACCAGGGCCAGGGCCTCGCGGGGGGTCAGGCCGTCCACATCGACCGATTCCAGGCGATCGAGCAGATGTACGACGGTGGGCGAAAGAGGCGTAAACATCGTCATTTGCAGGGCGGGGGCGCGCTCCGGCGTGGAGGGCGCGGCCTCGCGTACACCCTGGGCTTCGGCGCGTTCATGCACGCGCAGCACCTCGCGTGCGCGTTCGATCACAGCGCCGGGCAGACCGGCCAGCCGCGCCACCTCGATGCCGTAGCTTTTGTTGGCCGCCCCGGCCTCGACGGTGTGCAGAAAAACGATGCCGCCATCGCGCTCCCGCACGGTGACGCGGGCATTTCGCAGCCGCGCGAGCCGGTCCGCCAGCAGCGTGAGCTCATGGTAGTGCGTGGCAAACAATGTGCGCGCGCCTATCCGGTCGTGGAGGTGCTCCACGGTGGCCCAGGCGAGCGAAAGCCCGTCATAGGTGGCCGTGCCGCGGCCCATTTCATCGAGCAGCACAAGCGAGCGTTGCGTCGCCGTATTGAGGATCGAAGCGGTTTCGGTCATTTCGACCATAAAGGTCGAGCGTCCACGCGCCACGTTGTCCGCCGCGCCGATGCGGGTATAGATGCGATCCACGAGCCCCAGCCGCAAGCGCTCCGCGGGCACAAACGAACCGCTCTGCGCCATGACCGTTAACAGCGCCGCAGAGCGCAAAAACGTGCTTTTGCCGCCCATGTTGGGACCGGTGATGAGCAGCAGCGAGGGCTCCGGGCCGCTGTGGGTGGAAGCGCCGGTTGAAGGGTCGCCCGGACTGCTATCCGGACTGCTAGCGGGACCGCCGCACAGGCCAAGCGAGTTCGGAACGAAGCGACCGGCGCCGGTTTGTTCCAGTTGCCGCTCGACCACGGGATGCCGCCCCTTGACGAATTCAAGGGCCGTGCCCTCCTCGACGATGGGCCGCACCCAACCGCGCAGCGCGGCCAGGTGGGCGAAGCAGGCGAGCAGATCGATTTCCGCCACCGCCCGCGCGGCTTCGCGCAGCCTGCCGGCCCCGGCCAGGAGGTCCCGCCGCAGCTCGGCAAACACGCGCCGCTCGATTTCCGCCGAACGCTCCTGGGCGGTGAGGATTTTCGTTTCCAGATCTTTCAACTCCGGCGTGGTGAAGCGCTCGGCGTTGACCAGGGTTTGTTTGCGTTCGTAATCCGCCGGCACGGCCTTGAGATTGGACCGCGTGATCTCGAGGTAGTACCCGAAGACGGAGTTGAATCGCACCTTCAGCGAAGCGATGCCGGTGCGCTCGCGCTCGCGCTCCTCGATGGCGGCGATGCGCTGCCGGCCGTTGGTGGAAAGTGCGCGCAGGTCGTCCAGTTCCGGGTCCACGCCCGCGCGCACCGCGCCGCCCTCGCCCAGAAGGGCCGGGGGCTCCTCGATGAGGGTCCGAGCGATCCGCTGCTCGAGATCGGCCAGGGGGTCAAAGCCGGCCAGGGCGCTCCACCGGCCCGCCGCGCCGAATTCCGCAACCGCGGCCTGCAACCCAGGCAGGCAGCGCAGCGTGGATCCAAGGGCGGCGACCTCCCGTGGACCGGCCGCCTCGAGCGC
This sequence comes from uncultured Acidobacteriaceae bacterium, assembly GCA_964242195.1. Taxonomy (GTDB): domain Bacteria; phylum Acidobacteriota; class Terriglobia; order Terriglobales; family Acidobacteriaceae; genus Granulicella. Next base: position 9,880 of record CAXTBI010000085.1, read on the forward strand.
GATGCGTCCGAGCAGACGCTCCAGGTCGAGCACGCCGGACATGGCCCGGCGCACACCCTCGCGGCGGCGGAGGTCGGTCGTTGCCAGCGCCACGGCATCCAGCCGGGCGTTGATGGCGCCCAGCTCCGCCATGGGGCGCAGCAGTTGGGCGCGGAGCAAGCGTTTGCCCATCGGGGTCGAGCACGCGTCCATCGTGCCGAGAAGGGTGGTGTCGGTGGCCTCGCCCGAAAACAGGGGGTCTACCAACTCGAGGTTGCGCACACTGACGGCATCAAGCTCCAGGCATCCGCGCCGCTCGTAAAACCGGACGGTATCCAGGTGCTCCAGCGCACCCTGCTTGGTGGCGCGGAGGTAATGCACGATCGCGCCTGCCGCGACCGCTGCCGCCCGGTGCTCGCCGAGGCCCATGCCGTCGAGCGAATGTACACGCAAGCCTTGACGCAGCAGGGGGAGGGCATATTCCTCGGAGAAAACCCAATCGTCCAGCTCGGTTTGGGCACCGCCCGGATCGGCTGCCATGGGGGTGGTTTCGAACGGCGTCTTGCTGGCGTTCAGCGGGGTTGAGGACCGAGTCGCAAACCCGGGTGCATTGTTCTCGAGAGCTTCCGCGCCGGCCGTCAGGGTGGGTTGCCGACGCGAGGATCTACCAAACCCTGCATCACGGGGGACGAGCGTTTCCGCTGGACGCATGCGTTCGAGCTCGTCGAGCGCGGCCGCCCAGGCGTTTGGGCCGGAGAATTCCGTGGCCCGCATGTCGCCGGTGGAGAGGTCGACCGAGGCGACCCCCACGCACGGCGCGGC
>CAXTBI010000086.1:0-10371 GCA_964242195.1 uncultured Acidobacteriaceae bacterium
GCGGCTGAGAGCGCCTGCGCGGCGGCGAGGCGGGGCGAGCACCTGGCTGGTGGGTGTGTGGCTGATCTAGGTATGCCTGGGGCCTCGGGGAACACTTCAGGAAGAGACTACCAGCGGAGCGGAAGGCGAGCGAAGTTTGTTTGGGGAGTTGGGTGGCACTTCCGGGGCAGCCCGCATGAGCATGGGCGAGATTTTGTGTCAGGCCGGGACAGTTTCGGGGGCGGTGTGGCGGCCGGGGACGGTTTCGAGGGGAAGGGCAGTGTCCCGACGGAGAACAGCTTCGATGGCCAGGGCGACGCCGTCCTCGTCGTGCGTGGGGCCCACGGTCCAGCCCCGCTCGGCGGCGAGGATTTTCAACTCGGCGGGGGCGTTGCCCATGAGGACGGCCTCGTTGGCGGCTTCGAGCATGGGGAGATCGTTCCAGTTGTCGCCGATGGCGAGCACGTCGGCGAAGGTGCAGCCGCGCAGGGCGGTGAGATGCCGCAGGGCGGAGGCTTTGGAGCAGCCGGCGGGAAGGATGTCGAGGATGGAAAGGTCCCGGTCGGGATAGGCGGTGCGATGCAGGACGATTTCGCAGGAAGGGGGTTCCGGTTCGCCGACACCGGCGATGGCCGGGTGCCGGCGCAGGAGGGCTTCGGCATATTCCATCTGCTCGATCGTGCCGCAGAGCATGGCCTGGATGGGGGCGTGCGAGGTGAGGGTACCCAAAGCGGGTGTGGGGTCGCCGGTGCGGGTGAGGTTGGCTGCTGGGGCGGCGGCTTCGGCTTCGGCGGCGGCTTCCAGGGCATGTTCGATATTGTCGACGTGGGCGATATAGGGTGCGTTGGAGCGCATCCAGTTGCCGATGCTGTTGTGAAGGGCATTGCCGGGTTCGCAGAGGAGGGCACCGTGGGTGTCGTCGCCGTTGGCACCGACGCGGTCGTAGGTGAGAACAAAGGTTTCGCGGAGGCCACCGAGCGCGCGGCAGAGCCAAAGCGCGGTGGCGGCGCTCATGTGGCGACGATGCACAAGCTCGGAGCCGACCGTGCGGATGACGGTGCCGTTGGAGCTGATGAGGGCGCTGGCGCCGCGCAGGCCGAGCGCGCGCACAAGGCGCATGGCATAGGCATGGCGGCGGCCGGTGGCGATGACGATTTCGATGCCCTGCGCTTCGGCCTGCAGAAGAGCGGCGCGGTTGCGGTCGCTGATCTGTCCGCCGGAGCCGATCAGGGTGCCGTCCATGTCGATGGCGATGAGGCAGGGGCGCATGTTGTCAGGGTACAGAAATCTCGGGGTTGGCGGTGCGGCTGTACCCAACGGTCCGCTCCCTTGTTGAAGGGAGCGACCCCTGCATGTCGTCCGTTGTTTTCGCGAGCGGATGTGCTGCGCCGGGGAATGGCAGGGGTCTCTCCGCTTCGGCTTCGCCTCCGGTCGAGAGGACGCTTTCCTGGCTGGGGAAACTGGGTTAGAAGCGGAACGCGATCTCAGCCGTGACGGTGCGGGGTGTGACGTAGTGAGTTCCGGAGAACGTGGAAAGGAAGTTGTAAAGGGCATACTTGTTCGTTACGTTGACGGCGGTGAGGCGGGCACCGAATTTGTAGCGTTCGCCGCTTCCGAAGTGGGCAATGTTGTCGTCGCCCAGTTCCATGTCGAACAGGTTGCGCGGTTGGATGCGTTGTGGGTTGTGGTCGTCGTCCTCTGTTCCGGCGGCGGGAATTTTGACGAGCTTTGAGGTAAGACCGGCGGCGTCGCAGACTGTGAAGCCCTGGGTCTGGGTGGCACGGACGCCATCGCAGGTGAGCCCGGCCTGAAATTCTTCGTCCGCGGTGAGGCCGCCGAGGTTGATGGCCGGTTGCCCCGTTGCCGTGGTGAGCGGGGTCACCCCGTCAGGCTGGAAGGAATAGCCTGCACAGATACTGTTCGGATCGGTGACGTTGTAGCAGGGGGTGGATGCGGCGACCAGGCCGGAATCGAACTTCCAGTTGAACGAGTAATAGACGCTTTTGCGGAAGGGCAGGTGGTATTCGAGGTGCGTGGTCTGGTTGAAGCGCTCGTCATGGTCGATGCGGAAGGGGTAGCCGCCGGCCGTGGCGACGGTTGCGCCCACCCCGCCGACCTGCGGGTTGAAGAAGCGGGCGGCGACGGAGGAGAAGGTGAACCGCGCGGTCAAGCCTTTGAGGTCAGCCAGGGTAGCGCTGGCAGCGTAGCCGGGGATTTTGGAGTTGTGCCATTCGATGGGAAAGGTGATCGGCGTAGCGCCAAAGACGCTGAAGTCGTAGGCATTGTGGGTGTATTTGGAGATCCACTCCCCATTGACCACGAAGTGTTTGCCTATCGATTGGCCGAAGCCTGCGTGGAATTCGTTGCGGAAGCCGGGGTTGAAGGGAGCCGGCGTGCAATAGCCATAGGTTCCCATGAAGATCGCGTTCAGCACCGGATCCAGGCAGCCGTTTGAAGAGAGAACAAGGTTTTCATTGAAGGGCGTTTCCTGGGTGCGAGCGTAGGAGACGCGCAGCACAGTGCCGGTCCGTTTGACGTTGTAGCTGACGCCGGCGCGGGGCTCGGCTTCACGCTGGATGGCGAGGCCGTTGTAGAAGTCGCCGCGGATGCCGAGGTCCAGTTGCCAGGGGCCGGCCTTGATGGAATCTTCGCCGTACAGGGCCAGCTGCTTGACGTCGGTTTGCCCATGCCAGGTGTAGGTGGTGCCGCCGCGGGTGAGGTCGTACGGGGCCAGGACCGGAGCATAGTTTGGGTTGGCGGTGGGACTGCCCGCGGTGGTTGAACCGGTACATTGGCCCGCGCCTCCGCTGAGGGGGTTTCCGTTCAGGTCGTTGCAGGGGGCGTTGAGGTGCGGATCCACAAGGCCGACGGTGTCGTTTTCACGGAGAAACGTCTGTTCATACATCCCGCCGAGCTTGATGTTGTTGTGGCCCAGCGTGTAGCTGAGATCGGAATGGACGCCGACGTTGGTGAGGGTGCGGAACTGGCCCACGCTTTCCTGCTGGATGGGACCGAGGTCGTTCAACAGGTTCGCCGAAGGGAGGTAGCGGTAGTTGTCGCGGCGAACGTACGGTGCGAAGTTCAAGACGGCATGCGCGCCGAGGATGCGGGTATAGGTGGGTGCAAATAACCAGGTTTCGATTTTGGAACGCTGATCGGCAGGCGCCGTGGTGAGGCTACCCTGGACGAAGCCGTATTGGGTGTCGTAGCTATTGGGCGTTTGAAACAGGGAGCGTGTGTACTGCAGGTTCATGTGCAGGGAACTGACGTTGCTGAGCTGGCCATCGATGCGGTCGAAGAGGTTTTCTTCGTTGCCCTTGTCGTGGAGAACGGCGAATTCGGGAGCATCGAGAAAGCGGCCGCTTTCGAGGGCGCTGGCGGAGATGAAGTTGCCCCAATTTTGGCCGCCGTAGGCCATGTCGGCCAAAATGCGGCTGGTGCCGAAGGTGCCGTACTGGGCAGAGACGACGCCGGTGGGTGTGGTGATGCCCTGACCGGAGCGCGTGGTGGCGACCACGACGAGGCTGGTTTTATCGCCGTATTCGGCGGGCGGCGCGCCTTCGATGACTTCGAACGATTGAATGGCGTCGGCGGGCAGTTCATTGGAGAAGACCTTGCTTTGCTGATCGGTGATGGGTTGGCCATCGACGGCGAAGGACACCTCGTTGTGATCGCCCAAACCATGCAGGAGACCGTTGGCATCAGCAGCTACACCCGGGGAAAGCTCCGTCACGATGGAGCTGAGTTCGGAGGAGGGGGTTTCGACCGGGAGGCGCGCGATCATGGTGCGATCGACGTCCGTGTGGAAGTTTGGATCGGTCTCGGCGAGGTCGGTATCGCCTTCCACGTCGACGGTCGCGGTGGCCCCGGCGACGGCGAGAACCAGGTTGACGGTGATCGGGACGGGGGAGGAAACGCGCACGGATTTCATCGGCGCCGACAGGTTGGTCGAGGTGGCCGAGAGTTGGTAACGGTCGAAGGCGATGTTTGGGAAGACGAACCCGCCGGCGGCATCGCTGGTCACGGTTTTCAGGTATCCGCTGACCGGGTCGGACAGGGTGACGACGGCCCCGGGAATGATGGCCCCGGTGCTATCCTTTGCGGTTCCGGTGACGGTGCCGGATGTACTTTGGCCGAAGGCGAGGGTTGCGGAAAACAGGGTGCAGGACGCCGCTACCCGGGCAGAACGAAAATACTTGATTTGTTGCATGTCGACTCCTGTTCGCTGGGCGAACGCCTGGCGTGCGCGGCGCATCTGCGGGTCACGATGGCTGCGATTTCGGCAACCTCGTCTCTGTGGCGTGATGAGGGATCAGAGCGAAGGTGGAGGTCGACTGTACAAAGCGAAGGCGGTCTCGGCGGAGAGCGCATCGCCTGGGGAACCGGGCAGGGGCGCGGCTTCGAAACCGGGGACAGGGGCAGGACCGACGACGGGAACGGGCGTGGAAAAATGCACACCATTGCAGAGCGGGCAGGTTTCTTCCGCGCCCTCCACCACGGAGGTGTTCGCGGCCACGGTGTGCTGCCTCGATGCCCGGTGCGGGGACGGGAAGTGACTATGGGCGGCCTGTGCGAGGGTGAAACCAAACAGGAACAGAGTGCACAGCAGCGCCGTCGCCCTTGCCCAAAGTGGCTTTTCCCGATCGCATTGGAGCTTCGACTTCAAAAAATCAGGTCACCCGGGAACGTGGCTGAGGATGGGGATGCGAATCCTCCGTTGGGAGGCAAACTCCCGCAGCGTGTGGCTCCATGGTACCTTGCTGCTAGTCGTTTGTCATTATCGACGGCGGTATCGTGATGCCCGGAGCCGCCGTTCGGTGGGGAGCCGGTGGCGGGTTGTGCATGCCTTATGATGGGAATGCGTGCTCGACGGGACGGCGCTTTGGGCGGATGCAGAGAGCGCATGCAAAATCGTATGGCGGTATTGACACGAAACACGAGACAGAAGGACGCGATTCGATCGGCGTTTCTCGAGGCCGACCGGCCCCTATCGCCTGAAGAGATCCTGGGCCTTGCCCAGGCCGAGGTGAGTGGCCTGAGCATCGCGACGGTGTACCGGAACGTGCTTTCGCTGGTGGAGGAGAACTGGCTTGTGCCGGTGGAACTGCCCGGGGAAGCGAAGCGCTACGAAGTGGCGGGCAAGGACCATCATCATCATTTTCGCTGCAATATATGCAGCCGGGTGTTTGAGCTGCCGGGTTGCAGCATCGACATCAAGCCCAAACTTCCGCGCGGATTCAAAGCGAGCGGCCACGAATTTTTCATTTATGGCCAATGCGCTGCCTGCCGGTAAGGCGGGGACACACCGTGTGAGGGAAGCAGCGAAGAACCGCGGGGTGCGGGATTGAGCTGAGACTGAACTGAGACGGAACTGAGACAGGTCTGAGACGAAGCGCAGACGGAGCTGAGACGACGCTTTGTTGCAACTTGACTCGCAACAGAGATCAGTCGAGTATGGACGCAGGCCATGCGATCTGACAGCGGTCGACCGGTGGCAAGTGGATCGGACGGCGCCCAAGTTCAAGGGCGCAGGCTTGAGGAAATCAAGAATGGTCTACGCCTCCCCAGGCTTCGCGGACAGAAAAGACGCTGCGCGCCGTGGGCGTCAGTTGGAAATGTTTACGCTGGTCTGGGGATCGCTGGAAGCCGGAATTGCGCTGACGGCGGCCGGCCGCAGCGGCAGCATATCGTTGGCGGGATTCGGCATCGACAGCTTGATCGAGGTGATTTCGGCTGGGGCGCTGGTGTGGCGCATGTCGCACGAAATGAACGGCGAGCGACGGCATCGGGCCGAACGAATCAGCCTTCGCATCGCGGGCTGGTGTCTTCTGGCGCTGGCGGCGTATTTGCTTGCCGATTCGGTGCATGGGTTGCTGTACGGCCACGGTGCGGAGACGAACTGGCTCGGGGTAGGCGTGACGCTTGCCGCGCTGATTTGTATGCCGGTGTTAGCCCGGGCGAAACGGGGAGTGGGGCGAGCACTTTCCAGCCAGGCTATGCTCACGGACGCCAAGCAAACCGATTTTTGCATGTACCAGGCGGCCATCGTGCTGTTCGGCCTGTTGGTGCATCGGCTGTTCGGCATCGGTTGGGCCGACAGTGCGGCGGCTCTTCTGCTTGTGCCGCTGTTGGTGCGGGCGGGTGTGCTTTCGTTGCAGGGACAGAATTGCTGTGCGCACTAAACGCGTGCCCTCCAAGCGCTGCAGCAGAGGTGTTTGTTGTTGATACATGCCGGGCGCGGGTAGGCGCCGGTTTCCCCTTCACGCCCAAGTTGGGCAAAGCCTCCCGAACAGGAAAGGAAGATTTTAGCGATGGCAGATCACAAGGTTCATGAAGAGCATACACACGAGCACGGGGCAGAATGCGGACATACCGCGATCCGGCACAACGACCATGTGGATTTCCTGCATGACGGTCACCTGCACCACCTGCATGAGGGACATGTGGATGAACACACGCTGGAGGTGACGGCGACCAATCCGGCCGATTGCACCGATGGGCACGATTGCGGAGGGCACGCGGAGGAGCATCAGCACGGGGCGGAGTGCGGCCACGAAGCTGTGCCGCATGGGGACCACGTGGACTACCTGGTGGACGGGCATTTGCACCACCAGGACGGAGACCATTGCGACAACCATGGACCTGTGGAAGTGGTGAGCCAGCCCGCGAAGTGAACAGGAGCCGGAGCCGCGGTGCGGCTTCGGTTTTTGTTAACGCAAGCCGCGGAGCAGCAGATTCGCGGCATAGATCATGGCGCTGCCGGCAAGAACGGCGGGCAGCGTCCATTTTTGGGTGGCGGCGGAACGTCGCACTTCGGGCAGCAGATCGCAGGCCGCCATCTGGAGAAAGAAGCCGGCCGCCGCCGCTAAAAGGAAAGCCGAATCTTTTTGGGAAGAGAAGTACCCGACGGCTGCCAGGCCACCGGCGACGGGGGCAAGAGCGTCGGCGATGAGAAACATGTAGTCCAGCCGCTGCGGTTGTTTTCCGCGGGTTGTGAGCAGGACCGTATTGAGGCCGTCTCCGAAATCGTGTGCACCGATGCCGAGCGCGACCGCATAGCCTGCGGCGGGCGACGCGGCAAACGAGGCGCCGATCGCCATGCCGTCGCGGAAGCTGTGAAGGATGAGCAGGCCGCCGGCGATTCGCCCGGCAAGGACGCTTCTTCCTTCGCTTCCTTCACCGCGCGCGAGGGTCTGGAGCAGTGTGTCGATGAAGAAGAAGAGCAGAAAGGAGCCCAGGGCCAAGCCGAGAATCTGCGGCACGGTCCAGGCGGCGGCGGTTCCCAGCGCGAGGGCTTCGGGCAGGAGGTCCAGAAACGCGGCCGCGATGAGGATGCCCGCGCCGAGGGCTGCCAGCGAAGGGAGCCAGCGGCGGCAATGGATGGCGAGGAGACCGCCGCTCATCGTGGAAAGGACGGGAACAGCGAACAGAGCCGCGAGGGGAGGGCGAGCGAACACGATCCTAATGATAGCGTAGTCGCAGTATATTTTTTGGGGGGGGGTCGGTCTTGTTGCGAGGCGAATCGCAGTAGACTGGAGGTCTGTGAGGCGGACACAAATTCCATGATCCAGACACAAAACCCTATGACCCGGACACAACTTCAGATTGTTGCGGAACCACGGGTGTGGGCGGATCGGCTGGGTATCTGGACTTCAGTGTTGTGCGTGGCGCATTGCCTGCTGACACCGGTGCTGTTGTCGTTTTCCGCGGTATTGGCGCATCTGCTTCCGGGGGAGGAGACCGTGCATCGCAGCCTGGCGACGCTGGTTGCCTGCTTCGGTGCGTTCGCCTTGCTGAACGGGTTCCGTCGGCATCGCCGGCGGCGTGTGCTTCTGCTGCTGTTTGCGGGGCTGGGCTGCATTTTCACGGCGGCGTGGTTCGGGGACAGGCTGCCGGCGCACGGATGGGAAGTGGCGATTACGTTTTTCGGAAGCGCGCTGATGATTGCGGCACATCGGCTGAACCACACGTTCTGTGGGCAGTGTGGGTGCGCGCCGACCGGTTCAGTCAAGAGTTGCTGAGGGCCGGGGGATGGCCGGTGTGTGTAGCGGAATCAAGAGGGGCGGGCGGGTTCAATGGGCATTGAAGAACGCCACAACGGCAGCAGGATCGAAGTTGCTGGGATCGAGATGATCTCCGGTTGAGGCGTTGACCACGGCGCTGCCTCCACTCGCGTTGACCATGGCGGCAAAGCGGTCTGTGTTCGCGGTTTTGCCAACGACGGTGTCCGCATCGCTGCTCCATAGCTGGAACGGTGTGCCGGCGTAGACTGCGCCGCCTTGCAGCATGGGATCGAAGCCGGCGGTTGCCACGGCGTAGGGGTTGGCAGCCGAGATGCTGTAGTCGGCGGTGATTGGCGTGCGCGCGCCGCCTGAAATGTAGTCCCAGGCAAGATCCGTGTTCAGGCACCAGCCCACGACGGCCTTGGGATGGAGGGCACCGGACGAGATGGCGTTGAGCACGGTGAACCCGCCCATGGAATCGGCGACGACGAACGGTTCGGGTTGGAGGCTGAGTTCGCGTTTCCCCAACTTTGCAACCGCCGCCACGTCCGCGTTGCATTGCGCATTGCCGTAGCAGTTCCGCGTCGTGTTGGTCATGGCGATGACGACGTAGCCGGCATGGAGCAAGGCAGCTTCCACGTCGCCGTAACTGCCGTCGTGGATTGTGTTCGCATCCTGGTTGTACCCATGCAGGAACAGCACCCAACGGTTCGGGACACCACGCACGTAGGCGGCGGGAATTTCGGCGATGGTGCCGCCCATGTCCGGGAACGACAGGGACGTGGCAGTGGGGCTGGGGCCCGTGCCGGGGCTTGAACTGGCTGCAGAGGAGGTGCCGGTGCCCGCTGGGGTTGCGGAAAGGGTGAGGATGGAGGCGTCACAGCCCGCCATACAAAGGAGGCCGCAAGCCAGGGTTCCAGCGGCAGCCGCGAATGTGCTGTTGCGCCACGAGCGCAGCATACGGAACTCCCCTTAGCCAGGGAGTCGTACCCCCGTACTGGCTTTTTGTGCTGCTTTCACTATGGCTCCCAGACGGCGACGGAAGAACTGCTCGCAAGTTGTAGAGCCAACCTCCGAAATGGGTGGAGCGCAAGGTTTTGGTGTCCTGGGCCCCGCGGTTGTGCTCGGTCTCGGCTAAGCTGAAAAAGCTATGGCGAAGATTGCATTTCTGGAATGTGTGCGTTGCGGGAACCGGGTTTCAGCCGATGTGCCGCACACGCTTTGCCCGCTCGATGCGGGGTCGCTTTACGTGCGGTATGACATGGACGCGTTGCGGCGGACGGCGCGGCGGGAGGCACCGGCGGAATATGCGGCGGCCTCGGCGGCGAGCCCCGGCATGTGGCGCTACCGGGACGTGTTGCCCGAGGTGACGCCGGTGACGCTGGGCGAGGGATGGACGCCGATGATCCAGTCCAACCGCTATCCCGGTGTGCTGATCAAGGAAGAGGGGGCGAACCCCACGGGAACGTTCAAGGCGCGGGGGCTGGGCATGGCGGTGACCATGGCCAGGCATTACGGTTTGCGGCACCTGGCGGTGCCTTCGGCGGGCAATGCGGCGGGGGCGTTGGCGGCGTATGCGGCGGCGGCTGGGGTGGCGGCGCACATTTTTATGCCGATGGATGTGCCGTTGGCGAACTACCTGGAAGGGGTCGTGTACGGGGCCGATGTGACGATGGTGGACGGCCTGATTTCCGACTGCGCGCGCATGGTTGCGGAGCGCATCGGGCAGCAACGTGAGACCGGTGTAGCCGCCGAGGATGTGTGGTTCGACATCTCCACGCTGAAGGAGCCGTTTCGTGTGGAGGGCAAAAAGACGATGGGGTACGAGATTGTGGAGCAGCTCGGATGGACGTACCCGGATGCTATTTTTTACCCTACCGGCGGTGGTGTGGGGTTGATCGGGATGTGGAAGGCGTTTGCGGAAATGGAAGCGCTGGGCTGGGTGTCCGGCAAGCGACCGCGGATGTATGCGTTGCAGGCCTCCGGCTGTGCGCCGGTGGCGAGGGCGTTTGCGGAAGGGAAGGCGGTGAGCACGTTCTTTGAGGATGCGGAGACGTTTGCGGCGGGGCTGCGGGTGCCGAAGCCGTATGGCGATGCGATTCTTTTGCAGATTTTGCGGGAGTCGGGCGGGAAAGCCGTGAGCGCGGACGACGCGACGCTGCTCGCGTCCATTCTGGACTGGGCCAGGCATGAAGGGATTTTTTTGTCGCCCGAGGGGGCGGCGGCGACGGCGGCGTATGACGCTTTGCTGGCTTCAGGCGAGATCAAGCCGGGGGAGCGGGTGGTGCTGTTCAACACAGGGGCGGGGTTGAAGTACACCGACACCGTGGCGGAGGCGATGCATCTGCGGCGGCCGGGGAGGCTGCCGACATCGTTGCCGGTGGGTGGG
>CAXTBI010000087.1:0-9804 GCA_964242195.1 uncultured Acidobacteriaceae bacterium
CCCGCCGGCCTGGAGCGGACGCTCGAGCAGGCGCGGGTGGCCGATGCGCTGGCAAGCGCGGAACCTGCCGGCGCGGACCTGCCGGCGGCGCAGGCATGGGCCCAAACCGCCCTGGCGGCGCTGACGGAGGAGAGGTTTCGACGGGAGACCGCGGCCGCGCAGCGACGGTATAAGCTGCCTCCGACGGGCGCTCGGGAGGTGCATCGGAGCTTTGTGCGCGACCGCGTGCTTTGCCTGGCGGCGCTGGCCAAGGTGTATCTGCGGGAAGGCAGGCCGGAGGCCGCAGCCCCGTTGCTGGCCGAGGCGTTTCGGCTGGAGCCGCTTTCAAGCGAGGTGAACCTGCTGCATGGGGAGCTTGCGTTGGAGCGGGGAGAGGATGGGCAGGGAAACCGGGCGGCGCTCGAGGCATTTGAACGTGCGGAGGCGACCGGGGTGCTTCCGGCGCGGTGGCGGGCGCAAGCCTTGCGCCTGTACCAGGCGAGCGGCGCCGGCGGAGGGGAAGCGGGGCTGGAACGGGCGGTGGATGCCCTGTACGCGGGGCTGTTCCCGGCGGTGTACACCCTGCCGCCGCGGGTGTTGCCGAGGGGTGGGCATACGGTTCTGCTGGAGCTGTTTACCGGGTCCGGCTGCGATCCTTGCGTGGCCCCGGACCTGGCCGTGGAGAGCCTTTTGACCACGTACGGCCGGCGCGATCTGGCGGTTCTGGAATACGACGAAAACGTTCCCCGGCCTGATCCTTTAACGAGCCCGGCCTCCGAGACCCGGGCGGCCGCCTACCGCGTGGGGAGCACGCCCCAGGCCTTTCTGGACGGGGAACCTCTGCCGGTAGCCGGTTCGGCCCGCGCGGATGCCGAGAACGTCGTCGTGGGTTTTGCGGCGGCGTTGGAGGACCAGGCGGCGCAAGCCAGTGCCCTGCGATTGACGCTGGGAGCGACGCAGGCCGGCGGTGCCGTGGTGGGCCAGGCAAGCATTTCGCTTGCGCCGGGGGCCTCCGCGGCGGCGCTGCCCGGGCACCTTGTCGTCCATATCGCGCTGGTGCAGGATGGCCTCCGCTACAGCGGAGAGAATGGAGTTCGTTTTCATCGTATGGTGGTGAGGGCGATGGGACCGGATACGGCGCTCCGGCTCCCCGGTGCGCCTGTGGGTGGTGCAGGGGAGGCGCCGGCTTCGGTCCGGCAGACCGTGGATGCGAGTTTCAACCTCGGGACCGTGGAGGGCATGTTGCGCTCTTACCTGGACGCGTATGAGCGCGGGAACGACCGCTTTGGCGAGGTGCACTTCCGAACGAAGGATCTGCCGCTGGACCCGGCGCACCTGGGGCTGGTGGTGTGGGTCCAGGATTTGACGACGCGCGCCGTGCTGCAATCGGCCTTTGCCCCGGCGCTGGGGGGATCGTGATGCGCTGTTCCCGCGCGTTGCCGGCGTTGGCGGCGTTGGCTGTGTTTGCCCTGTCTGCCGGGCTTGCCGAGTTTGCCGTGTTTGCCGAGGGAGGGCTCTCGCCGTCGGGTCGATGTTTCGCCGCGGTGCAGGGGGAAACACCGAGGGGGCGAGCCACGCGGTTGGGACAGGTGGCGTCTCCGGTGGGTTGGCGGATGAGGGCATACCCGCGCGCGCCGGTGCGGGCAGGGAAGGAAACCCAGGCGGTGGCCGAAGCGACGATTGGGGCGGGATGGCACATGTATGCGTTGTCGGAACCGGAGGATGGGCCGGTTCCGCTGGAATTCAGCGTGCGGCCCGGGGGCCCGCTGATCCTGGTGAGCGTGGGTGCGGACCGTCCGCGGCGGGGCCCGGTCGCGGGAACGGCGTCCCCGGTGGATTTCTATGTGGGACAGCCGCGATTTCGGTTGCGGCTGCGCGCAGGCGAGGGTGCCGTAACCGGTCCGACCGTGGTGGAGATCCGATTTCAGGCCTGCAACGACTCTATGTGTTTGCCCCCGCGCGTGGCGACCCTGCCCTTGCCGGCCGGGGTGGTGCGCCTGCCTTGAATGCACGGTCGGATGTTGCCGAGCGAGGGCGAAGCCGGCGATGGGAACCGCGAGTTTGGGTGGGGAACGGTGCGCTGCCTTTTTGCTTGAAGGGGGACGCGGTTCCTCGGGGGAGGTGTTGTTCGTGTTGTTTTGTTAGGATGCGGAAGACCCCCAACGGCCTTCGATTTACGTCCCGAGGCCAAACCGTTGTGCGGGACGCCGGGTTGCCGCTGCCCGAAGTCGTTTGCCGGAAGCCGGGCCGGCGTACCTCGAATGCAGGTATCCTCATCATCCAGCACAGGAGGTGCGATGCTCGCAGGTCTTCGCCAACGAACATCCCGCCGATGGATCACGGTTTTGATTTTGGCTGTATTTGTCGCAGCCGGCAATGTCCGGTTTCGCAAGGTGGACGGGGAGGACCTTTCCAGTTCGTACGTGGGTTGCCGTTTGCTGGCGACCGGGCATACGGGGGTTTTGTACAGCTTTGACGCGGAAAATTTCGCCGATGTCGGCGATTTGACGGGTACATGGAAGCGTTTGGGCAAGGCGGGTGGATTCCCCGGCTACCTCCATCCCTATGTGCAGACGCCGTTGTGGGCCTATCTTTTGCAACCGCTTTGCAACCACACGATGTTTGGGAGGTTCAAGCACATATTTCTGCTGCCGGTTATGCTTTCGCTGGCGGGTGTGATCTGGCTGGTGGGCCGGTACTGGACACCATGGGTTTCCCATCCCGTGCCCATCGCGCTTCTGACGCTGGGTTTGTGGTTTTCGCAGCCCTTCGGCTATGCGATGTACCTGATGCAGACCCATGCGCTGTTCTTCTTTTTAGCCATCCTGGGCCTTGTCCTGGCCGGGCGAAACGACCGCCGCTGGAATGGGTGGTGGGTTGCGGGATGGGCGGGGCTGGCGGTTGCCTGCGCGGCGGCGGTGAAGCTGACGCCGATCGTTTTGGTGCTGTACTGGCTGTTGATCGGCCGTTGGAAGGCGGCGGTCAGCACGTTGTTCTGGACGGCCGTGCTGGCCGCGGCGACCGTGGTGGCGGTGGGGCCGGGATTGACCGGGGCCTACCTGGAAAGCCTGCACAGGGTGTCGCGGGTGCTTTTGGTGGCGCAGAACAACCAATCCTTTGCGGCCTGGACGATGGCGCGCTTTTACTCGCCGGATGAGGTTTTCGATATCAACGTTTTGCCGTTGCCGACCGCGGTCCGTTTGGGGTCGATGGCCCTGATGCTGGCCTGTACCGCCGCGGGTGGATGGCTGGACCGGCGCGTGGATGCGCGACGGAAGGAAAGCGCGGGATTTCCGCCGGTGGGCGCGATGATGGCCCTGATCGCGCTCACAATTTTCGCGCCGATTGCCTGGACGCACTACTTTATCTTGCTCATCGCGCCGGTGATGGTGTTGCTGCAGGCGATGCGGTCCGGCGGCCGGTGGTGGTTGTTGCTCGCGCTGGTGCCGGCCATTGCGTTGAACTACCCGCCGCTCGCGTCCAACGTGCTGACGATGGACATTGGCGATTATGCCGTGGTGCGCGGGCAGTTCTTTTCCGGCGTGCTGCTGTTTGTGGCCCTGGGGGTGGCCGGGTGGTGGGCTGCCCGCGGCGGCGAGCCGGCCCCGGGGCTGGATGCAGGCCGGCAGCGCGGAGACACGGTTGACCGGATGGGAGCCCTCTACAGTTAACTTCCCCCCCCGGGTTACCAAAGATTCGCTTTTTGAGCTGGCGGCGCTCTGCCCAGAAGCGGCTACGCTCGGTATGCTGGGTCCACCATGCTTTTTGTTCTGCCCAAGCTGCCTTCAGTTGTACGCAGGCTGCGTTCGGGGATGTCCTCGGGGCTGCGTTTCCGGGCAGGAATGGCCGTTGAGGTGGTGTGCGCGGCAGCCGCGGTGTCCGGTTTTGCGGCCCTTCTGCGGTATGCGGTAAAAGGGCGATCGTCACAGATTTTTGGGCGATCCGTGTACCGCGGTGGGGGCGGCAGGCGATCCGTGGCGTTGACGTTTGACGACGGTCCGAGTGAAGGAACGGGGCCCTTGCTGGCGTACCTGGCGGAGCGAGGCGTCCGGGCGACATTTTTCCAGTGCGGACGGAATGCCGAGCGTTGGCCGGCGATGGCGCAGGCGGTTTCGGCGGCCGGGCATGAGATCGGGAACCACACCTATGCGCACCCACGTCTGCCTCCGCGCCTCAGTCGAAGTCCCAACCTTTGGACACCGGGACGGGTGAGGCTCGAAATCGGAAAGGGGCAGGAGGTGCTGACGCGTTTGCACGGAAGGGCTCCGCGGCTGTTTCGTGCGCCCTACGGGATGCGCTGGATGGGTGTGGGCGGCGCCCAACGCCGCCACGGTCTGCTGGGCGTACTTTGGACCGTGATCGGGCACGATTGGGAGTGGACCGCCGAACGGATCGCGGCGCATGTTCTGCGGAACACCGGACCGGGCGGCATCGTTTGTTTGCACGACGGGCGCGACATACAAACTCACGTGGATTGTTCCGAGACCCTGGCGGCATTGCGTACGATCGTGCCTGCGTTGCAAACGGCGGGGTACCGTTTTGAGACCGTGAGTGAGCTTTTGTCACCGGAGTCAGCCCGGGGGTGTTCTTTGTGAAGATTTCGTCCCCGTCCATCCTTGGTTCGCTCCCACACCCTTTGCGCGAGCCTGCTTGAAAGATCGTATGCACGAAATTGTGAGTTCCACGGCCAGTGACGGGTTCGACCACGCCGGGCCGGAGCCCTGGCATGTTCTGCAGATGTCGGACGTGCTGGATCTGGAGTTTGCCACGGGATTGGCGGAGGGGGGCCCGGTCGTTCTTTGGGAACCGCAGCGCAGCTATTTGCCCCGCTGGCCTGGGCTCGCGGGCGGGTCTGCGACCACGGATCACCCCAATTTACAAACCGCGCGATTTCCGGTGCTGCGCGGCGTTGCCCGCCTGCCTTTCAGCCTGCTGGAGCGTACCGGGCCCGCGTTGCTGAGGCGCCTGCTGGCCCATTCGCCGGTGTCGGCGCGTTCCGTCCTGGTTTGCACAACGCCGTACTTCCCGGCGGTGGCGGAAGGTTGGCCGGGGCCGGTGGTGTACTGGCTGACGGACCTGATGGCGGCGTACGAAGGCATCGACCCCGAAGCGCACTGCCGACTGGACCGAAGGCTTTGCCGGCGGGCGGAGCTTGTGTGTCCAAATTCGGAGCGGATCGCGGCGTATCTGCGGGAGCGGGCCGGTTGCCCGGAAGGCAAGATCGAGGTGCTGCCCAATGCCAACCGTGCGTGCAACACGCTTCCCGCGCCGCTGTGGGAGCCCGGGGCGCCGGTGGCGGGGATGCCGGTGGGAGCTGGACCCATCGCCGGTGTGATCGGGGCGCTGGGCGGCAACATGGACTGGCAGTACATGCAGCGTTTGCAGGCCTCCACGCCGTGGATGCGATGGGTTTTCGTCGGGCCGGCGGATCTGCGGGTGGAGGAGCCGGCGCAGCGGCGTGCCCGGCGTGTCGTTCTGGGACACCCGGGAAGCACGGTGATCGGGCCGAAGCCCTACCGCGAACTGTATCGTTACGCCCGTGCCTTTACCGTGGCCGTGCTTCCGTACCGTGGCCGGGAACCCACGTTTTCGGGCTCGAGCACGCGATTTTATGAGCATCTCGCGGCCTGCCACCCGATGTTGGCGACTCCGGGCGTGGCGGAGTTACTGGACAAGGAACCCTTGGTGCGCCTGGCGGCGACGGCCGAGGAGGGAGCGCGGGTCCTTGAAGCGTGGCGGCTGGCGAACTTCGACGACGGCCAGCGCGAAGCGCGTTGGCAGGCAAGCCTGCTGGGCACATGGACCGAGCGCGGAGGTGCGATGCGCGCGGCCCTGTCGGCGCGGTTAGCCCCGTGTCCGCCCCCGAAATCCAGGGGCCTGCAAACCGCGTTGGCTTGAGCGGAAGCCGTGCCTGTAGCGGAACGGGACAGAGGGTTTCCGGGTGCTGACCCGGGAGGCGAGCGTCTGCCACGGAGGTTGTGCCCGGTGCCCTGTTTTCGGACACAGCGGACCGCCGCCCCCATGGTAAGGTGCCGATATGTTCTTCCGTGCACGGCGGGCGATCAACCGCGCCTGGTTCGATTTCAACTGTCGAAGTTTGCCGAAAACCGCGGCGTTGCCGGCGAGCGATTGCCCGCTCACCGTGGTGACGATGCTTCCCCATGGGGAAGTGAGCATGTACCTGCTGGCGTTGAAGTCATTTGTGAGCCGGTTGGGCCGATCGCCGAAGGTGGTGGTCCTGAACGATGGATCGCTAGATGCGGGGGACCTTGCAACGCTGGGGAGTCAGATTGTTTCGCTCACGGTGGTCCCGATCACATCGGTGAGCACGGGTTCGTGTCCCAAGGGCAGCTGCTGGGAGCGCCTGATGCTGATCAGCGATTTATCGCGGGACAGCTTTGTGGTGCAGCTGGACTCGGACACGCTGACGCCGGGCCCGATCCCGGAGGTGTTGGCGTGTATCGACAGCAATCGCAGTTTCACGCTGTTGGGGGATCGCTCCTATCCGCAGGTGGAGGGAATGAGGGAGGCCTGTGCGCGGCTGAAGGCGAGCACGAGCGGGCAGGTGCAGGCGGTGTGCGAGCGGTCGTTCGACGAGTTGCCGGAAGCGTCCGATCTGAAGTATTTGCGGGGCAATGCGGGGTTTGTGGGCTTTGCGCGGGGGTCGCTCGACCGCGAGCGTATTGCCTGGTTTTCAGACCTGATGCGGCGGCTGGCCGGGCCCCAGTGGGAGGAATGGGGCAGTGAACAGCTGACCTCGAACCTGCTGATTGCCAATGCCGAGGACCCGTTGCCGCTGCCCTCGCCGCGTTTTGTGTCGTATTGGGCGCATCCCGAAATCCGGTATGGGGAATCGTCGTTTTTGCACTTTATCGGGCCGTACCGTTATGCGAACGGACTTTATGTGCGTACCGCCAAACGTATCCTGGCCGGTTTGCGCCCGGAGATTTCGCCGGGGCTGAGCGGGGAGGAAAACGATCTTCCGCGGGCGCAAACGGACATCGAACGAACGTGACGGAATCGGGAAGCGGTCGTGAGGGACGGGGACGCAGGGTTGTGCTGACGGCGGTTGGGTCCCTGGGGGATTTGCACCCCTACCTGGCGATCGGGCAGGAGTTGGCGAGGCGAGGACATCGGCCCGCGGTGGCCACGGTTCCGAGTTTTCGCGAACGGGTGGAGGCGGCGGGGCTGGAGTTTGCACCGATGCGCGCGGCAACCGCGGACGAACCCAGCCCGGAGCTGATCCAGAAGGTTTTCGATGGCCGCCGCGGGGTGGAATACATTGTGCGGCGGCTGATTTTGCCGGCTTTGCCGATGGCATACGCGGACACGTTGCAGGCGGCGGAGGGGGCGGACCTGCTGGTGGCGCATCCGCTGACGTGGGGGACGCGGCTGGTGGCCGAGCGGAAGGGGATACCGTGGGTGTCAACGATGCTGGCGCCGGTCAGCCTGCTTTCGGCTACCGATCCGCCGACGCTGCCCGGGATGGAGCTGGTTCGCCGGCTGGATCCCCCACCCCACGCATGGCGCTTGTTTTTTCATTTGGCGGAGCGGATGGCGCGAAGCTGGATGCTTCCCTATGACGATCTGCGCCGCAGTCTGGGGCTGCCGAACACGGGCAATCCCCTGTTTGGGGGCGGTCATTCGCCATTGCGGGAACTGGCGCTGTTTTCCCCGGCGTTCGGACCGCCGCAGCCGGACTGGCCCCCGCAGACGACAGCGACCGGATTTTCGTTTTTTGAGCAGCCGACGGAACCGACGCCGAACCTGGATCGGTGGCTGGAGGCGGGGCCGCCGCCCGTGATTTTCACGCTGGGTTCCTCGGCGGTGAACGCGCCTGGGGATTTCTTTCGGGAAAGTGCCGCCGCCGCTCGCCGCATCGGCCGGCGGGCGCTGCTGCTGGGGGCGAAGCCGGGAGAGGTGGCCGTGCGGCCCGGGCAGGATCTGTTTTTTCTGCCGTACGGGTCGTACGCACGGATTTTTCCAAGGGGGGCGGCGGTTGTGCATCAGGGCGGAATCGGAACCACGGCGGAGGCGCTGCGGGCGGCGGTTCCGATGCTGGTCGTGCCGTTTGGGGTGGATCAGCCGGACAATGCGGCGCGTGCCGTGCGGCTTGGGGTGGGGCGGACGTTGTCCCGACGGCGCTATCGGGAGCACCGGGTGGCGCGGGAGCTGCGAGTTCTGCTGGAGCAGACGACTTTTGCGGCGAAGGCGAGTGCGCTCGGGGAAACGGTTCGGGCCGAAGGTGGTGCGGAAAAAGCCTGCGACGCCCTGGAAGCCGTTATGGGCTAAAGCGTGACGTTGCCGGGCGATTTTCCCGGTCGATACCGGTCAAAAGGTACAAACGGGGTACGTTTCCCGGGTGAGCCGAGGCGCCAGCGTGCCGCAATCAGCTACCATGCAGTTCTATACGCCAAAGAGTGCCTGACCTTCGCCAGTTCCGCGCCACGCCCAACCTGCTGACCATGTTTCGGCTGTTTCTTTTGCCATTTCTGGTGATTGAAATCCTGGATGGGCACTGGAAATTCGCTTTTGCGCTGCTTTGGGTGGCGGGCCTTTCGGACAGTCTGGATGGCTTGCTGGCGCGCAAACTGGGGCAGCACACCACGTTGGGCCAGTACCTGGATCCCATCGCGGACAAAGCGTTGTTGAGCACACTTTTTTTAGTGCTGACGCATGTGGGCGTGATCCCGCGCTATGTGACGGTGCTGGTTTTCAGCCGCGATCTGGGCATTTTGCTGATTTCAACGCTGCTGTTTGTGACCAATACTTTGCGGGATTTTCGGCCTAGCTGGCTGGGCAAGGTAAATACGGGCGTGCAGATTCTGGCGGTGTTGACGGTGATGACCGTGCAGGTGGCGCCTGGTGCCGATTCCCGAGCGCTGAGAATGTTGCTGCTGCGCGTCGTGGCGGTGCTGGCACCACTTTCGGCGGCGCAGTACGCCTGGACGACGTTGCGCAAGGTGCAGGCGCAGAGCAATGGGCAGGGTACGGGGTCGCATGGCGGATCCCGTGACGGAGGGACATAGGCGGGGGGGGGGACGAGTGAGTTCCCGGGTTTCCGGTTGCGTCGGGGGAAGTCTGCCGTTACACTGAATCCTACGCTTTGTAGGCGCGTAGCTCAGTTGGTTAGAGCGCTACCTTGACACGGTAGAGGTCGTTGGTTCGAATCCAATCGTGCCTACCATTCTTTCGGCAGCGCCCGTCCGGGAATGGACGCCGTGCTTTGAGAGCCCTGACTGGGATCCTCGAGCTGGGATGTGCGTGACAAGTTTCGTCTGGAGAAGACACGATGGCACAGGTTTGTGAGCTTTGCGGCAAGGGGCCGCAGTTTGGTAACAACATTTCGCACGCGAACAACGTCACCCGCCGGCGTTGGAACCCCAACCTGCAGCAGGTCAAGGCACGCATCAGCCAGGGCGTTTCCAAGCGGATTCGCGTGTGCACCAGCTGCATCAAGAGCGGAAAAATTGTGAAAGCGTAGGTGGCGCCGGGAGGCTGCCGAATTGGCATCTGGATTGCGTTTCACGGCAGCTGAATTGCGTTCACCATGAGCAGCGGCATACGTCCCGGGTGTTTCTGGGGCCCATGCCGCTGCTTTTTCGGTCTTGGGGGCGGATCCCTGCGGCTGGACAGCAGATTCCCTTCGGGAATGACAGAAAGAAAAGCCAAATCTGGAACAGCCCCCCCGTGGCTGTGCAGGTGGCTGGACAGCAGATTCCCTTCGGGAATGACAGAAAGAAAAGCAAAATCTGGAACAGCGCCCCCCGTGGCTGTGCAGGCGGCCGGACAGGAGATTCCCTTCGGGAATGACAGAAAGAAAAG
>CAXTBI010000088.1:0-8432 GCA_964242195.1 uncultured Acidobacteriaceae bacterium
TGTACCTGCGGCTGATTCTCAAAGTCATCGGCATCGAAGATGTGACGTTCGTTGCGGCGGGCGGCAGCAAAGTCGTCGACATGGGTCAACAATCCCGTGAGGACTTCCTTGCTCCCTTTGGACCTGCGCTCTCTGCCGCAGCGCAGGCGTAACCCTCACCAGCAGGCACGGCTCCGGGAGGAGCAAGATGGCGACAAAACCCTTATCTCTCAACCATGTTGCTCCCTCTCTCCCCGAGTCGGCGAGCGTCGGCGCAGCGGGGCTGATTGTGTCCGACCTCCGGCGCTCGCTGGACTTCTATGCCGGGGTCATCGGACTGGATGTCCTGTCGGAAACGGCAACCTCCGCGCAGCTGGGCGTTGCGGTGGATCGGAGCGTGCTGCTTTCGTTGGAACAAAGGCCGGGTGTCCATCCACTGCAGGGCAAGCGCCTCGGCCTCTACCACACGGCTGTTCTGCTGCCGTCCAGGTCTGCGCTGGCCAGCTTTGCGGAACATCTTTCCCGTTCCGGTATCCGTGCGGGGAGCAGCAATCACCTCGTCAGTGAGGCCTTCTACCTGGCGGACCCGGATGGGCTGGAGATCGAAGTCTATGCAGACCGCGACCGCTCCCAATGGCCGTGGCGAGGAAGCGAACTGGATGCGGCGGTCCTGCCGCTCGATTGGCGTGACCTGCTGATGACGCCGCACAGCCCCTGGACCGGCGTACCGAGTGAAACCACCATGGGTCACATTCATCTGTATGTCGATGACCTGGAGAAAGCCGGCCGGCTTTATCGGGCCGGGCTGGGCATGAATCTGCGGACACACAGCATCCCCGGCGCGCTTTTCCTCGCAGCTGGCGACTACCACCACCATGTGGGTTTGAACACCTGGGCCGGCCATGTACCTCCAGCCATGGACAGCGATGCCCGGCTTGCGTGGTGGAGTTTGAAGGTACCTGAAAAAGCAATTTCGTCCTTGCAGGAGAAGATGCTTCAGTTTGGCTGGCTGCTCAGACCTGGTGACTCCTTTGCGGATGCGTGGGGCATCGCGCTGCGGCTTGCGCCCACAACATAAAGCCCGAGTTGAACTGTCCAGTGTCGGGGTCGCGCAGCCAGAAATAGAAACGCATGGGTGGACGTAGACCGCCAGGCGTTTGCACACGCTCCTCTCCGGAACGCACGGCCCTGGGGAATGACTTGCCTTTTTTACTCCAGCGTAAATAAAGCCAGGTCGTCTTCCCAGAGATCGATGCAGGGGTATAGGATGGCTCGCAGTTCGACAAGACAACTTTCGGTACTCCCCCCGAAAACGGTTTCTGAACCCTGAAACACTACGCTGCCTTTCCCCGGACAGAGTTTCCCAAGGCACACACCTTCGGCAATTCTTTTTCCGCGGGTTTCCCCATCACGAATCTTTTTCTCAAGCTTAAAGGAGAGTTCTATGTGGCTACCACGAGTGCCTTTGTTCTCAAAAGCACGGACGCTTCCCACCCACGCCCCGTCAGGCGGGGCAAAGCGGCCAACCCATTGCGGGGCGCTGCTTGCTTCGTTCGCCCTGGTGTGTGCCGGCCTGGGCACATCGCAGGCCAGCGCGCAACTCAGCATGCTGCACGCCAGCGGCCGCAACATCGTCAATGCCAACGGCACGGTCGTCCCCCTGCGGGGCGTTAACCTGGGCGGCCTGTTCGTGATGGAACAATGGATGGCGCCGCTGGACAGCGACTTCGTTGGCAACGGCAGCCCCAATTCGGGCAACGACACCTACGGTGTGGAGAACTGGCTGGCGAACAACTACACTCCCACTCCGTCCACCGAGCAGAGCATGATCAGCACGTACCAAAACGCGTGGATTCAGGCCAGCGATCTGGACAACATCAAGAATGCCGGCTTTAATGTGATCCGGGTTCCGGTGTGGTGGGGGCAGTTTTTTCAGCTTCCGCTCAGCAGCGTTTCCACTTCCGGCTGGCGCAGCGACGCGTTCACCTATCTTGACTGGCTGGTGAGCAATGCGGGGTCTCGCGGCATTTACGTCATTATCGACATGCATGGCGCGGTCGGCAGCCAATCGAACTCGGACAGCACCGGTCAGCAGAACACGAATCAGTACTGGTCCAACGGCAATTACCAGTCCCTGACCAACTACATGTGGCAGCAGATCGCGAGCCACTACAACGGCAATACCACCGTCGCCGGCTATGACCTGCTCAACGAGCCCGACAACCCACCCAGCGATAGCGCCGTAATTTCTGCATATTCCAGTATTTACAGCGCGGTTCGTGGTGTGGATCCGAACCATATGATCTTCATCGAAGGCTGCTGGGGCAACTGGAACTGGAGCATGCTGCCGAATCCTTCTTCCCAGGGTTGGAGCAACGTGGTGTACGAGATGCATGCCTATCCGCCAGCCCCCGGCAGCGGTGGGTCGGCCTCTGCCGACAATGCTCAGGCCGATGGACAGGTCAGTGACTTCAACAACCATTCCAACTACAACGTCCCGGGCTATATCGGGGAGTTCACGGCGTGGAACTTTGGCGGGGCCGCCTGGCAATACACGGTGAACGACTACAACAACGCCGGTTTGAGCTGGACGATGTGGACCTACAAGTCTCGCACCACCAACGATGGATGGGGCTATTACACGCTCACCGGAAACCCGCCGATACCGCACATCTACCATGATTCCCCGTCGACCATCGCCAACGACTGGTCGCAGTGGACAACCTCCGCGAACTTCTCTCTGAATGGAAACCTTGGCGGCATCAACGGCGGGGGCGTCAACACCGGTGCCGGTAGCGGTGGCACCACCACGCCCACCACCCCCGGTACCGTAAGCACCAGCACCTGGTACAACGTCGTCAACCAAAAAAGCGGGCTGTGCCTGGATGCGACCGGAAAGGGTACCTCCAACGGCACAACTGTTCAGCAATGGGCTTGCGGCAGCCAGCAATATAACCAGGAGTGGCAGTTCCAATCGCAGGGCACTGGCGTGTACAGCATTGTCAATCGCAATGCTCCCGCACAGGCCGTCGATGTGACCGGTATGGCCACAGCCAACGGCAGCCCGCTGCAAACGTGGACCTATGGCGGTGGAACCAACCAGCAGTGGAAGGTCACTGCGTCCGGTACCGGCTTCACCATCGTGGGCGTGGCCAGTGGCAAGTGCATGGACGACCCAGGCTCTTCCATGGCCAACGGAACACAGCAGCAAATCTGGGGGTGCGACAGCACACCGGCCCAGGTTTGGACACTGAACGCCCAGCCGTAAAACCAGTCACGGCTGCGCTCGACAGAGAAACACTTGTCGCAGCGCAGCCCTCCATCCGAAATTTCACAAACCTCACACACAAACGTCCGTACTTCCCGGCAGGGGCAGCCAGCCTCCGGGAAGTACGGATTTTTATGCGCGTCCGCTCAAACACACCAGCCACACCCGACCAGCACCGAGTTCCATGCGCGCCACTTCCATGACCTGAAAAATGGGGAGACACTCTTTCATCAGTTCGGGATCTTGAACAGATGCGGTACGACGCTTTCACGTCGCTGTAACCGAGAAGTCATGCTTCGTTCACGAGAGCGACCGATGCTGGGTACACACAACCATTCCGCGATCCCAGTTTCAAAGCTGGTCCGACGTTCCGCGATGGCGCAATGCGTGCGTGCAAAGAACTGCTATGTCATTCACTCCACTTCGTTCTCTCATCGTCCTGTCCAGCTGCTTAGGTGCCGGATCGGTCCTGGCGCAAACCGGTAAGGCAACCCTGACGGGGACCATCAGTGACCCGCAAGGCGCCGCTCTGCAGGGTGTCAGAGTTACCGTGGAGCCGGGCGACTTTTCTGCTCAAACCAATGCCACAGGACAGTACTCTATCGTGGGCATCGGCTCCGGACGGTACACACTGGATGCGACCTATTCGGGATTCACTGAATACACGAAACCCGTAGAGCTATTTGCGGGCCAGGCCACGACCCTGAACGCCGCCATGATCGTGGCCTCCAATGTGCAAAGCGTCGAGGTGTATGCCGGTCGTCAAGGTGGCGAACTCGAAGCCATCAACCGTACGTTCAACGCGGACAACATCATCAATGTGCTGCCTGCGGATGTGATCACGAGCCTGCCGAATGCCAATGTCGCCGATGCCATCGGCCGTCTGCCGGATGTGACCCTGGAGCGCGATGAAGGCGAGGGCAAGTATGTCAAGGTGCGCGGCACGGAGCCTCGCTTGACACACACCACGCTCGACGGAGTCACCCTGGCCTCGCCGGAAACGGGCCGCCAAATCAAGCTCGATCTCATTCCGGCGGATCTCGTGGAATCGGTACAGATCAACAAAACGCTCGGCGCGGACATGGAGGCCGATGGCATCGGAGGCTCGGTGGACCTGCGCACCAAGAGCGCAGAAGACCGCCCCACCCTCGCTCTCGATGCGGAGGGCGGCTACAATCCCATCATCGGGGGGCGCTCCAATTACGAATTCGATGGAACCCTTGGAAAGCGGTTCCTTGCAGGCAAAAAGCTGGGCGCGTTGGTCAGTGCATCGTACGACTGGAACGGCCGCGGCATCAACGACGTCGAGCCCGGCCCGGCGCTGACGGGCACCTACGATCAGCGCGACTACCAATACTTCCGTAGCCGCTACGGATTTGGTGGCACATTGGACTACCGTCTGAACGAGACCTCCAGCCTGTATTTGAAGTATCTGTACGCACGCTTCAACGACTTCGGCGACGATTGGATATACACGCCCAGCATCAACACCTTCCTTACCGCCACGCAGGGTGGCAACGACGGCACGATGGGCTTTGAGGGTCTGAGCCGCCGGCCCGTACAGGACATCGGCGGTCTGCAACTGGGCGGACACCATGTCCTGGGCCGCACCCTGTTCAACTGGAACGTAAATTCCTCCCTTGGCCGCACGCGGGACGAAGGCTATACCATTGAACACTTCGCGCCACAGGGTGCGAACAATCCGCTCAACAACATTCCATTCGCACTCGATGTCAGCAATCCACTCGAGCCGCATCTGAACCCGACAAACGGGGTGAACATCTACGATCCGACGAAGTATTCCTTTGTCGATAAGGAGGTGGAGAACACCTACCTCCCTGAGGTAGACCTCGGCTTCGGCGCCTCATTGGCCATTCCTTACACGATCAAAGGCCATGCAAGCACATTCCAGTTCGGCGGTCTCTTTCGCAACGAACACAAGTTTGAGAACCAGGACACGCTTTGGTATGCACCTTTGGCTTCGGCTGCCGATCCTTCGCTGCTCATGTCCAACTTCCTGAACACCACCTTCGCGGATCCGAACTATTATGGTGGCGCTTACCACGAAGGCCCTGTGGTGAACACGGATCGGGTGCAGACCTATGGTCCGCTCGGCGCTGACCCGAACCACTCGGACGTGATTGGCAATTCTTTCGATCAGCTTGAAAAGGTCACGGCGGGCTATGCGATGAACACGACCAACGTCGGCAAGTTCCGGTTCAACCTCGGCTTTCGCATCGAGAACACCGGTGAAAACAATCTCAGTTACACAGCCGTGGGAGATCCGACCCGGTCAGCACCGGGCGCAGGATCAACGCCGCAGCGCATTGCGTACTCGTACCTGAGTTTTCTTCCCAGCGCCTCGCTCCGCTATGCCCTGACACCGACGCAGGGCGTGCGCCTGGTGTATAGCCGCGGTTTGGCTCGTCCAAACTTCAGCGATCTTGTTCCTTTTGCAAGCGCTCCCAGTGGGGGTACCGCGCGCAACACAGAGTCGCAGGGAAATCCCTATCTGAATGCCGAATTCGCCGACGACCTCGATCTTCTTTATGAAAACAACCTCGCGCGTTCAGGATTGCTCACCGCCGGATTTTATTACAAACACATCTCCAATCCCATCGTCACGGACGCGTCGGTTGTCAGTGCCAATCAGGTGGCCGGCCAAAACCTGATCATCAACCAATCGATCAACGCCGGCAGTGCACGGGTGTACGGCTTTGAGATCGCTTACATCCAACACTTCACGCAGCTTCCCGGTCTGTTCAGCGGCCTCGGCGTCTCGGCCAACTACGGGTACACCTCATCGCGCGTCAACTTCCCACCCTATCTCGATCCCACAACGTCGCCTGTCGGCTCGATCAGCGGCCCCGATCGTGGCCCCGAGGGCGCCAACCCCGCGTTGATTGGCCAGGCTCCGAACAGCTACAACGTATCGCCGACCTACGACAAACGCAATCTGTCCGTTCGCTTCGGCATGACCTATAACGGGCCCAACATTTACGCCTATAACTACAGCACCTCGAACAACGGACCCATCACGCCGGGTGGCGGCGGCGGCGGTCCGCAGGGCCCTAACGGCGACCAGTACTTCTATTCGCACCTGCAGCTCGATGTGCAGGGCTCGTACCGTTTGCCCCGGGGTTTCACCGCGGTGGCCTATGGCCTCAACCTGAACAACGAGGTGTTTGGCTTCTACAACGGCAGCGGCATCTACCCCGTGCAGCGGGAGTTTTATCGCCAAACCTTTGGCGGGGGCCTACGCTGGTCGCCACACCATGAGAACTAGGGTCGTGCGCGTACAGGCTGTTCTCAGGCGTTGCAATGGAAGGCCTGCTCCCTGCTGAGTTGCTGTCTCGGATGGCTGAATCTCGCGCGGCTACCTTACCGTTTCAACTCAACACCGCTGCCCGTTGCATGCTCGCGGGGAACGCCAGGGTGACCGTAGTTCCCACGCCAAGTTGGCTTTCAACAAGGATGCGTCCACCATATAGCTCCATGAGCCACTTTGCGATCGGCAAGCCCAGGCCGACGCCTTCGCTCATCTCGGAACGGGCCTGGTCCACTCGAAAGAAACGATCGAAGATCCGCTTGAGGTTCTCCTCGGCGATTCCTGAACCATTGTCGGTGATCCGGACCAGGAGTTGATCCGCGCGTTCGCACCGAATCGAGATACGGCCCTTCGCCGCCGTGTACTTGATCGAATTGTCCACAATGGCCGTAAGCACCCGGCGCAGGTGAAGCGTGTTGATCATCAGAAGCGGCAAGGCTTCCTGGCAGGAGATGAGCTCCAGGCTCTGATTCTTTCTCTGCAGTTCAGGCGCGAGAGACCTGCAAACTTCCTGCGCCACCGCCGGCACGCTCACCCGATGCAGCTCCGGAAGTGGATAGCTTGCGTCCGCCTGTGCCAGAGTAAGTAAGTTCTCCAGCAGATCGCCTGCCATTGCCGTCTCTTCCACGATTGCACGGAACGACTCGCGGGAATCTTCGTCGATCTGCGCGTTGTCCAGACTGTATTCAGCGGTCGCACGGATGTAGGCAATGGGACTGCGAAGTTCGTGCGAAGCATCCGCGGTAAATTGCGTGACCCGAACGACTGCCGTTTCAATGCGCGCGAGTAAATCGTTCCACGCCATCGCAAGCCGCCGAAGTTGGTCATCCGCAACAGGAACCGTGAGCCTGCGGCTGAGGTCGCGAGCCGTAACATTGCGGGCTTCCGCAATCAGGAGGTCTACTGGCCGCAGCGCACGCCGGCTTAGCCAGTAGCCGCCCAGGCTCGACACCAGCAGGATCAGCGGGATCGTTCGATAAAGCCCCATCGTGAAGTTTCGCAGCAGGATGCGATCTTCCGCGAGAGGGCTCGGCACCAACAGAAAGGCCGGCTGATCGGCATACAGGATGGGATGGCACAACAGCCGAAAGTGTTCCTTGTCAACGGTGAGGTCGCGAATGGTACGAGACGCACACGGATCAGCCAGGTCGATCGACAAGGACACCCTTTGGCGCAACGGGAACATCCGTTGGTGGTCGCGGCCGACAATCTGGATCCACTCGCCTTCCGGAAGAAGCCCGGCAAGCTCTTCAAGGCGAGTGTGGAGGGACCTCGGATCGCCCTTTGCTCCCCGGGCCAACACAGCTTCCACGCGCGCAGCCCGCATGGCGAGCGTTCTGTCTTTCCAGGAAAGCATTGAGTTCGCAAGGACGATCCGCATGACCGAACCGAACACCGCCAGACCCAGGAGCAGAATGCAGGCATACCATGCAGCCAATCGCAAGCTGATGGACAGGCGTCTCCTCACGCGGCAACAGATTTCAGCATGTACCCGACTCCACGAATCGTGTGCAGCAGATCGGCTCGATCCGGGGCGTGAAGCATGGCACGCAGCGAGCCCATGAAAACATACAGTGTCCCTTCATTGAAGTGGGTGTCCCCACCCCAACCGATCTCCGCCAGGACCTCCTTACGCACGACGTGCCCTTCGCGCTGCATCAGTGCCTCAAGCAACATAAACTCGATGGGCGTGAGGCTGATTCGTTCACCAGCCAGCTCGGCCTCATGCGTCGCCGCGCGCAACACGAGATTTTCTTGCGCGCACGCCCTTTGAGGACGCCCGCAAAACCGAGTACGACCTTTTCTTTCAGGACCAATACAAGTTCACGCGCAACCTGCTCTTCAGCCTCGGTCTCC
>CAXTBI010000089.1:0-8300 GCA_964242195.1 uncultured Acidobacteriaceae bacterium
GGAACGGTGACAACGCTGGCCGCTGGCGCGCAGGCCACCGTAACCAACTCCGGCACGAGCACCGCCGCTGTGTTGAACTTCGGGTTGCCGCAAGGGGCGGCCGGCAGCGGCGGGTCAGGCGGATCGTCCAGCAGCACAAGTAACCCGATGACCGCGGCCGTCTACCATGCCGTGAGCTACGCGGCCAACTACTACTCCATCAACACCACGACCGGGGCCGCGTCGGAAGGAGCTTCGGTTCTGGCCTGGATGCCGCGGGGCTGCACGGCCTCAAGGCTGGATGTGTTCTCGCAGCAGTCCGGGAGCATCCGCGTGACGGTGCGTTCCGGAACCCCCGGCAATATGGCGGATACCGCCCTCACGTGCTACCCGACCAACGCGGGCAGCTGCTCGGTGACCGGGGCGGTCGCGATCGCGGCGGGGCAGTTTCTGGATCTGCGGGTAGATTACCCCTCAGGAACGCCGGCGGGTGTATGGACGGCCGTGGAATGCGATCTGGCGCCTTAGCGAGCGCAGCGTGTGTGGCCGAGCGTCACCTCTGGCGTTGCTGCGGGAGAACTTCCGTAGCAACGCCGATCTTACGACGCCAACGCCTGTTCCAGTTGCGCCGTGAGCTCATGAAAAAGGGCAGCCGGCAACGGGGCTTCGCTGTCCAGAAGCAGTTCCATGTTCTTGGCAATCTCGCTGCCCGCGGCATAGCCGAACATGCCGAGCGAACCGGCAAGTTTATGCGCGATTCCTGAAGCCTCTACCCGAACATCCGGCGTCAACTGACCGGCCCTGGATTGATCCGCGGCAGAGCGCAGCGCACCCACGCGCTGACGAACCAGCGGCAGATTGCGCTGCCAGATCGTGGCCAGAATTTGCTCCGGATTTCCGCGCGTTGTCGCGGGCATTGAGGCTGACATGGGCATAGATTAGCCGGTCCTGAGTGGAATTCCGATCATTCTTTGTGAGTATGGAACCGAATAGTTGTGGGACGGACGGTTCAGTTCCATCCCAAAGCGGAACTCATCTGGTCTGCCAGGGTAAGCGGGTCGAAGGGCTTGAACAACACCGCGCGAACACCCAGGCCGGCAAACCGGCGTTGATCGACACCCTGCACCTTTGCCGTCAGCAGAAGCACGGGAATATGCTCAATCCCGGGTGTGCGCTGCATTTCGCGGAAAGTGGCAGGGCCGTCCATGGCCGGCATCATCACGTCCATCAAAATGGCGTCGGGCTGCTCGGACATCGCTTTCCGAATGCCCTCGCTTCCGCAGTTCGCGGTTAGAACATTCCAGCCGGCCACGGCCTCCAGCGAGAGCGCGGCTACCTCTCGTATATCGTCTTCGTCGTCGATGATTAAAATGCGTCGCATAGTTTTCGTTCTCTTCGTGTGTATGCAGGGCTGAGTCTGGTGAGACTAGGCTGAGGGTTGGTCGCGGAAGGGGAAGTGCATGTGCGGAACCATGGCGAACACCATGCTTTCCACTTCCTCCGGTTGAATGCGCGCATTGGTAAGGAAATGTGTTGGTCCGAGCCGCAACTGATCCATCTCCTCGGGGGTGATTTCCCGTTCGGAGTAGATCAGCAGCGGCAACATGCAAAGTGAGGGTTGGCGCCGAAGCCAGCTGACCAAGGTAAAACAGGAAGAATCCGGCATGGCCATATCGAGAATGAGCGCTTCCGGGACTTGCTTCTGGCAGAAATCCATCGCTTCCTGCGCGTCCCTGATGATCTGAACGTCTACCCTGCTGCCTCCGGGCAAGCGGCTCAGGCTCGCGATCACGGCCTCACTTAACCCGGATCTGCTTTCAAACAGCAGGATGCGGCCGGGGTCCTCCCCGCGGTGCAAAATGCGGCTCAGTTCCGCCATCAGCAGGGTCGGACTGAACGGTTTTTGAATCCACCCCTCCGTATGACCCACAAGCGCCCCGATGTTGCCCTGCCGCATGGGTGGGGACAAAACGCTCAAAATCACCACGGGGATGGAGGCTGTGACCGGGTTTGCCTTCAGCTGTTCCACCGTTTCCCAACCGGTCAGACCAGGCATATACAGGTCGAGCAGAATCGCCGCCGGATTTCGTTTGGCCGCGACAGACAGCGCGGATGGGCCGGACTCGGATTCAAGAACCTGGTACCCATGCGAACGGAGATGTTCAGCCACACCCTGCCGAGCGCCGGCGTCGTCATCGACGATCAGAATGGCTCCGCTGCGCTGGGTCACGGCGGGTGCGGGGAGCACAGGTGCACCCATCCCGCTGAGACGAATGCAAAACGTGGTTCCGGGCTCGGCCGTGCCGCGCGCATCATTGCGCTCCGCCCAGATCTGGCCACCATGCTGCTGCACGATGCTGCGGCAAATGGCAAGACCCAGCCCCGTTCCGCCTTTCTGGCGGGCATCCGAGGGTTCTACCTGCTGAAACCGTTCGAAAATGCTTTCCAGCTTGGTCTGCGGCACACCGCGGCCTCCGTCCCTGACCGTTACCGTGAGCTCGCCGCCCCTCGATTCCGCCCGAATGCGGACGGCGGCGCCGGGAGGTGAGAACTTGATCGCGTTGGAGAGGAGATTGGTGAATACCTGCTGCAGACGGTCCGGGTCCACCTCACACGTCGGCATCGAGCTGCCCACCTCGGGGGCCACGACGAGGGTGACCCTGGCCTCCGCGGCCATGGCGGTCATCGTATCCACGGACTGCGTGATAAGGTCCCGCACCGAGCAGGAACGAAGTTGCAACGGGGCGCTGCCGGAGCTCATTCGTTCCAAATCGAGAATGTCGTTGATCAGGCGAACCAGACGATCCGTGTTCGAGCTGGCAATCCGCAGGAGATTGGCGGCGCGCTCATCCACCGTGCCCATCAAACCGGCTGAAAGCAGGCCGAGCGCACCACGGATACTTGTGAGCGGTGTGCGCAGCTCGTGCGAGACCGTGGAGATGAATTCATCCTTGACGGAATCGAGCTCGGTGCGTTCACGGAGCACGACTTGGCTCTGGGCGGCCTCGTTCCTCAACTGTTCTACCTCCACCTGCAGCAGGGTGCGCACTCGGCGCTGCCGTAGGGTGTACGTCGCAAAGCCCGGGAGCAGCACGACGAGGAACAAAAGAGTGGCGACGATCACCAGAGTCATAGGGAGTTTTCAGGGTACATGCAGTCTGGAACGAAAGTAAGCACTTTTAAGTTACTTTAGTTTTAGTGAGCCTTGTGCAGCAATGGCTGTGAAAGTGCGATCATGGCGGTGCGCGCCTCCTCGGCAGCGACTTTGCGGTCAGCCAAAGCAGCGGCAGTGAAGGAAATGGGCCCGTTTGCGAAGTGAAAGTGCGCGTGGATTGCGTGCAACCCGAAAAGGTTCCAAAGGTGTGCCGGCAGACTTTGCTCTCCCCAATGCACATCGGCTCGTGTGGACCGGCCTCGGGCCAGATCCTCGCCCGAAAGCCGATACCGTAAAAATCCGGGGGTAACCGGGGCCTGGGCTTCAATGGCGGTCGCCAACAATCCGCTGCGCAAGGGAAGCACGGGTTCGTCGCCCAGGCTGGTGCGCCCTTCCGGAAAAAAGATGACAGGAAGGCGATCGTGGAAGCCTTCCGCCATGCCACCCGCGGCTTTGGCGGCACTGCCGCCGGCTCCGCGCACAACGTACACCGTGCCGGCCATCATGCTGATCCAACCGATCAGGGGCATCTTGCGCGTCTCAATGGCGGAAACGAAAACACACGGCCGCAGCGCGGCATGCACGAGAATATCGACATAGGTGAGGTGATTGGTGATCACCGCCCCCCCTTCGGGGATCGGGCCGGATGTGCTCCAGGTCACCTTCGCCGCCCACAGTACGCGGCGGCAAAACTTCGAGAGCCAGGCGGCGCGCGCGGGACGATCCTTGGGCCGACGCACAACCAACTCGGTCAGCGAAACGCCGAAGGCGGCGGTCACTCGAAGACCGCGGACGAGTTTATGCCAGAGAAGCATTATTTAGGAGTACGCCAACGGTAACGTTTTGGATGTACGAAGGTCACTGTGGGCCTCGAAATTCCGGAACCGGGTCTGCGGAGTGTACCCAGGCTGAATAAATAAGGTTGCGCAATTCAATCGCGCCCGCCGCCAGCCGTTCCGTTGTGAAGCTCTTGCCTTCCGCTGTGCCCGCCTCGCTGAAGCCGCCGGCTTTTTCAAGACGATAGGTGGCTTCCACAAGGGAATTGGCATGGTGAAGATACTCCATGTACTGCCTCCACTCGTCGTCGATGACCACGGGTTTGGCGGCGGCGACCAAGGGCGCTACATCGCTGGATTTCACATTGGCGGTGACGTACACAGTTTCAAATTGTGAATGAATTTTGTGTTCTTTAGTGTACCCATTAGGGTTGGTAGCACCTACCCATCCGTTGTAGTGGATCGTCGTGTGCAACGGCTGCGAGCCGTCCGCGACATAATGGCCAAGCCATCCAGCCTCAAACAGAAGAATGGTTCTAACCGGGGCAAGGTCGCCGTCGGTCGCGGCCAGACGGCGATAGTCGCGCATGTCCGACTTCAGACGCTCCCAGATTTCCTCCACTTGCCAGGGCTGGGTGCCCACTTTGTCCGGCTGCAACGGAAGTTCGGGGTGCCTGGCCTGGGCAGCGGCCAGGGCGCGAATGTAGTCATAGCGCTTTTTCGGCAACATCGTGCCGTTTGCTCCGCAGCCGGACGAGCCGGTCGTGCAAGGCGCAGCGGCAAGCTCGGCCCATTCCATGTCCAGAAAGTGATCCGGCGCCTGTGTGCTCGAAAGTTCGTCCTCGGCACGATTGCGCCAGCGGTCCGGCTCGGGGCCGAGGTACCCGAGCACGTCGAGACCGTTGGGATTGTGCAGAAAAGCCGGAACATCCGCCGGAAGGTATTCCGCGGCGAGCTTGTTGATCATCTCGTGGCCGTCGCGGCCCCATCCCCAGGCGGGCATCACCGTGAGCAGCGTGGCGGAGGCAAGCAAAACCGCGGCGACGGCCAGGCGGTGGGCTTTGAACATGATGCCGAGTATACGTGCGGTACCGGTGGCTTGAAGAAACGAACGGTGGAAGACTTGGCCTTTACTCATTGGGTTGAAGGGTTGGCAGCGTCGCGCGCCAGGGTGCGGAGGCGGTCCCTAGACCAGCACCGGTTGCGAGGCGAGGACCGGAGATGCGAAAACCTCGCGGTAGTGCGCGATAGAGGCCGCCGGACCGGTGGCCTTGTTGGGGTTATCTGAAAGTTTCACCGTGGGCATGCCCTCGGCGGAGGTCACCTTGCAGACCAGCGAGATGGGCTCAAAGGTGTCCTGCGAAGCGGTGTGCCCGCGGGGATGGCAGCCGCGAAAATCGTTGGTGAGCAGGGTGCCCCAACCGGCGGAAAAGCGAATACGGTGGTTGAAGTAGCGATGCAGCCCAACAATGTCGGTCGCATCGAGGGCGTCCGAAGCGATCAGACGCTTGGACCGCGGGTCTTCGCCGCGCGACTGGAGCCAGGCAATGTACTCGTCGCCGGCCACGTAGGGGTCCTTGGAATCGACGCGCGCCCCGGTCCAGCCGGCTACCCAGGCCGGGGCGTGTTCAAGGAACTGTGTGGTCCCGAAGGTGTCGGGCAGCAGGATCAGCAGCTCGCCGCCGTAGCTTTGCTGCCAAAGTTCGAGCACATGGTATTGTGAATCGCGCAGCACAGCCTCCGGATCGCCGGTTGCCTGCGAGGCAATGGCCGCGAGCACCATCGGCAACTCATGCGCATTGGTCCCGATGGCCTCGAGATTATGCTTGTAGGCGAGCGCGCTGTTGGAGGTGCCCGTGAGGCGCGGGCCCAGCGTGGCGGCCAGGGCCTGCACGGCGTACTCCTGCCACAAAAAGCTATGGCGGCGGCGGGTGCCGAAATCGGACAAACGCAACCCCGGCACCCCGCGCAAAAGCTCGATCTTGTCCCAAAGGCGGGTCTTGGCGCGTGCGTAGAGCACGTCCAGCTCCAGTTCGGTGAGCTCGGCAAGCGCGGCACGGGTTTTCAGCTCGCTGACGATGGCCAGGGCATACACCTCCCACATCGTGACCTCGCTCCAAAGGCCTTCGAAGTGCAACCCGAGCTGGCCTTCGTCTTCCCCCGTGCCCTCCGCAATGCGGTAGCCGGAAAGGCGGAAACCGTGCTCCAGCCAATCCAGAAACGCGGGTTCAAAGATGTGATGGGTGCCGTAAAACGTGTTGCCGGCCAGCCAAACGAGCTCGGAGCGCAGGAACCGCAGGCCGCGCACGTGCTCCATCTGCTCGCGCAACGCCGCCACCCCGATCCGCTCGGCAAGGCGTACCTTCACCGTGCGGTTGTGCACTTCGCTGGTCACGCAGGTGCGCGGAAAATTCTTCCAGATAAACTGCAGCATCAGCAGCTTGTAAAAGTCCGTGTCGAGCAAGGAGCGGACAATGGGATCGAGCTTCCAGTTGTGGTTATGCGCGCGCTCGGCGAAGTTCACGTTCATGGCTGAAGACAGGGTAGCTTAGGGAAGGCTTTAGTGAACTGCTATGACCCGGTCTAAACTCTTACAAGTAGCTGGAAAACGAGGGAGGAGCAGCGATGGTTGACCTGGACTGGACCCAATGCCCCGCCGTGGAAAGCGACCCTGAGAAGCGGAGCGGCGCCTACGTCTTTCGGAACACGCGCATGCCGGTCTCGGCGGTGTTCGATAACCTGGATGCTGGCGCAAGCATCGAGGAGATCATGGACTGGTTTGACGTGACGCGACAAGAAATTTCCGATGTATTGCGCTTTGTCGCAGCCACGCTGGAGGCCCCTGCCGTGCGCGTGGTAGCCGAGCGTGAAGCACACCATGCGCATACTGTTTGACAATGGAACGCCAGCGCCGAGTCTTCGCTTCCTTGCGGAATACGATGTGACCACAGCGGCGCAGGCGGGTTGGGAGCGGCTCGCCAATGGCAATCTGCTGACGCCGCCGAAGTGGCCGGGTACGATCTGCTGCTCACGACAGACAAGAACATCCGCTATCAGCAAAATCTGAGCGGGCGAACAATCGCGCTTGTCGTGCTCGGGAACCAGCAATGGCCGGTGGCTCGTAAGTACGTTCACGTAATTCGTTCCGCCGTGGCCGAAGCGAAACCGGGCAGCTACGCCGAGGTCGCCATACCTCTCCGTTAAGAGCACATTCATCGTTGCAGACCACGGCCGCGATATACTTCAGAGTGTGATGGCGACCAAAAAAGAACTCCTCAAGCAGCAGATCAAGCACATCGATATTTCCGCATACAACGTCGTTCCCCTGGTGGAGGCGATGGCCGATATGGCCTACAGTTCCCGCGATCTTGCGCGTGCGGCCTCCATTTACGAGACCATGCTTCGCGATACGGAGTGCGGCGTGATCCTGTGCCTGGCCGGGTCCTTGATCTCGGCGGGTCTGCAGAAAGTGATCGTGGATCTCCTGCGCAATAACATGGTGGATGCCATCGTTTCGACGGGCGCGAACATCGTCGACCAGGACTTCTTTGAAGCGCTGGGTTTTCGGCACTATGTTGCCGGCGAAGAGTACAAATACGGCGGCGGCGATGCCGATCTGCGCGAGCTGATGATCGACCGCATCTATGACACCTTTATCGATGAAGAAGAGCTGCGCATCTGCGACGACACCACCAAGCAAATCATCGACGGCATGGAGCCCAAGCCGTACAGTTCGCGCGAGTACATCCGCGAAATGGGGCGGTATCTGCAGGAAAACGGACGTACGCCGAAGGGGGGCAACAACGATTCGATCACCCTGGCAGCGTATGAAAAGAACGTGCCCATCTTTGTGCCGGCGTTCTCGGACTGCTCGTTCGGTTTTGGCATCGTGGCGCACCAGCACGCGCGGCAGGGCAAGCCGATGTGCTCCATCGATTCAGGCAAGGACTTCTACGAGCTAACCCAGTTCAAATTGCAGAACCCGACCACCGGCCTGCTGATGATCGGCGGCGGCGTACCCAAGAACTTCGCACAGGACATTGTGGTCGCGGCGGACATCCTGGGCGTCGAGGCCTCGATGCACAAGTACGCCATCCAGATTACGGTAGCTGACCCGCGCGACGGCGCACTAAGCGGCTCGACGCTGAAGGAAGCCAGCTCCTGGGGCAAGGTGGACCTGGCGCAGGAGCAGATGGTGTTCGCCGAGGCCACGATTGCGTTTCCGCTGATCGCGGGCTATGCGTGGCATAAACAGGCCGCAGCGGCGCGGAAGGGCAAGGCGTTTGCGGAGAAGCTGGACCTGGTTACGGCGTAGCCGTAGTTGCAGTTCCTGGGCCTAGACCATTTTACCGTAGGGTATAAGCCTTAATTCTTTGCAAGGGCTGAGTCGG
>CAXTBI010000090.1:0-3499 GCA_964242195.1 uncultured Acidobacteriaceae bacterium
GGCTCTCCACCGCTTCAGTCTCTAACAACTGAAGCTGCTTTTAGAGATACAAGGACGACGGCCGACACCTCACCTTTATACAGACAGCTTTAGCGGGATGGGTGTGGGTGGGGGTTGGCATTGGAGGGAGCACCGGAGCCGGCGGGGAGAGCGAAGGCGTACAGCTTGTTGTTGGCGGTGCCCAGGCCGAAATTGTGGTATCCGGAACCCCAATACAAGGTGCCGTCGACGATGGAGGGACCGGAGATGACGGAGCCGCCGCTGGCGAATTTCCAGAGCAGATCGCCTGTGGCGGCGTTCAGCGCGACCATGTCGCCGGACATGGAGCCGGCGTAGAAGACGCCATTCGCGACGGTGACCTGGCCGAGGGCGCTGGCCGGTTTCGAGGGATTGAGCGGATTTTGTCCGGTGGCGGGTACCTGCCAAAGGACGTTGCCGGTCGCGCCATCGAGGGCCGCCCAGGAGCCGCCGTTCCAGGATTGGGTTTTGGCGGGCTGGAGGAGATAGCTGGCACCGCCGGCGTTGCCGATTTCGGTATAGACGCGTCCGTTTTCGGTAGCGGAACCCCACTCCATGCCGCCGAGATCGCCGCCGGGCCCGACCTGCGTGCCCCAAAGGACGGCACCCGTGTCGGGGTTCAGCGCCCAGTAGACGCCACTTTTCTGGCCGGCACCGATGGCTTCCATCGACCTTCCGTTGGTTTGCGTCTGGATAAGGTTGGGGCCGCTGCCGAAATCATAATCGGGGCCGCTGGGATCTGGGCAGGGGACGCCGCCGGTGCCACTCACGATGCAGGAGACGGTCCAGGTATCGGCGCCTTCCAAGCGG
This sequence comes from uncultured Acidobacteriaceae bacterium, assembly GCA_964242195.1. Taxonomy (GTDB): domain Bacteria; phylum Acidobacteriota; class Terriglobia; order Terriglobales; family Acidobacteriaceae; genus Granulicella. The sequence goes on from CAXTBI010000090.1 coordinate 829, forward strand.
TGCCCCCACTTGATGGCTCCTGTTTTGAGGTCGAGCGAGAGCACGGCGTCGAGGAAGTCGTTGGGGTCAAGGCAGGCAAGCTTGGCGGCGGCATCGGTGCCGGCGCCGGCTACGCAGGTGGCCACGGCCGGGGGAACGGTGTAGTTGTTGCCGGTGGTGACGAAGAGCGCTTGCCGGCGTCCATCGACGATGAAGTTACTGCCCCAGACGGCACCGCCGGTGTAGCCCTGGGGGACGGTATAGGTCTGCCAAAGTATTTTTCCGGAGGCGAGGTCGAGAGCAACAACGCTGCCGCGGAAGGTGAGCTGGAATCCGGGTTGGAGGGCGAGGGATTCCTGTGTGGAGGAAACCCCGACATAGACGCGACCGTTGGCGATGACCGGCGAGTTGGTAATGGCGGTGCCGGCGGCGGTGTCGAGCGTGGTTTTCCAAAGCAGGGCGCCGGTGCCTTTGTCGACGGCCATGAGCGAGCCTGTGGCCTGGTCGCCGAAGACGATCTGTTGCGGGCCGATGGCGGGCGCGTTCCGGGATAAGGATTTGGCGTTGCCGGTGTAGTCGGAGACCTTGTGGGTCCAGACCGCGGCCCCGGTGGACGCGTTGATGCGGTAGAGGAAGCCGCCCCAATCGGGCACATAGACCGAGCCTTCGCTGACGGTGGGGGTGGCGCTGACATCGCCGGCGGTTTGGAAGACCCACTTTTGTTGGAGCAGATGGGCATTGGCCGTGTCGATGGATCGCTCGCCGAGGCCGGCGTGGGTGTTGCCGAGATCCGCGCCCCAGAAGGGCCACTCGCCGGGTGCGTTGCCGGGGCCGATGGGGCTTTGGGCCGCGGCTGGGTGGGCCAGCGCCGTGGCGAGGAGCATGGCGGTCACGGCCGATGCTGCGGAGATCGCGGGCAAGGCCGAACGGCGACGTGCGCGTTTTTCGCCAGGGTTGAAAGTTTGCTGCCGGTTGAAGATCATCGCCTACCTCTTTCATTCGTGCGGAGAACGGTTTCCCCGGATAGGGCGGTTGTACGCCCGGGGAACGGCGGGGTCTATGGGCAAAGGCGAATAGCGGGGGTGAACCCGATGCGCGACCGGTTGCCCGGACCGCATGGATGCTGGAGATTTTGGCGCTGGGCACGAGTGGGAAAGGCGAATGATGACTTTTGGGGATGGGGGCGGAGGTGGATCGGCGAGCTTGTTTGGAGCGGGTGGGAGGTTCAGGTTTGCGTGCGGCTGGCGGGGGTAGGGGGAGCGGCGATGAAGCTTTTCAGGTAACCATGGCCGAGGCGCTCGAGGTGATGTTCCCAGCCGAGGATGGTGTTGTCGAGAAAGGGTGTATCGAGCGCGGCACGGATGGCGCCGGAGACCGCGCCGAAGAAGGTGAAGGCGATGATGTCGATGTCGTCTGGGTAGAGCTCGGGGGAGGAGCGGAGCATGGCGGCGATGGCGGCGACGGCGAGCTGGCGCTCGCGCGCGATGATGGGGCCGGCGCTGATGTCGAGAGCTACACGGTAGATGATGCGGGCGGCTTCACGATTCAGGAGCTGGGCGGCGATGTAGGCCCGCACAAAACCGGCGACCATGTGCCGGAGCGACGTGCCGTGATTCTCCTTGCAGGCCGCTTCGAGGGTTTCCGTGATCCGGCGCAGGTGCTGGCTGACGAGCGACTGCAGGAGCGCCTCTTTGTTGGGGAAATATTGGTAGTACGTGCCGACGGAAACGCCGGCGCGCTGGGCGATGCGGACCGTGGTGAGGCGGTTGGGGCCGTGCTTGAGCAGGAGCTGCATGGCGGCTTCGCAGATGGCGGCGACGGTTTCCGCAGAGCGCGCCTGCACCGGCGAACGGCGGGGAACACGGGCGCGTGGGGAGGAAGTGGCCATGGTGATGAAAGGAGGGTCTCCGTTTTTCTGTGGGGGAAGGGGGAAACAGATCAGGGGACAACGCTTTGCCGGGCGAGAGGGACAGGAGGGGCGGCGGCGCGGACGTCTGTGGGATACGTTATCGCAACGGACGCGGGAGTGCATAGCCGAAGTGCGCTGCATCGGCGGGGAAGGGCCGGTTGGGGTCTCTGGTAGGGGGACCGAACAGGATGAGGCAGCCAATTAAGCCAGAAACAGCACTTAGGCGACGCGATTCTTGAAACCGAAGATCGGTCGTTTAGGCGTTTGGGTTGGTGATCGGGAGGTTTTCTACGTTGGTACTATCGTACGGGCGGCGCAGCGTGAAGCTCGTGATTGCAAAAGCGAGACGAAGGACGGGGCCTAGAAGGAGGGCGGCGAACAGGAGGCAGCTGTTGTGGAGGAGGCCGGTTCGGAAGGCGAACAAGGCCAGGGCAAGCGAAAGGAGCGCCAGAGATGGGAAGAGGCGCAGCGTCCACACGGGACTGAAGAGGTCCTGCGCGGGTCCGAATCCGGTTTTGGTTTCGTATGTAGTGCCGGGGCTGGGCATGATGATGATGCTAGCAAAACAGGTGTGCATCTGGAGAGTGATTTGGGGGTTGAGTTAGGGATTTCCTGGGTATGCGGCTGAGTTGAGGAGACGGGAAAGCAGATTCCCTGCGGGAATGACAGAAAGAAAAGCAAGGGAAGAAGTAAGGGCAGCGGCAGCAGCACAGCAACAGCGGATTCCCTGCGGGAATGACAGAAAGAAAGGCAAGGGCAGCGGCAGCAGCAACAGCAGCAGCA
>CAXTBI010000090.1:3599-8292 GCA_964242195.1 uncultured Acidobacteriaceae bacterium
GCAACAGCAACAGCAGATTCCCTTGCGGGAATGACAGAAAGAAAGGCAAGGGCAGCGGCAGCAGCAACAGCAGCAGCAACAGCAAGGGCAGCAGCAAGGGCAACAGCAACAGCAGATTCCCTTGCGGGAATGACAGAAAGAAAGGCAAGGGCAGAAGCGGATTCCTTGCGGGAATGACAAAAAGAAAAGCAACAGCAACAGCGGATTCCCTGCGGGAATGCCAGAAAGAAATGCAAGGGCAGCAGTAAGGGCCTCAGGTGGTGAGTTGTTCGGTTTGTTTGGACATTTGGGCGGTGCGTTCTAGTTTGTCCCAGCTGAAGGGTTTGCCGTCGACGGCGCGTTTTACGGTGCGGAACAGGACCCAGCTGAAGAGTTGGCGGTAGGTGAAGCGCTGGACCCAGATGTGGACCAGGAGCCAGGCGTCGCCGCGGCTGGCGGGGTGTTTGCGTTCCAGAAGGAAGGCTAGGCCAGAGGCGAGGAAGTCGATGAGGATGAAGGTGAGGAAGAAGGTGAGGAGCTTGATGAGGTCGGCGTTGTTGGCGGCCTCGGGGTGGAAGTGTTTGTCGATGAAGTAGTGGAGGATGCCGAAGACGAAAAAGAGGTCGATCAGCGGGGACATCAGCGGCAGCAGGACCTGGAAGATAAGGATGTTGGGAAGGGCGAAGAGGCCCATGGCGAGGCGGTTGCGGACTGCGGCCTTGTGTTTGAAGATGGCTTGCAGGATGCCGAAGCTCCAGCGGAAACGCTGGCGGGCGAGGCCGTTGGCGTTGTCGGGAGCCTCGGTGAAGGCGAGGGCCTGGTCTTCGTAGACCACGGCATAGCCCTGTTCGAGCAGGTTCATGGTGAGGTCGGCGTCTTCGGCGACGGTGTCTGGGTGGTAGCCGCCGCCTTTTTGGACGGCCGCGGTGCGCCAGGCGCCGATGGCACCGGGGACGACCATAACGACGTCGAACAGGTCCAAGGCGCGCCGTTCGAAGTTTTGGCTGGTGATGTATTCGAGCGCTTGCCAACGGGTCCAGAGGTTGACGCGGTTGCCGACCTTGGCGTTGCCGGCGACGGCACCGATGTGTGGGTTGGCGAAGTGGGGGACGAGGCGGGCGATGGCGTCGTGGGCGATGACGCCGTCGGCGTCGATGCCGACGTAGATTTCTTCATCGATGTGGCGGAGCGCGAAGTTGAGGGCTTCGGCTTTGCCGCCGTTGGGCTTGGTGAGGACGGTGACCCGGCCTTCAGCGATTTCCTTCGCGTAGGTTTCGGTGGCGACCTGGAAGGTGGCGTCGCTTGATCCATCGTCGATGACGAGGATGCGGATGTTTTTGTAGGTGGACATCAGCACCGAACGGACGGTGCGGGCGATGACCTTTTCTTCGTTGTAGGCGGGGATGAGGACGGCGACGCGGGGGCTGTAATCGGGGCCGGCGAAGTTTTTGCGGGTGCGGAGGCGATCGATGAGCGCGCACAGGCCGATGATGATGAGCCGGGCGCTCATCAGAACGTCGCCGACGAAGAAAAGATAGATGACGAAGTGATTGAAGAAGGAAAGGAAGAAAAAGGCGACGGAATCGATGAGCGCGAGTTGTTTTTGGCGCGTGTTGAGGGGCGGCATGACCTCGGCGCGGGTTTTGCCGATGAGTTCGGAGACGGGAACGATGTCGTAGCCGTGGGCGCGGAGGGCCTGGATCAGAACGGGGAGGGCGGCCACGGTGGCGGAGCGGTCGCCGCCGCCGTCGTGCATCAGGATGATGGACCCGCGCATCCAGGGCTTGTTTTTGGCCTCGGCGATCTGATCGAAGACGCTGCCGACGATTTCCGCCGGCGTTTTCCGCGGGTTTTCGTCCCAGTCGTTGGTGTCGATCTTGTCCCCGACGATGATGAAGCCGTGGGATTGGATGTGGGCGATGGGGGCGGCCTGATCGTTGGTGTCGGGCTCCTGATCGATGGAATAGGGCGGGCGGAAGAAGACGGGCTGGACGCCGAGTTTGGCGGCGAAGAGACGTTCGGTGGCGTTGATCTGGAGATCGACGGCACGTTCGGAGATGTCGGAAATGTCGGGGTGCGTGAAGGTGTGATTGCCGATTTCGTGGCCTTCGCGAAAGACCCGCTGCATGACGCCGACGTTGTCTTCGGCGACCTCGCCGATCATGAAGAAGGTGCCTTTGACGTTTTGTTGCTTGAGGACGTCGAGGATTTTCGGGGTCCAGATGGGGTCGGGGCCGTCGTCGAAGGAGATGGCGACCTGTTTGGGATGGTAGCCGTATTGCGAGACGGTGTAGGGCAGGGGATAGGCGTCCATGGTTTCGGAGACGACGGAAAGGAACTGCGGCGGGATGGTGTTGTCGACGTCCATCTCGATCGAGCGGTGGCCGTTGCGGGGAAGGCCGGTGATGCGGAGGATGTCGCCATCGCCCTCGGTGTCGACATCCTGGCCGGGGGCGACGTCGGCCAGGGCGGCGGCGGGGTTGCCGAGCAGGGGATTGTCCCAGATGTGCCAAAGGGAGGCATCTTCGAAGCCGAGGCGCCAAAGGGCGAAGGTTTGCAGACCGAGGGCGCGGGCGACGCGCATTTGATTGAGCGCGGTGACGGCATCGAGGTACCAGACCTGGTGGCGTTCCCTGGCGTCTTCGTCGTCGTAGGCGAAGTGGGGATTCAGGGAGGCGTCGTCGAGCTCGATTTTCGATGCGGAGTCGGCCGCGCGCTGCCAGGCATCCTGGGTGGAGATCATGGCGGTGTCGGTGGCATCGTCCGTGGTTTCGGGGGCGACGGGAGGAGCGGAGGCGGGGCGACGGAGGGTTTTGGCGGATCTGGCGAATTTTGCGGGAATGGCCGGGCTGGCGGGCAGGGGAAAGGTCCAGTCGTAGCCGTAGTTGCCGACCGAGCAGATGATTTTTTCGCGCGGGACGACTTTGAGGATGGCTTTGAGGTTGCTTTCAAACCAGTCCTGCCCGGCGACGGGACCGGAAACGGTACCGGTTTGGTGCTGGCCGTAGTTGAGCAGGATGAGGCCATCGACGTGCGCGGCGAGGAAGGGAAGATCGAAACCGGAGTTGGCGACGGGAACCGTGACGTAGAGGCGCAGTTTGCGGTTGTGGAGATCGTCGCCGAGCGCCTGGATGAGCTGATCGTAGCCGGCGACAGCTTCGGGGGGAATGGCTTCAAAGCCCAGAGTAAGACCGCGATAGCGTGTGTTGGCGGCCATAAAGGCATCGATTTGCGCGATGAAGTTGTGTTGGGCGCCGTTGTCGGAAAGGAAACCGAGGCTGTCGGCGAATTTGTTGGTGGCGGGGTTGTAGCTGTTCACCAAGGGAAAGATCTCGGTGTCTTGCTTTGCGGCGGTGATGGCTTTGACGATCTTGTTTTCGCGATCGACGCCGTGTACGCCGGCCTTGTCGACGACCGCGAAGGGGGCGTTGTCGGTGGTGTAGGCGGTGAGGGAGCCATCGGGGCCGACGACGTGGAGCCATTCGGGGAAGAGGATGTCGATCTGGTGGACGTGTTGTTTGAAGGACGCGTAGCTGGCCGGGTCGACGTCGGTGTAGAAGGCCGCGCGAAGGCCTTCGCCCTGGTTGAGGACGACGTCGGAGGGTTTGAGATCGGAGCGGCGGTGAACGGAGTGGTTGAGTTTTTCCTTGGAGCGAAGTTCGGGGGCCGGCGGTTTGGAGAGGGCACGGTAACGGCGGGTGACGGAGCGGAGATCGAGAGCCTGCAGCGGCCGCATGCGGAGCAGGCCGATGACGAACAGGACCCCGAGGACGGCACCGGCAAGAGCAAGGGCGTCGAAGACCCGGCGCAGGCGCTTCCAGCGTTTGCGTTGGGGGTCGTAGAAGATCGGCTTGCTCATCGGGTCTTGCTCATGTGGCCTTGCTTACCTGGAGGTTTCTGATGCGGAGGTGCCGGTTGGGCTTTGGGAAAAGGACGTGGCCTGGGCCGGAGGCGAGGGCGTTGACGGAGGATGGACGCAGGTTTGACCTAACTACGGGCAATGCTATGGAGTTTTGGGGCACGGCGTCAATGTGACTTGCGTTTCCGAGGTACTGCCGAAGGGCGGGGAGGGCGGACGAACGTATGATCGGAGGCACGATGCAGGGGCGAGCGCTTTGGAGCGAATCTCGCGGTAGTTTGGGCGCCCTTGTGGCCGGTCTGGGGTTGCGCGCGCTGTTCGTCGCGACCCATCCGGCGTTTGCGGGGGACACGCTGGTGTATGGCGACCTGGCGCATAACATGATCGCGCATGGCATCTATGGGCTGACCGAGGATCATGTGCGGTCGACCCTGATCCGGCTGCCGGGGTACCCGCTGTTTCTGGCGTTGAATTTCATGGTGTTTGGAACGGCGAAGTACATGGCGGTGCTTTGGGTGCAGGTGGGGGTGGACCTCGTTTCCTGCGTGCTGCTGGCGCGGTTGGCGACATGGATGTGGGGCGAACGGGCGGGGCGATGGGTTTTGTGGATGGCGGTGCTTTGTCCGTTTACGGCGAATTACACGGCGGTCGCGCTGACGGAGACGACCAGCCTGTTTTGCGTGGTGACCGTGCTTTGGGCGTTGGCGGGGTGGATGCGGGCCTTGCGCATGGGGAAGGGGGAAACACTGCGATGGGCGGGGGCGGCGGGCGCGGCGATGGCGGCGGCCACGATGTCCCGGCCGGACGGGATATTGCTGGCGGTGGCGGGGCTGGGGGCGATGGTTTGGGTCTGTG
>CAXTBI010000091.1:0-8265 GCA_964242195.1 uncultured Acidobacteriaceae bacterium
CACGCCCCCCGGGCCGCGCCGACCGAACTGCATTTTCCACCATGTCCCCCGCCGATTGTGCGGGCGGGTTGAAATTCGGCCGCGCCGACGGCTGCGGCGTGGGTGCATCGGCCACCACCGGCGGCGGCGGCGGCCGGCGCGTCGTCGGCTGCGGTGTCGAGGGAATCGGCACATTCGGCGCAGCCGTCGCCGGCGGTATCTTCAAGGGAGAAGGCGAGGGCCGCACCGGCTGAACCTCCGCGCGCGGGGGCTGCGGTGCCGGGGGCTGCGGAGCCGGGGGCTGCGGTGCCGTTCTCGAAGGCGGCGTCGGCCTTGGCGCAACCTTCGGTTCCGCCGAGCGCAGGTGTTCCAGCGTACCCGCATCCACCGGCGGGGCCGAGCGCGGACGCAACGCATTCAGATTCGGTGCCGTCAACGTCGTCAACTCCCGATCCCGCAGCACATCCGACGGCAAAACCAGCTTCGGCGCATGCCAAAGATATTTCGGCCCAAACAGCAGCAGCAGGGCGATCCCCATCCAGACAAAAATCGAAAGGTACACCGATTCGCGAAAACGCGCCCGCGCCCGCTCATCCTCAATGGAATCCAGCAGCCGAACCAACTCGTGCTCTTGCAGTTCACCGTAACGCCCCGTCCGCATGCGCAGCGGCTCCGGACGAACGGTCTGCTCCAGCGGCAGGTGCGGCACAAACGAAAGCGGTGCATCGGCATCGGCCGGCCTCGCCCCTTCCGCCTCCACAGTCTCCGCACCGCGGGTCACCGACCCGTTCCCAACACCGTTCCTGGGGGGAAGGCTCCGTGTTTCCGGTAGCTCGGGACGGGAGCGCAACTCGGTTTCGTCCGTCGGTGGGGGGTGGGGAGCTGGCATAGACTTGCGCTTCACGTCTGACGGTGGGATCGAGCAGAAGGTTTCGGTACACGGGCTGGCACCGGCATCCCACGTCTATTCTCTCACCCGGCCTCCCGAGCGCGAAAACCCGGGGCTCCGCTATCCTGAACCCATGACCGCACCCTCTCTCGCCGGTCGCAGTGCCCTTGTGTTCACCGTCAGCGACCGCTGCTCCGCGGGGACCCAGGTCGATCGCTCCGGCCCCGCACTTACCCAACTTTTGCAAACCATGGGCGCAACGGTTCCTCCCGCCCGCATCGTTTCGGACGACCTCCCCGGCCTCACATCGGCACTGCGCCAGGCCGCGTCGCAAACCAGCCTCATTCTCACCACCGGCGGAACCGGCCTATCCGCTCGCGACAACACGCCGGAGGCCACCTTGGCCGTCTGCGAACGCCTTGTTCCCGGCATCGCGGATCTGATGCGCCAGGCAGGAGCGCGGCAAACCCCCTTCGCCGCACTCGGTCGCGGCGTTTGCGGCACCGCCGGCCAGGCCCTCATCCTGAACCTGCCCGGCAATCCGTCGGGAGCCGTGAGCTCCCTCCAGGCCGTGTGGCACCTGCTTCCCCATGCCCTCGATCTGCTGGCCGGGGACACCGACCATTAACCCACCCCGCGGCTAACATCCAGTGGCACGAGGACACAGCTCCCCCCCCGGGAGTGTGGCCTTCCGCCGACACCGCCACCAACCGCGCGGCCCGGCGGCCTCACGTCGTAAACTGTGCCTTGTGATCCTCGGTCCCATTGCGCTGCTGCATAAGTTCTCGGTCGTCCTGCTGGGGTATATGAAACCCCTGGGCATCTGGGGTGTCGGCGGCCTCGCGCTGATCGATTCCGCCCTGATCCCCATTCCGGTTTCCATGGACGGCATCCTGATCGGCTATGTCGCCAATAACCACGATCGCTTCGTTCTCTACAGCGTCGTGGCGGCAGCCGCTTCCGCGCTCGGTTCGCTCGTGCCCTTCTTCATCGGCCGCGCCGGCGGCGAACTGTTTCTGCTCAAACGCATCAATCGTGATCGCTACGAGCGCATGCGCGATCGCTTCGAACGGCAGGAATTTTTCGCCATTCTCATCCCCGCCATGCTCCCCCCGCCGATGCCGTTGAAGCTTTTCGAATTCGCCGCCGGCGTGTTTGAAATGAAGCCGCCATCCTTTGTCCTGGCCATCTTTCTAGGCAAACTCACACAATTTCTCGTCTGCTCCCTGCTCACCCTCTGGTTCGGCCCCACGCTGATCCATACCCTGCGCCGGGCGTTCCACCACCATCTGGCTGTCTGGATCGGGCTCATCGTGGCGCTTCTGCTCGCCCTGGCCTTCTTCACCGTACGCCGCATCTTCGACCGCCGACGCGGTGTCACCCTCGCCATCGAAAAGGTCTAACTCTTCTTCTCAAACGAGGTTGCAACCCACTCGACACTGTCACCCTGAGCGCAGCGAAGGACCTGCTTTCCCCGCCGCGCGCGGCACCGTACGTGCCAACGGCGATGCACCGCCAAACATTCCCTGCGAACGCCCTTACCCCAGCCGCTGCCGCTCCTGCGTCGACTCACGCCAGCGTGCGACCACTTCCCCCGCCAACACCGGCAAGCCAAAGAGAACACCCGCCGTCAAACCGGTCGAGACCAGATCGTCGGCAAAGAACGGTACCGCGGCCACGTAGCAAACGATCAGACCCGCAAAGCTGTGTCCGTACATCCCACTGCCCAGCCAGACCACCAGGTTGCTGAGCAGAAAAAAGCTGGTTGCCGAACAAAGCACTGCCAGCCCCACCCGCACCGCCGAAACCCGGCGCAAAAGTGCGCAGCCCAGAAGACAAACCCCCGCATACCAGGCCCACGTCACAAGGTAGGCGCTCAGGTGAAAGGGATATCCGTACACAACCCGCGTCAGGTACACATCCGTAAGCGCCATGGCCGCCGCGCCGGCAGCGGCTTCCCAACGCGATCGACGAGCGCCGAAAAACAGCAGACCGCCACCCACCGCAGTGAAATTCAGCCCAATGCCGTGCAGGGCATGGGGCACGAGACGGGAAAAGGCGGCGAGCAGCAAAACCAGGTAAGGCAACATCATCGACCTCGGGCACAACGTCCCCGCACAAAGTGTGCGGACGTCTACCCCTCTATCCTAACGGGTGCGGCAAAACCCATCGAAAGCACCGTCTCAGCGCTGGTATTGCCCATCCATGGCTTCCGCCAGAACCGTCCCGTCGGGACGCAGCACCACCGCTCCCGTCAGGGGTGGCGGTCCACCCCGGTGAAAAACCGGCATTTCCCCCATGAAGCGGGGGTCCTCGAACCAAACCGTTTGCGTACCTCGCTGCCCAGTCTCGCCGCTCCCCGCACCCACACTCAAAAACGGCATGGGCGACCAATGGAGATACATGCGCCCCAGTCGACTGCGCTCAGCCGCCGTCAGGAGGGAAGAAGGCTCAGGTTTCACCAGGATGCGTCCAGGGACCGACGTTGCAGAACGCGAATCGGCCACGCCGAGCTGGTAAGCCGGGCCGAAATCCACGGCCGTATACCACCGAAATATGCTAAGGGGGTCGGGACTCGCCAGCGCTCGCAACGGTTGCAGCGAAAGCCGCACCGGTTCCTCCGCCAGCGGCAACTCGCCGCCATCGGCTGCGGACAGGCCGTTGCTCCCGTCCGGCCCCGGCCTTCCGGCCTCCGGCAATGCGGCATTCCCGACCGGGCCGGCGGCAGGAGCCCGCAAGGTCGTCCGTTCGGCCACCTCCAGCGCTCGGCGGTGCTCATACACGCGGCTGCCCCAAAGCAGAAGAACGCCGGCCAGCGCCGCGCGCGCCCATCCGGAACCGGCCGGCGACGTCTGCTTGGCGCCGATTTCCCGGCCCACCAGGCCGAATAATGCCGGGAACACCAAACCGGCGAGCAGCATCGCAAACATCAACGGATCGAAAATGAACACGATGGAACCGGCATACCATCGATCGTTGAACGGAAAAAATGGACGCAGACCGTAATTGTTGGTGTAATCCAGCAGCAGGTGGCTGAGCATGGCAAGAACGATCAGCCCGTACAACGCTCCCCAACGCACGGGAATCCCCGTCAGGGAAATCCGGTCCGCTCGCTTTCGAGCGCCTGCGCCTTCATCGAACGGCCGGCCCCTGCGCGTCGTGTGCCAGGCGAAAACCGCCAGGAGCAGCAACCCCGCCTCAAACGGTATGCCCAAAAACGTGTGTGTGATGCCCCGGTGGTGCTCGAAGCCGGATATCGGCCCGCGCAGACTCCATACCGTGTCGATGTCGGGAAACTCGGCCCCCACGGCCATCGCCACGGTCGCATAGCGGACACGCCGATGAAAGCCGGTCCTGGCCAGACAGGCCCCCGTAAGCAGGTGGGTAACAGGCTCCAGTCGGCTAGCCTCCCTAGTGTCTCGAGACAGGGCAAAGTCTATCGAGACAAAGCAAAGTTGCGCTCCGTGGGAGACGGCAGACCGGCGACAAACTTGGTGTAGTCCACGCCAAGGGACGCGGACTCACGCTCTCGCGCTGTTGCTTCTTCCTGTGCAATGGCCAATGTGAGCATTTCCACCTCGGCCGGCGCCAGCATCTCAGGCGTAAATCCGGCGACAGCCACGTTTCCCGGTGCATCCCCAAGAATTTCGGAGATGCGGTTCCAAAGAAAAAAGGGCGATGTCGTCGGCAGCAAAATCATACGGCGCTTCGGCTCGGGCAGGGCGAAATATGTCCCCCACACCAGCAACGCAACGCAGCTGCCCATGGCTTCGAAGGTATAAGGTGCGGAGTACAGATCCTGCCCTACTATCGTCGCGAGCCAGGCGGCTTGCACCATCTCAACCATCGAAAAAATCCCCAGCCCGAGAACGACTCCGAAGATGTGACTCCGAAATGTCAACCCGAGGGGACGAATCGCAAAACAAACAAATATCAGCAGGCAAAGGATGAGAACGCTGATTCCCTGCTGGAAGCGGGGTGCCAACTCCGTGTAGAACACCTTCAGTGTCATCCCTCGAACAAACAGCTGCGGGCCCGCCGAAAGAGCGAGTGCCACAAGCAGAGCGACCGCTCCGACCCAGCGGAAAACAAGCTGCCCGATCCGCTGGAGACCTGGAAATGGACGCATGGCCTCCGAGAAAACGCCATAAATGATCAGAACCAGAAAGCATAGTTCCAAAAAAAAGATGCAGGTATCTGAAGTAAACAGAACGCTATACGCCGCCGACTTGGGTATGTGCAGCGTGGAGCGATAAAACAGGATGCAGGTCCTTATCAAGCTATGTGCTAACAGCAACGCGAGGAGGCCGGCCAGGGCAGGAAACGTGCGGATCACCTTGCGGCGCACCATGGCACACATAACGCATAGACAAAACGCGACCTGCACGATGTTAAACAGCCGAAGAAGATAGTCCGTGGCCAAGCGAAGCTCCTGAGAGGGTATAACACACCCCCCAGGAGAATCGCTAGTTGGATTCGTATATTCCTAACGAAGGTTGCAGCCACCTTCATTATGGGGACCGCAGACATTCACACAGGCAACGGTCGGCGCAAGACTTCCGGCGTGGGCTCCGCCCTTCTTGGCATGGGAAACTACGGTGGATGCGGTAAAACCTACCAGGGCGAGGGCGAGGACAGAAAAACGAGCAAGGATTTTCATGTATACTCCGTTAGTGTGATACCGACTGGTACTTATGTGGACTAGTCCGTCGGCTAGGAACACACTAAAGTCGATACTGACAAATTCCAAGCACACTTCCCTATCTAATCCAATAATCATTACCTCTCGTTACTAAAGTAACGTGGCGGCCCGACTCCGCATTCCCAAGCGCCCGCCCTCCGTTTCGGGCCCCTATCGTACCCAATGCGGAAGCAGCAACGGCGCAAAGCAAATCAGCAACGGCGCAAAGCAAACGAGGCCGGAGTTACAGAGCGAATTTCGCCGTCACAACATCAAACAGCCGGCCGACTTCGCCCCGCGCGCCGGTTTGCCGATAGGCTTTCCCGGCGTATTCTGACCCCAGATGGCGTCCTCTCCCTACCCACATTCTGACCGTGATCTGCTCCAGCGCATCAGTCGCTCGGCTGGGGGCAAGGCCGGTTATAAGCAGTTGATCCGCGAACTTGGGCTCGGCGGGGGCCGCGAACGCAGGCTCCTGCTTGAGCAACTGGCGCAATTGGTCGCCCGCGGCGATCTCCGCCAGCCCGAACAGGGCCTGTGGGCCATTCCGCCGTCATCCACGCCCGCACCAGGCGCGGGAACGCCGGCCGCGGGCGGCTCCCCGGAATCTCCCCGCAAAACAGCTCCCACCGCCCCGAGGCCAAAACCGGCGGAGCGGTCGGCCGCCTCGGACCGCCGATCCGGGCGCGACCGCCTCCTGAGCGGAAGGCTCGATCTGCATCGCGACGGCTTCGGCTTCGTCCGCCTGGAAGCCTCAGCCCGCCTGGAAAGCTCAGGCCGCCTGGAAAGCTCGGCCCGCCTGGAAAGCAAGGACGGGGCCCGCTCGCCGGAAGCCCAGGACATCTTCATCCCGCCGGTCGCCCTGGGCGGTGCCATGCACGGCGATCTTGTCCTGGTGGATGAGGATCCGCCTCGGCCGGACGGTCGTCGTTCCGGCCGCATCGCCCGTGTGCTCAACCGTCGCTACCCCACGATGGTCGGCATCTTTCACTATGCTCGGGGTGCCGGCAGGCGGTGGGGCACAGGCTCCTCTGAAGCCCCGTTTGCACCCCAGGGAGACTTTGTTCAGCCCCTCGATGACCGCATGGGCGGGCCCATCGAGATCGCCGACGCGACCCTCGCCCTCCTCCCCGGCGCCTCCGCCCATCGCACCCTCGGCGACGAGGCCTGGCGTTCCTCTTCTCCCCGGGCCGACCCGTCCACCCCGCCCCCGGTCCCAAACCCCTGGCCTCTCGAGGGTTTGGCAGTCGAAGTCGAGATCCTGCAGTACGCCGCCGGCGGCCGGCCCCCGCGCGGTCGGCTGCTTGAGGTTCTGGGGCCCCCGGATGCCTTCGGCGTGGACGTGGAAATCGTCATTCGCAAGCACGGCATCCCGCACACCTTTCCCGCGGCTGTGCTCGAGGAAGCCGACGGACGTGCCAAACTGGCCCCCGCCGCACTCACCGCGGAGGAATGGGCCCGCCGGCACGACTTTCGCGATCTCCCGGTGGTTACCATCGACGGGGAAACTGCCCGCGATTTCGATGACGCCGTCCTTGTTCGCGACCTCCCAAACGGTCACACCGAACTTGCGGTGCACATCGCCGATGTGGGTTGGTACGTCGAGCCGGGTTCGGCGCTGGATACGGAGGCGCGCGTTCGGGGAACAAGCGTCTATTTCCCCGACCGCGCCGTTCCCATGCTTCCGCACGCCCTCTCCAGCGGCGTCTGTTCCCTCCTTCCGGAGCAGGATCGCCTTGCCCTCAGTTGCATCATGGACATCGATGCCCAGGGCGAAATCTCCGGGTACCGCGTGGCGGAAAGCGTCATCCGCAGCGCGCGCCGGTTGACCTACACCTCCGTGCAGGCCTGCCTGAATGCTTCGCCCGCCGCCGCCGGCTGGAACGCGGGCAAAACGATCACACCCCTCGCCAGCGCGGAGGAGGCTCTGGAGCGCGAACGCATCGGTCTCGAACGGCCCGAGCTGCCCGCCGCCCTCGATCGCATGCTGCAGCTTGCCCTGCGCCTGAACGCCAAGCGCGTCCGTCGCGGCTCCATCGATTTCGACCTGCCCGAGCCGGTGGTTCAGTTCGACCCCGAAGGCAACATGAAGGCGATCGTGCGCTCCGAGCGCGGTTGGGCCCATCGGCTGATCGAAGAGTTCATGCTCAGCGCCAACGAGTGCGTGGCCACCTGGCTCACCGCCAGGGGCATCGCGTCCCTGTACCGCATCCACGAAATGCCCAGCCCCAAGCGCATTCTGGAGTTTGAAGAAACAGCCGCCGGCTTCGGCCAAACGCTCGGCATCGGCAACCTGCCGGTGAAGCAATTCACAATGAAGGGGGACCGGCGCGAGTCGCAGCGGAGATCGGCACGGGGCCGCGACAGCCGTCCCGCCCACACGCACGAGCTCCCGGCCAGCATCCCGGTCACGCCGCAAGGTTACCAAAAGCTGGTCAGCCGCATCGCGGGAACGCCGGAAGAACGCATTTTGTCGTACCTCATGCTGCGTTCGCTTAAGCAAGCCCGCTACGCCGAGAAAAATGAAGGTCATTTCGCGCTGGCGAGCCCGTGCTACACCCACTTCACCTCCCCCATCCGCCGTTACCCCGACCTGATCGTCCATCGTTTGCTGCGGGAAATGCTCCGAGCCGGCACCGATCCCCGCGGCGGCCCCATCCTCTCCGGCGATCCCCAGCCATGGGCGGCGGAGTTGGCCAGGTCGAGGGGCGGGCAC
>CAXTBI010000092.1:0-8243 GCA_964242195.1 uncultured Acidobacteriaceae bacterium
AACCCCTCAGGAAATCGCCGTGTAGTCGCTGTAGCCCTTTGCACCCGTGGTGTAAAAGGTAGCTTGGTCGGCCTCGGCGAGCTTCGCGCCGGACGCGAAGCGCTCAACCAGGTCCGGGTTCGAAATGTACAGCGTCCCGAAGCTCACCAGATCGGCATCGCCTCTTTCTAACACTTCATTCGCGGTCTCAAACGTAAACCCCTTATTGATCATCAGTGTGCCCTTGTATATCGGGCGAAAATGTTCCGCAACGTGCGCGATGGCATACGGAAGGTTGTCGACCGGCTTCATGGGCTCAAGAAAATGCACATACGCCAGGTTGTACGCATTGAGCTTTTCGACGATGTAGTCGTAGGTGGGTTTTTCCGTATCGTCGACATTGAGCCCCTGCATCTCGCTCATCGAAGGCGACAGCCGGAGGCCGACGCGCGCCGCGGGCAGAACCCCGAGCACGGCGTCGAGCACCTCGAACAGGATCCGCGCACGGTTCTCGAGGGTTCCGCCGTAATCGTCGGTACGCGCATTGGCCTGGGGACTGAAAAATTGGTGCAGCAGGTAGCCGTTCGCGCCGTGGATCTCCACGCCGTCGAAGCCCGCCCGATCGGCATGGCCAGCGGCGTTGCGGAACTCGGCTACGGTCGCCTGGATGTCCTCAACCGTCATCTCTTCAGGAACGGGCGCCGGTTGGTAGCCGCCGTCCAGATAGCCCGCAACGCCCTTCGCCGTGATTGCCGAAGGCGCAAGCGGCAGCCGGCCTTCCGGTTGCAGTTCGGGAACGGACATGCGGCCCTGGTGCCATAGCTGGCAAAAAATCTTCCCGCCCGCGGCATGCACGGAGTCGATAACTTTGCGCCAGCCCTCGACCTGCTCCGGCGTGTAGATGCCCGGAACATGTTGCCAGCCGTTGGCGCGGGGGCTGATGTGCGTACCTTCGGTGATGATCAGGCCCGCCGACGCCCGCTGGGTGTAATACTCCACCGCAATCGGCGGGGGAACGTGGCCGGGGTTGTCGGCGCGCCCCCGCGTCAAAGGTGCCATGCAGACACGATTCTTCAAATGCAGCGCGTTGCTTGTGAAAGGCTGGAGCAGAAGGGTCTGGGCGGCGTTCGTGGTTTCGGCCATGCGCATTGGATGCGGGGAAGGATTCGCGTGCGGGACAGGGTTTCGGGTGCCAACGGCCTTCCCCTGTCCAGAATCATGGGCAGGCGTCCCGGAACAGGACATCGGCTCACCTGAAGGTGGCAGAGCGCAGCGGAGGCGAATGACGATTCGCGTCATCTCACACCAGAGAGGATCGGTTTGTTACAAAAAATTAGGTTGAGCCTGGGCCGCACGGTTGCCGTTCTGGTCGGCATCGGGTGGGCTGTCGACGGCGTGTCGCTGGGCGCTTCCCAGACGCCGCAAACCGTGCCGTCTGCGAGCGCTGCGGTGCCGTTTGCCGCCACGAGTTCAATGGCCGCAACGACCCCGACTGCGACGCCTGCACCCAACGTTGCCAACGCCTCGTCCGCCACAAAAGTTGGCGAGTTGGCAGGTGGAGCGCAAAAGCCGGAGCCGGACCCGGAGAAAATCGCTCCCACAGCGGGCGCTAGACCCCCCGACGCAGCGGCCCTGCTGCAAGCGCAAATTGCCAAATTGCCCCCAATTACCGGCACCGATATCGATGTCGCGAAGCGGAGTGCGCAGGTGTTGCAACACCTGAACGGCATCCTGCGCTTCTACCGGACGGCGCTGACCCCGGTGCAGAAAGTAGGGGAGCCGAGCGACGTTCTGTACGCGGAACAGAGCTCTGCGCAGGCGCTGGCAATCACGCAGGTGGCCTTTCAGGCGGCAAAAAGTGAAGCCACGCTGCTGAGCAAAATCGGGAACGGGGCAGGGAATCCGGCGCCCAATCCCGCCGCGGCCCCGTCCCGCGCCGGGGGCGAAGCGCAGCGTATGGGCGCTGTGCAGGCGCAGGCGCAGGCCAGGCTGGCGAGCCTGCAAGCGCAGCAGACGACGCTCATGGCGCAGATGGCCAGAGCCAGGCGTTCGAACCTGCCCGCCCTGCAGCAGGCGGAAAGCCAGGTCGAAGGTGGGATCGAGCTGCAAAAAGCCATGGTCGATGCCCTCGGCAAAGTCGCCAGCTTCTCCGGCGCGCAAACCGAGACCGGGTTGGCCGGCGACATCGGTCGACTGCAGCGATCGGCGCCGGAACTGCTCACCACGCCCGTCAAGCCGCCTGCCCCACCTCTGCTCGCCAATCTAACCGCGGTGGGGGATGCCGGTGTCACGACTCAGGCGGCGACGCTGTTTCAGCTGCTTTCGGCTCTGCGCACCATCGACAACCAGACGAAGGCCATCGACGCGCTGCGGGCCCAGGCCGACGACATGCGCACACCCTTCATCAAGGTGCTGCGCGCCACCGTGCAACAAGGACAAGCCCTGAGCCAGGTCTCCGTGAACCTGCAAAGTACGCCCTCCACCGATGCACAGGGTCTGGCAAACACACGTGCGCAGTTCGACACCCTGACCACAACGTTTCAGGTCCTGGCAAACGCGACCCTGCCGCTCAGCCAGGAAATCGTTCTGCTCGAAAATGCGCGCGGCACCCTCGCCACGTGGCGCATGGCCATCAGCGAGGAAGAGAGTTCCGTGTTTCGGGCGCTGCTCATCCGGGTCGTTTTCATCGCGGTGCTGCTCGGTTGCCTGGCCTTGGCGAGCAATCTGTGGGCCCGCGCTACCGTCCGCTATGTCGGCGATCTCCGGCGTCGGCGGCAACTGCTGTTTGTGCGCCGCGCGGTGGTCGGCTTCCTCAGCGGCTTGGTGCTTCTGTTCGGGTTCGTAACGCAGTTCAGTTCGCTGGCCACCTTTGCGGGGTTCATCTCCGCAGGCATCGCGGTCGGGCTGCAATCCATCCTGCTTTCCGTGGCCGCTTACTTCTTCATCGTCGGGCGTTACGGTGTGCGCGTAGGCGATCGCATCACCGTTGCGGGTGTAACTGGAGATGTCATCGAGGTTGGCCTCGTTCGTTTCTACATGATGGAAATGGTGGGCACGGGAACGGAACTGCACCCCACGGGACGTGTTGCCGTCTTCGCCAATTCCGTGCTGTTCCAGACCGGTACGCCCCTGTACAAGCAAATGCCCGGAACCGAGTATGCCTGGCATCAAATGACGGCCAAACTCAATGCCGGCGCGGATGTGACCGCAGTTACCGGGCAGCTGCTGGCGTTGGTCGATGCCGCTTACGGAGAATACCGCGACCGTATCGAGACACAGCATCGGCAGGTAGAAGGGTGGGTAGGAACGGCGTTGCCGGCCCCCGACGTGGAGTCGCATCTGCAGCTGGCCGATACCGGTCTGCAATTCACAGTTCTGTTTCCCGTGGAAATCGGCAGTGGGGGCAAAACCGACCAACAGATCGCCGAGGGCCTGGTCAAAGGGATGGCCGAAGACGGTCCCCTGAAGGCGGGCTTAACCGACCTGCCTATCATCAAAGCGGCAGTTAAAACCTAAAGCGGACCACCTTCGCCCAACCCTCTTGGGACGAAGTGGGTTCGAGGGAAGGGAAAGGATCCGCCGCGGCACTTGAAGGAGTCTTGTGTTGCGGATCCTCTCTCCTTCCGCGTCAGTAAACCTGAGCGCCGACAGCTTTGCAAAGGTGGCGATGCAATAATCTTTTGCATGAGTCAACAAAGTTCCATTTTGCGTCCCTCGGGGGCAACGCGGCGTCGTTTTCTCACCCTCCTGTCGAGCGCGGGGTTGCTCCCGGCGGTGACCTCGGTCGGCGGATCGGTGATCTTTCCTGGCGCGCTGCTCGCCATCGCTACGGCCGAGGCTGCGGCGCAGGGAAGAACGCAGGGTGACGGCTCGGCTGCCGGGGCCGATCTGCCGAAAATTACCGATGCGATGATCGAAGCCGCGGCAGCCATCGCCGGGTTGAGCTTTACCGCCGCGCAGCGGCAAACCATGCTCGAAGGTCTGAACAATCAGCGGGAAGACATCGCCGAGGTGCGTACGCTGGCCTTGCCGAACAGCGTGGCACCCTCGCTTGTACAGGATCCCGTGCTCCCCGGAACGGTGTTGGATACTCTGCGCCGGCCGGCAAAAATGGGGCCCGCGCCTTCCGTGGCGGGCATCCACACCGCCGACGAGCAGCAGCTGGCGTTTGCCGATGTTCGGCAGCTCGGCGAGCTGTTGCGCACGAAAAAGGTCACCTCCATGGAGTTGACGAAGCTCTATCTCGCCCGGCTGAAGCGGTACGATCCCACCTTGCATTTCGTCATCACGTTGACCGAAGCCCGGGCCCTGGCCCAGGCCGCGGCGGCGGACCGGGAAATCGCGGCCGGCAAATACCGCGGTCCGCTGCACGGGGTTCCATGGGGCGCCAAGGATCTCCTGGCCGTCAAGGGCTACCCGACTACCTGGGGCGCGGGACCGTACATGTCCCAAAGCTTGGACTACGACGCCGAGGTGGTGAAACGGCTGGACGCCGCCGGTGCCGTGCTGGTCGCGAAGCTCACCTTGGGAGCCTTGGCGCAGGGCGATCTGTGGGGGGCCTCGCCCGGCGTGCGCACCCGCAATCCCTGGAATCCGAAGCAGGGCTCGAGCGGGTCGTCGGCCGGTGTGGCCAGCGCCGTGGCCGCCGGTTGCGTCGGGTTCGGCCTTGGAACGGAAACGCTGGGATCGATCTCGTCCCCCGCCACACGCTGTGGCTGCACCGGGCTGCGGCCGTCCTTCGGTCTGGTTCCCAGAACGGGAGCCATGGCCCTCAGTTGGTCCATGGACAAGATCGGCCCCATCACACGGTCGGTGGGGGATGCAGCCCTTGTCCTCGACGCCATCTACGGACCCGACGGGCAGGACCCCAGCGTGCAGCCCGCGGCCTTCAACCCCGACTTCACGATCGATGTCCGCCAGCTGCGGGTCGGCTACCTGAAAAGCGCCTTCGACCTGCCCACCCTGCAGCCCGCCAAACCGCCCAGCGAAACCCTCGCCGGGAAGGAGCTGGAAGCCTACAACCGGCGGCAAGCGGGGCGGAAATCGCAGTTCGAACGCCAGATGTACGATGCGCCGTTCGCGGCGAAGGCCCTCGATGTGCTCCGGGGTATGGGCGTAACCCCCCAACCGGCCGAGCTTCCAAAATTCAACTACGGCGCCCTTGTGCCCATGCTCGAAGCCGAAGCCGCGGCCGCCTTCGACGAGCTGACCCGGTCCGGCCGGGACACCCTTCTAGCCGGACAGATGCCGTTCGATTGGCCCAACAGCTTCCGCACCGCGCGGCTGTACCCCGCGGTCGACTACATCAATGCGTCGCGGGCGCGGCGCCTGGCCATGGAGCAACTTCACGCCTTTTTCGAGCCGTTCGATGTCGTGGTCACCCCGAGTTCGGGGCCGCAGCTGACCGCCACGAACCTTTGCGGACAACCGGCCGTCATCGTCCCGAACGGCTTCCGTGGACCGGATGCCCCGCCACCCGCCGACGCAGCGGACGGCGCGCTCAACAACGCCGGGGGGCCGGGAACGCCGGTTTCGCTGACCTTTCTGGGCCCGCTGTACGGCGAATCGAAAGTCTGCGCACTCGCCGCGGCCTACCAGGCGAAGACCGGATTCCAGCTGCGGCATCCGCAACTGGAGTAGGCTGACGCCGGAGGCGCTGTGCAGGCATTGGAACATTGGCGTGAGCAGGTAGCGCGGGGGCGGGCCGCTCTTGATGCTTTGCGACCGTTGCCGGACGGAACGGTGGGGGCGCTCGACCGCTGGTATGACGTCGAGCTGACGTACACCTCCAACGCGCTCGAGGGCAATACGCTGACCCGCAGCGAGACGGCGATCGTTCTGGAAAAAGGCATTACCGTCGGTGGAAAGCCGTTGAAGGACCACCTGGAAGCGACCGGGCACAAGGACGCGCTGGGGTATATGCGGGCGCTTGCCAAGGCGGGCGAGCCCATCCGGGAGGCGGACATTCGCAACCTCCATCGGCTGGTGATGCAGGCCGTGAGTCCGGACGAGGCCGGGCAATACAGCACGCATGGCCGCATGATCACCGGTTCGCCGCTCGTGCTGCCGTCACCGGCGGAGCTGCCCGCGCTCATGGGTGATTTCGGCCAGTGGCTGGCGACCGTCGCCGCCGATCCGGAGGCAGCCGCCAACCCGGAGGCCGCTTTCGATGCGCATGAACGCCTGGTAACGATTCATCCCTTCAGCGACGGCAATGGACGCACGGCGCGTCTGCTGATGAACCTCGTTCTGCTGCGGGCGGGGTACCCTCCGCTGGTGCTGCTGCCGGAAACGCGGCCGGCATACCACGAGGCTCTGCAGGCCGTGCAGGTGGAAGGACGGCGCGAGGTCTGGCATGCCTTCCTGTACGCTCAGCTCGCGCGGACGATGGACGAAGTCCTGCATCGGCTCGGAGCTCCGCGGCAGGCTGGGTCTGAACGGCGGTAGTAAGATAAGCGAGGCGCAGGTGTCTGCGCACTCCCTCTCTTCAGGAACGCTTTGTGAATCAGTCCCGCCGTCCGTCCGCCGTCATTCTTGGAGCTCAGTGGGGCGACGAGGGCAAGGGCAAAATCGTGGATGCCCTTTCCGAAAAATTCGACATCGTGGCCCGTTTCGCCGGGGGCCACAATGCCGGGCACACGGTCATCGTGGAAGGCGAGAAATTCGTCTTGCAGCTGATCCCGTGTGGCGTGCTCCGGCCGGGGTGCAAAGGCGTCATCGGCAACGGCGTTGTTCTGGACCCGGCCGCGTTTCTCAGCGAGGTGCGCAATCTGCGCGAGGCCGGGCTGCCGGTCCTGGGCGGTCCCGACGGCCAGCTCTGTATCTCCAATCGCGCGCAGGTCATCCTGCCCTATCACCGCATGATCGAGTTGGCCGCGGAAACGGCGCCGGGCCGCCAGCCCATCGGCACCACCCGGCGCGGCATCGGGCCGGCGTATGAGGACAAAATTCACCGCAACGGTTTGCGGATTGTGGACCTGCTCAACCCGTCGCTGCTGCGCACGCACATCACAAACGCCTGCAACGAAAAGAACACCATTGCGCATGCCCTGTTCGGGACCGAACCCTTGGATCCGAAGCAGATGTATGAGGAATATTCCCGGCTGGCCGAAGGGATCGCTCCGTTTGTCACGGATACAGCGGTTTTGCTGAACAAGGCGATCGATGCGGGCCAGAACGTGATGTTCGAGGGCGCACAGGGTGCGCTGCTGGACATCGATCACGGCACCTATCCCTTTGTGACGAGTTCCTCTTCGACGGCGGGCGGGGCCGTCACGGGAACGGGCGTGGGGCCGACGCGCATTGGAACGGTGATCGGCGTGACCAAGGCCTATGTGACAAGGGTGGGTGAAGGTCCGTTTCCGACTGAGATTGCGGGCGCTTCGGGCGACCTGTTGCGGGCACGCGGCCAGGAGTTCGGCGCGGTGACGGGGCGGCCAAGGCGTACGGGGTGGCTGGATCTTCCGCTGCTGCGCTACTCCAACATGATCAATGCGACCGAATGGCTGGTGGTGACGAAGCTGGATGTGATGGATGAATGCCCGGAAATCCCGGTCTGCACGGGCTACAAGATCGATGGTCGGCTGACCGACACAATCCCGGCTGATGTACGCGGATTTCGCTCCATCGAGCCCGTCTACACCCGGCTGCCGGGGTGGAATGCGCCCACGCTGGGCATCACGGAATTCGATCGCCTGCCGGGAGCGGCGCAGGAGTACATGGGCTTTATCGAGCGCGAGTCCGGGGCCAGGATCGGCATGATTTCAACCGGTCCCGACCGCGCGCAGACCATGACGGTGGGCGGCTTCGAAGAGGTGTTCGCTTGATCTCGTTCCTGGTTCGCCTGCGTTTCAAGCCCGAAGACCGCGAAACGGTTGCCGGCATCCTGCGCGAGCTGACCGCGGCCTCGCGGCGGGAACCCGGCTGCATCAACTACGTGGCGCACACCGTCGCCGGGGAGCCGGACACCGTGCTCATCTACGAGCAGTACCGTGACGACGCGGCGCTCGAAGACCACCGGCAATCCCCGCATTTCGCCCGTTGCGCAACCGGCGGCCTGTACCGGCACAACCTGGACCGCGCTGTCGAAAACCTCGATGCCTTAAGCTAAAGCCGCTTGCGTCACGGTTAGTATTCGCCGTCCTCCTGAGCGTAGCGGCCGTCATCCTTGCGTAGCGGCCGTCATCCCAGCGCAGCGGCCGTCATCCCAGCGTAGCGGGCGTCCTCCTGGCGCAGCGAAGGATCTCTGGGTTCGGCTCACGGCC
>CAXTBI010000093.1:0-7775 GCA_964242195.1 uncultured Acidobacteriaceae bacterium
GGGCCGATGGTACTGCACGCGCAAGTGTGTGGGAGATTAGGTAATCGCCGGCAATAAACCTCTACAAACGCCCACCAGGGTAGCTGGTGGGCGTTTGTGCGTCAGCGGTGAGCCTGTCGAAGGAGTCGGGGCTGGGGCGCACAGGGTAGAGTAGCTGATGAGGTTGGCATTGCGGGGCGAGGGTTTGCTTGCGTTCACAGACCGCCGATTTGTTGAGGGAGGCTAGAGTGAAGCGATCGAGCTACTATGTCTTGCTTGCAGCGCTGATTGCCGTCGTGAATGACGGCTGGTCAGGGCGACCTAGCCCCTTCATTCACCAGGCTCTGCTAGTTCCAGTTGAAATACTGTTTATAGCAGGCTTGCTGGGGTTGCTCGGGCGCTCTGCAACGGTGCCAGTCCGATCGACTGCTCAAGCGTCGATTGCCCCATGGTTATGGGTGTGCATCGCTTTCGAATTAATTTCGCTTCTGAGTTTCGGCTACGAGGCGAAGCATTTCGTACGGTTCGGATATCACCTGTCGCGGGCTGCGTACTTGGTTGTGGTAGGGGTCGTACTTGCAAGTGCCGCCTGCTTTGCCAAGTTCAGGTCGTCTGAGTGGCTTATGGGGGCGGCAGCCGCAAGCTACATCGCAGGCGCGGTGCTGGCGATTGAGAGCTTTCCGTTGAACTATCTTCGGTCCGACATGCTGCCCGTGGTGCAGTGGGCTGACCAGCGACTCGCACACGGCTTAGATCCGTACACAACGATGCATGTAGGAAACCGGGTTTACGATTTTCCATATCTGCCGGGGGTCTTGGTTGCGTACCTCCCGGTTGTGGGATGGGGGCTGGACCCGCGTTGGCTCAATCTGGGCTGTGTTCTGGGCGTGATGGTTCTGCTCTATGGGGCGGCTAAGTCGAGCGAACGACGCCTGGCCGCGGTGCTGATCTCGGTGTTCCTTTTGTCGCCCTTCTTGCAATACAGGCACGAGCTGTACCTTGCCCCGCACTGGCTTGCCTTGACCGGCGCAATCGTTCTGCTACAAAAGCGTTGTTACTCCTGGGCTGCCGTGGCTTTTGGGTTGAGCATGGCGATCTATCAACTTAGCTGGGTATTGTGGCCATTTCTGCTACTGTATGCGCTGCGAAGGCGGGGGTGGTGGGAGGTAGTTCGGTGCGGGATCGCTTCGTTGCTGGCCATGGCTGTCGTGATTGGTCCGTTTCTACGATCGGCTTTGCAAAGGATTGCGAATAACACGGTAGGGCAATGGAGCCGGTTGCCTCATGCGTTGGCCGAGCCGATGAATCTGTCGTATTGGGTGACGTATCTCGTACGACCCAATCAGCTGAAATGGGTGCAGCTCGGTGCGCTTTCGGCGCTGTTTGCTTTCTGTGTAGCTCGGGGTCGATGCCGGACCGTGGAAGATACGCTGCGGTGGATGAGCGCGGCCCTGGCGATTTTCATTGCGCTGAACGTGCTTGTGGACGGTTACTTCTACCTGACACTGTTGCTAGTTCTGCTGATGTACACCTTGTCTGCGGAAAGGCTCTGGCCTGAGCAAGCGAGCGACTCCTTGGAGGAGACTGCTATCGGGACGATGGCATAAGTGAGGACTTCTGTCCCGGACTATGCATCGGACAGGCAGTTATCGCACGTGGTGCTTGCGCGGCGACGAGGTGACCCCGGTTGCAAGCGGCACGGGGGCCGATGAATCGTCCCAGCGATCGTTCGAGTTTGCCGCAATTTTATGCACCTGGATGTTATCTTCCGTGGTTTCCAGAATTAACTGCGGACCGCCGCCGAGCACCTGTCCATCCTCCAGCGTAGCCGAACCCAAAGTTGTACTCGGTACGTTGAAATCATTGTGTATCTCGGCATTCTGCACTTTGGCGTGAAGGGTAAAGGCCTGGCGCTCAGGAACGGAGACATCTATGGTGCCATTCGTGTTGACTACGTGGACAGGAGCCAGCGGGGCCGCTAACGTAAGGGCTACGGAGCCGTTGCGGTTTGTGATGTTGAGGGGGCCGCGTACACCGTCCAGGGCGATATTTCGGTCGGTGGTTGCGAGGGTGAGCGGACCCTTGAGGTGTTTGGCGGTGAGATCGCTGCGACCTTCAACGACCAGGTTGCCGGGAATGCCGGCACAATCGAAGCGTGTGAAGCTGCTTTGAAAGCTTACGTTCCCGCGGATGCGTTCCATTTGGGTTGTGCCGAAGAAATCACCGCGCAGGGAGAGCCCGCCATCGATGTCGCTGAGGTTCATATCGCCGCTGTGCCCCTCCAGGGTTAAGCCGCCGCCCAGACTGTGCGCCGTGATCGTGCTGTCGTCATCCTCGGTCTCGACGTGTACGGGGCCACGGAGGGCGGTAAGGGTTACGTCGCCGTTGTGGGCTGCGAGAGTGGCGGCACCGTGTAACTCCTCTACGCTGACATCGCCGTTTCCGCTGTGCACGGCAAGCGAGGCGTTGTGCGGAAGCTGGATCACGAGATCGGCGTCATCTTCGCCTTCGAGCGCGGCGCTGAGGGTGAGATGATCGCGATCGCCACCGAACCGGGGTTGTTCCCGCGCGTGCCGGGCATTCAGGTCGTCGTGCTCCCGGCTGAAAAGGTGCTGATGGATGGACACATGGACCTGCCCGTCCTGGCTGGATCCTGTGACCGTGACATCGCCGTGCGGGTCGTCGATGGTGAGTTGGCCATCGGGGCCAAGGGGTGCTGTGAGATCGCCCGTGAAGTCCGTGTGGGAGCCCAGCAGTTCATTCCACTTATGCCGATCATTGCCGAACCATGGAGCATCCACCGCGTCGCGGAAGAACGACGAGTCGCGGCCGGCGAGCGTGAGACCCGCCCCTACGATCGCGAGGAAAACAAGAAGGGTAGCCGCGGCCCCGCCGAGGACACGGCGCGGTGCGGGTGCGCCTGAAGGAGGAGGGAATCGACTGTCGAGATACCACTCCATCATCATGAGCAGGCCGCTACCGATGAGGATGGCCGGCCACCAAAGACTTAGCCACGTGAGCACATCAAACCAATGCAGGCGACCGGTTTGCAGCAGAAGCAGCAAAACACCGGCGGCCACAAGCAGGATTGGGCCGATAACTGAACTTCGCTGCAGGGCGCGCTGCCGCAAGCGAGCCTGTTCGCGTGCAAGGAGAGCCTGGGCGTTCGCGGCTCGGCGCTGCTCGCGCTGGGTGCGGCGGTCAGGCGGGATGGATTGTGTCTGCGGCGGGTAGCCGAAGTTTGGCGGCGGTGGGGTGCTCATGGGCACGCTCCTGCGGAGAAAAGAATGTGAGGATTGTGGGAGTCTGAACAGCAGGATCTTCAGCGTAGCGGGGAGTTCTCCGGAGAGGACGCGTCCGGAGCCGGGGAAGCGGCGTCGGCGATGGGCGGTGCCCCGGCGAGCCGGGCACGACCGATCAGCAAAAGTGCGCCCCAGACGATGAGGATCGCCGGCCAACTGTGGCGAAGAGGAACGACCGAAGCATTTTGGAGCGCAAGCAGAACCGCCACGGTCAGCAGGATCACCGGTCCAAGCAGGCCTTCGAGCCATAGGGGGTTGCCCCCGGCAGCGGTTCCGCGGTTCCACTTCAGCGTAGCTTGCACTTTTCGGCCGCCGGTCCAAAAGGCCACCATGGCAAGCAACGCGGGGACCAGCCAGCGGGCGTCGATGCGCCAGGCCGGAGCCAGATTGCCGATCAGAAACAGGACGCCGAGGCCGATAAGCCAGGCCGCACCGGCAGGGAACCGCGGGGTGGAAGTTACAGGTGCCACCAACGGCGGGCCTGTGGAGGCGGGTACACCGGTGTACGTCGGGCTGTAGAGGGGTTCGGTTCCAGGGTTCGAAAAGCCGGCCGAAGTCGGTGCCGTCCACGAGGTCGCGGTGGCGAAGGCATCCGTTCCGGGCGATGGTGTCTCGGCGGCGTTGGATGGCCAAACGGGTGGGGCCGGGTATGGTGCGGTCTGGTTGTCAGCCTGCGCGGCTGGGCTTGCAGCCTGCGCGGCTTGGAATGAAGCCTGCGCGGCGGGATTTGCAGCCTGCGCGGCTGGGGATGGAGCTGCGTTTGCCCATGAAGCGGACCTGGCCGGCGACGACACCGGTGGGCGGGTACGGCCGAAGCCGAGCCGATCGCCGAGATCGTTCCAGCCGAATGGATCGGGCAAGGGCAACCCGTCACGGCGGGCCTGGGCCGTGTGGTACGCCTCAAAGGCCTGGTAAAAGATCCATCCCCAGACAAACCACCACAAGACCCAGTTCAGGTTGTCGGCCAGGCTGGTCAGCACAACAAAGATGACAAGATGGATCACTCCTTTGGGGTACTGGCCGTTGTACATGGCGCCCACGCCGGGGATGAAACCCAGAAAACCGGCGAGCAGGGGATTGGGCTCCCCGGAGAGGAGCCGGGGGGTGGCGGGACCGGCGGCGGCGGAGGCCTGAACCGGACCCCGTACCGGAGAGTAGCCCGCAGCGGTTGCCCCGGGGGCCGACTCCGTGGAGGGGAAACCATGGGGAGTGGCTGCACAAAGCTCGCAGAAAACGCTCGTACCCACCGTGCGCACGCCCCCGCGGGTGAGACCGCGGCCGCACTGCTGGCAAAAGGCGACGGTTGGCTCTCCGCTTCGTCGCGCCGTGGTCTCGGGCGAAACCGGAGGAGGAGGGGGTACGTCCGTGCTTTCATCGATCATGATGGTTTTCTCCCTTCTGCCGCCCTGCACATGGCCGGGTGGCTGGTGAATGCTGCGCTATTGCCGTGACGCTGCCTGCCGTGATGCTGCCTGCCGTGATGCAGGGGCATCCATTGCGGTGCTGGCGGCCAGCCAGTCGTTCACACGCGATTCAACCCGGTACACCGCACGAATGCCCTGGAAGGAGCGCAACACGCTTGCCCCTTTGCCCACCATCGTTCCTGGCAGGCGCAGGGCGTGCAGGTCCTCCGCGTGTAGTCTCGTGACGGAGATGCCGAGCATATTCACGGTAAGGCAGACCGAAAGAAAAGCCATGGCGGCGGTCATGGTGAGCCGCGGCTGCAGGACAGGGACGTGCCGGCTGCCGAGACCGAACCAGCGGGCGAACCAGCGCTGGATCGAGCCGGTTTCAGAGCCGGCCAACTCCGAGACCAACTCCGGTCGCGTCCGTTGCGGCAAGGGTACCGACCAGGCCGGCACAGGCGTTGGGAGCAGCTCACCGGCAACGGTCTCCGCCAGTGTAGGCGCGCCACTCGTGCGGGCAAGGATGCCGGCCAGCAGATCGTGGGAGGGCTCCGGTGTTTCCCCTTTCAGCAGGGTCAGCCAGGCAGCGCCACGGCGTGCTTCGGCAAGTTCGGCCTCACAGGCCGGGCAACCGGCCAGGTGCAGCGCGAGCGCCCGGCTTTCCGCTTCACCCAGCAGATCTTCCGCGGCCTCCGGCAGAAGGGCTGCCCAGCCCGCGCACGCGGCACCGTGCCCGGCACCCTCCCCATGCTCAAATTCCATGCGCTTCAACATCAGGCCACCTGTCCTTCTTCGCCGCCGAGCAGGCGTGCCAACTCGGCACGGCCGCGGCTGATGCGGCTTTTCACCGTTCCTTGTGGAACCCCGAGCACATCGGCGATCTCCCGGTACTCCAAATCCTGGAGGTCGCGCAGGATGACGGCTTCGCGCAGTTCCGGGGTGAC
Organism: uncultured Acidobacteriaceae bacterium; assembly: GCA_964242195.1. Lineage (GTDB taxonomy): Bacteria > Acidobacteriota > Terriglobia > Terriglobales > Acidobacteriaceae > Granulicella. Next base: position 5,632 of record CAXTBI010000093.1, read on the forward strand.
ACGGGCGAGTGCGGCCTGCACTCTGGCCCGCAGTTCGAGGCCGGCGACGTGCTGCTCCTGCCCGGCACGTGGATCGGGCAACCGATCCGCGCGGGTCCCGCCCTCGCCGTCATCCCCGAGCGGTTCATCGAGCGATTCGCTGGCCCGTTCCAGCCGCGAGCGCCGGTACTGATCCACCAGGAGGTTGCGGGTGAGCGCGGTAAGCCAAACGCCGAAGCTGGCCCGGGCCGGGTCGAAGCTGCGCAGGTTGCGGTAGACCTTCAGGAACACCTCCTGCGTGAGGTCTTCCGCGTCCGTGGGGGAGCCGGTGAAGCGGTAACAGAGGCCATACACCCGGCGCCCCTCGCGGCGCACCAGCATCTCCCAGGCCGTGTTGTCGCCGCCGACGCAACGTGCGGCCAAGGCCGCACAATGGGCTTGATCGGCGGCATGGGCTACGCGGGCGGGGTCGCCGGCCGGAGCCTGAGACGCCACGGTCGGGCTGGGCAGGGGATCCACTTGCAACGGAAGGCGGACCGTCGGCGGCGGCCTCACCACCGTACACGATGCTGCTTCCGGCCGCTGCCGTTCATGAACAACCGGGACCGGCCGCTTGGAAACGGGGGACATCGTCTTGAACGCTCCCGCCGGGTTGAGGACCATCGACGCCATACCCAGGAGTACGCAGCGGGTAGCCCTTTGGTTCCCCGGCTTCCGCGCTGCGTTGCGATTCCTTGCGCTTACTGCTTTATCACACCGCAGGCGATCCGGTTGCCGGAGTTCCCGCTGGGATCGGTTTTCATATCGTCCGCCTTGGCGTGCACCATCAGCGAGGTTCCGCCGTTGGACAGCAGCGAGTCTGGCGAGCCCGGCTGTAGCGTGACCCCTTCCAGCATCCAGGTTGCGGACCCGCGGTGATCCTCACCCACGCTCAGATTGGTGGGTAAATCCCCGGCGTGGTGGCCGGTGGGGTTCGCGAAACCGTGCTGCTTCGCGTCGGGATTGAAATGGCCGCCCGCCGACTTGAAGTCGGGAGCTTCGCATACCGGGTTCTGATGAATGTGCACGCCATGTTCGCCGAACGGGATGTTTTCGACCGAAAGCTTCAGCTCCACCCCATTCTTTTTCTGCTTCAACACCGCTTTGCCCGCTGGCTGGCCCTCGCTGTTGATCATCGAGACCTTGATTACTTTTACCGGCTTTGGGTCCTGTGCCGGGGCCACGGTGCTCGCAGTTACGATCAGCCCTGCCATCATCCAAGTACCAAAAATTCCGTGCCGCATAACCCAAACTCCTTCATCCCGTGCCTGATCTTTGTGGCCCAATGAGTTAAAGTCAGCATACGCCAGCGCAGTCTGCGGGCCGCTGGACCGAGCGACCCGAATTTCCACCGGACTCCCAACGGGGGGACGGGCTACCATCGGGTAGTGATGGTTGCCCCTGCCGCCCAACCGAATTCCGGCGTTCCGAGTCCCGGCGTTCTGGAAGTGATTACCGGGCCCATGTTTTCCGGTAAATCGGAAGAGCTGATCCGGCGGTTGAAGCGGGCGCGGATCGCTCGCCAGCGTGTGCTTTGTTACAAGCCCGATATCGATCTGCGCTACCACGGCGCCCACATCGCGTCCCATTCCGCGCAGACGCACGAGGCCGTTCCCGTGACTTCGGTCGAGCATTTGCGAGATAGCCTGTGTCCGCTGCTGCCTCAGGTCGAGGTGATCGGTATCGACGAGGTGCAGTTTCTTTCATCCGATGTGATTGCACTTGCCGCCGAGCTGATCGCGAATGGAAAGCGCGTTCTCCTCGCCGGCCTCGACATGACCTTTGAGGCTGAACCTTTCGGCCCGGTGCCGGCATTGATGGCGATGGCGGACAAGGTCACGAAGCTTTCCGCCGTTTGCATGGTGTGCGGCGGGAGTGCCATCCACACGCAGCGCCTGGGCCAGTCACAGGAACTCGTGGTGGTGGGCGCAACCGGGCTGTATGAAGCTCGCTGCCGCGCCCACTTTCACCCGCACGCCGACCCGCATGGGCCGCAGCAGATGGAGCTGCCCGCGGGGCTGCGCTGACGGTGGAGTAGCGGCTGTGTAGTGTCCGCCATCCTCCTGAGCGGGGCGGCTGTGTAGTGTCCGAACATAGATGAACATACTTGATCAGAGCTGCCCTAG
>CAXTBI010000094.1:0-7775 GCA_964242195.1 uncultured Acidobacteriaceae bacterium
CGACACTGATGACGGGCCACCTGAGCCGACGCGGGCGGAAAAAACCTGCGGCACGAAGAGCTTCTTTCGCCGCCACGGCGCTGCCGTACAACGGGACGAGCGGCCACGCCCACGGGCGGCGAATGCTCACGCGGACACCTCGCACGGCGCGGCGGCGGCGCGGCAGCCGCGTTGGCGGATCGGGTCGCTGATGCGCAGCAGCGGCATAAGCGATTGGATGCTGCGCGCGGTCGCTCCACTTTCCGATTCGAAGACGGTTTGGCCACGCTTTCCCAAACTTCCGGCCCGCTCGGGATTTTTCAGCAGGTCAATGAGCGTGGAGGTCAGTTCCGCTTCATTGTTCACGATGCGGAGGCCATCGACGGCCACCATGGAGGCGACCACGTCACGAAAATTCTCAAAAGACGGCCCAATCACGACGGGCACACCGAAGTATGCGGGCTCGAGGGGATTGTGTCCGCCGCGCGCAACCAGGCTGCCGCCGACAAAGGCAACATCGGCCAGGCCGTAGACGGAAGCGAGATCGCCGACCGTGTCCAGCACGATCACCGAGGCTCCAGGTGCCGAGTTTTCAACCTGAACGTTTTTGGAAAGCGCACTGGCGCGGAGGACCCCAAAATCTTTGGCGAGAGCGGTGACGGCATGGAATCGTTCGGGATGGCGCGGTGCGAGCAGGAGCAGGGCACCGGGAACGGATCGGCGCACCTCGGCAAACGAACTGAGAACAAGGTCGTCCTCGCCTTCGACCGTACTGCCCGCGACCAGCACGGGATGGCCGACGCAAAGGGTGCGGAGCGCCTCGGCAAGGGGGCTGGAAGGGGGTGTTCCGGTGTCGTACTTGAGATTGCCGACGGTCGCAACAGCCTCCGGCCTGGCGCCGAGGGAGCGCAGACGCTCGGCATCTGCTCCGCTTTGCGCGAGGAACCGGCTCACCTCCCGCAGCACCGGCGCCCACAGCGACCGGAAGCGGCGAGCGCGGCGAAAGGAGCGATCGCTGACCCGCGCGTTGACGACGGCGACGGGGACCTTTTTGCGGTTGCACTCGTGCAGCAGGCGCGGCCAAAGTTCGCTTTCGGCGAGCAGGACCGCCGCCGGTTGCAGGGCGCGCAGGTACGCCCGCACCGCCCAGCGGAAATCGAGCGGAAAGTAAAACACCCGGTCGGCGCCGAAGCGTTCCCGGGCGAGCGCCTGGCCGGTGCGCGTGGTGGTGGAGACGACCACCTGCCAAAGCGGGGAAGAGTCTGTTTGTCCGTTCAGCGCGGCTTCCAGATTCGTGACCAGGCCCGCGACCGCGGCGACCTCCCCAACGCTGACCGCATGCACCCAGATCACCCGGCGGTCGCGTACCGCTTCGCCGAGCGCGCGTGGCACACGTCCGAGGCGTTCGCGGAGGCCTTCCCGGTAGCGTGGGAACCTGATCATGCGCACCAGCCACCAGGGCGCGCTGACGACGAGGCCCAGGCCCAGCAGGGCGCTATAGGCAGCCATGGGCAGCCCGCCGGCGACGTTTGTGTGGGGAGCCCTTTCCCGTCCGTGCATCCTCAGAGGATAATCGCTGTTAACGATGCCTTGCCATGCACAACGCGGCTTCCCTCGTCAGCGCGGCCTCGCGCTGCTCCTACTTTTTGCCACACTGCCCGCGTTGGGGAAAGATAAGCCCCGCAAGCCGGTGCCGCCCGGCCCGGCCACCCAATACAACCTGCACGATACCCATGACGGCATCACGGTAGCCGCCGAGCCGGGAGATCTGCCCGAAACGCGGCCGAACACGCGGCTGGACTATTTCCACCACGGCTACCTCCCGATGCGGGTGATTGTGACCAACAACAGCGACCAGCCGATCGCGCTCGACGATGTGCGCATCCTGTTTGTGGCGGCGGACGGCTACACCCGCAATGCGGCGACGGACGATGAGCTGGACCGGCGCATGTTTTCGAGAAAAAATGTAGATGGGACCAGGATTCCGCTGCCCGCGCCGCTTCCTTCCCTTCGAATTCACCACCCGGCCATTGACAAGCAGATTGCGGAAGACGCCACCGACTTCGGCTTCGGCAACACCACGGTGGCGCCGCACACGACGGAGTCCGGCTACCTCTTTTACGACACCCGCGACATCGACGAGCCTGTGCTGCGGAATGCCACGCTGGAAATGCGCAAGGTGCGCTGGGCCTCGACGAACAAGGAGATGCAGGCGTTTGAAGTTCTGCTGAAGCCGTCGACGAAGCGTTCGGCGGACGCTGGTGGCCATCCCTAAACCCTTCGCCGCGATAGCCTAGTCGGACCATGATCCACATCCGCCCTGCCGCGCCCGCCGACGTCCCTGCGATCCTTCGTTTCATCCGTGAGCTGGCCGCGTACGAGCGGGAGCCTGACCAGGCTGTTGCGACCGAGGCCGACCTGCTGCGCGACGGTTTTGGCCTGGACCCGGCCGGTCGTGCCCTCGAACCCCGGCCGCCGGTGCGGTTCCAGGCGTTGATAGCGGAGTGGGAGGGTTCGCCGGCCGGGTTCGCGCTCTATTTCAACAGCTACAGCACATGGGTGGGGCACCACGGGATCCGCTTGGAGGACCTCTACGTCACGCCGGCGTTGCGTGGCCGGGGGATCGGCAAAGCCCTGCTGAGCGCCCTGGCCCGCATCGCCGTAGAGGAGGGTTGCCGCCGCCTGGAGTGGGATGTGCTCACCTGGAACGAGCCGGCGATTGCGGTCTACCGGCGGCTTGGGGCGACCACGCAGGAGGAGTGGCGCATCATGCGGCTAAGCGGCGAGGCGCTGGATAGGCTTGCCTCGGGAACGCTAGGTTAGCGGTGCAAGGCTGATGTACGCGCGAGTCGCACGATCCATCTTATGGATGCATACATGCCCCAGCAACCAAGTGCAAAAATCAAGGTTCCTTCGATACGCGTCCGAAGTTTCTTACCTTTGAGTAAGTCTTTTGCTCGTCTAGTTGAGCCTAGCCATCCGGGCAGCACGTCCCATGTACGCCATGAGATCAGCATGCATGCACCATTTACAACAAAGATGGCAGCAAGCACTACACAGTACAAGCGAACGACGAAGAACAAAGACTGGATCATGAATTCGACTCTTACGACAATCCGCAGAGGGTCACCGCAGTATTCTAACCAAAGCATGAAACATATCCACATCATCGGCGGCGGGCTGGCCGGGCCGGAGGCCGCGTTGCAGGCGGCGGCGCTGACCCGGGGCACCGGTTGCCGCATCACGCTTTCGGAGATGCGTCCGCTGCGCTCGACGGAGGCGCACCAAACGGCGGACTTTGCGGAATTGGTGTGCTCAAACTCGCTGAAGAGCGAAACGGAAAACTCCGCGCCGTGGCTGCTGAAGGCGGAGATGCGCCGGGCGGGATCGTTTCTGCTGCGGGCCGCCGATGCCGCGGCTGTGCCCGCCGGCAACGCACTGGCGGTGGATCGGGCGGAGTTTTCCGCCGGTGTGGCGGCGATGATCGCGGCGGATCCGCAGATCGACGTCCGGCGCGAGGAGGTGACGCGGCTGCACGAGGACGATCCCGAAACGATCACCGTCCTGGCGAGCGGGCCCTTGACCAGCGCGGCACTGGCGGCGGAAATTCAACGCCTGACCGGGGCCGATCACATGGCGTTTTACGACAGCATTTCGCCCATCGTGGACGCGAGCACCCTCGACATGGACAAGGTCTACATGGCCGCGCGCTGGGACAAGGGAACGGCGGACTACATCAATTGCCCGTTCACCAGAGAGGAGTACGACCGCTTTCTGGACGCGCTGATGGCGGCTGAGCGCGTGGAGCCGAAGAGTTGGGAGGACCTGCCCTTTGCCGCTTGCGGCGCGGACGGTTGCGAGGCGGACGGCTTTCCCGTGGCGAATGGTGCGGCTGCGGCGATGCCGACACCCGCGGCCCCCCTGCAGTATTTCGAAGCCTGCCTGCCCATCGAGGAGTTGGCTCGGCGCGGGCGCGACACCTTGCGCTTTGGGCCGATGAAGCCTGCCGGGCTGACCAATCCGAAGACCGGCCGCTGGCCGTATGCGTGCGTGCAGTTGCGGCAGGAAAATTTGCGCGCGGACAGCTACAACCTGGTCGGCTTTCAGAATCACCTGAAGTTCGGCGCGCAGGCCGAGGTGCTGCGCCTGATCCCGGGGCTCGAAAACGCGAAATTTCTGCGCTTCGGGCAGATCCATCGCAACACCTATCTGCATGCGCCCACGTTGCTTACCGAAACGCTGCAATTGCGGGCGCACCCGTCCGTGCTGGTTGCCGGGCAGCTTTCGGGCATTGAGGGCTATACGGAATCGATAGCCGGCGGTCTGCTGGCGGGGCGTTTTGCCGCGGCGCTGGCGCGAGGCGAGCAGCCGCTCGCCGCACCGCGGCTCTCCGCGCACGGGTCGCTGATGCACTACATCACCCATTGCGAGACAAAACGCTTTCAGCCCGCGAACATCACTTTCGACCTTCTGCCGCCGCTGGAAGGGGGCGAACGGCAGCGTATCCGCGACAAAAAGGAGCGGCATCGGCTGCAGTGTGAACGCGGTTTGGCGGCCTGGGATGGATGGCTGGCTGCCCGCCCGCAGGCCATGCGCGAGCCGGTCTTCGCCTGTGTGTAGGTTCGGTCGCGTCTCGAGTGCGCATCGTATGAGGTGCACGGCCGCCGGCCGCTGAAGTCGGCAAGAGGAGAGGCGATGAGCGAACAAAACGAACTTTCTCGCAAAAAGATCAGCGTCATTGCAAAGGTCCAGGCGAAGGCTGGTCATGAAACCGAGGTGCGCGCGGCCTTGAGTGCCTTGGTGACGCCCTCGCGCGCGGAACCCGGATGCATTCTGTACACCCTGTATGAGGACAAACACACGGCGGGCACCTTTTTCACCTACGAGGAGTGGGAAAGCGAGGCGGCGCTGGGAGCGCATCTCAACGCGAACAGGGAAGTGTTCGGAAACGTAAAGGCGATCCTGGAAGGCGATATACAGTCGAACGTGTGCAAGGTTGTCGCGGTGGTTTAAACCCCATTTTGGGGAAGAGTTTGCGCCGTTGGACCGGGCATCGTTGCTCAACCTATGGACGCTTGGCTGGAGTTCGGTGGGAGTGAATTCGGAATGCGGGTGAACCGGCCCCAAAGCCGGCGACTCGGGGGGCAACGATGCGGGTTGGGCTGATGACGCGGGAGTATCCGCCGTTTGTGTATGGCGGCGCGGGCGTGCATGTGGAGTACTTGTCGCGGGAACTGGCCCGGACGATCGAGGTGGAGGTCTATGCCTGGGGCGCACCGCCCGAACCCGCCGCCGAGCTCGAGCCGGGGCACACCGAGCCCTCGGCTACGAACCTCCATGTGCATTTTCAGCAGCCGTGGAGCGCCATCTCCGAAGGCACGACGGCCAAGTTCAAGGGCGCGCTTGAGGCCCTTTCGCTGAATCTGCTGGAGCAGCTCAGCCTGGACAAACTGGACGTGGTGCATACCCATACCTGGTATGTCGCCATGGCCGGCTTCCTGGCCAAAAAGCTGTATGGAATCCCGTTTGTGCTGACGACGCATTCGCTCGAGCCGTTGCGGGCATGGAAGGCGGAGCAACTGGGGACAGGCTACGCGCTGAGTTCCTGGATGGAGGGAACGGCGATCCTGGATGCGGATGCGATCGTCGCGGTTTCAAACGGTACCAAGGCGGACATCCAGAAGGCCTATCCCGAGGTAGATCCAGCGAAAATTCATGTGATTTATAACGGGATCGATCTCCAGCAGTACCAGCGCACGGAAGATACCTCTGCGCTGGACAAGTACGGCGTCGACCGGAGTAAACCGTATGTGCTGTTTGTGGGGCGAATTACGCGGCAAAAAGGTGTGACGCACCTGGTGGATGCAATCCAGTACCTCGCGCCGGGAACGCAGGTGGTGCTTTGCGCGGGTGCGCCGGATACGCCGGAAATCGCGCAGGAGATGCGCGACAAGGTAGAGGTGCTGCGGCGGCAAACGCCGCTTAGCCAGCCCGCGGCGGTGGAAAATCACACGCCGCCGGGTGTGGAACCGGCGGGGCACTCTTTTGCGACCGGGGATCCCTTGGGTGTGGGGCATAATCTCGTCTGGATTGAGCAGATGGTGACCAAGGAAGAGGCCATCCAGCTGTATTCGCATTGCGCCGTATTTTGTTGCCCCAGTGTGTATGAGCCGTTTGGGATCATCAACCTGGAGGCGATGGCGTGCGGTGCGCCGGTGGTGGCCTCGGCCACGGGCGGCATTCTGGAGGTTGTGGTCGAGGGGGAAACCGGGCACCTGGTGCCGTTTGAACAGGATCCCCAAACCACATTTCCCATCGATCCAGCGCAATTCGCCGAGGACCTGGCGCAACGGCTGGGTCAGCTGCTGGCCGAGCCTGAGAAAGCCAGGGCCATGGGCGTGGCGGGCCGGCGGCGGGTGGAAGAGCATTTTTCCTGGACGGCCATTGCGGAGCAGACGGCGGGCCTTTACCAGCGGCTGGTGGATGAGAATGGACGAAAGGGAGCGCAGGCGTAAGCTCCCGTCCGTCCCAATTTGGGTCTGGGCCGAGGCCGTGTCCGCGCTTTTGTGGCGCGAAGACGATCGGCGCATCTTATAATCAGGTTCCTACGCGCCTGGTCTCCAAAGGCCTTTGAGCGCCCCCAAGGAGTGTCTGCCATGGCCAATTTTCTCGATCAGCTGAAATCGATGACCACCGTCGTTGCCGATACGGGTGACATCAATTCGATCAAGCAGTTCAAACCCACGGACTCAACAACCAATCCGTCGCTGATTGCGGCTGCGGCAGGCATGCCGGAATACCAGTCGATCGTGGATGACGTGCTGACGCAGGCACGGGAATCGCTCGGCGAGGACGCGGACGACAAGGAAGTGGCGGCGGCGGCGTTCAAAACGCTGGCGGTGGCGTTTGGACGCAAAATCCTGGAAATCGTGCCCGGTCGAGTTTCCACCGAGGTGGATGCGCGGTTGAGTTTCGACAAGGAAAAGACGATGGAGCAAGCCCGCGACATCATCAAGCAATACGATGGAGCCGGCATTGGCCGGGATCGTGTGCTGGTGAAAATTGCGTCCACGTGGGAGGGCATTCAGGCAGCTAAGGAGTTGGAAGAGGACGGCATCCACTGCAACCTGACGCTGTTGTTTGGCCTGCACCAGGCCGTGGCGTGCGCCGAGGCCAAGGTGACGCTGGTCTCGCCCTTCGTGGGCCGGATCCTCGACTGGTACAAGAAGGACACGGGCAAGGACTACAAGCCCGAGGAAGATCCCGGCGTCAAGTCGGTCACGGAGATCTACCACTACTACAAGAAATTCGGCTACAAAACCCAGATCATGGGTGCGAGTTTCCGCAATATCGGTGAAATCGAACAGCTCGCCGGCTGCGATCTGCTCACCATTGCACCGAAGCTGCTGAAGGAGCTTCAGGGCACCGACGGTACCCTGGACCGCAAGCTGGACCCGTCGAAGTCGGGCGATGCCGACATCGAGAAGATCAGCATGGACCAGGCGACCTTTGAGAAGATGCACAAAGAAAATCGCATGGCCCACGACAAACTCAAGGAAGGAATCGAAGGCTTTTCTGAAGCTCTTGAAAACCTCGAAAACCTCCTGGCCAAGCGCGTGGCCGAGCTGGGCAAGCCGGAGCCGGCCGGCGCGAAGTAGCGCGCTGGCCGAAGCGGATTGAAGGGAGCTGGTTCTTTCAGGATCCTCGCTTCCTCGCTATCCTCATCGACGCGAAGGACCTGCTTTCTTGGAAGTGCCTTGGCACCTCTGGGCAAAGCGGGTCTTCGCTGCGTTCAG
>CAXTBI010000095.1:0-7771 GCA_964242195.1 uncultured Acidobacteriaceae bacterium
GCAGCCGTGCCAGGACGCGGGTCAACGGCTCCGCACGCCCGGAAAGTCGCTCCAGCGTCCCCAGGACCGCGCCATTGTCGTCGAAGGCATAGAGGCGGTCGGCGCGCGTACGCAACTCCGCAGGCGTTTGCGGTCCACGCAGCAGTAAGAGGCAAACAACGGCCACGTCATCGCGACGCAGGTTCGGTTCTCCCAACCCGTCGCGGACGCGGTGCTCGAACTTGGGCACCCGCGCATCGGCCAGTACGCGCACCAGGTTGCCGTCCTCCAGGGTCGATAACGCGCCGCGCACATCGCGCTCGGTCACCTCCATGACGGGCTCGCGGCTGCTCTTCTGGTTGCAGGCGTTCACCAGGGCGTTCAATGAAAGCGGGTAGTACTCCGGCGTGGTGATTTCCTTTTCGATCAAGGACCCGAGCACGCGTGCTTCGATAGCATTCAGTTCCACCATGCCGCCATGGTAGCGCGGCAGCCGGAACGCGCGGCCTTCTCGTAAAATAGAAACGTGAGCTTTGCCGAACAATTCGATGTACTTGTCGTGGGCGCCGGCCACGCCGGTTGCGAGGCGGCCGCAGCGGCCGCGCGCATGGGTCTGCGCACCGCCCTGTTTACGCTCAACCTGGACCTGATTGCGCAAATGAGCTGCAACCCCGCCATCGGCGGCGTGGCCAAAGGCCATCTGGTCCGCGAGGTGGACGCGCTCGGCGGCATCATGGGCGAGGTCGCCGACGCCTGCGGCATCCAGTTTCGCCTGCTGAACACCTCCCGCGGCCCGGCCGTGTGGTCGCCGCGCGCCCAGTGCGACAAGGCGCTCTATCGCGTGCGTATGCGGGAAAAACTTGAGTCCATCCCGAACCTGTTCATCAAGCAGGCCGAGGTGGTCGACGTCGTTCTGGAGGGTGGCTCCGGTCCCCTGCCGACCGCAACCGGCCTCAAGCTGCGCGATGGGCGCACCGTCCGGGCGCGCGCCGTCGTGGTCACCACCGGAACCTTTCTCAACGGCCTCATTCACTGCGGTGAGCAGCAGTACACCGCCGGCCGCAGCGGCGAACCCGCCAGCGTTTTGCTGGGCGAATCGCTAAAAAAACTCGGCCTGCGCGGAACGCGGTTGAAGACCGGCACACCACCCCGGCTGGACGGCCGCACCATTAACTGGACGCGCTTTGAAGAGCAGCCCGGCGACCTTGACCCCACCCCGTTCAGCTTCCGCAGCACACCTGCCCCCGGCTCCCCGACCTGGACGCCGCCGCTGAAGCAGATCAGTTGCCACATCGCCTACACCACCCCGGAAACCCTTGCGCTGATCCGCGACAACGTGCATCGATCGCCCATGTTTACCGGCCAGATCGAAGGCATCGGACCGCGTTACTGCCCGTCGATCGAAGACAAAATCGTGCGCTTCCCGGACAAGGGCCAGCACCAATTCTTTCTTGAACCCGAAGGCCTGAACACGCATGAGGTTTACATCAACGGCATGTCCACCTCGCTGCCGATGGATGTTCAAGCAGCCATGGTGCGTTCCATCCCGGGGCTCGAAAACACGGAAATGCTGCGCCCCGGCTATGCGATCGAGTACGACGCGATCGACCCCACCGAACTCGACCGCAGCTTGCGCGTCAAGGCGTTTCAGGGCCTTTATCTCGGCGGTCAAATCAATGGCACCAGCGGCTATGAAGAGGCTGCCTGCCAGGGGCTGATGGCCGGCATCAACGCCGCGCTGCACGCCCGTACGCTGCGCGATGGCGGGCCGCCGGAAACGTTCACCCTCGACCGCACGGAGGCCTACACCGGCATTCTGATCGACGATCTGATCAGCAAGGGCACCGACGAACCGTACCGCATGTTCACCTCGCGCGCGGAGTTCCGGCTGCACCTGCGGATCGATAACGCCGATGTGCGACTGACGCCCTACGGCCGCGCCCTGGGACTGATCGACGACCCAGCCTGGCAGGCGTTTGAGGCAAAACAGGGCCGTGCGCGCGTACTCGCCGACTTGATCGAAACTTCAAAGCTGAGTGAGGCCGACGCCCAGCTCTTGGCTGCCTCCTTCGAAGGCACAGCGGAGATCTTCGCCAGGGGTGACCGCCCGGCGCAGCTGCTCAAGCGCCCCGGACTCACTCTCGAGCACCTGCTTGCCGCATTGCTGCCGGCCATGGCGTTGCGGCCTGCCCTGGAACCCTGGATCGCCGCTCTGCATGCGGTCGACTACACGGGCACACGCACGTTGCCGGCCTGGATCCGCAATGAGCTCAAAACCGTGGAAACCGCGATCAAATTCGCCGGCTACCTGGCGCAGCAGCAGCGCTCCATCGACCGCCTGAAAAAGGAGGAAGCCCGCTGCATTCCGGACTGGTTCGACTACACCCGCGTCTCCGGCCTCTCCCGCGAGATGGTCGAAAAACTCAGCCGCATCCGGCCCTCCACCCTTGGCCAGGCCACGCGCATCGCCGGCGTCACACCGGCAGCGGTGGCGTTGATTCAGTGCTTCCTCGAAATTCAGGCACGCGGGCTCACGGCATAGCCGCCCACTCGATCCGCCAACGTTCAGATCGAACATGAAAAACTCGCCATCGGCGGGCTCCTTCGTTCCAGGTGGCAGCTCTAGCCGATCAGGCCTCCAGCGGAACAACCTGTCGACGCAATACCCAGGTCAGCCGCCGAGCTCGCGTTAAGCCTCCGAAATCGTAAGGGCCAGTTCCGATTTGGGACGGGCCCTTACATTTTGTCGCCAGGCTTCATTTCACTGCGGTTGAAAACACGAAGAATATGCGAACATAGCCTTGCCATGGATGCGCACGCGCCCCTTCCCGAACTGCTCCACCGTGTCTTCGGTCACAAGGAATTTCGCGCCCATCAGCAGCCCGTCTGCGAAGCCGCCGCTGCCGGCCGTGACGTTCTTTTGGTCATGCCCACCGGTGCCGGCAAAAGCCTTTGCTATCAGCTTCCGGCACTCGCTCGCGGCGGCACGGCGCTTGTCATCTCTCCCCTGATCGCATTGATGGACGACCAGGCCGGCAAGCTGGGCGCACTCAATCTGCGCGTAGCGCGCATCCATTCCGGGCTTTCTCGGGACGCCGCTCGTCAGGCCTGCCGCGACTACCTCGACGGCAAGCTCGATTTTCTTTTCATCGCCCCCGAACGCCTCCGCGTTCCCGGCTTCCCGGAGATGCTCGCCAAGCGCAAACCCGCGCTCATCGCCATCGACGAAGCGCACTGCATCTCGCAATGGGGCCACGACTTCCGTCCCGATTACCGAACGCTGGGTCAACATCTGCCAGGCCTTCGCCCCAGCCCGGTCATCGCCCTCACGGCCACCGCGACCCCCACTGTCCAGAAAGACATCCTGCGCGCTCTCGACCTCAAAAATCCGGCTGTGTTCATCACCGGTTTCCGACGAACCAACCTGCAAATCGAGGCCACCGAGCTTTCCAAGCCGCAACGGACCGAGTTCATCACGAAACTGCTCGCGGAACCTGAAGCCCGTCCCGCCATCGTCTATGCCTCCTCGCGCAAATCAGCCGAAGAGTTGGCGACCGCGCTCGGCCGAAAGCTTTCCGCCGCGGTCTACCACGCCGGCCTCGACCCCGGCACGCGCGAACGGGTCCAGACCGCCTTCCTTTCCGGCAAACTCGAAGTCGTTGTAGCCACAGTGGCTTTCGGCATGGGCATCGATAAGGCCGATGTCCGCACGGTAGTACATTCTGCCCTCCCCGGCTCCGTCGAGGCGTACTACCAGGAAATCGGCCGAGCCGGCCGTGATGGCAAACCCTCCCGCGCCGTTCTGCTGCACAGCTTCGCCGACCGCAAAACGCTGGAATTTCTACTCGAACGCAGCTACCCCGCCGTCAGCGACCTCGAACTTGTCGCCGGCGTTCTGCGCGATGACCCACAATTCTGCGACGATCTACTCCCGCAGCTCAAGCTCGACCGCGAGACCCTTGAGCGCTGCCTCGAAAAACTTGTCGGCCAGGGTGCCGCCACCGCCGACTTCGAAGGCCGCGTTCGCCAGATCGGCGGATCGGCCTGGCAACGGGATTACAGCGCCCAGGTCAGCAACCGGCGTTCCCAGATCGACCGCATGGTCGCTTACGCCGAAGGCAGCGGCTGTCGCATGACTGCCCTGATCCGACATTTTGGCGACCAGAACGATCCTGGCAAATCCTGTGGACTTTGCGACGGTTGCGCCCCTGAACGGTCCGTCTCCTCGCCTGCAGCCCAGGCTTCCGTCTCCGAGCGTGCCGATCTCAAGAGCATCCTGCGTGCGCTCGCAGGGGGCCCTCGCTCCACCGGCAAACTGGCCAGCGAAGCAGGCCTGGACGGCGACCGCAAATGCTTTGACCGCCTCCTGAACGGTTTGGCGCAGGCGGGCCTGGTCGCCCTCACCACCGACTCCTTCCGCGGCGAAGAAGGCCGCGACATCAGCTACCGGAAGGTTTCGATCGCCCCCGAAGGCCGTGATGTGGACGACGCCGGTCTGGATACCGTGTGGCTGCGCGGCGAAGCCGGCCCAGCCTCGGCGGCCAAAAGCCGCAACACGAAGTCACGAACGGGCAAGTTTTCGGCCATCGCCCCCGAAAAACCGCTCACCGCCGACCAGGAGGTGCTTCTCGATCGCCTTCGCGAGTGGCGCCGCAAAGAGGCACAGGAGCGTGGTGCGCCCGCCTTCACCGTTTTCCACGATTCAGTCCTGCGCACGCTGGCGATCCGCAAACCCGCTCATCTTGCCAGCCTGGGCGAAATCAAGGGCATCGGCGACGAAAAGCTGAATCGCTTCGGTGCCGCTATTCTCGCGCTTTGCCGCGGCGAGCAGCCGGCGCAAAGCGATCGACAAGCACCCCCAGTCCCTAAAATTGCCATGCCGTCCCCTGTGCGGCCTGCCGCCAACCCACCAGCCTCAGCGATCCGCCCCGCTGCGTCCGCTCCCGCTACGTCGGCTTCCCGTGCGTCCCCTCCCGTCCGCGCCACGATCCACGTCGCCCACCCGCTTTCCCCCAAACCGAAGTGCCTTGCCGAGCCGCTGGAACTCTCCCCACAGCAATTGGCGCTCGAGACGCGGCTCCGCGATTGGCGTCGCGAACAGGCCGCAAGCTCCGGTCTGCCGACCTTTTTCGTCCTAAGCGAGACTGCCTTGCGCAAAGTCGTGCTCGGAAATCCTCGCAGTTTGCAGGAATTGGGTGGTGTCGCCGAACTTGGGGCGGACAAGCTTGCCCGCTACGGAGCGGCGGTGGTGGCGCTCTGTTCCCAGCCATAAAGCGATCACCTACAACGTCGGCGTGATCCCTTCCCGCCCTCTTCGGACGCGCGCCCATGAGACCATAAACCTCGTATGAACCTCCAGGGTTTCGGTATAGCCATCATGGCCGCGGGCAAGGGAACGCGGCTAAAATCCAGGCGTCCCAAGGTGCTGCATGAGGTAGGTGGCCGTGCCCTTCTGCTGCATGTCATCGCCGCGGCAGAGACAATTTCGCCGCCGGACGCGATTTTCTGCATCATCGGCCACGAGGCCGAACGGGTGCGGTCTGCCGTGGCCTTCACGGGTGTGCGGTTCGTCACGCAGACCGAGCAGCGCGGCACCGGGCACGCCATCCAGGCATTAAAAGCCTACCTTCTCGCCTCCGGCACCCCCCTGCCCGAGAACTTGCTTGTCCTGTCCGGCGACGTCCCGCTGATCCGCCCCGAAACCCTCACCCGCCTGTGCGAAACTCATTTTGGCGAGGGCGCCGGGATGACGATCCTCACCGCCCTCCCGCCCGACCCCACCGGCTACGGCCGTGTCGTACGCATGGCCCCGGGCAGCCCCGAGGTCGAGGCCATCGTCGAGCAGAAAAGTCTACGCCCCGATCAGTTCGGCGCACCGGAAATCAACTCCGGGATGTACTGCTTTCAAACGGAAGCTCTGTTCGCCCAACTCGATAAGCTCACGGCCGCCAACGCTCACGGCGAGTTCTACCTGACCGACATCGCCGCTCTGCTCCGCCTTGCCGGCGAGCGCGTCGTGGCCGTCGCGGCCGACCGTGTCGACGAGGTTCTCGGCGCCAACACGATCGCCGAAATGATGCACCTCGATGCGGCGCTTCGACTTGAAACCGCGCGCCGCCTCATGGCCGCGGGCGTCACCATCTTCCAGCCTGAAACCTGCGTCATCGACGCCGCCGTCGAGGTCGCTGCCGACACCGTAATCGAACCGTTCGTGCAACTGCTCGGCCAAACGCGAATCGGTTCGGACTGCCGCATTCGCTCCTTCTCCGTGATCCAGGGCAGTACGCTCGGAAACAGCGTTCTGGTCCGCAACGGATGCGTTCTTGACGATGCCACGGTGGGGAGCGGTGCCGTGCTGGGCCCCTACGCACACCTGCGCCCCGGCAGCGATATCGGCGCGGAAGCCCATCTTGGGAATTTTGTTGAAACCAAGAAGGTTAAACTCGGCCGCGGTTCCAAGGCCAATCACCTCTCGTACCTTGGCGACGCGGTCATCGGGGAGGGCGTCAACATCGGCGCCGGGGCGATCACCTGCAACTACGACGGCGTAAATAAACACCTGACCGCGATTGGCGACCGCGTTTTCATCGGTTCCGATTCCACCCTTGTAGCCCCACTCACGGTGGAAGCGGACTCCTATGTGGCCGCCGGTTCCTGTATTACGGAGACCGTTCCGGCCGGCGCACTGGCTTTCGGGCGTAGCCGCCAGATCAACAAGGAAGGCTGGGTTGCACGCAAGAAAGCGGTTACAAAACGCAAAACGGCCCCCTGATCGAACATTTTGCGATCTTCCCTCAGAAAGGACTTGGCAACCAACAAAGCCCGTGTTACGTTAAATCATCGATCTGTATGGGAAACCATATTGATTGAGAGCTTGTTACCGGACAGCTGGATCGCTTTCCGCGCCCAAGTTGCGTCACTGGCCTCCCGGCACGGGCTTCCAAGCCCGTGCCGCCTTTTTTGATCCCCGAGAGACCCATCCTGTCGACGAAGCCCCGAGAAAGCTCCGGGCACGGTATACTGGAGCGAGTTCTTTGATACCAGCCCAACGCATAGTTCGGGCCGGCCCACAGATGGGGGCGTCACGGCTTCGACGGGATTGCTTGCGGCAAAGAGGCATGCCGGGGTGTGGACACCCGTAATCGCTCACAAAACTATAAGTGCCGAACCTCAGTTCGCTCTTGCTGCTTAATTAAATAAGTAGCCGATCGCCCCAGCTTCGCCTACGGGCCGGAAGCGATCGTCGCACAGTAGGCTGGTCCCCGGGGTTCCGTCTGGACGCCAGGGATGAGATCAATCAGGCTGGTGGCCGGCGCGTCTTCGCCCGTTCCAAGCGCCGCTCACGAGACAAAAATGAACCTGGGAAAAGCATGAAAGCTCTTTGCTGACAGTCGTTTCGGACGCGGGTTCGACTCCCGCCGCCTCCACCATACCTAACTACCTCATTTGCAATAAGTTAATAGTAGCTTGAAATGCCGTGTACGATGCTAGAGCCGTTTGCCTTCAGGTGTATAGAAGCCGCGAGCGGAATACGGGGATCCTTCGCTATCCTCAGGATGACAGCCGACCTCCTACCCCGATGCAAACGACTTTGGCAACAGGCCCCAGCGAAGATGCCAACTCCCCGGATTCTTCTGTTTCGGCAAGCCCCACCCGTGACAGGTCCTTACGTCTGCGGGAACCCTGCTGAAGCGGTTCGCTCTCCATGATGTTGCAGGCCGAGATGAACACACCGTCGAGCAGGCGAACCGCTCGAACATAGGTTCTTTCCATCGCAATCACCGGCTGCATT
>CAXTBI010000096.1:0-7625 GCA_964242195.1 uncultured Acidobacteriaceae bacterium
GCCAACGTAGCAGGCGAAACCTTTTCAGCAATAACAATCTTCAAGTGAAAGCTCCCAGGCGCATGAGGCGCGGCTTGTCCAGTGTAGCCGTCCCGCAATCCTGGGCCGGACGAGGATGGAAGTCGCGGAAGCTGCACACAAGTTCTCGCCTGCGTGGCTGGGCTATACTGCCCTTCATGGATTTCCTCCTCACGCCCGAGATAGAAAGTAAAATCCAGCAGCAATTGGCGAAAGGTTTTGGTAGCCCTGAGGAGGTTCTTTTGACGGCCCTCGATGCTCTTCAGCAAGAGCAGCAAAGCTTCACAAGCGATTTTGCCGAGCTCGACCACAAAATCCGTCTAAGCTTGGAGGCCGCCGATCGGGGCGAAACCATTTCGGCGGAACAGGCAAAGGCTCACCTGCTAAGCCTTCGGAGTTCAATGCAGCCGTGACCGCGACGTTGCGCCTAACAAGCCTCGCCTTGGACGATCTGGGAAGTATCGTGAAGTATCTCGTGAGCCATGCTGGGATGGACGTAGCCGGGAAGGTTGAAGCAGCCTTGTTCAACGCCTTTGATGAGTTGTGCACCCATCCGTCGCTGGGACATCGTCGTTCCGATCTCACCAGCCGTCCGGTCCTGTTCTACACCGTATATTCCTACGGAGTGATTTTTCGGCGCGAGCCGGAAGCGGTGGTCATCGTGGCGGTCATCCATGGTGCCCGAGACACAAAAGCGGCACTGCATGAGCGCGGGATCTAACCAAATGGTTAGCGGCGGTATTCGAGTGACATCGATGCCTGGCGTGCCCCGTTCTTGGTCGCCCTTTGACAAAGGGCGGGGTGCTTCCCGTGCGGACACATCGTTTGCCGGCGCAAATGGCACCCGACCCCCTCACAATCAAACCATGGAAGCGTGGGCAATCGTTTACAGCAGATCGTAGATCTGCAACTCCGGCGCCGGGAAATGCTTCCTGTTGTCCGTCATCAGCGTAAGCCCATGCTCCAGCGCCGTTGCCGCAACGATCATATCCGGTAAATCCAGCGTTACGCCTTCTCGCGCATAACGGCTCTTAAGCGATCCGGCCAGCCGCGCAATGCCGCAGGTCATCGGGTAGCACTGCAGGCTCTTGAGAAACGCCTCGGTACGAGCCTCTTCGCCAGGCCGCATCCCGGCATGCACTTCCGCGACGTTGATCGCGCCCGTGCCCAGCCTGTGACCACCGCCGACCAACTCGGCCAGCAGCGCACGGCGGCCATTTCTGGAGCGCAGCGCGTCGATCAACACGGTCGTATCCAGCAGGAACTTCACTCGCCTGCCAGCTCCGCAGCGACATCGGTAGTTCTGTGCCGCCCCTCCCGGCGAACCGAACGAACCCAGGCAGAGGTGCCCTGTGCGAGCTCAGGATGGTCCTCATCCTTCCACGCCGGCGTGTCATCCTGCAAAAACTGCAGAAGCTGCCGCCGCTGTATCTCGGTCTGTGCGCTCTCTACAAGGAAGGCGCTCCGGCCACGAGGCCCGACCAACGCGTCGATATCCTGGACCAGCGACTCAGGAAGGACGATGTGTGCTCGCTGTGCGCTCATATCTTGCACCCACTCCTAGTGTGACATACTTTAGCACCTTCGGCGGCCCTTTGCTCAGCGACCAGCCGGAGCCGCCGGCGATCCTGACGGTGCGCTCCCAGGCGCAGGTGGGGTCGTGGGCGCGGGCGAAATATACGGCGGCGGTGGCTGCACGCCCGCCACCCTCAATGCCTGGTCGACAACCCCAAACAAAAATTCCAACGAAACCGCCCCATCGATCTTGTCGCCATTGATAAACAGTGTCGGCGTGGACTCCAGGTTCAAGCTTTGCGCCAATGCCCTGGACGCGTTTACCTGCGACGGATCCTGCTTCACCAGGCAGGCATTCAGCTTCGTCAAATCCACCTTTTGCGCCGCGCCCTGCTCGCGCGTGATGGCATCCAGCTGCTCGCTGGCCCGCGCCAAGGTCTTCTCGGCCTTGGGGTCCTTGGGGTCGGTGCCGATTTCCCCGGCGCGCGCGTGAATCGCGTCCACGTCTCCCCAGTACGCCGGGGTCGATTGCTCGCCGAGGCAGTTTGTATCGATGGCCGCGCGCATCGCCCAGGGATGCATCTCGAGCGGATAATCCTTGTACACAAACCGCACCTTGTCCCCGTAGCGCGCGGTCAGCGCCGGAAAAATCGTTTGGTGCAGCCGTGCGCAGTACGGGCATTCCAGGTCGTCGAAACCCACAATCAACACCGGGGCCTGTTCGCCGCCGCCGCGCGCCGGCCGCCCCGCGCCTGAAACCAGCGCCTTCGGATCGCCGGAAATATCCAGCTTGGTGATTTGCGCCAGCGTCTTGCCGTCGCGCGAAAGCAGAAACACGATCGGCCGCGAGGTCCGCCCCGCATTCGTCACGGTCACCGTCACCGTGTCATAGCCCGGGAATTCCGAAGGGGTCCGGTTGCCCACCTGCACCGTCGTCTCCGGCGGCAGATTGGCCTTCATCCGCAACTCCACCTCGACCCGCCGCGCCAGATCGGGCGAAAGTGGCGTACCCGGCTGGGTCGTTAGAGGAATTACCTGTGTCGTTGAAAGCGGACTCGTCGCGGCCGGCTGCTGCGCATGGCAGCCAAACGTGGTGAGGGAGACGGCGAGCAGGGGAAGCGAGGCGAAACGAGCGAAAGCCACAATACACCGATTATCGCAGGTTGGCCGGTTCTTTCCCGCTGCCCTAGAACAGCCGCTCCGCCCGCCGGATATTGCCCGCGCTTCCAATATTGGCCAGCGTAAAGCTGAACCGGTAGCTGTTCTCATCCCGCACCGCGCCCAGATCGAATTTCCGGTACTCCATTGCCAGCCCGCAGCAATTCCAGTTGTAGCTGGTCTGCACCGCCGCATATTGCACCGCTGCGCTCAGCGCATCGAGCCCCACGTTCGTCGCCATCGAAAGTCCCGGCTTCCCCGGTGCACCATACCCCAGCAGCAAACGCAGTTGCGAAAAGTTCGACACCGCCGAGTTCACCAGCGAAGCCTTGTTGTTGGTGTCGATCACCTCGGTCGCAAACCGCCCCGGCGCATTCAGCCGCGCATACGACAAGCCCCCAAAGACCGGCCCCGCATGCGCATTTAAAAACACGTTGGAACTCGTGAATTTGGTTGCGCCGGTATCGTAATCAAAATCCCATTCGGCATCCGTATGCTCGGAGGTCCGCACCCGCAACCGCGAAATCAGCGGTGAAATGTTGCGCGGCTCGGTCAAAAACGCGATCCCCGAAAGCGAAAGCGTCGATTCGAAAATGTTCCGCCGCCCCGTCACCACCGCATGCCCAAAGGTCGGGTCGAAAAAATAACGTTGCTCCAAACGCCAACTCGCCCATGGCTGCTGCGCCGGTTCCACCGGCGTCGCGCACGCAGCCACGTTCCGCCCATGCGTGCGCAGCGGCTCATCCGGGGCCGCGGAGGAAGGCACCGGGATCCCGTTGGCATCCGTCGAATCGCCCGCACTCGGTGTCAGCACGTCCGGTACGGTCTCTCGGGGTTCGGCCATGTTTTCGCCGCTCGCCGCATCTGCATCCGGCGTCGCCGGCCGGTCCTCGCCCTTGGCCGCATTTCCGGGGTTCGCCGTCGCGCAGCCCCCGGTGGGTGCCGCTGCCTTTTTCGGCTTGGGACGGAAATACAGGTTTTGCGTCATCCCGTATTCAAGCTCATTGGTGTCGCTCACCAGGTCCGTATCGTCGAAACGCAACACGCCCAGAAAGTTGTCCACGCCCTTCACATCCCTGTAGGTCACCTCCGGCTCCAGCGTGTGCCGCACCTCTGTGCCGAACAAATTGCCCAGCGCCTTCGGGACGGCAAACGTGCGTTCCAGCACCGGCGGCCGTATTGCCACGGACATCTCCAGATCCGCACGATTCAACGGCGCGGTCGATTCCACCGGCGCCGCGGTTGCCGCGTACGGCGCCTGGCGCGATCGCGAATACACCGTTTCCCGCGTGGCCAGGCTCCCGGTCACGTTCCATCCGCCCATGTGCAGCGGCAAGCTCAACTCCGGTCGCAGATCGAAACGCTCAATAATGCCCGACGACGTGAAATTCGGCTGCACCCGTTTCAATCCCGCCAGGGACGCATCCAGATTCCACACCAGGGGCGTGCCCCCAATCGGCCGGTCCAGCCCGTTCAGATCGAATGCCGGTGTATGCAGGATGTGCACCTGCTGCCCCGGCAACGTCCCGATCGGCACCCGCTTCAACCCCTGGTACCGTTCCACGCGCCCGTCCACCGACCAACCATCCGTCTGGTGGATCACGTACCCGATCGATGTAATGTCGGAGCTCACCGCCTGGTTGAAACTTTCCGTAAACGCCTCGCGGTAGATGTACGAGCTCAGGTACTCGGCATCCCCCACTGCCCGTGTATTGGGGCTCAGCTGACGCCGCAGGGCTACCGTAAAATCCTCGCCGCCCTGGTTCACATACACACCATTGCTTGCCGTGTAGCCGCGATCCTGCAACGCCGAGAAATGCGCGTTGAGGAAGTCCAGCCCAGGCCCCCGGTAGCGCAGCGTCCCCGCTTCTGAAAATCCCCGCAACGAGTAATACACCGTTCCCGCCGTAAGATCGGCCGACCGCCCCAGCACGATGTACGCCTGCTCGCCCACCGTCACACCCTTTGTGCTCGAATCGCCAAACACCGGGATCAGCAGCCCCGATTGCCTTTGTCCGGCCGTTGTCGGTGCCGTCAGGTACGGCAAAAACAGCACCGGTGCCCCCAGCAGCCGGAATGTCGAGTGGCTCGCATGCGCTTTGGCGCCGTCCACCACAATCCTGTGCGCGGAAAATATCCAGTCCGGCTTGGGCAGCGCGCAGGAGGTCACCGTGCCGTCATAGATCGTGTAATTCTCCGGCCCGGTCTTTTGCACCAGCCGTCCCGTGAACAGAAATGGGTTCGGCGTTTCCAGGCCCCGGCGGTTCGGCGCCCCCAGCCCCATGCCGTTCGAGGCCAGCCCCATGCCGTTCGCCGGCCCCAGCCCCATGCCGTTCGCCGCCGCGCCTGGCCCGCCGTTCGCATTCCGTAAACCCACCGAACCGGCGGCGTCGTAAAACTCGCCTACCCCCGTGCGCAGATTGTAGGTTCCATGCGAGGCCTGGATCGACTCGCCGTTCTCCGCGCTCGTCAATCGCAAATGCCCCTCGGCCACCAACTCGCCGGTCCCCTTGTTCAGCTGCACGGAATCGGCAAAAATGGTCCTGTTGCGGTAATGGATTTCAACGTCGCCGGCCAGCAGGTAAATCCCGTCATGCTCGGTTTGCAGATTGCTTTCCGCGCTGATCCGGTCGGCGTCCTCCGCCTTCAACGGCAACGCAAAGGGGATGCCGTCGGGATTTGGCAGCGCCTCCGTTGTACCCGCCGCCGCCCCGGGCTGATGGAGGGGTGTCGGCGGCGTTACTACTTGTGCAACGAGTGGTGGATGACCTGAAAGAATAGGAATGGTACTTATGAACCACAGGAGTTTCCGCATCCGGGATACCTGCCGGCGGGAAGGGAAGCAAACTCGTTTACCCGGACGTGCTGAGATGCGGCCCTCCATCCTTCATCAAGTGCAACAGAGTCAACAAACGCAACACCTTCAACAGATGCAAACCGCAACACCTTCAACACATGCAAGCTTAGACGATGGAACGGTTCCGGCGTGTTCACGGGAAGCATGCCAGCCGTGGGGAATGGGAGACTTGGGGAAATGGGCAGTGCGGCAAGCGTTGAAGACGTGGAAATGAGCTGGGGCGCAACAGGAACCGAGGGCGCCGCCAGTCTGCAGCAGGTAGCCGCCGAGCGCCTCGCCGCGCATCGCGGAAAGCGCGCCTCCGCGGCCGCGCAGGAAGCCGAGCACGAGGCCCATGCCCGCCGGCTTCATGAAAGCGTTCGCCAGAACCGTCGCGAAGACCAGCGCCGCGGCGCCCGCGCCGTCCGCGATACCGTCAAAGCCCGCTACGAACAGCGCGAAACCTACCGCGAATTTCTCGCCTCCGAAGCCGAGCGCGCGATTGGCCAAGCCCAGGCCGAAGCCGACGTCGCTGCCCGCAACGCCCGCGCCGTCGCCGATGCCCAGATGCAGCTGCTGGAAGAGTTCGACTCCGCCAACCAACCCGATCCCAGCCCGCGCGAAGCCCTGCTCGCCCAGCACGCGGCCGAAACCCGCGACGAACTCGCCCACGCCCTCGCCGACATCGTGCTTGGGGCCCGGGAACTCATGGCCGAATCGCTGCTTTCGGTCCTGCACGCGCCCGCCCCGCCCCTCGCCGCCTCGCCCCTGCACGCTGAGCCCGAGCCCGCTTTCGCCCCGGAAACGCCGCTTCGCGAAATCTCCGCTTCCGGCCTCACCGTGCGGCTTTTTGAAGACCTCGCTCCCTCCGTTTCCCGCCTTTCCGAAACCAGTGCCGGGCGCGGCGGCGCTTCCCAGGGCTACACCCGGGCTTTCGCCGAGCCGGAAAGGCAGGATGCCCTGGACGTGCTCGAAGCAGAAATTGCGTTTCGCCACGCGCCGGAATTCCCGGAGTACGCCGCCGTCGAATCCGCCCCCATCCATGGCAATCTGATCGAGTTTCCCCGCGAACTCGTCGCTCCCCGCCGCGCCCGCCCCCGCCTCGCCGAGCGCTCGGTGGGCGCCGAATCCGAGCCGCAGCTGCGCATTTTCGAAGTCGACGCCGCCCAGGGCACCGCAGAGCAATTCCAGGCCGTCGACGGCAACAGCGTCCCCGACTGGCAAAGCGGTGTGCTTGAAAGCGCCGTGGTCGAACCGCTCGGAAGCCCCTGGGCCAACTCCTGGTCGGTCCCCGTCGAAGCCCAGTCCGAGCTCACCCTGCCGGCCTACACCGCTCCCCTCGAGCGCCGGCTCATGTCCGCCGCCGTGGACGCTACACTCGTCGCCGCGGGCTGGCTTTGCGCCGCCGCCGCCGCCGCCGCCGTCGCCGGCCCCGGTCTCCGCTCCTTCAGCCTGCCTTTGCTTGGAGCCGCGGCCGCCGCTTCGCTCCTGCTCTCTGCCGTTCTGTTCCAATTGCTCTTCTTCACGCTTTCCGGCAGCACCCCGGGCATGCGCTGGGCGCGCATCGGCCTTTGCACCTTCGGCGACAGCAACCCCACCCGCAACGCCATGCGCGCCCGGGTCCTCAGCAACCTGCTGGCCGTCTGCCCCCTCGGCCTCGGCCTCGCCTGGGCCTTCATGGACAACGACGGCCTGGGCTGGCATGACCGCATGAGCCGCATGTACCAACGCGCCTACTAACGCAGTCCTCCCTGAATGCATGCAGCCTTAAACGTATAAGTTCGTCATCTCGACCGGAGGCGAAGCCGAACCGGAGAGACCCCTGCCTTTCGCCG
Organism: uncultured Acidobacteriaceae bacterium; assembly: GCA_964242195.1. Lineage (GTDB taxonomy): Bacteria > Acidobacteriota > Terriglobia > Terriglobales > Acidobacteriaceae > Granulicella. The sequence goes on from CAXTBI010000096.1 coordinate 7,363, forward strand.
GTTGTGGCACAAAGTCGCATGACGCCACGCAAGTGCGCCTTTTTTGGAATGTCATCCTGGGCCAAGCGCAGGACCCGCTTTTCCCGCCCCCCAAGCCGCCCCGCCCCTCCCCCACTTGCCCCCCGTTGCGCCATCGTGAAATGTGAACGGAACCGAAAGTCCTCCCCGACCCGCGGACGGCAATCCCTCCTTCCCCCCGCTTTCCGTGCCCCGACCTGCCTTTTGCTCGCCGCCCTCTGCCCCCCCCCCCCGCACCCCGGCCC
>CAXTBI010000097.1:0-3492 GCA_964242195.1 uncultured Acidobacteriaceae bacterium
CCTGGCGCATGCCGCCGCCCAGCGCCTTGCGCACCGCCCGGGCTTCCGCCATCGCCTCCCGCGACCCTGTCAGCATGGACCCCACCGGCGCCCCCAGCCCCTTGCTCAGGCAAAACATCACGGTATCGAAGCCCCGCGTCGCCTCCCTTACACTCACACCCAGGGCCGCCGCCGCATTGAACACCCGCGCCCCATCCAGATGGGTCGGCAACCCGGCGCGGGTCGCGCCTTCCCAAATCTCGATCAGGGCATCCATCGGCGTCACCGTTCCCCCGGCCAGGTTGTGCGAGTTCTCCAGCCACACCAGCCCGGTCGGCGCCTTGTAGTACAACTTCGGTGCAATGGCCGCCCCGATCTCCTTCCACCGCAAAACCCCGCGTTCCCCGGCAATGGCCCGCGGCATCACGCCGGAAAACTGCGCCATGGTCGCCATTTCCCAATCCAGGATGTGCGCGTGCGCCTCGCAGATCACTTCCTGCCCTGGCCGCGTGTGCAGCTTCACCCCAATCTGGTTGCCCATGGATCCGGTCGGCACAAACAGCGCCGCCTCCCGGCCAAACACCTCGGCGGCCCGCTCTTCCAGCCGGTTGATCGTCGGATCCTCCCCGTACACGTCGTCGCCCACCTCGGCTTCGGCCATCGCCCGCCGCATCTCCGGCGTGGGCCGGGTCACCGTGTCGCTGCGCAGGTCAATCCATCTGTTCGTCATCGAATCTCCTCCAGAAATCAATCCATCGGGCAAGTAAACGACGTCGGAACAACGCCTCCTGCCCCTCTATCTCCAACTCGTCCAAAACCCTGTCCGTCAGGCGGAAATCCCCGCCAGCAACTCGCCGAAAACCTCGCTGGACACCATCTGCCCCCGTCGCGAGAGCCGCCAACCCAGGTCGTCCGTCTGCAGGAATCCCGCGCCTTCCATGTGCTTCACCCCAGCCTCAAAGTCCGCCTTCCAGGACCCCGGCAAATTCGCCAAAGCCTCGCGCCGCAGCCCGTCGGCCATCCGCAACCCCAGAAACACTGTCTCCTCAAACGCCTGGCGCTCGGTCACCGCTTCTGCCGATCCAATCGCGGATACCCCTTCGTACCTTTCCAACGCCTCTGCATTGGCCCATCGCCGCGCGCGTCCGGTCCGCCCCTCGGCCATCGAATGCGCATCCAGGCCCAGCCCCAGGTAGGGTTTTCTCTGCCAATACTTCAGGTTGTGCCGCGACCGGCAACCTTCCGTCGCAAAATTCGAAATCTCGTACTGCGCGAAACCGCCGGCCGGCAATCGATCGCACGCTGTCTCATACATCGCCGCAATCGCGTCGTCGGTCGGCACCGCCGGCGCCTGCAGCCGCGCGCCCCCGCCCAGCACCTCACGCCCCAGCCGCGATTCCTCATCGATCTCCAGGGTGTACACGCTCAGATGATCGACCCCGCATCCAACGGCAACCTCAAGCGACCGCGCCCAACTCCCTTCCGTCTGCCCCGGCAACCCCGCAATCAAATCGATGCCCAGGTTCCCTACCCCGGCCCCGCGCAGCCGCGCAAACTCGGCCAGGCAGCTGCGTTCCGTGTGCGTCCGCCCCACCGCCCGCGCCTCCGCATCGTCAAACGTCTGCACGCCCAGGCTCACCCGGTTGATCCCCAGCCGCAGCGCCGCGTCCAGCAGACCCGCCCCGATCTGCCCCGGCGCCGCCTCCATCGTCATCTCCGCCCCGCCCTCGATCCGGAACTCGCTCCGCAACGCGCTAAAAATCGCCTCCATCTGCCGCGGCGCCAGCAGGCTCGGTGTCCCTCCGCCCAGATACACCGTATCCACCCGCTCCGGCAGGGCAACGCCCGCCGCCTCGGCCGCCCGCCGCACCCCATCAATCTCCTCGCAAAGCAGACCCACGTACCGTTCGACAGCCTCGGGCGTGCCCACCCCGGACGCAAAGTTGCAAAACGAACATTTCGCCCGGCAAAACGGCACCGAAATGTACAGCCCAAGCGTCTCGGAAGGCAACGGCATCCTTCCCATTCTCCCACGGCCCGCCCCCGACGCAACGGCTTCCAGGCCCCCCTCCAAACCCGGGCAAACCGGAACCGCATACAATCGAAACCAATGGCTGCGGCGAACCAAACGGTAGGCACAAACGGCACAAACGGCGCAGACGGAGCGCACCCCACCGCCGGTTCAGGCAAACGCTCCACCGAGGACGCCCCGCGCCAATCGGCGGCAACCGACCCCCCACCGCAAACCCGTCCCGCGATCGACGACGATGTGGTCGGCAAGGCCTACGACAGCCGCATCATGCGCCGCCTGCTCCGCTACCTCGCCCCCTACAAGCTCCAGGCCGGCATCTCCGCCCTCGCCATCCTCATCAAGTCCGGTTCCGACATCCTCGGCCCCTATCTCGTCAAGGTCGCCGTCGATACCTATCTCGCCCCCACCGCCGGCAAGCACTCCTGGCTCTCCCGCCACCTCAGCCCCGTCCCCATGACCGGCATCACGGAACTCGCCGGCCTCTACCTCGGTGCCCTCGTCCTCAGCTTTCTGCTCGAATTCGTCCAGACCTACCTCATGCAATGGACCGGCCAAAAGATCATGTTCGATCTCCGCGCCGAAATCTTCCGCCACCTCCAGCGCATGCACGTCGCCTTTTTCGATCGCAATCCCGTCGGTCGTCTCGTTACCCGCGTCACCTCCGACGTCGACGCGCTCAACGAAATGTTCACCTCCGGCGTCCTCGCCATCTTTGAAGACGTTTTTGCCCTCGCCTACATCATCGCCATCATGCTTTCCATGAGCTGGCCCCTCGCCCTGCTCACCCTCGCCGTCCTCCCCTTGATCGTCTACGCCACGCAGCTCTTTCGCGTCCACGTCCGCGACTCCTACCGCCGCCAGCGCGCCGCCACCGCTCGCATCAACACCTTCACCCAGGAATACGTCTCCGGCATGTCGGTGGTCCAGCTCTTCAACCGCGAAGCCCGCGCCTTCGACGACTTCAAGGCCATCAACGACGAAAACAAACTAGCCTGGACCGACGCCATCTTCGCCTACGCCCTCTATTACCCCGTAGTCGAGTTCCTCTCCTCCGTCGCCATCGCCCTTGTTCTTTGGTTCGGCGGCCGGGCCGTCCTGCAATCGGAAAACCTCCACTTCATCTCCCCGCACCACTGGATTCCGCGAGGCCCCGCGCCCTTTGCCGGCCCCTGGCTCCCGCACTTCAGCTTCTTCGGCACCGTTTCGCTCGGCGTCCTCATCGCGTTTATTCAGTACGCCCAGCGCTTCTTCCGCCCCATCCAGGACCTGTCCGACAAATACAACATCCTCCAGGCCGCCATGGCCGCCGCCGAACGCGTCTTCCGCCTCCTCGACACCGAACCCGAGCTCGCCTCCACCCCCCACCCCACCCCCGGCGACAACTCCGGCCGCATCGAGTTCCGGGACGTCTGGTTCACCTACCAATCCCTAACCGAAGACCAACAAGCCGCCCTCGCCCGCAACGCCATCCCAGGTACCCC
>CAXTBI010000097.1:3592-7546 GCA_964242195.1 uncultured Acidobacteriaceae bacterium
TCCACAGACTCGGGTGCCCCATTCTTTGCGCAGTCTCACCGCGCAAAGGGTGGGGTCGCTCCCGCCCAGTCCCCCGGAGACCGATCCCCCCGAGACCAAGACCACCGAGACCAACAAACCCCCAACCCCCTGGACACCATCGACTGGATCCTCCGCGGCGTCAGCTTCACCCTCGAACCCAACTCCACCGCCGCCATCGTCGGCCACACCGGCGCTGGCAAAACCACCATCACCGCCCTCATGATGCGCTTCTACGACGTCCAGGCCGGCCAGGTCCTCATCGATGGTGTAGACGTCCGCGACCAGGACCTCACCGCCCTCCGCCGCCGCTTCGGCGTCGTCCTCCAGGACCCCTTTCTCTTCTCCGGCACCGTCGCCCAAAACATCCGCCTCGGCTCCTCCTGGATCACCGACGACGAAGTCGCCAACGCGGCCGAAGAAGTCAACGTCGGCGACTTCATCCGCACCCTCCCCGGCGGTTTCGCCGAGCCCGTCCTCGAACGCGGTTCCGGCTTCTCCACCGGCCAAAAACAGCTCATCAGCTTCGCCCGCGCCCTCGCCCACCGCCCCGGCATCCTCATCCTCGACGAGGCCACCAGTTCCGTAGACACCGACACCGAACTCCGCGTCCGCGCCGCTCTTGAACGCATGATCACCGGCCGCACCAGCGTCCTGATCGCCCACCGCCTTTCCACCGTCCAGCGCGCCGACCTCATCCTCGTCATGCACAAAGGCCAACTCCGCGAAGCCGGCTCCCACCAGGAACTCCTCGCCCTCCACGGCCTCTATTGGCGCCTCTACCGCCTCCAGTACAAGGACCAAGAACTAGGCACCCCCGCCGCCGAGACCATCACGGCGTAGCCACGGCTTCCTTCGCTCTTCTTTCTGTCATGCCCGAAGGGAATCTGCTGTCCGGCTGCCAGGCAGCCGGGTGCCACTTTCTTTCGCAGTTCCATCGCGAAAGGGTGGGGTCCACAAGCTCCGGCCAGGCAAACTACTCCCAAACGGGGCTAACTCATCATAAGAAGCACCTGGAACAAGGCTCCCCTTTAATCTCTATTTCCGCCTCCCAATGGGAACCCACATTTCGTCCTACCCCGAAGCAAATAGGCTCCACTATTGCTAACAAGTCAACGCAAACGCACGTTTATCTGGACTCATGGGTAGTCGAGCTGAGATTCACTTTTTACTGGAACCTGATTCTGTCTGTTGTGCCCTGTCCTGACGTGGCGGGGGAGCCTGCCCCTCGGCGCGCAGCGCGTTATCAACCATATCGAACACAAAATCGATGGGCACGACCCCTTCAGACTTCGCACCATTGACGAAGAGTGTGGGGGTCTTGGCCACACCTAACCTGCTGGCGATCCCCACGCTTTCCTGTTCTAGTGTGGTGTCCTGCTTATTGATACAAGTCTTGAGGTTTTCTTCATTGACATGGAAGCGTCGACCCTCTTCGATGGTCTCCGTGTCCAACTCGTGTTCTGCCACTGCAAGCTTCCGTTCAGTTCCGCCATACTCAAAGGCGTGTGCATGAATTTCGTCTACGGCGGCCCAGTAAGCGCTCGGACTGTTCTTTCCTAAGCAATCCGTGTCAACGGCGGCACGCATGGCCCAGGGGTGCCCTCGCTGGGTAGGCTCTGATAGACAATCCTTACCTGATCTTTGTAGTGCTCTATGAGAGCGGGAAACAACTTGTGGTGGAGCTCCGCGCAGTACGGACATTGGAGATCATCGAAGCCAACCACGAGTACCGGCGCTGTAGCTGGCCCTCCTTTGGAGGGTCTACCTATGGATGGAACCTTCATTCGCGGGTCGGCAGCAATGTCGTATCTTGTGAACTGCGCAAGCTGCGAACCATCTTTTGAGATAAGGAGAGACACCTCACCGCTGGCCCCGGTCAGTGCACTGGCAAAGTGCGCGGAAAGTTTATCGAACCCGGGGAGTTCGCTCGGCCCTACGACCTTCAAAGATAAGCTCGTGGCTGGCGGGAACTCCGCTTGGGAACGAAGCAAAGCTTCAACACGCTGGCGAGTTGAAAATGACAACTCTCCCGATGGAGTTTGCGCAAGAACGGTGGGGCCATTGATGGCGAGCAGCAGAAATGAGTAAAGCGAAAGTCTCAAGGCAGTCTTCATGGCGAGCCTCCGTAAGGCTATCTTAGCCGTTAGGGTCTGGATTAGTTCCCAGAAGCCGCACACTGGCCAGCAGACACACACCAGGCACACCCGACCCACTTGCCATTTCCCCCATCCACACCCATCGCCGAACCAACAACAGAAAATACTCTTGCCGCCCGGCAAACTCAGGTCTAACGTCAGGTCACACCGCATTCGACCCCCGGCCCCGTTTTTTCAGGAGATAGCATGAGCGCTGCCACCACCCTGCCCGAGTTCCCCGCCACCCTCCCCGCCACCACACTCCCGACAGGCGCAAACGAAGAACTCGCCGGTCCTCCCCGGGCCGCCAACCCCGCCCTCGGCACCGCTCCCGTCGCCCAGGCCGAGCGCATCTCCACCATCGACCTCCTGCGCGGCTTCTCCCTCATGGGCATCCTCCTCATGAATATCTGCGACTTCGGCCTGCCCGGATGGGATTACACCATCCCGCTCGGCACCGTGAAGCCCGTCTTCAGCGGCCCCCACGCGACCATCAACACCGTCCTTTGGTTCCTCCGCTGGATCGTCGCCGAAGGCAAAATGCGCGCGCTGTTCTCCATGCTCTTCGGTGCCGGCATCCTCCTGCTCACCGGCCGTGCCGAAGAACGCGGCGCCGGCGTCCGCACCGCCGACATCTTCACCCGCCGTAACATGTGGCTCACCCTGTTCGGCATCCTCCACTGCTACCTCATCTGGAACGGCGACATCCTGTTCTTCTACGGCGCCTCCGCCCTGCTTTTCATGTTCCCCTTCCGCCACTGCAAACCCAAAACCCTGTTCTGGACCGCCGGAATCGTGCTTCTGCTCAACACCGCCCTCGTCAACGTGGGGCAAACCTTCGGCAACCTCCACGCAGAAAAGGCCGCCAGGGAAGCCAACCTCGCCCTCGCGCATCACCAGGTCCTTACCGAAGACCAGATCGATAGCTTGAAATCCTGGAAAAAAGTCCAGAACCGCTGGCGTCCCGACGACAAAAAACTCTACAAAAACATCCACGGCCACCAGGGCTACCTCGCCGCCCAAGGCTCCGACGCCTCCGACGCCTTTCAGACCGAAACCCTGGGCCAATACGCCGGCTTCGGCGACTGGGCCGGCATGATGCTGCTCGGCATGGCCCTCTTTCGCCTCGGCTTCTTCCAGCTCAAAAACTCCACCCGCACCTACACCCTGGTCGCCGTCCTTGGCCTCGGCATTTCCTGGAGCCTCACCTTCGCCGGTTGCTGGATCAGCTACAGGGCCCACTTCCCCATGTTCCCCACATCCTTCTGGCTATCCGCCCCGTACGACCTCACCCGCCTCACGGGTGCCCTGGGCAACGCCGCCGTGCTTCTGCTCATGGTCCGTTTCGGCCTGTTCAAATGGCTGCTCGCCCGGGTCGCGAACGTCGGCCAAATGGCCCTTTCCAACTACATCCTCACCAGTCTCTGCATGAAAACTCTCTACCAATGGAGCCCTCTGCACTGGTACGGCTACGTCGAGTACTACAAGCTCTACTACGCCGTCGCGGCCATGTGGGCCATCAACCTCGTCGGCTCCACCCTTTGGCTCCGCCGTTTCCGCTTCGGCCCGCTCGAGTGGTGCTGGCGTTCACTCACCTATTGGAAGCGCCAGCCCATGCGCCTCTCCACCCCCGTCTCCCCCACATCCACCCCCGCGCCGCCCGCACTTGCGGCCACTTTTGAATCGGCCTAAAGCTGTGTGCGTAAGGCTGCGATGTCCGCCGTCATCCTTGTATCTCTAAAACATCCTTGTATCTCTAAAAGCAGCTTCAGTTGTTAGAGACTGAAGCGGTGGAGAG
>CAXTBI010000098.1:0-7482 GCA_964242195.1 uncultured Acidobacteriaceae bacterium
GGGGCGCTGGTGGCGGCGGAGTCGCGGCGGGCGGGTGCGGAGGTGCATGGGAGCGCGTTTTTCGGGGACCGCGAAAGTGCGTGGGCGGCGACCAATCCGTTCGCGTTGGTGAGCCGGTATCAGGGCGGCGTCCCCAGCAATGTTCTCGAACGACCGGCGGTTGCGGATCGGCAATTCGGCGGAGCTTTGGGTTTGCCCTTGCTGCGGCGTGGGCGGATGGGTGTGTTTGCGGCGTATGAGGGGCAGCGGCGGTCGGAGACGATCGTTTCGTCGCCGCAAACGGCCGGATTCTTTCAGCTTTCGGCGACTCAAACGGCGCTGCTGGCGAACCGGGGCGTGGGCGCGGCGGCGCGGCGAAGTGCGTTGGAGTATATCGACGGCCTGGGTGGGGTGCGGGCGGTTCAAGCGCCGCGGACGTTGGGATTTCTGCGGCTGGATGCGGGGCTGGGGCGGTCGGACCGGGTCAGCTTTGGGGGGCAGGTGCAGCAATTGTCGGCCCCGGCCGTGAGTGGGGCGGGGGTCGCGAGCGGCGTGGTGAGCGAGGCGCTTTCGTCCATTGGGAGCAGCCGCGTGGAAGCGGAGGCGGCCAATGCGGGGTGGGAGCACCGGTTTGGAACGCGGGCGGTCAACAATGCCCGGGTGCAGGTGGCGCACGACCTGGAATATGAAACGCCGGGCGCGGCGGATCCGGCGGTGCCGGCGATTGGCCCCGGAGGCTACGCGCCGGAGGTGCTGATCGAGCCGGAAGGTTTTCGCTACGGCACGCCGGCGAGCCTGGGGCGGGTGGCGTACCCGGATGAGCATCGGGTGCAGGCCGTGGAGGCTTTTCAGGTGCGGGCGGGACGGCATTTGATCGCGCTGGGTGGAGATTGGAGCCGTTTGCACGATCGGGTGCTGGCGGCGACGAACCTCGACGGAACATTTTTGTACGACAGCGGGACCACCGGTGGACATGCGGGCGGGCTGGTCGACTGGATTACGGATTACACCTTCAACGTGCACGCGTACCCGAACGGGGGCTGCCCGAGTATCTTGGCGAAGGTCCATTATTTCTGTTTTCGAAGCTATTCGCAGAGTTTTGCGAATGCCCCTACGGAGTTTGTGACGCACAATGTGGCCGGGTTTGCGGAGGATTCGGTGCGGTTGCGGTCGAACCTGAACCTTACCTTCGGGGTGCGGTACGACTACCTTCTGCTGCCCTTCCCGCAGGTGCCGAATCGGGTGCTGGACGGTGTGCTGCGGCAGATGGGCGGTGGGGGGCTGCAGGGAACGGCGGGGTTGACGTCGAGCTTTCCGGAGGACCGCAACAACTTTGCGCCGCGGGTGTCGGTGGCGTGGTCGCCGGGCGGGTTCGGGCGGCACGGGCGCGGGGGTTCCGAGCACGGGTTTACCGTGCGGGCGGGGTACGGGATGTTTTACGGGCGGCTGCCGGGGGCGACGATCCAGGCGGCGCTGGCGGATACGGCGTTGCCGGGATCGGCGAACTCTACGAACAGGGTGCGCATTTTGCCGACGACGGAGACGAATTGTCCGCAGGTGGCCGAGCAGGGATTCGGGTATCCGTGTGCGTTCTTGACGGAGCCGGCGGGGGTCGTGTCGAAGACGGGGTCGGCGGCGGTGTTTTCGAATAGCTTTCGGTTGCCGGCGGTGCAGCGTGGGAGCTTCGCGCTGCAAAAGAGCCTTGGGCGGCATGTGCTGATCGAAGGGGCGTATGCGACGGCCTGGGCGACGCAGTTGCCGGCGAGCGTGGACGTGAATATTGCGCCGAGTACAGGAACCGCAACGTACATCCTGCAGGGCGGCAACGGGCACCCGGGATTGCGGACGGGGGAGACGTTCCAGGTGCCATCGTATTCGGCTCGGCGTACGGCTTTGTGTGGGCCGGTGACGGCGATCGAATCGAATGCGAATGCGACATTTCACAGCGGAACGGCGACGGCCGCGCTGCGGGAGTGGCATGGGATCAGCGCGCGGGGGAGCTATGTGTTTTCAAAGGCGATCGACTACGGGCCGCAAAGTTCGCCGACGCCTCGTCAGAACGGGCAGTTCGATCCCTTCACGAACGGGTTCGACAAGGGGCTTTCGAGTTTGCAGTTTCCGCAGCACTTTGCGGGGTCGCTGACGGTGCGGAGCGAATTTCGGGCGGGACCACGGGAGCTGCGGGCGCTGCTTTCGGGGTGGCGGCTGGGGGCGATCGGAACGGCGGGAAGTGGGGCGCCCTATAGCTATGTGGTCTTCGGGGGGACGCGGCTGGTGGGCGGGCATGAGTCGATCAACGGCTCGGGCGGGGCGGCGTATCTGCCGACCGTAGGGCGGAATACGCTGCGTTTACCGATGCGCGGCAAGATGGATCTGCGGTTGGCGCGGGAGTTGCCGATGGGCGGACGATGGCGGCTGGAATTGCGTGCCGATGCGTTCAATTTGTTGAATTCGGTGAGCCTTTCGCGGGTGGAAACGCGGGCGTTTCTGCTCGGAACGCCGGCGGGGGCGGGGGCGGGTGCGCCGACGCCGCTGGTGTTTCAGGATGCGGCGGCGATTGCGAGCGAGGGGATCAGTACGCCGGCGTTTGGAACGCCATTGTCGTCGACTGCGGCGCTGAGCCGGGAGCGGCAGGTGGAGGTGGGGGCGCGAGTTAGTTTTTAGAGCGACTATCGCAGTTTGCCTGTCCGAAATATGAGGCTTTCTCTCGACCGAGGGGCCGAGACTTTGTGATTTGTAGATATCTGCTCGAATCCGCGACACGGCGGACGAAATACAGGGGTCTTTCCACTGCGGTCGAGATGACAGTTCATACCGACCTAGAACAGCTCCAGGGAGGGTCTGATTCTTTCGCCGTGGGGCAGAAAGCGCCCCTCAGCGGCTAAAGCCGCACGGCAATGAAGCCGTTACGGCACGGCTGAAGCCGTGCCCTTCTTATTGATCGTAATAGCTCAGAGTTTCCCAAAATTGCTGCCCTAAATTTCACGACACGGCGGACGAAATACAGGGGTCTCCACTTTGCAGACAATGGAACTGTTCTCTGTGGTCGAGATGACATTTCCTACTGACCAGAAATAGATTTAGCTGCGAAAGCGGACTTTGGATGGCGTTAAGAACATGCAAGCGCAGAAACAAACGCAGATTCCCTTCTGGAATGACAACCAAAAAAGCCCGAGCGGTTAGCAAATGCTCCGCCCAACATTACTATTTTGCTATTACTATGTTTCTATTACTTATGTTGTTGCTATTACTATGTTGCTTAAATTGTGAGTGGCTTTGAGGGTTCTGCTTGCTCAGGGTTTTGGCGGGGAAAGCTGGTAGACGCGGACGTAGTCGACGAGCATGGTGGCGGTTGGGGGTGTGCTCTTGTCAGTGGGTCCGGGGAAGTCGCCGCTGCCGATGGCCAGATTGAGCAGCACGAAGAAGGGGTGGTTGAAGACCCAGGTGGAGCCGGCGGGGAGGGTGGACGAGGTGACTGTTTTGAAGATTTTCGCGGGATTGTCGCGGTAGTACTGCAGCGAGTTCGGGCCCCAGATCACACCGTAGATGTGGAAGCCCGGGTCGTCGACGCGACCGCCGTGGGGATAGGTAAACCGGGCGCCGATGCCTTTGTCGGCGGAGTATCCGGGACCGTGCGTTGTGGAGGAACTGGTTGCCGGCGTGTAGGACTGCACCCATTCCACGATGTCCTGTTCGCCGCAGGCAGGCCAGGGATGCGATTCGATGTCGGCGCCGAGCATCCAGAAGGCGGGCCAGAAGCCGTCGCCGACGGGAAGCCGCATGCGGGCCTCGATGCGACCGTACTGGAATTGCTGCAGGCCCTGGGTCTTGAGGCGAGCGGAGGTCCATTGCCCATTCGGGTTGCGCATGGCGGTGAGGACGAGGTTTCCTTCGCCGTCCTGAAAGGCGTTGGGGCGGCCGGCCTTGCAGGGGGCGGTGCCGGAACCGGGTAGGCAGTAGTTTTCGATTTCGGGGTTGCCGAAGCCACCGTTGCCGGTGTCGTAGGTCCAGTTCGCGGGGTTGGGGTAGGTGCCGGCCGGGGCGTTGAATTCATCGCTCCACTGGAGGGTCCAGGTCTGGGTTCGGGTCTGGGTCGGGGTTTGGGCCGGGGCCTTTTGGCTCGTAAGGGTGCAGACGAGAAGGAGGGTGAGAGGGGCGGCCGCTTTGAAAATTTTGAGCATCCGGGTTGGGACAGGGGAATAAGAGCGTATGGTCCTGAACACGAGATGTTCGGCGGGGGATGACAGCTGTGGCATGCGGGGGTTCCTTGGAAGGCCGGGTGTTGGGGTGACGGAAGGCTAGCACAGATAAGACAGGCTTTGCGCCTGCCTGCGGCGTTAGTATGATGGCTGCGTTCCTACTGTTTCGCGCCTGCGATGCTTTGCATGTTGTGCAGCGTGTCTGCGTCGTTCGGCTTTATCGCCACTAGCCTAAGCCGTTCCTGTAGCTGTCTCTACTTCAAGCGGCAAGCAGACCTTTCGCTTGCTTAACTCGAAAAATTCGGGTGGTGTCCTAAAATGTTGGTGAAGTCTAATTGCGCAGTGGTCGCTGGTGTGATGGGTGAACATTGAGCAGCTGGCCTGAAGCCAACTACTTGGCAAGGCTCCTTTTAGCTGGTTCGTTCGATTTGAGAACTTGTGGTGACAGGGACTGAGCTACAGCATCCGGTCATGTAAGTTAACCTCTTCTACACGCATCGAGTGCGTCCATTGAGGGCTAGGTCTGGGTAACTCCCCGGTAAAAAGCTAGGACACCCGGGGGAGCGAAGTCAGAGTCGGCAAGACCTTGCACAAGCTTCGATACAAGCACCTCCGAAGCCTGTTGCTTGGAGCGTGCCAATCCGCGCGAAAGAGCTTGTTCGATCGCCGTGACCTCCCGTACTCTTGCGAATCGGTACAGGCACACTGATTCCCGTGTAATAAAGGGGTGCTCTCCGGGTTTGATGCAAACCAGAAGTTCGGACCGTGCCTTACGCGTTGAAAGACTTACCGTCACGACTTCCCCAGCGAGACTAGGATCGGTCAGGAGCACATGAAGATGCTCCCCTTCGCCATCTTCGTCCTCGATCATGAACGTGTCGCCACGCTGCACGAGCTAACGTCCTCCGAGTACACGATCGGCCTTACTGGCAGATTCAAGGTCAGACAGCACGTCTGTGATTTCTGTCTCAGAGTTACCCTGCGCCTTTAGAATATCGCGAACTGTGATGGGGAGAGAGCTGTTACCGGGGTTTTTCCACTCCGGCAAAGTATGAGTGTAGTCCCGCAACTTCCAGCGGTTCCACGTTCCATATGTTCCGTAGATCTCGGAAAGCAACTTTTCTTCGGATCGTGACAATTGCCCATCAGGAATGAGATCGCTCTTTAGGGCGATCTCGTAGACACCAAGAGGTGGTGTGATGTACTGGGACCAAAATTCGTGTTGCCCGTCATCGCTGACCATCAAATTGTATGTATTGCTAACCACCGGTCCATGCTCCATCGAGACATACCCGTCGGTTGTAATATTGAAACCCCAACGGTTTAACGCTTCCCGGTCTGCCAGGTAGAGCAATTTGATCAATTTGAGATAAGACATGCGGCCGCCGCGAAGCCGGAGCATGTACGCCGCCGCCGCTGTGGACTTGTGTTGATCGAACATTGACACACGTTCCCCTCTGCTTCTCAGTTTAGCATATTCGCTTTTATTTCGCCTTAGAATTTGGAGGTGGGCGTGTGTTAAGCCGCGTTCGCTGATGGGTACGGTCTAAAAAGCTCTGCAGAAGTTCCAGCCTTGCCCGTAAATCCTTTGTTTTGGATGTGTCGTAGGACTTGTGCAGAAATTCCCTAATGACCGCATGAATAGTCAGTGGTACGTCGGCGCACAACACCGATCACTCCAAGAACGCCAGTACCAAGAAGAGCGAGACTCGATGGCTCGGGCGTTACTGCGGCAGTTTGGGAAGAAATGTTGCCGACTACAACATTATCGCGCTCCGCTCCGCTTTGGAGGTAGGAAGCGAAACCGTCTCTAATACCACAGTTGTTCTGTTCGGAACAGATAGCAGAGCCGATGTAGTTGTCTGGCAACCGGATCGGAAGATAGAGAAGTAAGTTTTCGCTGCCATACGCCATGATTGAGTAGACGCCCGGTATCGGGCCTTGCCCAGCAATACTCGTGATCGCCGCCCCTGAACTGGTGCTGATACTTATTCCGTCGAACAGGCCCGCATTAAGCGGCCCTACCCCTGGCTCCAACGAGATCGTTCCGGCAAAAGTACCTCCAGACCGGAGCGTTCCGCTAACGTCGAACACCGTATCAGCGTGAGCGAAAAGACTTGAGAAGGCGAGCAACATCACGATTGAGCGTAAACGCATAAATACCTCTGTAAGCCTGATATATTGGCAGGTTACTATGAGCTTTGTCGGAAGGACAACCCCTATTAGCTTCTATCTAGCCCTACCGGTGTGTCATTTCGCTATGGTGCGATTTTGGTGTTGTCGGTGCGGTTGTCGTCGGGGAGTTTGTGGTGGGGGTCGGCGGTTACTGAGGTGATTGGGTTGTTGGGGGTGGGATTGGTCCAGGTGTAGGTGGCCTTGGTTAGCCAGGCTTCTACGGGGATGGTGAAGGTGGTTTTTGTGCCGTCTTTGAAATTGACTTCTACGGGGGTGGGGAGGACGAGTTGGCCGCGGTTGGTGAGGGTGAAGGTGCTCCCTTCGGTGCTGTTGACGATGCTGTCTACGGCTACGTCGTAGCGCCAGTTGTTTAGGTACCAGCCTCGCCAGAACCAGTCGAGATCTTCGCCGCCGGCGGAGGCCATTTCGCGGAAAAAGTCGGAAGGGGTGGGGTGTTTGTAGGCCCAGTCGCGGATGTATTGGCGGAAGGCGAAGTCGAAGCGCTCGGGGCCGAGGATTTGTTCGCGCAGGAGGACCATGCCGTAGGCGCCCTTGAAGTAGCTGACGGGGTGGCCGAGCTGTCCGGTGTAGTCGTCGGCCGGGACCATGAGGGTAGGGGCTTCGGGGTTGTCGAGGACTTTCAGGATGGTGTCGGGGGGATCGCCGCCGGCGGAGTATTCGGAGTCGCGTTTGGGGCCGTATTTGCCGTTGGCGTAGAGGTCGGATTCTTCGATGTCGATGAAGGTGTTGAAGCCTTCGTCCATGAAGGCGTTGCGGCGTTCGTTCGAGCCGACGATCATGGGGAACCAGTCGTGGCCGATTTCGTGGGCGGTGACCCAGAAGAGGAAGCTGCCTTTGTCGTCGATACCGTCGAAAACGATTCCCGGGTACTCCATTCCCGTAGAAAAGCCGGCTACGCTGATGGCGGTGGGCCAGGGGTAGGGGTACCAGTGTTTCGAGAAGTTTTCGACGGTGTTTTTGACGTATTCGGTGGATTTATCCCAGGCATCGGGGCCGACCGATTCGGGCGGATAGACGCTTTCGGCGAGGGCGGTTTTGCCGTCGGGGAGGTTTATGCGGGCGGCGTCCCAGACGAAGGTGGGCGAGGCGCTCCAGCTGACGTCGCGAG
>CAXTBI010000099.1:0-7378 GCA_964242195.1 uncultured Acidobacteriaceae bacterium
CGGCAACCCCACCGATGATGGCCCCCAGAACCCCCATGCCCACTGCACTGTTCACCGTACGAGCGGTTTTGTTTCCGCCTTCGCGACCCCACACATCGCAAACCACCGGGTAGCTCACCCCTCCGAGCATGATGTTGTTGATCTGCAGCGAAAGCTCACCTTCGCCTTTGAACACACCGGCCTTCTTCGAATCCACCACAACGCCGTTCACGGAGGCACCGCGCGGGATCGCAATCTGGCCGTCCGCGGCCACGTCGCTCAAAACCGTTCCATCGAATGGGGTCCCGATGGCGATGTGATTGGAATCCAGGCCCCGGTTGATCCGCACCCGCAGCAGCGCCCCGGGCGCCACCGTCACAGCCAAACCACCCTCCTGCCCGCCCTGCGGAGCGTACCCTCCGGGCGCCGGGGCGATAGGCTGCTGTCCGTACCCTTGCTGGCCATACCCTTGCTGTCCATACCCTTGCTGTCCATACCCCGGCTGGCCATACCCTTGCTGGCCATACACCGGCTGGCTGTACCCCGGCTGGCCATACCCCGGTTGCCCATAGCCGGTACCCGGCGCAGGCGAATGGTAACCGCCCGAAGAATACGCTCCCTGCTGCGCCGAAGGCTGCCCCCCCGGATACCCGTTGCCGCCATACCCCTGCGCTCCGGGCTGCTGGTTATTTCCCTGGTTGTAGCCGCCCTGGTTGCCGCCCTGATTGTTGCTACCAGGGTTGTCACTTCCCTGGCTGTCGCTTCCCTGGTTCTGGGGCTGTTGCGGGGCCTGCTGCTGGGAGCCACGCCCGCCATCCCCGTCCTGCGTGGATGGCTGACCATACGTTGGCTGACCGTAAGCCGCTGCCCCATTGGCATACCCCGGCGGCGGCGCGACGGCACCGTTGTCGCTTCCACCGTAGGGTGTAGCCGGCTGCACCGGGGCCGTTGGAGCATAGCTGCCGTCGGTCTGCAGCACCGGCTGACTGCTTGCATCGGCGGCCGTCTCCACCGTTTCCTGGGCCGGACCCGTGCCCAGCGTCAACTCATCCACAACTTTGGCAACGCCCATTGCCCGCGCCACCAGGTTCTCCGCACGAACGCGCATGGCCTCCGTCTTCACCGTGCCTGTCAGCGTCACCACGCCATACACGGTGGAAGATTGAATGTTTTGCGTGGAAAGCTCCGGCGCACTCGCCAGTGCCTTCAGCACGTTGGCTTCGATTTGCGCATCGGGGAGCCCACCCGTTCCCCTGATTGCGCCGGTTCCGCTGCCTGCCGCCGTTCCCTGCACCATCGCGCCCGCACGCAAACCGGTGCCCAACGCCAGCGTCAGCCCACTCAGCAGAACCGCTCCCCGACCCATGCAACCGAACTTGCTCATCGTCATACCCAAAGGAACTCCCCGCCAAGCCCTATCCCCTCGAGGAATCGAAGGAAATGCATTCCCGACTTCTCTCTAGTCTAAAGACGCGGGTTGGAAAAGAAAGTTCCGGTTGCGGCCATTGCTTTCCCGCCCGTCGCGTCCTCACCCGTCGCGTCCTCACCCGTCGCGTCCTCACCCGTCGCGTCCTCACCCGAAGGTAGTACCGCACGCTCGGCCAAATCCCCCATCCGGGTCTCGGATGCAGCCGGGGCTCTCCTGGAACCGCCTTTCGCCCGTCAAAGTTCCCCGCGGTTCCCATTTCGGAACAACCCAGCCCGAACCTCTCCCAACCTTGAAGGTCGAAACGCGAAACCATCTCGCCAGCCAGCCATGGCCCCTTCCGGAAACATACGTAAGCCCGCGTTTTCGGCCGTTTCGACCGCCCTGCCGCATTCGCTCCAACCTTGACGCCACCCCCAATCCGGCCTATATTGGGAATGCGGGGTGGAGCAGCCCGGTAGCTCGTTGGGCTCATAACCCAAAGGTCGCAGGTTCAAATCCTGCCCCCGCAACCAATCAAATCACCAACCTAGAGCGAATCACAAGAACCGATTCACTCCCATTTCCTCCCCATAAGAGAATTGGCACTTCAGGCGCTCGCCCGCAAGGGCTTGAGCACCATCTCTACCACCTTCCCATTGGCTTCCCTCTTCGACTCGGGCATTGCCTGTCCATACACGTTCATCGTGGTCTGGATGGAGGCGTGACGCATGAGTTCCTGTTGGACCTTCATGGAGACCCAGAATCAGTCGGTTCCCTAAAGCTGTTTGCGTATGGGTGGGGTGTCCGCCGTCATCCTGAGCATAGCGAGGGATCTTTGGGTTCCGCTCGCGGCGTCCATACACCTCAAAGCAAACCACACCAGCACCGTACCGGCTCCCTACCCGAGCACCACCACCGGCTGCATCAGCGTCCCCGCCACCCGCTTGCCGATCGCCAACAGATCGCGCTGGCCCGTGAACAGCTTCACCAGCGGCGCCCGGGAAAACTCCGGCACATTGGCCTGCATGCCGTTGCGAATGCGCCCGGCAACCTGCTCATCCACCGTCACCGACGGCATCTCGGGCAGCAACCGCCGCGGGTGAATCGTGCGTTCCTCAATCCCCTCCGGCGGCAAACTTTTCAACGCCGTCACCGAGATCGCCTCCGCCAACGTAAACGGTCCGGCCGCCGTTCGCCGCAGGCTGGCCAAATGCGCGCCGCAGCCCGCGGACTGCCCCAGCTCGTGCGCCACGGAACGCACATACCCCCCGGCCGATACACACATCGCGAAACCGGCAGTCTCGTCCACCAACTCCGTCAAGCCAAATTCACGGATCGTGATGCGCGCCGGCTTCACCGGAGCTTCCTTTCCGGCACGGGCGAGCTTGTAGGCCGGCACACCGTTGATCTTTTTGGCCGAAAACACCGGGGGCACCTGGTCCATTTCGCCACCAAAGCAGCCCGCCAACGCACGCAATTCTCCGAGCGCCTGCGTCAGCGGCTGCGGTGTGGCGGTGGGGGTGCCGTCCGCGTCGAAGCTATCGGTCGCCCATCCAAATCGGATCGTTCCTTCGTATCGCTTCTCCGCCGCACCGAAGAATTGCGCCAGCCGGGTGTACTTGCCCAGCAGCAGCGGAAGCACGCCCGTGGCCATGGGATCGAGGGTGCCCAGATGGCCCACGCTGCGCTCCCCGGTGGCCCGGCGCACGATCGCGACAACATCGTGCGACGTCATGCCGCCAGGTTTGTCGACTACAAGAAGACCATTCATCGGACCTCCCTCGCGATCTCAAAAACAGCACATTCCACAGAGGTCCCCAGCTATACACCCGTCATCTCGACCGTAGGCGAAGCCGGAGGGGAGAGACCCCTGTATTCCGCCCGGTGCCGCACAACATCCCGCGCCACAGCGGACGAGGCCACGAAGCTGTGCGCTTCCACTCCCTTGCAAACCCGCCCTATTGTCTACGTTCCACCAACGACAGAAATTCGGTCCGCGTCTGCGGCTGTGTTTTGAACGCCCCAAGCATCGCACTGGTCACCGTGCGCGAGCTTTGCTTTTCCACCCCGCGCATCATCATGCAAAGGTGCTGCGCCTCCAGGATCACGGCCACGCCCTGCGGCCGGACCGCGCCTTCAATGGCCTCGGCGATCTCGCGCGTCAGCCGCTCCTGCACCTGCAAACGCCGCGCAAACACATCAACGACGCGCGGAATTTTGCTCAGCCCGATTACCTTGCCCTGCGGCAGGTAGGCCACATGCGCGCGGCCGAAAAACGGCAGCAAATGGTGTTCGCACATCGAATAAAATTCGATCTCCTTCACAATCACCATCTCGTCGTAATCCACATCGAACAGCGCGCCGCCAATGGCCTCCTCGGCGGTCTGGCCGTAGCCGCGCATCAAAAACTGCATCGCCTTTTCCATGCGCGCCGGCGTGTCGGCCAGGCCGTCGCGCGCGTTGTCCTCGCCCACCCGCGTCAGCACCTCCGCATAGATCTCCCGCAGGCTTGCGGCCCGCAACGTCACATCCCCCGCAGCTGCGGCCTGCTCGGCAACGATTGGGCCGGTCGACTCCCCCGAAAATGTCCGTTCGATGCGTTCCTTGATCTTCATCGGTGAGGTACGGCCTTTCTATGCATCCGAAGCTACACATCCAGCGGCGAAGCGATCGGTTCGCCCTCGCCAAAATAGTCGAATGCGTTGTTGTTCGTTTCTTCCACCCGCAGCCGAACGAGCTTCGCCGGTGGGTGCTGCCCGGCGAAACGCGAAAAAATTTCCCACAAGACAAAGCAAAGATTTTCCGTACTCGCCACCTTCGACCAGAAATCCGGCATGGCGTTCAGGTGGCTCCCGTCGAAAGGCTCCATCAGTTCGGTCGCGGCAAACCCATCCAGCTCGCCCAAATGCACGACCATGCCCGTCGCCTCGTTCACCGGCCCGGCAAGGGTCACCTGCACGGAATAGTTGTGCCCATGACCGAACGGATTGTTGCATTTGCCAAACAACGCACGGTTGCGCTCCTCGCCAAGCGACCCCACGTGCAACCGATGCGACGCGGAAAACCTGTAGCGCCGGCTCAGGTGCGCCACCGGAAGCGCCCTCGCCGCGACCGCCGCCAACGCGCTCATACCGCCTCCCCGTACACATCGGCGAACAGGTCCGGGGCCTCGTACAACCGCACCCGATGCAGCGTCGCGCCGTCCACTTTGCCCTCCAGGCGCCGCCAGATCGCCAGCGCGATGTTCTCGGTCGTGGGCTGCATCGTCGCAAACTCCGGGACCTCGTGGTTCAGGTGGCGATGGTCGTACACCGACACCACCTCGCGCTCCATCACGTCCTTCAACACCTTCAAATCCACCACAAAGCCGGTGGTCGGGTCCACCTCACCCCGCACCGTCACCTCCAGGGTGTAGTTGTGCCCATGGCCGTTCCGATTGCTGCATTTGCCGAAAACACGCCGGTTTTCCTCCTCGCTCCAGGCAGGATTCCAGTAAAAGTGCGCAGCGGCAAACTCGGCTTTTCGTGTCAGCAGGATCATGGTCGGCGATCGGCGAAAGGGTGTCTCTCCCCTGGGCTATATCTACATATTCTAAATGCCTGCCGTACCCATCCGCTTTCGAAAGGACCGGCTTCAGGTCTTCGATTCACATCTCGGAGTTCGACTCCCCTTCTCGTTCTTGTCATTCCGCAGCGCAGCGCAGGAATCTGCTGTTTGTCTCTTGGAACCCTGCAACAACGCTAGGTCCGGTACACGCGTCCCTTCCACCGCACCGTGCCCAGCACACGATGGCGCACCCAACTCGCCGCCAGCAGGTAAATAAACAGCGGCAACCCCAGCGGGGAAATCGCCGTTTCCAAAACCGCGAAATGCGCCCGCGCCACACGCTGATAGAACCGCACGGCCGAACGCACCCAAAGCGCCAGGATCGCAACCTGCTGCCACCGAACCAGATACGGCAACAGCAGCAAAAGCACCGGCAGCAGAAGCAAGAGCAGATCCAGCAGACGAAACAGCGCCAGCCGCAGAGCGTGCGGAAACAGCGCGGCCAGGTTCTTGGTCCAGCCTTCGACCATGTCGCCAAACCCGCGGTACATGCGTGTGGAAAGCGCATCCGGCGCAAAGCGCAGGCGAATCGCGTGCTTGGCCCGCTTGATCCGCGCCGCCAACGCCACGTCCTCCAGCACCGCCCGGCCCAGCGCCCGATGTCCACCCGCGGCAAAATACGCCCCCCGCTCCACCATCAAAAACTGTCCATTGGCCGCGGCAATCCGCTCGGCCGGATCGTTCACCTTCCCCGGCGGGTATACCGCCGCCAGTTCGGCGAAAATCAGCGGCATCAGCGTGCGCTGCGCCACCCCGTGCAAAATCTGGCGCGGCGAATACGAAAGCAGCGCCACGCCGTTGCGCTCGGCTTCATGCAGGGCTCGCCCCAGATTGCCCGGCTCATGGATCGTGTCGGCATCGGTGAACAGCAACCAGCGCCCCGCAGCCACCCCCGCCCCCGCCCAGCAGGCGTTGTTCTTGCCCGTAAGCGCATCGGCAGCCCACGGATCGCTCACCGGCGGCGCGGCGAGAACACGCACCCCGGTGTACTTCTCCGCCGCAGCCTCTGCAATCCCCCGCGTGCCGTCGGCCGAATCGTCATCCACCACGAGCAATTCCCAGTCCGTACCCAGCGCAAACCCCGGCTCATCCTGCGCCACTAGGCTCCCGAGACACGCCGCGAGGTTCGCCTCTTCGTTCCGCGCCGGCACAATCACCGAAAGCCGCAGCGAAGCCTCGGGCTCCCTCGCGGTGCCGGTCTCGGCAAATGCCTGTTCCCCCGCCAGCGACGCCCCGTCCGCAATCGGCCGCGGCTCGCCTCCGCCGAACAGCCCCAGCACCGGTGTGTACGTGCGGCCCCCCGGCCGTTTGGTGTCGCCGGGTTTGTCCGAAGGGCTGGGCACAGCTTCGTATTATAGAAAGTGATGAAGATTCCCCTCAGGTCCGGCGGCAAACGGGCGGTTCTTTCGACAGAACGAGCCGCGCTTTCGAGCAAACGAGCCGTGCTCGGCGTCCTTCTGCTCGCCCTTCTGGCCACCGGCTGCGATCGCGGCGACCACCCCGGGCAGCTCGGCCGCTCCGCCCCCGAGTTCGCCCTCGACGACGGACAACACACCCTCGACCTCCGTTCCCTGCGCGGCCACGTCGTTCTGCTGAACTTCTGGGCCACCTGGTGCGCTCCCTGCATCGCCGAAATGCCCTCGCTCGAGGCCCTGCAACAGCAGCTTCCGCAAATCAAAGTCGTCGCCGTCGATACCCAGGACGACGTCGCCAACTACCGTGCCTACCTCCGACGCCGCCCGCTGCCGTTCTTCTCCGTTTTCGACGCCGCCAGCCACTCCAACGCGCTCTACGGCACCTACCGCTTCCCCGAAACCTACCTCATCGATAAAAACGGCATCATCCGCCGAAAATTCATCGGCCCGCAGGACTGGACCAGCCCGGAAATTCTGGATTCCCTGCGCAAGCTCGCCGGCTAAGCAAACCGCACTCTGCTAGCATGGGGCCCATGACACAGCTGGATGTGATGTACCGCTACGGCCGGCAGCCCGATGAGGCCACCGCCATGGCGCTGGGAAGGGTGCGCGAGGTCTACGGCATCCGCAGCCTCGGCGTGGATGACGCCGCCCGCACCGTGCGCATCGAATTCGACGCCTCTCGCCTCACCGAAGCCGTCATCCATGGACTCCTGCGCCGCACCGGCCTGGACCTCACCGAGCGCGTTTCCCTGCTGCCCAATCAGCCGCCAACAGAACCCGCCACCACCCCCGCCATCGCCAAATAAATCCCACCCTCCCTCCAAGAGCCAGGCCTCCCGGCCCAGCGCCCATCGCGCAAAGCCCCTTGATCCGCAGCCGCATCTCCGGTACTCTTAGGGAGTTGCCGCACTTCGCAATGTGCGCCCGTAGCTCAGCTGGATAGAGCAACTGGCTACGAACCAGTAGG
>CAXTBI010000100.1:0-6425 GCA_964242195.1 uncultured Acidobacteriaceae bacterium
TGATCCGCCGCCGCCTGGCCCGCTTGCGCCTGCGCCTGCGCCGCCTGCAGCTGCGCCAACTGCGCCTGTTCCTGCGAGGCCGCTGCCTGCTGCTGCGCCTCTACCTTCGCATCCTGCGCCTGTTGCTGGCGCTCGGCTGCCTCTTTCCGCAACGTGGAGATGCGCGCATCCTCCGCACGCTGCACGGCATTGCGCGCATAGGTGAACTCCATCTTCACATCGCGGTGCTTGCTGTCCTGGATCTGTTGTGCATTCGTGATGTCGTTCTGCACTTCGGCCATGATGTCCGGAGCGTATTTGTCCGCACCGGCGTTGATGGCGATGCGCTGCGCGTTGTACGCCTCAAACAACGCCAACGGTGTGTGTTCGCGATCTGTAATCGGGTGCGGCTGCGACTTCGATCCCTCGGTGTTCGCATAAAGGCCGCGCGGCAACAACGTGTAGTGCACGTTCACCTGCTGCAGAATGCCTTGCGTCTTATCCGAAAACACGTTCTTGGCCACAATCACATCGGAGGGAACCGAAACCGCGTAATACGGCTCGGCCGTTACAATCATGCCAAAGCTTTGAAAGCCCGTGGTTACATTCAACGAAGCCTTGCCGCCCGCCAACTCAAGCTCGCCCAGATTTTGCGGTCGCCCATCGGCCGAAATGGCCCACAACACATAGGTCAGGTACTCCGCGCCAAACCCATTGGCCGGCGTCAACCCCTCAAGGTGGACCGAAATGTTCGTCTTTCCGGTCACCGCATCCACCTTGGCCTCGCCCTTGACGCTCGGCTCCAACTCGGTGCCGACGAAATCGACTCTCGTCGAGCCGGAGCGGTTCAGGTAGTTCACCGCGTCCAGCGACCGTTGCACCACCTTCACGTGGTAAATGTAGATCCCATTTTGGGTGTCCGCCACGATATCCGCCGAACGTGCTCCCGGGGCTATTGCCGTTGGATTCGCCACGGCCTGCCCGTGAATGGAAGCCGGTACGCCAACCAAACCCAAGCCGACCATTGACGCCGCTAAATTGAACTTGTTCCAATGCATCATCGTGCTCTTCTCCCTTGGGCGCCCTTCACGTACATGAACGTTGCCGCATACAACCGTGCGCAATCAAGAGATAGGATGCCTGAAGAAAACGTCAAAGACGTTGCATTCTTTGCAAGCCGATTACACAAAAGTGTTACTTTTCCGCATCCTTGCGGATTTGTGTCTCAATCCGATACACCCTGTCCCGGCCCTTTGTCCCGGCTCAATGCAACTTAGTAGCGCCGGTACGGAAGAAATTTGCCGGACATGCTCATCTTCACGCGGTCACCCGCCGGGTTCGGCTCGCGCTCAATCTGCATATTGAAGTCGATGGCGCTCATGATGCCGTCCCCAAACTCTTCATGGATCAATTCCTTCCACGTATTGCCGTAGTTCTGCACCAACTCATAAAAGCGATAGATCAGCGGATCGGTGGGAGGCATCACCACACCTTCGCCGCGCATCGGGGGCTCGGTCAGCAGCAACGCATCGGCCGGCTCCAACTCCAGCAGCGTCACCGCTTTATCCGCCTCTTCTTTCGTCAGGGGAAACTGTCCCAGGAGGGCCGATGTGTAAATAACGGGCGAACTTGCCCCCAGGTTCGCAGCGATGGTCTTCCAGCTCAGACCCAAACGGCGTTTAGCGGCAAGAATACGGTTCGCGAGATCGGCGCGGGGGGTCATCGAAGCTCCAGAAGGTCAGGGCAAAATGCAGGCACCCAATTCCCCCAAAGTATAGCCGTTGCTCCCGCCCGGCACCGCCCGGCCTCATTCCAGGGTATTGCCGCCATTCACCGCGAGCTTCTGACCCGTTATGAATCTCCCCGCCTCGGACGCCAGGTACACCACCGCCGCGCCCACATCGGCAGCCTGTCCGGCTCCCAAAGGCACGTTCCGCAGGTATTCCGCCCGCGCGCCATCGCCCGCATCCACCGTGCGCTCCGTCGGGATCCATCCCGGCGCTACCAGGTTCACCGTCACGCCCGCAGGTCCCAATTCGCGCGCCCATGACCGCGTTTGCCCCAGCTGTGCCGCTTTCGCGGCCACATAGTTTGCAAAGCGCGGATTCCCCAACTCCACCACCTCGCTGCCGATCTGAATGAAACGCCCCCGCCCGGTTTTTCGCCAGTGGGCAAGCGCGGCCTGCATCAGCAGCAGCGGCGATTTCACAAAAAATTCCATCTGGTCCAGGTACCCCTGCCACGTCTGCTCTTCCACCGCCAGAAAAGGCTGGTGCGCCGTCGCATTCGCCACCACGATGTCCGGCTCGCCCAGGGCCGTCCGCACCGCGGCGAACAATTGCGCCACATCCCCTTCGTCCCGCACGTCGGCCCGGAACGCCTGCGCCCTCAGCCCACGTGCCCCGAGCTCGGCGCAAAGCGCATCGGCCCGTTTCCGGCTCGCGAAATAATTCACGGCAACGCTGCACCCGGCCTCCGCCAACGACGTGGCAATCGCCGCACCCAGCCCTCGCGACGCTCCCGTCACCAGCGCCACCCGGCCTTCAGATGTCGCCATCATGCCATCCCTCATTGGCCTAAAATCTCCAGGCCCGCCACACCGGCAAACTTCCCCGAGTGCGCCATCCATTCTTTCCACATCGCCGGCCCTGTGATGTGCACGCTATCACCCTCGGCATCCACGGCCACAGTCACCGGCATATCCACCACCTCGAACTCGTAAATGGCTTCCATGCCGAGGTCCTCAAACGCCAGCAGCCGCGATCCCTTGATTGCCTTCGACACAAGATACGCCGCGCCGCCGATCGCAATCAGGTACACCGCCTTGTTGTCGCGAATCGCGTCGATGGCCGCCGCACCCCGCTCCGCTTTGCCCACCATCCCCAGCAGGCCGGTCTCTTCCAGCATCTGCCGCGTGAATTTGTCCATGCGCGTCGCCGTTGTGGGCCCCGCCGGACCCACCGCTTCATCACGCACCGCATCCACCGGCCCAACGTAGTAAATCAGCTTGTTTGTGAAGTCGACCGGCAACGTTTCCCCGCGACTCAACATGTCGGTCAACCGTTTATGCGCCGCATCGCGTCCTGTCAGCAGCTTTCCGTTCAGCAGCAACACTTCGCCCGGTTGCCATCCCCCGACCTCCTCGCGCGTCAGCGTATCCAGGTCCACGCGCCGCGCACCCGAACCCAACGGATCATAGGTCAGCTTCGGCCAGTTCTCCAACGACGGCGCCTCGAGGTACACCGGCCCCGACCCATCCAGCACGAAGTGCGCGTGCCGCGTGGCCGCGCAATTAGGAATCATCGCAACCGGCAAATTCGCGGCGTGCGTAGGCCAGTCCGCAATTTTTACATCCAGCACCGTGGTCAGCCCACCCAGGCCCTGCGCGCCGATGCCCAGCGCATTCACCTTGTCATAAATCTCAATCCGCATCCGCTCGATCGCCGTTCGCGGTCCTCGCGCCTTCAACTCCCCCATATCGATCGGGTCCATCAGCGACTGCTTCGCCAGCAGCATCGCCTTTTCCGCCGTGCCCCCGATGCCGATGCCCAGCATCCCCGGCGGACACCAGCCCGCGCCCATCGTCGGCACCGTCTGCAGCACCCAATCCACCACCGAATCCGATGGGTTCAGCATCGCAAACTTCGATTTCGCCTCCGAGCCGCCACCCTTCGCCGCCACGGTAACGTCCACAGTTCCGCCCGGCACCAGCGAAACCTCCACCACCGCAGGCGTATTGTCCTTCGTGTTCCTGCGGCTAAACGCCGGGTCCGCCAGGATCGAGCCCCGCAACGGGTTCTCCGGATCGAGCCAAGCCTCCCGTACACCCCGATCGCAGATAGCTTGCAGGCTCATGGTGGGCGGTTCGTCCCCATGGCGAATGCAGCAATCCATGCCGACCTTCAGAAACACGGTGACGATGCCGGTATCCTGACAAATGGGCCGATGCCCCTCCGCACACATCCGCGAATTCACCAGAATCTGCTTGATCGCATCCTTCGCCGCCGGCGATTGCTCCACTTCAAACGCCTTCGCCAGGTTCGTGATGTAGTCCACCGGATGGTAAAAGCTGATGAACTGCAGCGCCGCCCGAAGGCTTTCGATGATGTCGTCCTGCTGAATGATGACCATGGTAAAAAGCACTAAACCTGCTCTACAACGCCGGCTCCTCTACTCTTCGTCGAGATCCTCGAAAAGGTCTGAAGTTTGTACCTGCACGGAGGTACCGGGCAGATGCAAAGATCCGTCGAGCACATCGCGTCGCGAGCCATCTCGGCTAAGTACGTGTACGGTCCGCTTTTCCGAGTCAACGATCCAAACCTCAGGAACTCCCATGCCCAGATAATCATTGCACTTGGCGATCATCCGAGGAAGCCGGTCTTCTGGCGACAGCACCTCAACGCAAAGCATCGGTGCGTTTCTAATGATCCTTTTCGGGAGATCATTTCGCGGCAGAATGCATGTATCGGGAACGCGGTAACGTGTAGGGCTGATCTGCGTACGTGTCTCCTGGATTACGTAGTATCCGTACTCTTTCTCACCCTTCACCAGGATTTGAAAAAGAGCTCGTTGTACGCGCCAGTGGTCCATCTCCCCCAAGTTTCGATCCTCCAAAATGCCGTCGACGTAGTCCATATCGGGCTCGTAAACGGTATGAAGATACTCCTCGACGGAGACAGGTACAGGAACTGCAGCGGCCGCCATAGTCCACCCCCTACGATATCTAGTCTACTAAGCAATCTAGTCTACTAAGCAAATAGGGCCTGCGTCGACGGCGTTTGGGGAGCGAACAGGGCCGCGAACGCGCAGGCTGCGGCAGAAATATAAAGAGAGACGAACGAAAAAACGGCACTCGCGTCGCAATTGGCGGTGCAAGATAGGGTCTCCTCGTCCAAGCTTTGGATGCGGGCTGGTCGTATGGCGCAACAAAGCCTCGGTTATGACGCAACTCCCGTATATCCTCTACTTACAGAACGGCAGGCCCTGACGTGAACCCAAACATCGTAGAAATCCGTGGCCTCCGCAAGGTCTACCCCGGCAAGGAATCCGTCGCCGCCGTCGATGGCATCGACCTCACCGTCACCGCGGGCGAGCTCTATGGCCTGCTCGGCCCCAACGGCGCCGGCAAAACCACCACCATCTCCGTCGCCACCACGCGCGCCCTGCCCTCCGCCGGCACCGTCCATATCGCCGACGTCGATGTGGTCCGGCAACCCGCCACCGCCCGCCAGTTCATCGGCGTCGTGCCCCAATACAACACGCTCGATCGCGCTTGCACCGTTGCCGAAAACATCCAGTTCCATTGCCGCTACTTCGGCATGAGCGGCGCCGAAGGCCGCGCCCGCACCGCCGAACTCCTCGACCAGTTCCGCCTCACCGACCGCGCCGGCGCCTATCCGCAGCAGCTCTCCGGCGGCCTCGCCCAACGCGTCCAAATCGCCCGCGCCATCGCCCACCGTCCCGAAGTCCTCTTCCTCGACGAGCCCTCCGCCGGCCTCGATCCGCAATCCCGCATCGCCATGTGGGACGCCGTGCGCGGCCTCCGCCAACAGGGCATCACCGTCGTCCTCACCACCCACTACATGGAAGAGGCCGACGAACTCTGCGATCGCATTTCCATCATCGATGCCGGCCGCATCCTCATCGAAGACACCCCCGCCGCCCTCAAAGCCTCAATCGGCGGCGACAAAATCTACAACCTCCGCCTCGCCCCCCCAGCCCTCCAGCCCGCCGCCCAAACCTCCGCCCAAACCACCATCCAACCCAACGCCGCGTCCGCCCTCCAAACCCGCCTCGAAAACCTCCCCGGCATCACCGCCGTCGAGCCCACCCCCGACGGCCTGCGCGTCCTCGCCCGCGCCCAGGACGGCCTCCTCGCCCAGGTCGTCACCCTCGCCAACGACTTCGGCCTCCGCGACGTCGCCACCGCCGAACCCAGCCTCGAAACCGTCTTCATCCGGCTGACGGGAAGGGAACTTCGTGAGTAACCGCACCTTCGTGAGTAACCTCGCCCCCCGCAAACGCCCCAGCTACCTCCGCGCCTTCGCCGGCCTCCTCTTGCGCGACTTCCACGTCCTCCGCCGCGAACTCCTCCCCTTCCTCGTCCGCGTCGTCATGAACCCCCTGCTCTTCCTCTTCGTCTTCACCTACGTCATGCCCCACATGACCGGCCCCGCCGCCGCCTCCAGCCCCGCCGCCCGCATGGCCACCCTCGGCAGCAGCCCTACCAGCTCCACAAACCCCGCCGGCTCCACAAACTCCACCAACCCCTCCGCCTCCAACCCCGCCACCTCCGCCAACCTCGCAAGCTCCGTCAGCTCCACCAACCCTGCTGCCGCCCCCAACCCCGCCAACCGCCCCAACTCCGCCCCCTCAGCCACCCCCGCCCACCCTACCAACCCCACCAACTCACCCAACCCCACCAACACCCCCCGCGGCTTCCACAC
>CAXTBI010000100.1:6435-7264 GCA_964242195.1 uncultured Acidobacteriaceae bacterium
CCCCCCCCCCCCCCCCACCCCCCCCCGCCCCCGCCCCCCCCCCCAACCCCCCCACCCCCACAACCCCCGCCACCCCCGCCAGCCCCGGCCCCCCCACCACCCCCGCCACCCCCCCAACCCCCGCCACCCCCGCAACCCCCGCCAACCCCGCCAACCCCGCCAACCCTGCCAACCCTACCAACCCCACAAACTCAGCCGCCGCCACCAACCCCGCCGGCGGTTTCGGCACCGTCCTCCTCCCCGGCCTCATGGCCGTCGCCATCATGTTCTCCGGCATCGCCGCCGTCGCTCTCCCGCTCGCCACCGAGTTCGGCATCACCCGCGAAATCGACGACCGCGTCATGAGCCCCCTCCCCATCGAAGGCGTAGCCCTCGAAAAGGTCGTCTTCTCCGCCCTCCAAAGCATTGTCGCCGCCGGCATCGTCTTTCCGCTCGCCTACTTCATCCCCTCCACCCCCGTCGAGGCCCACATCTCCAGCTGGCTCTTTCTCGCCCTTGTCCTCGTCCTCGGCAGCTTCGTCTCCGGCGCCCTCGGCCTCGTCATCGGCACAGGCGTCCAGCCCAAACAGATCGGCCTCATCTTCGGCGTAGTCGTAGTCCCCATCACGTTTCTAGGCTGCGTCTACTATCCCTGGGCCGCTCTCGGCGCCATCCGCTGGCTCCAATACGGCGTCCTCCTCAACCCCATCGTCTACATCAGCGAAGGCCTCCGAGCCGCCCTAACCCCGAACATGGGCCACATGCCCAACCCCATGATCCTCGGCATGCTCACCTTCTTCGCCGCCCTCCTCCTATGGCTAGGCATGCGAGGCTTCCGCCGCCGCGTCGT
>CAXTBI010000101.1:0-7125 GCA_964242195.1 uncultured Acidobacteriaceae bacterium
TCACCGGCACGCTCTCTCTCCTCGAAATGCTCTCCTTGCTCGATGCGGCAGACATCGCCGTAACGCACGACACCGGCCCGCTCCACCTCGCCGGTATCACGTCAACGGCCATCGTCACCATTTTTGGGCCCACCGATCCCCACGGCCGGCTCCCGCAACGGGCAAACTGCGTGGCACTGTGGGGCGGCGAGGGTTTTGCCTGCCGCCCCTGCTACGACGGCCGGGAGTACGCCCCCTGCGCCCACAACGGATGCATGCACCAGGTCACCCCGGAGATGGTTTTGTCCCAGATTGGGAGACTCCTGGAAGCGCGTCGCTTGGGTCTTCCCAACCCCCCCGAGATCCGCGTTCCGCCCGGCACCGCTCCCCGCCTCACAAATATCAGGACGACCGCCGCGGGGAACCGCACATGACCCCACGGTCCGCGCCGGCCCTGTTTCTCGACCGCGACGGCGTGATCAACGAAGAGGTCGGCTACTTGTTTCGGCCGGAGGAGGTGCGCTGGGTGGAGGGCATCTTCCCTCTCATCCGCACCGCGCGCCGCCTCGGCTACCGCGTCGTTGTGGTCACCAATCAATCGGGGATCGCCCGGGGCCTCTACACTACGGAGGATTTCGGAGCCCTTATGCATTGGTTGAAAGTTGAAATCCAGGCACACGGTGGCGACCTGGACGCCGTTTATCACTGCCCCTTTCACCCCGTGCATGGGGTCGGCAGCTGGAAACGGGAACACAGGGATCGCAAACCCGGCCCCGGCATGCTTCTCCGCGCCGCACATGATTTGGTCCTCGACCTGAGCCGTTCGGTTCTTGTGGGAGACCGTTGCACCGACATAGCCGCAGCCCACGCCGCGGGCCTCCGGATGGCGTTTCTGAAGCGGGGAACCGAGGCCGGCAACTGCAACGGGGCCACCGCTGTGCACGCTCTCAGCGAAGTCGAAGCCTGGCTCCTCCGCCAGGCTCGTTCGGATGCAAAGGCGAGCTCGGATGCAGAGGCACGTTCCGTCCAAGAGGAGACCGGTTAGCCGTGGTTGCTGACCCTCGCGACGTCTCTGTCGGGATTGGGACTCTGCATCGCGGGTTCTCTTTTTGGTTGGACGGGGAGAGATCATGGCTCTATTTCGACGTCGGCAGTACACTGGGGGGAAGAATAAACGTCTCAGTCACTGAAACTTGCGAGCGAGCAAGAGAGATGTCAGGGTAGGCACTCTCTCCACGGGACCGGCAAGCGGCGCGAGCCTCACCTTGCCACAACACGGCACGAGCATCCGCATGGCGCACGGATGTTGGTGCGGGGGATCATCGGCCCGGCATGGAAGATTCAGGCAACTCTGAAGAGATGGGAGCGGTTCCGCAACGTTTTTACATCCTCGAAGAGGCACCGGCCAAGGTGTATCGGCCCACTGCGGGGAGGTCCTCTGTCCGGGACCTGGAACAAACGTTTCGGTACCGCTACATCAAGCGTGGGATCGATCTCCTGCTGGCGTTGCTCTGCCTGCCCCTGTTGCTCCCGCTGATCGGTCTGGTTGCCCTGTCCATCCGCGTCACTTCCCCCGGCCCCATCTTCTTTTCGCATCGCCGAATCCGCGGCCATGGACGCTTTTTTTCCATGTGGAAATTTCGCACCATGTGCGTGAATTCCGCCGAAGTTCTGGAAAACTACCTGGCCGCCCATCCCGGGGCCCGCGCTGAATGGAAAAAAGACCACAAGCTTAAGCAGGACCCCAGGGTCACCAAGGTGGGCGAGTTCCTTCGTCGCACCAGCCTGGATGAGTTGCCGCAGATCTGGAACGTTCTCTCCGGCTCCATGAGCCTGGTCGGCCCACGTCCGATCGTAGCCGCCGAGGTGGAAAAGTACGGTGGACATTTCGCCGACTACTGCACCGTAAAGCCGGGCGTGACGGGGCTTTGGCAGGTCTCCGGACGAAGCCGGGTGAGCTATCCCGAGCGCGTTCTTCTGGATCGCCAGTATGCTCGCACCTGGAGTCTTTCGGGGGATTGCCGTATTCTTCTCCGCACCTTGACCTCCGTCGTCAACCAGGACGGCGCATATTGAGGCAGAGCCTCTGCTCGGGAGCGGCATCGGGAAAGGCGTCGTGGAGGCATCATAGCGGCATGACCCAACTCTTGAATGCATGCGGGTAGCCGTCCTCCATCACTGGTTTGTCACGCGCGGCGGCGGCGAACGCGTGGCCGAATGCATCGCCTCGCTGTTTCCCGCAGCCGATCTGTTCACTCTGCTCAGCCGCCCCGAAGGTCTGCCCGCCACGCTGCGGGAGCGCGTCCTGCATACCTCTCCGCTGCAGCGGCTGCCCTGGGCGAGCAAATTTCATCGCCACCTGCTGCCCCTCTATCCACGCGCGACGGAGGCCCTCGATCTTCGCGGGTTCGACCTCGTTCTGTCCTCTGACAGCGGCCCCATCAAGGGCGTTCGCCTCTCGCCCGGCGCCGTGCACATCTGCTATTGCCACTCGCCGATGCGTTACCTGTGGGATGGTTTTGAAACCTACCGCCAATCCATGGGTCCGTTCACGCGCCTTGCCTTTTCCGCCGTGGCCGGGCCGCTGCGCCGCTGGGACCAGGCTGCCGCGTCCCGCGTCACCTACTTTGTCGCCAATTCCGTTTACATCGCGAACCGCATCCGGCGCTGCTACGGACGCGAAGCCGAGGTTGTGTACCCTCCCATCGATCTCGAACGCGCCCCTCCGCCCGGGGCCGCTGCGCCGGAAGGCCACTATCTTTGTGCCGGCCGCCTGGTGGCGTACAAGCGGACGGACGTGGCCATTGAGGCGTGCGCTCGCCTCGGCCGTCCGCTCCGGGTGGCCGGTACAGGTCCCGAGGAGCCCCGCTTGCGACGGCTTGCGGCCCGCACCGGCGCATCGGTCGAGTTCCTCGGCGAACTCCCCGACGGCCAGCTCTGGGCCGAGTACGCTCGCTGCCGCGCTCTGCTGTTTGTCGCCGATGAGGATTTCGGCATGGTGCCGCTCGAAGCCCAGGCCTGCGGTCGCCCGGTCATTGCCTATGGCGCGGGTGGTTCGCTTGAAACCGTGCGCGGCACCGGCCCCCACCGCACCGGCGCCTATTTCGCCGAGCAGACACCCGCATCCGCCGCCGAGGCTATGCTTGCGTGGGAGGCGATCGGCGAACCGCAATTCAATCCCTGCGACGCTCGGAACTGGGCCGGTGAATTTTCTACACTTTTGTTTTTGCAGCGTTTTCGGGACCTGGTCCTCCATCATGCTCCGTCTGCCGCTGGCACTTGCCTGCCCGCCGCGGTCGCTGCCGAGCGCCTCGCGCGATAATACGGTTGGGATCCCGTCAGGGACAACGGTTGGGGGCACTCATACGATGGAGGGAATGCGCACACTACTCAGGAATTCGCTTGCCCGCAGCCTGCGCACTCTTTCCGAAGAAGACCGCCTCGCCGCCGCGCTTCCCGTCGTCTGCGGATCGGCGCTTGCGGCCCATTGCACGGTGGTCGCCCTGGACGAGGGCCGCACGTTGCATGTGCGCGTTTCGGATGCCGATTGGCTCGGCTCCCTGCTCGGGATGCGCGACGTTCTGCTGCGCGATCTGGCGCGGGTCGCCGGGGTTCCGCTGGGGGCTCTTGACCTGCAAACCGCGCCCTCGCCGGTGGGCCGGCCCGCAGGAGGCCGGCAAATGGGCCGCCCTTCCGCCGGCCCACGTTCCGAACTTTTCACCTCCGCCAGTCCCACCTCTGCGATGTCCCCCCGGAAAGGAAAACTTCCTTGAACCATGCCCAAGAGCCTGCCCAGCCTGCCGCTATTCGCGTTTCCACGGAGGTGGTCCGACATGTGGCAACGCTTGCCAACCTCGATCTCACTGCCGAGGAACTGCCCCGCATGGCGCGCGACCTCGATGCCGTGCTCGGCTACATCGCGCAACTCGATGAACTGGACACCGGAAACATCGCACCGATGGCCCAGGTAACGGACTCTCTGGGGGTCGAGCCCGCCCGTGCCGGCGAATCGCTTCGGAGCGACGCCGTGCGGCCCTCCCTCGACCGCACCCTGATCATGGGGGGGGCGCCCGAGACCGACGGCCGCTTCTTCAAAGTCCCCAAGGTGATCGAGCGCTGAGGGTTCATTCACCGGATAATGCCGCTCTTGGTTCGTCATCCCGCAGCGCCACGCCCTCAACGGAGACAGCAATTCCTCCGCTGCGTTACGGAAGGACATTGACAAGGGATCGGAGGGCACAACCAAGGTCATGGCAACCACAAACCACGTACCACTAAGCACTATGCACCCAAGGACAGTTCACCCCGCATGACAAACGCCGCTCTCGTCCCAACCCCCGATCTGGCTTCGACGCGCACCGCGATTGCCGAAGGCCGCCTTTCCGCCGTGGGCCTGGCCCAGGAGTATTTCGCGCGTATCGCGTCGCGGGACGGCGACATCGGCAGCTACCTCGCCCTTGGCCCGGAACGCGCGCTCGCCCAAGCCGAAAGGGTCGACGCCGACGCCCGCGCCGGTCGGCCCCTGGGTCCCCTGGCCGGCATCCCGGTCGGCATCAAGGACGTTTTGACCACAAAAGGCGTAGAAACCACCGCCGGCTCCCGCATCCTCAGCGGCTGGCACCCGCCCTTTGACGCCACCGCCGTCGCTCGTCTCGAGGCCGCGGGGGCCGTCGTGCTGGGCAAGCTCAATTGCGACGAGTTCGCCATGGGTTCCTCGAACGAAAACTCCGCCTATAAACTCGTTCGCAACCCGCGCGCGCTCGATCGCGTCCCCGGCGGTTCCTCCGGCGGTTCCGCAGCGGCGGTTGCGGCAGAGCTCTGCATGGCTTCGCTCGGCACCGACACGGGCGGCTCCATCCGCCAGCCCGCGGCCTTTTGCGGCGTTGTCGGCGTTTTGCCCACCTATGGCCGCGTTTCGCGCTACGGCCTCATTGCTTTTGCGTCTTCGCTGGACCGTGTAGGCCCGCTGACCCGCACGGTTGCGGACGCCGCGACGGTGCTGGAGGTGCTCGCCGGCCCCGATCCGATGGACGCCACGGCCTCCCTCCGCCCCGTGCCGTCCTACACCGCCGAGCTCGCCCAGCCCGTCGCCGGCCTGCGCATCGGCGTCCCCGCCGAGTACCTTGGCGAGGGTCTCGACCCCGAAATCCGCGCCGCCGTCGAGCGTTCCCTCGATGTTCTGCGCGCCGCCGGTTGCACCGTCGAATCGATCTCGCTGCCGCACACCCGCTACGCCGTTCCCACCTACTACGTTCTCGCCACCGCCGAGGCCAGCTCCAACCTGTCCCGCTTCGATGGCGTCCGCTTCGGCCGCCGCGCCCCGGGCAGCGACACGCTTTCGGCCATGTTCCGCCGCAGCCGTGAAGAAGGCTTCGGTCCCGAGGTCAAACGGCGCATCCTGCTCGGCACCTATGTCCTTTCGGCGGGCTACTACGATGCCTACTACCGCAAAGCGCAACAGGTCCGCACCCTGCTCACCCGCGATTTCCTCGATGCCTTTGCCCAGGTGGACGCCATCGTCTGCCCCGTTACCCCCACCCCCGCCTTCAAACTGGGGGAGAAAACCGACGATCCGCTGCAAATGTATCTCGAAGACATCTACTCCGTCGCCGCCTCGCTGGCCGGGATCCCCGGCATGAGCGTCCCTTGCGGCGCCACCGCGGCCGGCCTTCCTATCGGCGTTCAGGTGCTGGGCCGGCACTTCGACGAGGGGACGGTACTGCGCGTCGGCAAGGCCATCGAAATCGCCAGCACCCCTGATAGCTACAGCAGCTATTCCTAGACGCAAGTCGTCATCTCGACCGGAGGCGAAGCCGAAGTAGAGAGACCCCTGTATTTTGCTTGCTGCTGCACGAAGGTTGGCCTCACCCCGAGCAAAATACAGGGGTCTCTCCACTGCGCAAACGATACGACCGTTTGCTGCGGTCGAGATGACACATTCGATACAACACAGAAATAGCTGTAGTCGCGCCTCGCTTGCTCTTTAAGGACAACGCAAGCACGGCATACCGCGGACTAGTTTTATCGATTGTCATTCCCGAAGGAAATGTGTGTTTGTTCCTGCCCGCTTTCGCCCTTGGCCCCCCTCGCCAGTTCCTGCTTCAGCGTTCGGCGGCGTCCTTCGCCTTCAGCGCTTCGGCGGCGCGCTGCAAAGTGTCCCGTGCCGCTTCGGGTCCCTCCCATGCCAACGTGCGCGAGGTTTTCCCCATCAGCCGGTGATATTGCACAAAAAACGCATCCACCCCCTCCATAATTGGCCGCGGCACGTCCTCCACCGAGGTGAAGCGGCTATACGCATCGCCCGTGTCGGCCACCGCCAGCAGCCGGTCGTTGCGTTGCACCTCGCCGCGCACGGTCTGCTCGACGGCCATCACCCCGATCAGCCGCACCGTCGCCACGCACCCCGTAATCAGCGCCTCGTCCATCAGCAGCAGGACATCGAGCGGATCGCCGTCGCCGCCCGTCGTCTGCGGAACGAACCCAAAGTTGAATGGAAACACCATCCCCTGCGGCAAAACCGACTTCAGCCGCAGCGCCTGTAGTTCCTCGTCGAACTTATACTTCACCCGGCTGCCGCGCGGCGTTTCAATCACCACCGACACCAGCTCCGCCCCGTCGATCGAGGACGCCACCTCGGTCTTGTCAGACATAGCCTGGTCCCTCCTGCAACATGCACAGGAACTCGGATGCGTCGGCCCGCACCGGCAGGGAGCATGAGATTCTGATGGGGTGAGGTCCCCGGCTCTCCTCCCCTTACTTTTCTGGGCCATGTGCGCGACCCTGCTTTCAGCCCAGACTTCAGCCCAGACTCCGTCGCCGCCGGGAAGGGGGCCGCAGCCGCCGTCGACGGATCCAGTTCTCACCCTGTGCGTCGTCGACTCGGGTGGCCTGCCACTGCCGCAGGCAGCGATCAGCGAGACCCCGGTCGGCCAACCGGCGACCGGCCGGTCGCTCTCCGACTCGCCTAAATTCCTCGCGAAAACCGGCCCCGACGGCTGCGCGGCGCTCCCACCTGGCACCCGCGCCGACTCACTGCTGGTCACCGCCGCCGGTTTTGCGCCCGCCGTCGTTTCTCCCCCGGTGCCCGGTTCCCCGGAGCGGATCGTCCTGCAACCTGCCTCCGTCCAGGAGGCCGTTACAGTAACC
>CAXTBI010000102.1:0-7048 GCA_964242195.1 uncultured Acidobacteriaceae bacterium
TGTGCGCGGCGCTGCTGCTGTGCACGGCGACGGGGGCGTGGGCGGGGCGGAACTGGGTACGATTCCATGTATTTCAGCCCCTGGCCCCGAAATATGCGAACGATCCGGATGAGGCCGCGCCGCTGGGGTTTGCGCGCTGGTACCGGACCTGGGCGATCGGGTTCAACAGCACCGTCGATGTGTATTGGACCTATGACGGATCGCCGCTGAAGATGCCGGATTTGCCGGCGCGGGCGTTCGACAGCCCGGGGCAACGGCGACGAACGGCGGCGCTGTATGCACGGTATAACGAGGTGACGACGGCGACGCCGGCCTTTGATCGGGCGTTTGGGCAGATTGCGGCGGAGCGGGTGCGGCGGCATCCGGTGCGGTATTACGTTCTGCTGCCGGTGGCCAAGCTGGCGGATATGTGGCTGCGGCCGCGGACGGAGTTGATGAAGCTGCCGATCGATTGGTGGAAGGCCGGGGCACACCCGAGGCGGTCGGCGGCGGAGGTCGCGTATGCGGGGTTGAACCTGGGGCTGCTGGTGCTGGCGGCTTGCGGATGGGTGCGTTGGCGGCGGGAGCGATGGGACGGGTGGGCCCCGGTGGCAATGGTTGGGGGCGGTCTGGTGGTGCTGCGGTCGGCGTTATTGCTGACCCTGGACAACTCGGAGCCGCGGTACACGCTGGAATGCTACCCCGTGGTGTTGTTGCTGGCGGGGTTGTGGATGGCACGGCGGGGTGAGTCTGTGGGTTGAGGTGTTCTGAGGGGCTTTGGAAGAATTTGTGGCGAGGTTTCTTTGTTTGGGGTGTCCAGAGGTTTGTGCAGTGGGTGGCGGAATACAGGGGTTTCTTCGCTTCGGTCGAGATGACGGCTTTGTGATTGCGATGAGGCTGTGCATTTTCAACTTTGAATCAGGTTTGGCCGCAGAGATAGCGGCCGGGCTTCTTCCAGGCAAGGCTGTTTTGGTATGCTCGTGGCATTGCCAGGACGCCCAAATCCGCATTGCTTTCAGCCTTTGCAAACGTGGAGCGGAGAGCGTTCGGCGGCAACCTTGCCCTGGCTGAAATCCGGAATTTTTTGTTGCTGGAGCATTCGCTGGCGCTGGGTACGGCCCTGCATGCGACACCGCTGATTGCGGCGCTGCGTGCGGTGGTGCCGGAAGCGCGGCTGATCGCGGCGGCAAGCGGCTTTGGCCTGGGTGTGTTGCAGGGGAATCCGCAACTGGAGCGGCTGATCGCGATGCCGAGCCCGCTTGCGGACCTCGGCGGGGCCGTAAGGGCGCTGCGGACAGCCCGGGCCTTCCGAGGAGAACCGTATGCCGTGCTGCAAACCACCGGCAACGGGCGAACACGCATAACGCTGGCGGCGGTCGGGAGTGGAGGGCACACGCGCGTGGGATTCGGCGTGCATCCGGAGATGAGCGCAGCGGCGTTGAGGTTCGATCCGCGGGCAAGCCAGATCGGGAACAATTTGAATATTGTGAAGGCGCTGGGGCATGGGGCGGCGTTGGAAGCGGCTTTGGCGAAGGAACCATCGCTGGCGGAGCCGCGCGTATACCCGTCGGAGCAGGATTTTGCGAGGGTGCGAGAGAGGCTGGTGGAAGCGGGGCTCCGCGAAGGGGAGCCGATTGCGGTCTTTGTGACGCAGACGAGCCCGACGCAACGCAAGAGTTGGCGACCGGAGCGATTTCGCCAAGCGGCGGAAATGCTTGGCCGCGAGTACGGAACGCAAGTGGTCTTTGTGGGCACAGCGGCCGAGGCGGCCCGGATTGAGGAGCTGCGGGCGGGGTTGCGGGTACGGAATGTGAGCCTGGCCGGAAAGACGAACCTGTTGGAAATGGCAGCGTTGTTCGGTATCGCGAGGATTACGCTGACGCTGGATACAGGGCCGATGCACTTGGCGCGGGCCATGGGTCTGCCGATGGTGATTGTGGCGCCGGCGTGGTCGCCGGCGCTGGAATGGCTGCCGGTGGAAAGTCCACGGGCGCGAATTTTGAAGAACCTGGATTTGGAGCGCGCTCCGGCAGACTATGTGATCGATGAAGTGTCGGTGGAGGAGGTGGAAGCGGGGTTGCGGGAGCTGCTGACACTGCCTCCGGCTGAGGATGCCGTGGCCTGACTGCGGATTTCACTTTATGTGCTGTTGCGGTTCGCGTTTCGGTGTGTGGAAGCCGCGAGCCGAACCCAGGGATCCTTCGCTACGCTCAGGAGAACGGCGGGTGATCCTTCCCTGCGCTCAGGTGAGGGCGGACACCCCAACTTCGCGCAAACAGATTTCATAAGTCGCTCTGCCGTGCGTCGGCATTTGGGTCAGCGCTGGGCGAGGTCATCGAGGATGGTGAAGAACTCGGGGAAGGAGATGGCGGCGGCTTCGGCGCCGTGAATTTCGGTGTCCCCTTCGGCGCGCAGGGCGGCAATGGAGAAGGCCATGGCGATGCGGTGATCGTCGCCGGAATCGATGACGCCGCCGTGCAGGCGCTGGCCGCCGGGAATGTCCATGCCGTCCTCGTGTTCGGTGACTTCGGCCCCCATGGCGCGGAGATTGCGGACGGTGAGGGCGATGCGGTCGGATTCTTTGACGCGGAGCTCGCGGGCGTCGCGGATTTTCATGCCGTTGGCGGTGAAGGGAGCGACCGCGGCGAGAACGGGCAGCTCGTCGATCAGTTGCGCGGCGAGTGCGCCGGAAATGTCGATGCCTTTCAAAGGACCTTTGCGCTGGAGTTGGATCGTGCCCGCCATTTCGCCGTTGGTTTCAAGCACTTCCAGCATCTTGATGCCGCCGCCCATGGCGGTGATGACGTCGAGCAGCGTGGCGCGGGTGGGGTTCAGGCCCAGGCCATCGAGGACGAGGTTGCTGTCCTCGAACAGAAGGGTGGCGGCCAGGAAGAATGCCGCGGAGGATAGATCGCCGGGAACGGTGAGGTCGAGCGCTTTGAGGGCCTGGCCGCCGGGGATCGAAAGCCGACCGTCGCGGCGATCGAGGGTGGCGCCGAAGGCCCGCAGGGCATGTTCGGTGTGGTCGCGGGTGCGGATTTTTTCGGCGAGCGAGGTGGTGCCTTCGGCCTGGAGCCCGGCGAGCAGGACGGCGGTTTTGACTTGCGCACTGGCGATGGGGGCTTCGAAATCGATGGCGCGCAGGGGGCCGCCTTGGACGATCATCGGCGCGTGGCCGTCGGTGAGGTCAATCTGTGCGCCCATGGCGGCGAGCGGGGTGCGGATGCGTTCCATGGGGCGGAGGGTGAGCGAGGGGTCGCCGGTGAAGCGGAAGCTGCCCGGTTGCGCGGCGACGAGGCCGGCCAGCATGCGCATGGTGGAGCCGGAGTTGCCGCAATCGAGGGCGTCGGCGGGGGCATGGAGACGGCCGGCGATCCCGGTGACCACGACCGTGCGGTCTTCGGTGGAGACCGTCGCGCCCATGGCCTGCATGCAAGCGAGGGTGGACTGTGGGTCGGCGCCGGTGGAGAAATTGGTGAGGCGGGAGGTGCCTTCGGCAAAGCCGGCGAGGGTGGCATAGCGGTGGGAGATGGATTTATCGCCGGGCAGGGCCAGCGAACCGCGAAGGCTGCGGGCCGGGCGGATGATGCGGATTTGGCCGGTTCCGGCGATGCTGGAGGCTCCCAAGGCTGAGGACATTTGCTGATTTTATAGGCCTGAGCGAAAGTTCGCCCCGGTGGGTTGTTTGGTGGAGGTTGGTTGTCGGTGGGCGCGCTTCGAAGCTTTGCCTGTTGATTTGCACAGGGTTGGAGGATTGGGGGGAAAAGCGGGTCCTTCGCTTCGCGAAGCGATGACAGGGGTTGGGTTTGGGGTGGGCTGTGCCGCGCGGGTTTCTGGAGCGCCGGGCGGAACACAGAGATCCTTCGCTACGCTCAGGATGGCGGCGGACACTGCGTTTTATTTTTACGCACACTGCCTAGGCGGATTGCTGCGCGGTGAGGAGCGCCAGCGCAAGATCGTCGCGCAGGTAGCCGTACAGCAGATCGCGGCCGGGGGGGTCGGCGGCGCGCAGGACGGCGGAGGGATGCACGGTGGCGATGACGTGCTCGGCGAAGGGCGTCTGTTTGATCGTGCCGCGCTCGCGCATCAGGGCGAAGGTGCTGCCCAGCAGCGACTTCGCGGCGGAGGCCCCCAGGCAAAGGATGACTTTGGGTTTTACGGCGTCGATCTCCGCGTTGAGCCACGGTTTGCAGGCGGTGATTTCGCTCATGCGGGGGTTTTGGTGGAGGCGAAGCTTGCCGCGCTGCACGAATTTGAAGTGCTTCACGGCGTTGGTCATGAACACCTGTTCGGGGGCGATGCCGACCTCGTTGAGAGCGTCGCGGAGCACACGGCCGGCGGGGCCGACAAAGGGGAGACCCTGGTGATCTTCCTGGTCGCCGGGCTGTTCGCCGACGAGCATCAGCGCGGCGTTAGGGTCGCCGGCGCCGGGAACGACCTGGATCGCGTGCTGGTACAGCTCGCAGCCCTGGCAGGACGGAAGGGCGGCGCGCAGGACGGGAAGGGTGCGCTCGGAGGGAACAAACGGGGCGGCGGTGGGCTGTTTGTTTTGGCGGGTGACCATGGATGTGACTCGGCTTTCGGCGCGCCCCATGAGTTCGGGCAAAAGGGCGATTTCGGGCAGATTGCCCCAGTAACGGACCGGCATTTCAGAGCGCATGGCCTCGGGGTTGAGGCGGGCCGGGTTGAAAATGGAGGCGTAATAGGAACGCCACAGGTTTTCGAGCTCGTCCTCGGCCGGCGCGGATTCCTTGCCGGTGCCGGGGCTCCAGGTGAATTGTTTTGCGTCGGGATGCCAGGAAACGGAGGCGTCGGGGGTGAGGATGGACCAGCGCATGGGGGCGAAGCGCTCGGCGAAGAACGGGGCAGCGAGGGGGAGGATGCGGTGGTCGGGGCGGTACCAGGCGATGTAGTGGGCGGGATCGGCGGCGGCCGGTGCCGTTTGCGCGGGGCCGGGCTCGTCGACTTTGCGGAAGCGGACGAAGGCGTGCATTTTGTGCAGATCGCGGCGGATCTGGGCTTCGTATCGCTTCAGTTCCGCGACGTCGGCATCGACTTCGTTTCTCAGCAGATCGCGGTTGGTCTGGAGCCGGTACAGGAGGCGGTATAGCAGGTTCCAGCGGCCGGGGTCGCGGTGTGTGGCGGCCAGTTGCGCGCTGTCGAGGAAGGCTTTGGGAACATACGGCTGGGCGATGGGGAAGCCCGCCGGGGTTTCGTCCGGGGTGAGCAGATCCAGTGTGGAGGGTTGGGTGGCGTCCTCGAGATCGACCTGCTCGGGGGTGTAGCCCCCGCGGAGGGCGTCGCGGGCGGCATTGCGCCAGGTGTCGAAATCGGGCGCGATCGCTACGCGGTGCATGTCCTACAAGGCTCCCGAGAAAGCGCTGGCGGCGGCAAACAAGTCAAGCTGCGTGGGGCGGGGAAGGCGGATCGCGGCGGGGGTGGACGGCGGGACGGCGAGGCTGCCAGGCTGCGGCGGATGTTCAGAAAGCGAGGCCGGATGGTCGAACAGCGAGGAGGGGCGGGGCAGGTGATCGGAGGCGGTGATGAAGGCGGAGGCGCGGCCGAGTTGCACGTGAAGTTTCTTCAGGTGCTCGAGCGCGAGGCGCTGGTATTTGCGGATGCGCACGATGCGCTCGACGTTTTTGTAGCCGATACCGGGCACGCGCAGGAGGGCCTCGCGGGGAGCGGTATTGACGTCGACGGGAAAAAACTCCGGGTGGCGGCGCGCCCAGGAAGATTTGGGGTCTTCGGTGAGGGAAAGCTCGGGTTCGGCGTCGGAGGTGAGTTCGGCGGCCTCGAAACCATAGAAGCGCATCAGCCAATCGGCCTGGTAGAGGCGATGTTCGCGGACCAGAGGCGTGGGTTTGAGCGGAAGGCGGGCATCGGCTTCGGGGTAGGG
Organism: uncultured Acidobacteriaceae bacterium; assembly: GCA_964242195.1. Taxonomy (GTDB): domain Bacteria; phylum Acidobacteriota; class Terriglobia; order Terriglobales; family Acidobacteriaceae; genus Granulicella. Next base: position 5,879 of record CAXTBI010000102.1, read on the forward strand.
GCTGAAGCCGGTGTAGTAGACGCGGCGGAGCTTGTAGCCGGTGTACAGATCGCTGGCGCGGTTGATGATTTCGCGATCGGTGGTGGCGGTGGCGCCGACGACGAGTTGGGTGGACTGACCCGCCGGAGCGAACTTCGGGGCGCGGTCCGGGCTGAGGCGGGTGCGGCGGCGATCGTCGTCGACCTCGTCCTTTTTGGACTGGATCTGGCCCATGGTGGTCTCGATGACCGAGGCCTTTTTTTCGGGGGCGAGTTGAACGAGGTCGCTTTGGGTGGGAAGTTCGATGTTGGCGGACAGGCGGTCGGCCCATCGACCGGCCTCGGCGACCAGGCGCTCGTCGCAGCCCGGGATCGTCTTCAGGTGGATGTAGCCGCCGAAGTGATGGACGGTGCGCAGGGTCCTGGCGACGGCGATGAGCTGTTCCATCGTGTAATCGGGCGACTGGATGATGCCCGAAGACAGGAACAGGCCCTCGATGTAGTTGCGTTTATAGAAATCCAGGGTGAGGTTGACCACCTCCTCCGGGGCGAAGCGGGCACGGCGCACGTCGGAGGAGACGCGGTTGACGCAGAAGACGCAATCGTAGGTGCAGAAGTTGGTGAGCAGAATTTTCAGCAGCGAGATGCAGCGGCCGTCGGGCGTGTAGCTGTGGCAGATGCCTTCGCCATCGGAGTGGCCGACCCCCTTGCCGTTGCCGGCGCGCTTGGCCCCGGACGAGGCGCAGGAGGCGTCGTATTTCGCGGCATCGGCCAGGATTTCGAGCTTCTGCTGAACCGTCATCATAGGGGAGCTTCCGTGTATGAGATGCTCTTGCGGCAGCGAAGGAACAGCGTAGTTGGTGCCCGTTGCATGCGGTGCAAATGGTTAGGTGGGTCGGAGCTCAATGTCCGGCGGGGCTGTCCGGGTAGATGCGAATGTCTTCAAGACCGCGGTAGCGTTCGGCGTAATCCATGCCGTAGCCGATCACAAAGCGATTGGGGATTTGAAAGCAGACATAGTCGGCCTCGATGGGCACGAGACGGCGCTCGGGTTTGTCGAGGCAGGCGGCGATTTTGAGGGAGGCCGGCTTGTGCTGCAGCATGAGTTGGCGAAGGTAGCTCAAGGTGAGTCCGGTATCGAGGATGTCTTCGACGAGGATGACGTGTTTGCCTTCGACGGGGTTGTCGATGT
>CAXTBI010000103.1:0-6767 GCA_964242195.1 uncultured Acidobacteriaceae bacterium
GGACGACGATCCGGGTGCAGAGCCGGCTGGTGAATGTGGCGTTGAACGTTGTCGATGCGGGGGGCGGGCCGGTGGGCGGGCTTTCCGTCGGGGATTTTGAGTTGACCGAGGATGGAAAGCCGCAACGCATCGCGGTTTTCGAGAAGGAATCGACGACGCCGCTGAGCATTGCCTTGGCGATCGATGCGAGTGAAAGCGTGTTCAGCGACCGGGGGCTGGAGCGGGAGGCGGCCAAGGGCTTTTTGAAGGGGTTGGTGCGGGCGCAGGACCGGGTGGATCTCCTTGGTTTTTCCGACAGCGTGGACGAGGTGGTTTCGTTTACGAACGATGTACGGGCGGTGGATAGCGGGATTGGACGCATCCAGCGCGGGTCCTCGACGGCGCTTTACGATGCGGTGTACCTGGCGAGTCAAAGGCTGGCGCAGGCCCCGGCGGTGGCGGGGGAGCGGCGCGTGATTGTGCTGATCACGGATGGGGAAAACACGACGCCGCACGGCAGCTACGACGCCGCCATCGAGCAGGCGGAGCGGGCAGGGGCGATGATTTATGCGCTGATCGTGGTGCCGGTGGCCGCGGATGCGGGGCGCAACGAGGGGGGCGAGCATGCGCTGATCCAGATGGCGCATGACACGGGTGGAAAATTTTATTACGTGGAAGACAAGCGGGACCTGGCGCCGGCCTTTGCGCACGTGTCGGAGGATTTGCGGACGCAGTACACGGTGGGGTATTACGCGCCGCAGCGGACGTTGAACGATGCGGGGTTGCGGGCGATTGGCCTGAAGTTGAAGGACCCGGCGCTGGCGGCGAAGTATACGTTGCGGTACCGGACGGCGTATTTTGCCCGGCCCTGAGGGGTGCACGGCGAACGTTCGGCTCGTTTACGGCGAAGTTTTGCGGCCCCGGTACAATCGGGTTCTATGGCGACCAAGAAGCGGTTCGGTAAGGGAGTTCCTTCGGGCGAGACGGGGCAGGAGGCACTGTACCTGAAATCGCTTAGCGAACGGCAGGTGGCGGTGGCGGTGAAGCTGCGCGATGGCGAGGTGGTGAGCGGATGGATTGAGTATTTCGACGACACCATGGTGCGCTTGACGCGCGAAGGGAAGCCGAATTTATTTATCTACAAGGCGCAGATACGCATGATCACGGAAAGTGCGTCGGCGGCGCGCCGGACGGGTGGGCGTGAGGAGACGGCAGGGCATTGAGGAGCGTTGCGAGGCGCTTGTTGTAGGGCGAAGTTTATTTGCAGAATGTTAGCAGCTCCTTCACAAAGGCCGTTGGGTTTTCCTCGGCTATCCAGTGGCCCGCGTCCGGGATGCCGACCACGGTGACATGTTTTGCTACCTCCGCCAGCATTTCCTTGGCGATGGGCAGGTAAAAGCTCGATGTGCCACCGAGGGCGAGAATGGGCATGGTGAGTCGCCCCTTCTTTTTGGTCGCCGCTTTGTTGTCCTGCCCGTCGCGGTCAAACGCACGGTACAGCTCAAAGCCCGCCCGCATGGCCCCGGCAGCAGAATAGTGCGAGGCGTAGAGGTCGAGGTCCGCGGTTGTGATGGCGTTCTGATCAAAGGCCAGGCGCTCGTAGAAGTGCTGCAGATAGAGGCGCTCGCGACCGGCGGTGAGCGACTCCGCAAGATTGTTCCCTGCGTTGTGGAAGAAGAAGTGCCACATGGCCGCACCGTTCAGCCGGGTGGAGGCAACGGTCGCATCGTAGGCCGCTGTTCCGGGCAACGGTGCTTCCATCAACACCAGTTTGTCGACGGCTTTGGGGTATTCGCAGGCGAAGGCAAAGGCTACCATCATGCCGATGTCGTGCCCAACGAGCGTGACCGGACCGGCGAGGCCGAGATGCTCGCGCAGGAGCTTGAAAACGTCGCCTGCCATGGTGCGTTTGTCGTAGCCGGCGGGCGGTTTGGACGAGCTGCCCGCGCCGCGGTAGTCCGGCGCAATCACTTTCCAGCCCGCACGCACGAGCGGCGTCAGCACATGACGCCACTCCCACCACGTCTGCGGGTAGCCGTGAAGCAGGACCATTACGCGGGGCCCGTCCCCCGTTACGACGTAGTGCAACCGCACCCCCGGCTCCAACTCCGCGGTTCGGTGGTCTATGGGCGGCAGGCTGAACTGGTCCATTCCGGGCTCCTTTTGCGTGCACGGGAGGTGTGATGCCGGTCGAGCTCCCTGGTGCTGAGTTCGAGTAGATGGGCAAGGGGATAGGCTGCCCCTTTCGTGCGGAACGAGTGCGGCTAAAGCGGTGTTTGGAATTGGGATCGGGTCATGGTAGATGTTCAAGTAGGCGAGTGCTTCCTGTTTGGCCGTGCTGCGCTTCGCGAGCGGAAGCCGTCGAGATATGTGGCGACGTCCATGGCGTGGGTAGTTCTGCTGAAGAAGTGAGGGTTTGTGAAGGAATTTCTAGCGGTGGCGGAGGCGATTGCGCGGGAGGCTGGGGGGCTGCTGCGCGAGTTTTACGGGCGTGGCGTGCGGACGGAGTACAAGGGCGATGTCGACATTGTGACGGAGGCCGACCGGGCCAGTGAAGCGCTGATCACCGAGCGGTTGCGGGCGGCGTTTCCGGATCATGGCGTGTATGGCGAAGAGGGTACGCGCGATGGGCTGGAGCGGGAGTTTCGATGGTATGTCGACCCGCTGGATGGGACGACGAATTTTGCGCACGGATTTCCGGCATTTTGCGTGGTGCTGGGGTGCGAGCGGCGGCGGCCGGGGCTCCCGGCGGACCAGGATGGCGAGATGGTGGCGGGGGTGATCTACGATCCGCTGCGGGATGAGATGTTTTCGGCGGCGCGGGGTGAGGGCGCGCGGCTGAATGGGCTGCCGATCCGGGTGTCGAAAACGGGGAAGCTGCAGGAGTCGTTGATTGCGACCGGATTTCCGAGCCAGAAGCGGCATCGCAGCCCGAACATTCATTTTTATCAGGAGTTTACGCTGCGTTCGCATGGTGTGCGGCGGGCGGGGTCGGCGGCGCTGGACCTGGCGTATGTGGCGGCGGGGCGGCTGGATGGCTACTGGGAATTTATTTTGAACCCCTGGGATACAAGTGCGGGGTACCTGCTGGTGGAAGAGGCCGGTGGGCGGGTTACGCATTTTGATGGCGGCAAGTTTACGCTCGACAGCCGCGAGGTGTTTGCGACCAATGGGCTGATTCATGGGGAAATGGGCGCGCTGTTCGCGGATATGTTCGCGGGGCGTGGGTTGGAGCGGATACCGACGCCGGGGGAGTTTGCGGCGCGGCGTGCGGCGAATGCCGAGGTTGGGTGAGGGTTGGACGAGTTACGGTTGCGGCGGTCGGCGCGGGTGTTTCTGTTCGATCTTGGTGGGGATGTGCTGTTGATTCGCTTTGTTGCGGAGATCGACGGCGCGCCGTTTGCCTTCTGGGTGACGCCGGGGGGCGAGGTGGAGGCGGGGGAGAGCGACCTGGCGGCGGCGGAGCGGGAGCTGTTTGAGGAGCTTGGGCTGCAGATGCCGCTGGTGGGGCCGGTGCATGAGGAATCGGGCGGGCAGTACACGCATTTGGGCGAAACGGTGCGGAACTTCGATGTGTTCTTTGCCGGGCGGTGCGCGCGGGAGGCGCCGCGGCTGAGCGGTGTGACGGCGGAGGAGATTCGGCTGATGCGGGAAGCGCGGTGGTGGAGTTTTGAGGAGCTGAAGGGAACGACGGAGCGGGTGTATCCCTCCGGCATGGCTTCGCTTGCCCTCCGGGTTTGGCGCGGGATCGAAGATGTTTCGGTCGGGCCCGCGTAGACATCGTTGCGCAAACGGCCGGGTTGGGGCCGCCTCCGAAATCTTGGTATGATCGAAGCGTAAACGGACCTGAAGTTGAGGGATGCGGGGCGAGAGTTCACCCCGGCTACGTTTCACCCCTCCACGTTTCACTCTCTAGAGGAGATTCGGATTTATGGCATATGTCATCGCAGAACCTTGCATCGGCACCAAAGACCGGGCGTGTGTGGACGCCTGCCCGGTGGATTGCATTCACCCCAAGGGCGATGAGCCCGGCTACGACACGGCGGATCAGCTGTTTATCGATCCGGTGGAGTGCATCGATTGCGGCGCCTGCGTTCCGGTGTGCCCGGTTTCGGCGATCTACGCGGGCGACGATCTGCCGGACAAGTGGGTGGAGTTTGCGCCGAAGAATGCGGCGCATTTCGGACGGTAAAGAGTTGTAAGTTTTAGGTTGTACGTTGTAAGTAGAGCAGGAAAGCGCGCGGCTTCGGTCGCGCGTTGTTCGTTTGGGCGTTGTTCGTTTGGTGTTGTTGGGCGTGAGGGGAACACGATTTGGCTCCGGGCAGGCCCATTTCGCACGGTGGGGAAGCGATTGTGCTGCGGTCCTGGCCGTTCGGGGAGGCCGATCTGCTGGTCAGCCTGTTTACCCGTGAGCGGGGTGTGGTGAAGGGTGTGGCGCGGCATGCGATGCGCAGCCGGCGGCGGTTTGGCGGGGCGCTGGAGCCGGGCACGCATGTGAATGCACGCTACACGGAGCGACCGCGCGAAGACCTGGTCCGGTTGGACAGCTTTGAAATACTTTGGTCGCCGCTGACGGCACCGATGGATGCGTCCCGTTTGGCGGGCTTGCAGTTGGTGACCGAGGTGTTGGAGCAGGCGCTGCCGGAGCTGGCCCCTGAGGACAACCTGTTTCGGCTGGCGCTGGCGGTGCTGCGTGCGACCGAACGCGATGCGGTGTGGCTGCCGGCAACGTATTTTTGCCTTTGGATGAACCGGTTGATGGGCTGGATGCCGGAGCTGGGGCACTGCGCGGTGTGCGGTTTGGATTTGCGCGGGGACGATGTGTGGTGGTCGCCGGCGGGGGATGGGGTGACGTGCGGGGACGACCGGCGGCCGGGGAGCCGGGCGTTGGCGCCGGAATCGGTGGGGGAAAGCTACCGGATGGCGCGGGCTTCCCTGCCGCAGCTGCTGGCGGAAGGGGTTTGGCCGAGGGAGCGGGCGGCGGATTTGCGGGCGTTTGCGATCGGTGTGCTGGAGCGGCATCTGGAACGGCGGATCCGGAGTGCGGCGATGCTGGGGTAGGGCTCGCCTTCGGATAGGGCTCTTGCGGCGGCGAAAAGCAGGTTCCCTACGGGAATGACAGCCAGAAAAGCAAGCGGGTTGGCACCGTTCGGAATGCAGCGATACTGCCGTCCAGCAGCCTGCAACCCGGCTACTCAGGCTTGCTCTCCGCGGCTTCCTGCACCATGCGTTCCAGGGCGGCTTTGCGGACGGTGCGCTGGTGGCGGCGCAGGGAACTGATCGTGAGCAGGAGCGTGGAGCTCCCGATGACGAAGAGCAGAGCACCGAGGTAGGCGCCGGCGGCCCAAAGGACGGTTTGGCGGTCGGATGGCGCCTGGGGTGCCGGCGGTCCGTGGCTGTAGGTGTGGGCGGCGCAACCGTAGGCGCAGACGGCGGTGAAGAGCAGGGCAAGACCGCAAAGGAGGGCGCAGGTGCGCAGGGTGCGCTGGACGGGGGTGGACGGCATCTGGCTCCTTTGGGTCGGGTACTGGCTGCCGGCTTTGGCTGTGTGAACCGGTGTGCGGCGGGCCGGTGTATCGAGGGTAAACTGGGCGGAGTACCGGATGGGGACGATGGCACAGGGAGCTGCACTTACATTTCAGGAGCTGCTGTTTGCGTTGCAGCGATTTTGGTCGGACCGGGGTTGCGTTCTGGGGCAGCCCTATGATCTTGAGGTAGGCGCGGGAACGATGTCGCCGGACACGTTTTTGCGGGTGCTGGGGCCGAAGCCGATCCGCATTGCGTATCCTCAGCCTTCGCGCCGGCCGGCGGACGGGCGGTATGGGGAAAACCCCAATCGGCTGTTCCGGCACACGCAGTTTCAGGTGATTTTGAAGCCGCCGCCGGAGCGTGTGCAGGAGATGTATCTCGAGTCGTTGGAAGCGATTGGGATCGATTTGCTCGAGCACGACATTAAATTTGAAGAGGACAACTGGGAGTGGCCGGTGGGCGGGGCCTGGGGTGTGGGCTGGCAGGTGATGCTGGACGGGCAGGAGATCACGCAGTTCACGTATTTTCAGCAGTGCGGCGGGATGGATCTGGACCCGATTTCGGGCGAGATCACGTATGGTCTGGAGCGGCTGGCGCAATTTGTGCAGGATAAGGATTCGATTTTCGACATTGTTTGGTCGCGCGATCCGGGCCTTTCTCCCGACCAGCCCGGGGCGGAGCGGACGTATGGCGAGGTGAGGCTGGGTGAAGAACGGCAATTTTCGGCGTATGCGTTCGATTATGCGGATGTGGAGCGGCTTTGGGAGCACCTGCGGCTGTATGAGGCGGAGTGTTTGGAACTGCTCGAGCGGGCCAAGAGTGTGGTGACCAAGGATGGATCGGAGCCGCTGGCGGCCTCCCGTTTCCCGACGCTGGGAGCGTATGAGCTGGCGCTGAAGTGTTCGCACTGCTTCAATCTGCTGGACGCGCGCGGGGCGATTTCCGTGACGGAGCGCGTGGGGGTGATGGCGCGGATCCGGACCTTGATTGTGGGTGTGGCGCGGTTGTATGCGGAGCAAGAGCGGGTGTTGGCTGTGGCTTAGGTGCGGTGGTGCTTGGAAGCAGGTTCCCTTCGGGAATGACAGAGAGAAAAGCAAGGGCAAGAGCGGAAGCAGGTTCCCTTCGGGAATGACAGACAGAAGAGCAAGTGCAAGAGCGGAAGCAGGTTTTCTTCGGGAATGACAGACAGAAGAGCAAGGGCAAGAGCGGACGGCAGATTCCCTTTGGGGATGGCAGAGAGAAAAGCAGTGCATGGCTGA
>CAXTBI010000104.1:0-6680 GCA_964242195.1 uncultured Acidobacteriaceae bacterium
CCCTTTCGCGGTGAAGCTGCGAAAGAATGGGGCACCCGGTTTGTGGCACCCGGTCCAAGCAAACGCAGATTCCCTTCGGGAATGACAAGCCAAATTGCTGGGGAATGACAAGTCGATTCCTTGGGATGGCGAGCCGGGAGAGAAGCGGCAGGCGAAGGCAAGGGTTGTGGGTAGGTGGGCGTGGCTTGGGCTGCGTCCTTTTTCAGTTTCGGCAAGAGAACCTTGAGGAGAATCGATGAACGCGAAGTTTACGGAAATCAGTGCGGCAGCGGATTACATTGGACCGGGCGCGATCGAAGTGCCGATGTACCAGACGGAGATCCTGGATCTGGTGCGGCGCCGCGGCGCTTTTGGCCAGCGTATTAAGCAGGTGCCGGCTACGGGCCATCCGTCGCGCTTTTTTGAAGAGACGGCGATTCCCGCGCCTGCGGCTTCGGCCGGGTTTATGGATCCGCGCAACCTGGTGCCGCCGGTGGTGAGCCCGACGCGCGTGGAGCGTTCGGTGCCGCTGAAGGCGCTGGTGGCGCAGATCAACTACAACCTGTTCGATATCGAGCTGGGCAAGCAGCAGAGCCAGTTTGCGTATCTGCAGGCGAAGGACCTGGCCGATACCGTGGACGGCGTTTTGCGGACGAACGACATTGCGTTGTGGAACGGCACCGATACAAGCCTGAGCTCGCCGACGACGGCGCAGTATTTCGGCGCTGCGGGGCAGATTGCGGCCGGTGGCAATACGGTGACGATCGGCGCTTCGCAAAGCATTGTGGATGGGCTGAAGTCGACGATTGCGCAGATGCTTTCCAATACGAGCTTCGGTGTGCGGCCGACGGCGATTTATGCGAACCCGGTGCTGCTGGACCTGATCGATCGGGAGATGAAGTCGGAGTTCAACGTGGTGTTGAACACAAAGGCGATCGAGGGCGGGCTGACGGTGAAGACGCTTTCGACGCAGGCGGGCGACATTCCGCTGATCCCGGAATGGACGCTTCCCTACACCGGCACGCCCGGTTCGGGATCGGCTGTGCTGCCGGCGTACATCGTGACGGAGGACCTGATCGAGTATCACTGGCTGGGCGAGGCGACACCGCGGGTGTTTCAGCTGGGCGTACCTGGGTCGCTGGCTTCGCAACATGTGGTGGTGAAGTTCGGCGGTGTGGTGGTGAAGGGTGCGAACTATGCACATTATCAGGTGCTGGTGGATCGATAGGTTGTAGGTGGTTAGTGGTTGTACGTGGTACGTGGTACGTGGTTAGTGGTTAGTGGTTGCTAGTTAGTCGTTTGCTGGTTGGTGGTTGGGCCCGGGTGATCTTAAGCTGACCCGGGCCTGGCTGCCGTGGCAACAAAACACAGATTCCCTTCGGGAATAACAACCAGAAGAGCATGCGAGCGGGTCCTTGGCTTTGCTCAGGATGACAAGTTTTTGGAGGGTGGATGGCGTATCTGTTGCCGGCTGAATATGTGGTGTATGGGTTGAGTGCGGAGACTGCGGATGCCTGGGTGGCTGCGGCTTCGGCGATGATCGAGGCGTTTTGCCGGCGAAGTTCGCTGGCGGCGGCGAGTTATACGGAGCGGCTGCGGGTTTCGCGTCCCTGGGGGACGGCGCGGCTGACGTATGGGCCGGTGACGGCGGTGACGGCGGTGCAGGCGCGGTATTCGGCGGGGAGCGAATGCCGGGAGGGCGCCCTGGCGGAGTATGCGCAGGTTTTCGGGTTGCCGGGGCAATGGGTGACGGTGGATCCGGGCACGGTGCTGCTGGATGCGGTGACGGGGGAGTTACGGTTGCCGCCGAATTTGATGGGTTTGCGGTACAGCGAGGCCGAGGTGACGTATACGGCCGGGTGGGCGGCGGTGCCGGTGGCGGTGAAGGTGGCGTGTGCGCAGATTGTGAAGAATGCGCAGGCGACGCCGGGGCTGAATGTGAAATCGAGCCGGCTGGACACGCTGCAGACACAGTATTTTAGCGACTCGCTACTGGATGTGCAGGTGCAGGCACTGTTGCGGCCGTTTGTTGCGGAACGGATGGGTTAGGCGATGGGGTCGGGGACTGTGGGTTTGGGAGCGTTGGGTGTGCATGCGGTGCGACTGGCGGAGACGGCGCTGGCGAACCACGGTGGGATGACGGTTCTGTTGCGGCTGCCGGGGCTGGCGGCGAGTGGAACGGACGCGGAACAGCTGGGGCTGGGAACGGCGATGTTTCAGGATGTTCCGATGGGACCGGCGGTTTGGCGCAAGCTGGGCCAGGAGAAGACGCTGCTGTTGGGAGAGAGCGCGGTGGCGGAGTTGGCGGGGTCCTGGGGGTATGTGTCGGCGAGGGAGTTGTTTGCATCGGCGGCGGGGGTGGTGGTGGACGGGGTGTTTTATACGATTTCGGCGATTTCGGCGATGGTGGCGGGCGATGGGCCTTGCGGGTATCGGTTGACTTTGGTGGGACCGACGGTCGTTTGATGCGGGGTGAAGCAGGTTCCCTGCGGGAATGATCGATAGAAAAGCAGAAGCAGAAGCAGGTTCCCTACGGGAATGACAGACAGAAAAGCAAAGGCAAAAGCAGAAGCAGAAGCAAAAACAAAAACAAAAGCAGGTTCCCTACGGGAATGACAGACAGACAGAAAAGCAAAAGCAAAAGCAAAAGCAGAAGCAGGTTCCCTACGGGAATGACAGACAGAAAAGCAAAAGCAAAAGCAAAAGCTAAAGCAGAAGCAGAAGCAAAAGCAAAAACAAAAGCAGAAGCAAAAGCAAAAGCAAAAGCAAAAGCAGGTTCCCTACGGGAATGACAGACAGAAAAGCAGAAGCAGAAGCAGAAGCAAAAGCAAAAGCAAGGGAGAAAGCGGATTCCCTTCGGGAATGACAGATAGAAAAGCAAGGGCAGACGCAAAGGCAGAAGCAGGTCCTTCGCTTTGCTCAGGATGACAGGTTTGGGTGTTGGTGGTTGTTGTTGGTCTGGGGGTGCTGGTGAACGCTAAAGATACGTTTTACGAGGTCTTGCGGGGGCGATTGGCGGCGGTCAATCCGGAGCGGACGGTGACGGTTCGCGGCGTGACGCGGCCGGGGGTGGTGGTGGATGAGAACGAGTTGCAGGTGTCGGGGGCCTTGGCGGATTGCTTTCATTTGCGATGGACGACGGAGACGGTCGAGGCGCAAGGGGCGTTGCCGCTGGTGACGATGGGTTGCCAGATCTCGTATGTGACGGCGGGTTCGGCGGCGGGTGGCGGGATGGATCGTGGGCGGGCTTTGGCGGCGATGGATGGGGAGTTGCTGGCGGTGGTGAGCGCGGCCCCGCAAAACGCGGTGAAGAGCGACTACCGCGGTTTGGTGAGCGGGGGCCCTGCGGTGGCTGGAGGGACGCGGATCTGGTGGAGCGGCGTTGTGTTCGGTGCGGCCAAGGCCGAGCGTGAGCGGGTCGAGCGCACGGCGACGATCGCCGTGATGAGTTATGGGGAGGCCGGCGAGTGATGACAAGTGAAACGATGCCGCCGGCGATAGGGCGGGTGCGAGCATATTTTGCGCCGGTGAACCGGGCGGCGGGGCAGCCTACGATTTTCGATCCGGCACGCGATGGGGGGTTTGCGGCCGATGCGCCGCCGGTGCCCTGGGTGGACCTGGGGTGGATTCAGGGTTTTGTGCGTGCGAGCGGGACGACCGTTGCGGCCGTGAAGAGCGGGGCACCGGCGGGGACGCGGATGCAGGTTCGAAGCGATCTGGAAGCTACGGTGCGATTCAACTTTGAGAGTTGGGGCAAGCTGCAGCTTTCGCTGGCGGCGGGAACGCAGCAGATGAACCTGCTGGCAACGGCGGCGGGTGCGGCGGGTGCCGGATCGGGCGGCGGGGCGCCGGGGGCGGTCGCCCTGGGGGCGGGGTCGACGGCGACGACGCTGAATGTGGGGGCGGCCTATGCGGCGGCGTTCCCGGTGGGTGGGTTGGTGGCGGTGGATCTGGATTACGCGCGTGGGCAGACGGGATTTGTCGGCAGCGGCGTGAGTGGGGCGTACGTGCGGACGGCGCTGGCGGATGTCGACTACGTGCGACGGGTGACGCTGAATGTGGGACGGGTGGCGGCGGTGAGCGGCGGGGTGTTGACGCTGGAGGACGCGCTGCCGGCGGGTGTGCCGGTGGCCGGGATGAAGGTGAGTGCGGCGGTGGGCTTTTGCGATCGCGAGGGATCGAGTTTCTTTCAGGAGTGGTCGGCGCTGTTTCTGGGCGAAGGGCAACAGGGTGAACGGGTGATTTGGCACTATCCGCGGCTGCAGGCGATGAGCGGGATTGCGGAAGCGGCGAGTGAGGGCCCGGGCGGGTACCAGGCGCTGCGGCTGGCGGGGGCGTTTCGGGCGCTGCCGGTGGCCGATGGTGTGGATGGGGAAAATGTGGTGTGTTTTCGGAGTTTTTTGGCGGCGGATGTTCGTGCCGTGCAGCCCTCGCTTTAGAGGGTTGCGGGAGTGGACGGGCGGAGGGTGAATGCGTGTGCTGGAGGGTGAGGGGGAACCCACCTAAGCGACGGTGAAGCTGTCGCGTAGATGGGGCACCCGGCGGTAGAGCTGCGAAGGATGGGGTAGCCGGGCGAAACGTGGAACCGGCGGCTGAGATATGGAGCGACCCCACCCTTTCGCGGTGAAGCTGCGAAAGAATGGGGCACCCGATCCGTGGGTGGGCACCGGCCGTGGGGCGGACAGCAAGAACAACCGCAGATTCCCTTCGGGAATGACAACAAAGAAAAGCTCAAGCTCTTCGGGAATGACAAAAAAGAAAAGCTCAAGCTCTTCGGGAATGACAGCAGGAAAAGCTCAAGCTCTTCGGGAACGGCGACAGGAAAAGCTGGGATTTTGGACTAACGACGAAACAGGTTTAAGCAAGGGCACAGGCTAGCCCTGCTGCGCTGCGGTGAAAGAGCCGCGAGGAGGTGGTGTGCGGATCACGATCGATAACGGGGATGGGCGTGGGGCCGTGGACTACACGGGCGCGGTGGCGGCGGAAGGGCCGGTGACGGTGCAACGGCAGCTGAATCGGCCGTCGCGGTGTACGGCGGAGATTCTTTTGGGTCTGGAGGGGCTCGCGACACCGGTGCGGCGCGGGCGGGTTGCCGTGACGAGCGATGCGGGGGCGGTGTTGTTTACGGGCTACCTCCCGACGGAGCCGACCGCCGTGTATGCGGGCGAGGGCACGACGGGGGCGGTATACCGGGTGCGGATTTCGGCGGTGAGCGATGAATGGCTGCTGGACAGGCAGGGCTCGGGCGGGTCGCTGACGGTGGATGGGGTGTCGTTGGCGCTGAGTGGGACGGCGCTGCTGGCGCAGATGACGGCGCGGGCGCAGACGGGGAGTGCAGGGATGGGGACGGGTTCGGCGGCAGGTCCGGCGCGGATTGCCGTGAGTTCCGGTGAGGCGAATGCGCGGGCTACGGGCGCGTTTGCGGCGGCGCCGGCGGCCCCTTGGAGCACGAATGCAGGGGCGGCGGCGGCGGCGAGCTACGCGGGGTACAGGGTGGTGAGCGGGACGGTGTCGGTGCAGCCGGCGGGGGCGGTGACGCACGCTTTCAGCGATGGGGACGGCACGTTGAACCTGGCGGAACTCACTGTGGCGAACGCACGGGAGCTGGCCAACGATGTGACGGTTTCCGGGGCCGAGGAGCCGGCGGCCTACCTTCAGGAGATATTTACCGGGGATGGCACGACCGCTGTTTTTGACTTGAGCGAGTCCGCGTTTCGGGGAACGAACCGGACGCTGTTGCGGGACAGCTTCAATGGAGCGGAGATCGATACGGCGCAATGGGTGGTGGGATCAACGGGGAACCGCCTGACGCTGACCGGAGCCGGGCTGACGATGAACGGCGGAAACGGATCGGATGGGGGAACCACGCTGACAGCGCGGAATGCGATCGAGATGGGCGGATATCTGCTGGCGCAGTTGGGAGGCGTGCAGCTTGGGGCGAGCTCGGACGGCACCCTGGCTGGATTTTACAGCAGCTCCCAAACGGTGCTGGCGAACTGTTTTGCCGGCTTTCGCGTGCGGCAAAGCGTAAGTGCGACGGGTGGCGCAACGGTGCTGGTGCCGGTGGTGAACGGGGTTGAGACAGGGGCGGTGTACACGCCTTTGGCCGGGCACAGATATACGTTGCGCCTGCGACTGTACAGCGCGGAGATTTTGCGATTGCCCCAGGTGTACTACGGCATGGTGGAGGGGGCGGTGCAGCCGTTTGGCGGCGGGGGCGCGAGCGAAGCGGCCATGCAGATGGTGTTCGAGCTGGTGGATGAAGGGGTGAGCTCGAATACGCCGGCTACGGTGCTGTATGACACGGCTGCGGCAGGGGTGGCGGTGAGCGAAACGCCGGGAACCTGTGTGTTTGCGGCGGTAAATTCGGCCAATCTTGTCGGCTCGGTGGGTTCGGTGGAGGTGACGCGGCCGGGGAGTTTGTGGATTGTGAGCACGGCTTCGAACGGGGCGGCGGTGACGCGGCTGACGGGCGCGGCCGGGCAGGGTGTCGACTGCGAGGTGCTGTATGGATCGCAGGCCGGGACACCGGGGAAGGTGATCTTTTTTCCCGGACGGGTGCCGGTGGCGGGGGAGCGGATCACGGTGAGTTACCGAACGCAGCGCCGGGCGGTGGCGCGCCTTGCGGATGCGGCGAGCATTGCGGCCGAGGCGGCCGGGGGTGCCGGGGTTCCGGGGGTGAGCCGGTGGTTGGGGAAAGT
>CAXTBI010000105.1:0-6367 GCA_964242195.1 uncultured Acidobacteriaceae bacterium
AGCGGACGGCAGATTCCCTTTGGGGATGGCAGAGAGAAAAGCAGTGCATGGCTGATTTATTGCTGGAGATTGGTTTGGAAGAGGTGCCGGCGCGCATGATTGCGGCGGCCGAGGCCGAGTTGTTGCGGCGAACGGTGGCGCTGTTGGAGCGTGAGCAGCTACTCGCCGCCGGAGCCGGCCTGGCCGGGGAGCCGGCACGGTCGTTTTCCACGCCACGGCGGCTGGCGGTGTCGGTGCCGGGTGTGCGGACGCGACAGGCCGATGCGACCGAGGTGTTGAACGGACCGGCAGTGAAGATTGCGTTCAAGGATGGGCAGCCAACCCCGGCGGCCGAGGCATTTGCGCGCAAAGCCGGGGTCGCGGTGGGCGATCTGCGGCGCGTGGAGACGCCCAAAGGCGAGTACCTGCAAGCGTCGGTAACGCGGGCGGGGCGGAGTGCGCCCGAGGTGCTCGCCGACGAGTTGCCGAAGGAGATTGCGGCGATTTATTGGGCGAAGAACATGTATTGGCGGGCGGGCAAACTGGAGCGGTTTGTGCGGCCGGTGGAGTGGATTTTATGCCTGCTGGATGCGGAAGTGGTGCCGGTGGCGTTTGGCGGACGCGTCGCGGGGGCTGCCACGTTTGGGCATCGGCTGCTTTGGGGCGGCGAGCCGATCGAGATTGCCGTACCCGCGGACTACGCGGCGCAGATGGAGGCGGCCTTTGTGCTTCCGGTCGCCGAGGCGCGGCGGGAACGCATCCGCAAGGGTTTGGATCGGGTCACACGGTCGGTGCCGGGGGCTCGGTGGCGCGCAGATGAGGCGCTGGTGGAGGCGGTGACGCACCTGACGGAGTGGCCGGAGGTGTTGCTGGGCAGGTTCGGGGAGGAGTTTCTGGAGCTGCCCGAAGAGGTGCTGGTGACCGTGATGCGGGACCACCAGAAATACTTCGCCGTGGAGGACGGGGCCGGGAAGCTGCTGCCGTATTTTTTGACCGTCGTGAATACGGAGTTGAATGAGCGGAACGCGCCCATCGTTCGGCAGGGCAACGAGCGGGTGCTGCGGGCGCGGTTCAACGATGCGCGGTTTTTTTGGCAGGTGGACCGGCGCTTGTCGCTGACCGACCGGACGGCGGCGCTTGAAAAGGTGACGTTTCACAAGGATCTGGGCAGCTATGCGGCGAAAACGGCGCGTGTGCTGCACCTGGCGCAGCGCCTGGCGGATGCGGTGGCCGGAGCCGGTGTGCCTGTGGACCGGCCGGCGCTCGAGGAAGCCGTGACGTTGGCCAAGAGCGACCTCACGACGGAGTTGGTGAAGGAATTTACGGAGTTGCAGGGGGTGATCGGCGGGCTGTATGCGCGGGCGGAGGGCAAGCCGGCGCGGGTCAGCGAGGCGATTTACGACCAGTATCTGCCGGCGGGGCCGGAGGACCGGGTGCCGCGATCCGTCGAGGGGGCGCTGCTGGGCATTGCGGACCGGGCGGATACATTGGCCGGGCTGTTTGCGCTGGGGCTGGAACCCACGGGGTCCAAGGACCCGTTTGCGCTGCGGCGGGCGGCCAATGCGATCGTGAGGATTCTGGCGGAAGTGGACTTGCCGTTGCGTTTGGACGATCTGATCCGTTACGCGGCGGACACGGACGCGACGGCGGAACGTTTGCGGGTGTTCTTTGCGGAGCGCTTGAGTTTCTACCTGCGCGAGGTGCGCGGGTTTGCCTATGACGTGGTGGCGGCGGTCCTGGCGGCTGGAGCGAGCGATGTGCGGGATGCGGCCGCGCGCGCCGAGGCCGTGGGGGCAATGCGGGGCAGCCCGGATTTTCTGGCGGTCAGCGCGGCGTTCAAGCGGATGAAGAATATTCTGGAGCAGGCCGGGGTGAAGAACGATTCGGGGACTGGCGGAGCGGGGAACGGCGGAGCGGGAATTGAGGAATGGGTGCCGGCGCAGCAGGTTCTGGCCAGGACGGCCGCGCAGATGCAAGGGCGGGTGGAGGCGCTAGTGGCCGAGCGGGCCTACGGCCAGGCGCTGGAGGCCATGGCGGGATTGCGTCCGGCGATTGACGCCTTTTTTGACGCGGTGATGGTGATGGATCCAGACCCGGCGGTGCGTGCGGGACGGCTGGGTTTGCTGGGGACGATTTTGGGGACGTTTGGGGGAATTGCCGACTTTGCCGAGATCGTGACCGCGGGTTAGGGCTGTTTCTGGGTTGTTTGCGCCGTGTGTTTCGACCGTGCGGACAGTTTCGTTGCTTCCCGTTCGCAGCGCCGGGCGGAATACAGGGTCCCTCCACTTCGGCGCCGCCTTCGGTCGAGATGACAATGTATTGCTAGGTTTAGGTGACGGAGGTACGGCTAGGCCAGCCATGGATTGTGAAGGACGACCGGGGTGTCTTCCATGTCGCAGATGTTGCGGGTGACCAGGGTCAGACGATGGTGAAGGGCCGTGGCGGCAAGAAGCGTGTCCACAACGGGACGGCTGCGCCCGGACGACAGTTCGCCCCAGAGGCGCGCGACGGGCTGATCGACCGGGAGCACGCGATCGGCGAAGTCGTGCTCAAGCTGATCGACCCAGGCGGCGAGCGCACGGGCACCACGCTCGTCTTTTCGAGCACGGAGGGCGATGCCTTTGCGCAATTCCCCGAAGCTTAGGACGCTCATATAAGCAATGCCCCGGCCGATGCTTTCGAGAAACTCGATTACATGGGGATGCGGCCGGGATTTTTGCATTTCCGAAATGACGTTTGTGTCGAGCAGAAACGGACCGCGCACGTCAGAATTCAATGTCGCGGTCACTTCCTGAGCGGTCGCGCTCGATTTCGAAGTCGTCAATGCCGGGCTTCGGGCCACGCAGTAGAAACGAGATGAGATCGGGTTTGCCGGCCTCCAGACCTCGATAGGCGTCCATGGACAGCACAACGGCCCGCTGTTTTCCATGGTGCGTGATGATTTGTGGGCCGTTGCTCTCGGCCTGATCGAGAACCTCGCTCCAGTGATTGCGCGCCTGATTGACCTGCCAGTTGGCCATGGTTTTGTCCCCCAGGTCTATTATGGCGCAAATTGGGGAGGAGTTGTACATAAATTTAGGGTCAAGCTGCCTCGTACAATCGAGGAATGGGTCGCATCCACGTCCTTTCCGACCAAGTCGCCAACCAGATTGCCGCGGGCGAGGTGGTGGAGCGGCCGGCGTCGGTGGTGAAGGAGCTGCTCGAAAACGCTTTGGACGCCGGGGCCACGCGCATACGGGTGGAGGTGGAGGCCGGCGGCCGCAAGCTGATCCGCATTACAGACAACGGCCATGGCATGAGCCGGGACGATGCTTTGCTGGCTTTTGAGCGCCATGCGACCTCGAAGCTGCGCAGTTCCGACGATCTGCTTTCCATTGCCACGCTGGGGTTTCGTGGGGAAGCCTTGCCGTCCATTGCGTCGGTGGCCCGGGTTGTGCTTGAGACGCGCTCGGCTGACGAGGTGGTGGGCACATCGCTGGAGATTGCCGGGGGGAATCTCTTGCGCGTGGAAGACGCGGGCTTGCCGCCCGGAACGACGCTGGCGGTGAAGGATTTGTTCTTCAACACCCCGGCCCGGCGCAAGTTTTTGCGTTCGGAGGGGACTGAACTCGGGCATGTGGCCGCGTTGGTCACGCATTACGCGCTGGCGAACCCGGGCAAGCACTTTGAGTTGCATTCAGCCACACAGGCGCTGGTGATGGCACCGGCGGTGGCCAACGCGGGGGAGCGGCTGTACCAGATTTTTGGGCGCGAGACGTTTGAGGCGTTAATTCCGGTGGCCGCCGAGATTGATTTCAGCCGCGCTGGTTTGCCGGAGCCGCCGCCCTGGAAGCGCGACGAAGAGTATGAGGCACCGGAGCCGGGCTTTGTGCGGGTTTCGGGCTTTGTGTCCAAGCCCGAGCTGCAAAAGCTCAACCGCAACTCGGTCTATATCTTTGCAAACGGACGACTTATTCGCGACCGGCTTATTTTGCATGCTTTGACGGAGGCGTACCGCAACATTATTCCGCCGACCAGCTTTCCGGTGGTGCTTTTGTTTCTCGAGATGCCGGCGCAGGAACTGGATGTGAACGTGCATCCGGCCAAGACCGAAGTTCGCTTCCGCCAATCGGCCTTTGTGCATGATTTTGTGCGCGATTCCGTACGCACCGGGCTGATGAAGGCGCGTCCGGCGGCGAGTTTTTTCACGGCGCTGCACTCTGCGCCGACGGCTTCGGAGTCGCTTACGGTGGATGTGAGTCCGTTGCCCGGCCCGCTTGAAGGCATAGATCAGCCGGTTTTTGAGCCCCATCCCACCCTTCTGCAAAGCGAGGGCGCGCTTGAGCCGGGGGATGTGGCTGCATTTGCGTTGGAGCAGCGCATGGTGCCCCCTTCGCCAGGGCGGCTCGGCTTCACCGGGTCCGGGATGGCGGTCGGCTACGACGAACCGGCTGCCGCTGTTTCGGCGGGCGACACCCCTTTGCCGACGCTGAACTCGTTAGCCACGCTGAAACCGCTTGGTCAGCTGCGGGACAGCTTCATTCTGGCCACCAATGAGGAGGGTCTATGGATCGTGGATCAGCATGTGGCGCACGAGCGTGTGCTGTTTGAGAAGATTTTGCGTGAGCGGGAAACCGAGCGTGTGCAGCGCCAGCGCCTGCTGATGCCGCTGCTGGTGGAGTTGCTTCCCCAACAGATGGTGGTGTTTGCCTCGTTGGCAGCGGAGTTGGAGCGCAACGGCTTTGAGGCCGAGCCGTTCGGCCCGAGGACGTTGGCGGTGAAGGCTGCGCCGGTCGGCCTGGAAGGCAGGGAACTGGAGCGGATGCTGGAAGAGGTGCTGGGTGCGGATCGCGAGCAGCAGGCGGAAAACGCCGATGCGCGATCCACCCGGATTGCGGCGTCCATTGCCTGCCATGCGGCGATCAAGGTGAATATGCCACTGGACCCGGCCAAGATCGATTGGCTGCTGGCCGAATTGGGAAAGACGGAGCATCCTACCAGCTGTCCGCATGGCCGGCCCATTGCTTTGCGGTATTCTTTAAAAGACATCCAGCGCGCTTTTGGGCGGCTCTGATGTGCTGACCAACCCCGGGCCCCATCCGTTACGCGCAAAGCGCATCGAAACCCATGGAAACACGACCAGGAGGCTGCCCGATCGGGTGAGCGGCCTTCTCCCTTGCGCAAGCGCAACGAATCGAGGCAGTTTTGGCAACGACACCGGAGTTACACGAGCCGCAAATTGCGGCAGCCCGCGCGCGGGCATGGCACCAAGCCAGCCCGCAGGCGAGCGACAAAGGGGATATTCAAAGCGAGGCCCAGGGCGAGATGCAGGGCGAGGCCCCGGCGGAAATTTCGACGGCGGCGGAGTCGGAGGTCGAGGCCGGGGACAAGGCCGGCGACAAGGTCATCTCCACGGCACCGGCCGGCAGCCGGCTTCTCACCCTGGAAGCGGCCCGGGAGTTTGTGAATGGGTACGGTCTTGTCCTGTTTGGGCCGCGGTCGCTGGGTGCACCGGCACCGTCGCTGGTTGAAGCGACTCTTGGCGCGGCGAAGACTTCGGTGACGCCGGCGGAAGCGGACATCGCGCGCTCGCTGCTGGCGCGTCTTGTGGCCGAGGGCTCCGCACTTCCGCTGAACCTGCTGGGCGGGCCGGGCGATGTTCCCGATTTTGTGGTCAGCACCGCGGCGTTCCCCTTCGTGTTTACCCTGCGCGGCGACAAGGGGTGGAAGCGCGCGCCGGAGGTGACCGGGGCCGTGAGGGTAACGACCCTGGCGCTGCATGTTTTCGAGGTGCTGACTCAAAAGGGGGCTCTCACGGCGGCGGAGATTGTCGACGAGGTTGGGCGCGAGATCACCGAATCGGCGGTAACGCGTGCACTTTCAGAGCTTTGGGCGCTGCTGCGCGTGATTCCGTCCGCCCCGGGGGGCGGTGGAACGACAGTTTGGGAACTGACCACGAACCGCTTTTTGAAAGCCGTGAAGGCGGGTGCCAACGCGGGCCAGCCGACGGCGCTGAGTGCGCTGATCGGGTTGTACCTGGGCCAGGTGTATCTCGCGACCGAGGACGAAATCTGTGCGTTTCTTTCCCCGCTGACGGCGCGCTCACGTGTGCGCGATGCCCTGCACGGCCTTCGCGCGGGCCAACAGCTCAGCGAAGCGGTGCTGGAGGGAAAGACGGTTCTGTTTCTGCCGGAATCGCTGCCGGAGTTTGCTTCGGGGGGGGATGCGGACGGGAGCCCTGAACCGTATGCCCAGCCGGGAGAAGGAACCGAGTGGGCGAGCAGAGGAAACGACGCGAGTTCGTCCGAGGCTTCCGGAGAGGGGACAGGGGAGCGCATTCGCCGCTTCGACGGCGGCGCCGAAGCTGGCCGCGATCGAACGTTGCGCGGAAAGCCAAGCCCCCGCCCGG
>CAXTBI010000106.1:0-6259 GCA_964242195.1 uncultured Acidobacteriaceae bacterium
TGATCGCGGCCGATGCGGTGGCGTATACGGGGGCGCTGGAGCAGGCGCGTGCTTTGGGGGCGAGGCTGGTCGGATGCGCGGTGGACGACGAGGGCACGGTGGCGGAGAGCGTGCGGGAACGTTGCGTGGAGGGCCTGGCAACGGGGCGGCCGGTGGCAGCGCTTTTTACCACGCCTACGGTGCATAACCCGCTGGGTTCGGTGGCGTCGCCGGGGAGGCGGGCGGCGCTGGTGAGGGTGGCGCGGGAGTTCGATTTGCTGCTGATTGAGGACGATACCTACGGCTTCATGGCACCGGGGGCGGGGCCGCGGTTGGTGGATTTGGCACCGGAGCGGACTTTTTATGTTTCGTCGCTGAGCAAAAGTTATGCGCCGGCGACGCGGACGGGGTTTCTGGTGGTGCCGGAGCGGTTTGTGACGGCGGCGGCGAGTGCGATCAAGATTTCGTCGACGGGGACGTCGCTCCTGCATAATGCGGCGGCGCTTTCGCTGGTGGCCGATGGGTGTGTGGATGCGGTGATTGGGCGCAAGCTGGCCGAGGGCGCGGCGCGGAATGCGGCGGCGCGGGCGATTTTGCCGGCTGGGAGCTGCTGGGCGGGGGCGGCGTCGGCCTGGCATTTGTGGGTTGGGTTGCCGGCGGGGGTGACGCCGGAGCGGTTTGAGCGGCGGATGGCCGAGCGGGGCGTGGCGGTGAGCGGAGGGAACTGGTTTGCGGTGGGGGCGGCGGCGCCGAACGGGGTTCGGGTGGCGCTGGGCGGGGAGGTGCGCCGGGAGCGGGTGTCCGAGGGGGTGGGGTTGGTGGCGGAGGAGATGGGGCGGTTGTGAGGGTCCACGCGTTTGCTTTCGTGTGAAGGCAAACGCTGTTGCGACAGCGTTTGCCGCTGCAACAGCAAAACGCAGATTCCCTTCGGGAATGACAACAAAAGAGAGAAACCTTCTACCCCGACGGCTACGTTGCTCGGAGAGGAAACGCCACTGCACCAATCACTACGTTGCCCTAGCTGGGCGAGGGGATTGCGGGGGTTGGGGGTTTGTCTTCGGGGGTGTTGGGACGGGGGCGTAGGAGGGGGAAGAGGATGACGTCGCGGATGCTGCGGCTGCCGGTGAGGAGCATGGTGAGGCGGTCGATGCCTATGCCTTCGCCGGCGGTGGGGGGGAGGCCGTAGCCCAGGGCGCGGATGTAGTCTTCGTCGATTTCGGCCATGGATTCTGGGTCCTTGTCGGCTACCTGGTCGGCGAAGCGGCGGCGTTGGTCGACGGGGTCGTTTAGTTCGGAGAAGGCGTTGCCGATTTCGAAGCCGCCTATGTAGAACTCGAAGCGTTCTACCCAGTCGGGTTCGTCGGGTTTGGGTTTCGAGAGGGGGGAGACGGCTAGGGGGAAGTCGTAGATGATTGTGGGTTGGATTAGGTGGGGTTCTGCTAGGAACTCGAAGAGCTTAGCGACCGTGGGTCCGGTGTCCTCTCGATGAGCGTCGAACTCCAACTGGGCGATACTCTGAATCAGAGCAATGTGTAAGAGGGACGTCCTTCGCTCCACGGGAACTTTTTCCAATTCGGGATTGCCCTCGTAGTGGAGATTGGCCGAAGTCTTGGCGTGTGCAGCTGCTCCTTTTAGGAAGCTGTCGAATGCTTCGAATTGCGAAAGTACTTCCATTGTCGGTGAACTGCCGCCCTCCGTATCCCAGAACTTGATGACTGCCTCGCGCATGCTGAGCTTTTGCCATTGGCTCAGGTCTATGTCTTGGCCGTTGAAGTGGGTTTTGGTGGTGCCGTTGACTTCCATAGCTACGAATTGGATGAGTTCCTGGGTTAGATCCATCAGGTCGTGGTAGTTGCTATAGGCCTGGTAGAACTCGAGCATGGTGAATTCGGGGTTGTGTTTGGTGCTTGTGCCTTCGTTGCGGAAGTTGCGATTGATTTCGTAGACGCGGTCGAGGCCGCCGACGACTAGGCGCTTGAGATAGAGTTCGGGGGCTATGCGGAGGGTGAGCGGGAGGTCGAGTGCGTTGTGGTGGGTGGTGAAGGGTTTGGCCGCGGCGCCGCCGGCGATGGGGTGCAGCATGGGGGTTTCCACTTCGATGTAGCCGCGGTTGTCGAAGAATTTGCGGAGGGCGCGGAGGATGGCGGCTCGTTTTTCGAAGACGGCTCGGACGTTGGTGGGGGCGTCAGGGTCGGGGGTGGAGCTTGTCGGCTGGGACCCCACCCTTTGCGATGAAGCTGCAAAGAATGGGGCACCCGGGTCTAGTGGGGCACTCGGAATTTGGGGCGGTTCGGAACCCACCTTAGCCAGCGATGAACCTGCCGGCGAAGATGGGGCACCCGGATTTGGAGCACCCGGGTCGGCCTTGGCTAGGGTGCCGGCGTTCATGATCAGGTCTACGTAGCGTTGGCGGTAGCGGAGTTCTACGTCTTCGAGGCCGTGGTATTTGTCGGGGAGCGCGAGCATGGCTTTGGCGAGGAAGCTGATCGCGGGTTGAGGCTGGGGTTCGGTTTGGGGCTGGAGCTGGGGTTCGGTTTGGGGCTGATTTGGAGCGCTGGGCAGCGGTGTGGCTTTTAGGGTGAGTTCGCCGGTGCGGGTGCGCATGAGGTGGCCGCGGACGCCGATGTGGTCGCCGAGGTCGAGCAGTTTGTAGAGGGCGAAGACGAGGTCGCCGACGTCATCCTTGCGGACGTAGATCTGGAGGCGTTTGCCGCCGCTTTGCAGGTGGGCGAAGCCGGCTTTGCCCTGGAGGCGGAGGCTCATGAGGCGGCCGGCTACGGCGACTTCGGGGTTTTGGGCTTCTAACTGCTCGGCGGTGACGGGGAAGGCGGGGTTGTCGTAGCGCTCGAGCAGGTCGGGGATTTGGGTTAGTTGGATGGGCTCGTCGGCGGCGGGAAAGCGGCTGGGGTAGATGCTTTCGGCGGCGGTGAGGCCGAGTTGTTGGCCGAGGTCGCGGATGAGGTCGAGTTTGTCCTGGCGCTGGCGATAGAGGTTTTGCTCGAATTGGCTTTCAAATTGTGAATCAGGCTGGTCTGGAGACGGGTTTTGGGGCTGATCGGGCAAGGGACGGCTCGTTTGTCGGAGATTTGGGCGGCAGGTGAGGCGGTTGCACGGGAGCCTGCGCGCGACGTCTCAGTATAGCGAGCGGGCTGGAGGCGATAGCGAGGGTATGGAGGCGGGGTGCTGCCAATATTTGGCACGGAAGCGGGCGGCGGTGGTAGTGTGTGGCGATGGCTCCCAACGATCCTCGCGGTGATGAACAGGACGCGCCCCCGGCAAACGGGGGCGGTGTGTTGGGCTCGTTGGTGAAGGCGGAGAGCTTTATTCAGCTGGCGATTGCGCTACCGGCGGGGTGCCTGATCGGGTGGTTTGGCGGGGATGCGCTGGACAGGCATTTTCATCAGCACTGGATGGGCGTGACGGGGATTTTGCTGGGGGCCGCCGGTGGGTTTATCCAGATCTTCACAACCGCGTCGCGGTATCTGAAACGGGACGAGTAGATGGCCGAAGGGGAAGGCAACCGGGGGCTGGACGACTTCAGCGACCGTGACTTTCGCGAGGTGGTGCTGCGGGCGTTGCGGTTATTGGCGGTGCTGACCGTGGTGGCGTTGCCGTTGGTTTGGTGGCGGGCCGGGGGATGGCGCGGCGCGGCGATGTTGCTGGTCGGGGCGGCCATTTCAGGGTCGGGGTTGTGGGAGTGGCTGCGGCTGCTGACGGCGCTGATGCCGCGGCTGGAGGGGGGCGGACGGGCGAGCCCGATGGGTCTGCTGCTGGTGGGTTTCTTCTTTCGGCTTGCCGTTGTGCTCGCAGTCCTCTATGGTAGTCTCAAGTTTCTGAGAGGCTCTGACATCGCACTGGCCGTCGGTCTCGGTTTGGGCATTTTCGCGCTCACGATCGAGGGTGTACGGCTGGCCAGGACATGGACGGTTTGAACCGTTCGATGCCGGCGGCGCGGGGTGCTTTCAGTCCCATTGCCTCATGCCGACACAGCTGCTGTTTACCCGATTTCTGAATCATTTGTTGGCCGGTCCGGTCGATGCTTTTCTGCACGCCCTGCATATCGCGCCGGCGTACCCGCGTGCGCCCATCACCAATGCCGTGGCGATGGAGCTGCTGGTATTTCTGGTGTTGCTGGCCTATTTTCTGCTGGTGCGCGCGAGCCTGAGCGTGGAGACGCCGGGCGGTGTGCAGCACCTGGCCGAGATGACGCATGAGTTCGTTACCGAACAGGGCGAGCAGATTATCGGTGAGGGTTCGCACCGGTTTACGGGCTACCTGACGGCGCTGCTGTTGTTTATTTTGCTGTGCAATCTGGTGGGGCTGATCCCAGGGCTGGAGTCGCCGACGGCGAACGTGACGGTGCCTCTGGGGTTCGCGCTGGTGACGTTTTTCTATTACCACTACCATGGCCTGCGGGTGAATGGAGCGGGGTATATCAAGCAGTTTCTGGGGCCGCTCCCGCTGCTGGCGCCGCTGTTGTTGCCGATTGAGATTATTTCGCACCTGGCGCGTGTGTTGTCATTGACAGTGCGGTTGTACGCCAATATTTTTGCAGGCGATTTGTTGACGCTGGCGTTTTTCTCGCTGATTCCGATTGGGATTCCGCTGCTGTTTATGGCGCTGCATCTGGGCGTCGCGGTGATTCAGGCGTATGTGTTTATGTTGTTGGCAGCAATTTATCTTTCGCTGGCGGTTTCGCACGAGCATTAAGGGCAGGTCTGATCGAGTCCTGCAAAGGGTACGGCACCCGAAGAGCAAACGCAGATTCCATGCGGGAATGACAACAAGAAGTGCAGATTCCGCAGAGTTTTTGGGAACGATCGAGATTGAGATTCCCACGGGGGGGTGCTCCCTCCCTGTGGTGGGTGTTTCCGCCGCATAGCGTGAGGGGGCCAGTACGGTGAGCCTCAACCACCCACTGGCGGCGAGATTAACGGGGGCATGGAGTTGGGAATGAGCAAGCTATTGGGGACGATGAAGTATTTTTTTGCCATTATGGCGGCGCTGCTGATTGCATCGCCGGCCTTTGCACAGGGCGCGGCTACAGGCAATCCGGCGGCGCAGTGGGTGCCGATCGGTGCCGGTTTGGGCATGGCGCTGGCGGCGGGACTTTGCGGTTTGGGGCAGGGCCGGGCGACGGCCTCGGCTGCCGAGGCGTTGGCGCGCAACCCGGGTGCACGGCCTGGCATTTTCACCTTTTTGATTCTCGGGCTGGCGTTTATTGAGTCGTTGGCGCTGTTTACGTTTGTGATCATCTTTATTGTTGTCCGGGTGTAACGAACGGTTGCGGTTCGTGGAAGTGGAGGCCCTCGCGGATGCGGGGGCTTTCTGCTTTGCGGGCCTGTGCGTTGGCCTGTTTGTGCACGTTGCATCCTCGGATACGTCAAAGAACTGCATGGGGGAAGGGGCCGAGGATGCGGATTCGATTGCTTTCGTTTGGACCGTGGCGGTCGTTGCTGCCGCCGGGCGGGGAGTGGCGCGAGGTCCGGGCGGGGGAGTCGGTGCGGGGTTTGCTGGCAAGGCTGGCGGCGGAAGGGCGTTTTGGGGAGGCGGCGCTGCGATCGGCGGCGGTGGCGGTGAACCAGGAATATGCGGGAGGCGGCGTTGTGCTGGCGGAAGGAGATGAGGTGGCGATTTTGCCGCCGGTGAGCGGTGGAGCGGCGGCTTCGAACGTCGATCCACATAGTCAGAAACCGGAGCTGGTGGCCATCGTGCGGGAGCGAATTGCGACTGAGACGATTCTCGAGGCTGTCAAGGCGGGTGGAGACGGCGCAGTGTGCCTCTTCGATGGGATTGTGCGGGACAACACGCGCGGGCGGCGGACGCTGCACCTGGAGTACGAGGCCTACGAGGCGATGGCGCTGAAGGGGATGCACGGTTTGCGGGCGGAGGCGATCGAGCGGTTCAAGGTGCGCGAGGTGGCCGTGGTGCATCGGCTGGGGCGGCTGGCGGTGGGTGAAACGAGTGTGCTGATTGCGGTGGCTTCGGCGCACCGGGGGGCGGCGTTTGACGCTTGCCGATGGGTGATCGATACGTTGAAGAAGACGGTGCCGATCTGGAAGCGGGAGCAGTTTGCGGATGGCGCGGTTTGGACCGATGGGGAGCCGTTCCCGGAGGAACTGACGGGGTTGATGGGAGCGGAGGCATGAGTTGGCTCGGGGCGTGGGTGTGCGCCGCCGCGGTTTTGCTGGCGGGGGGGGGGGGTGGGGCGGGGTTCGGAGGGGGGCGGGTGGGGGAAGGGGGGGGAGATCGGGGGGTGCCGGGTCATTTAAAAAAAAAA
>CAXTBI010000107.1:0-5761 GCA_964242195.1 uncultured Acidobacteriaceae bacterium
CAGGCTGGGACGGTGGTGGGGATGCCTGGAGCGCAACCGGGGTGGCCGAAGGAGAGCTGCGGCCAGGCGGGGGCGGCCAGGCCGAGGGTTTCAACGATCGTGCCGACGCCGGCGGCGGCTAGGTACCAGACGTCCCCACCGCTATCGATGGCGATGGAACGGAGATTGGTGGGTGTGAAAACCGGGCTGCTGTTGGTGGTGCTGACGCAGGCCGAGCCGGAGCCACTGGGGAAGGGGTAGCACGGCAACATGGACATGAGGGCACCGTTGGCAAAGCCGGCACCGCTCCCCGGCGTGTACTGGTAGAGCAGACCGCTGGTCTCGCTATCGGCCCAATACACATTGCCGGCACCGTCGGTGGCCACTCGTTGCGGAGCTCCCGAAGCACTCGCAACCAACGTACCGTTACCGCCCGCTGTAACCGTCGCCGACCCGAAGGAAGCGCCGGTGAGTTGTTGATGGGTGGGGAAATAAGCAAACGAAGCGGCATTGAGCGCCAGGCCGAAACCACCGGGGTTGCCCAGGCTCCCTTTGACGGCACCGCCGCCGAGCAGGCTGAAGGCCGGGGCGAGCGCGGTGCCGGAGTTGGGCATAACGACGGCATAGCTTGTGCCGGTACCGCCCGAAACGCCCCAGACGTTTCCCCCGGAATCCAGCGCGAGGCTGATGACGGGAACACCGGCGGAGCCGGTCGCGAAAGCCACGGGAGCGAGCGCGGTACCGGTGGCATTTTGGAGGGTTGAATGCATGTACTGCTGCATGGAACTGCCGGTGCTGTTGGCGGTTGAAAGCCAGACATTGTCGTTTCGGTCGATGGCAATGCCGGACGAGTTGGGGAGTGAGGCGATGCGGGACAAGACGCCATTGGCCACGCCGGGAGTTGTGGCGAAAAGGCCGCCGTTCAGCAAGGTGTAGGAATCGTTGTTCGTGACGAAGACGCGCCGGTTGTTGTCTACCGCGATCTGCGTGGGATAGAGCAGTGTATTGTTTTGCGAGCCGTAGAAAAGCTGGGTTCCATCGGGACCGAGTCCAAGGACCGCAGCATAGGTGTTGGCCGTGCCGGTACCGCTGGTGAGGCTGGAGTTGCCGGAGTTGCCATAGAGGACATAGACGTTGTCCGCGGCGTCGAGTGCGAGATCGATCGGGAACGGGACGTAGCCACCATTGGCTTCGGCACCGTAGAAGATGGAAACGGAAAGCGCGGTCGGCACCGACGAAAGGTTCGGGCTGAAGTATGCCGTGCGGCTTTGGAGCGCATAGAGCGAATCGACGTTGCGGGTGGGGTACTTGGTCATGTTGAGGGCCACCTGCAAGGTGTCGGTTGGCGCTGGGGCACCCGTGGCGGGGGGCGTGGCCAGCGTAAACAGGGTGCCGCAGAAGGAGCCATCGCCCGCAACGCCGCCGCCGACGGAGTCGACACAGTTCTGCAGGATGTTGCCGAGGGTGTTCAGCAGCTGCGCCGGCACATAGGAGCCGGCATTGGTGGGAACCGCGGTGCGGGCCTGGCCGGTGGGAAAGGAACCATCGAACCGCACCGAGTCGACAAGATTGAAGGCGTTGGCGAAGCCGTGGGCCAGGCCGCCGGCGGTGCAGGTCATGGCAATGCCGCCCGTGCAGCCGGGGTTGGCCACATTGTTGATTGGGGGCGCGGAGATGTTGACGATCTGCTGACCGCCCCCGGCGTTTGTGTTATCGATCGTCGTGAAATTGGCCAGTGCCGCAGCGGCGGCTACGGTGCTGACCTCGCTGAGATAGACGTTGATGGCGTTGAAGTCTGCGGTGAGGGTCGGGCAGGAACCGATGACACTGAGCTCGATGACGTTGTTATTGGGAAGGGCGCTGGCCAGGTTGGAGGTGGTGCCGCTCGATACGGTGAGATAGGCGAACTGTCCGGGGTCACAGGTGAACGCCGCATTGGGGAAGTTGAAATAGCCGTTCCCGTCCGTGGTGACCGGGGGAAGCAAAGCTTTTGCAGCACCGCCATAGCCGTCCGATTGCGTTTCCATCAAGCGCACGGTGGCGTTGGCGATGGGGTAAACGCCCCCGTGCACATTGCCCTGGATGGACCGGGAAACGGTGTTTGCCGAAACGATGGGAACCAGACCGCCGGAATGGACGCCGCAGCCGGCAAGGGAAAGGAGGCAGGGTACCGCTGCCAGAACAAAGGTGCGAGAAAGCGGTGCGACGGTTGCAAGCGGCATGGAAAACTCCTCGACATCAAGCCATTGCTGCATTGTGAGTTGGCCACCGGATCATGGGGTGCGGAACAGGCTCCTGCGATCGAACGCTCCACCTGGCCTGGGTGGGTCCAGACATCCGTCAAAGGGAGGTTTCGCGCGGATGGGTGGACGGGTCAGCACGCACCTTTTATCGCTCTCCCGAACCGGGAAAGCCAATCACCGGGATGGGGGAGGATGTGACCCAAGAGGGTGGAATCCGGTCCGCCGGTTGGCTGCGTACATGCCGCGGACGAGCGTGCAGGCCCCGGCGGGTGCCGGAGGCGGAGCGGCGTACAACTTTCGTTCGCCCGGCGCTGTTTGCCTTGGGTCCAGAAGCGGGTGCTCCGGGCCGGGGGGACGGTACAGGAACTGGCTGGTTCCAAGCCTTGAGCCCGGCTTTCCGAGCATTATGGCGGGACATTCAAGCCATTCCTTTTAGGGAAGGTCTGCTAAGTCCTCGCACCCATTTGCCGCCCCCAAGGAACGCAGATTCCCTACGGGAATGACAACCAGAAAAGCGGAACCTCGCCAAAGCGGGCTTGATCAGAGCCGCCTATGTGGGTAGAAGCCGCGAGCAGAACCCAGAGATCCTTCGCTACGCTCAGGACGACGACGGCGGACACCACGGATGACGGCGGACACCACGGATGACGGCGGACACACCAGCTTTACGCAAAAGCTTTTCAGGATCGGGACTCAGGCGCGAGCGGACAGGAGCAGGACGCCGCGGGCCGGGGGGACGGAGGAGATTTCGTGGAAGCTTTGCGGCTCCTCGAGCTGCGCCGTGTAAGCGGGCAAGGAGGGGCCGGTGAGTTGTTGGGAAAGCGAGAACCCGGGGAGGTCGACCGGCAGGGGCTGGTGCGCGTCCTTGTTGAGGAGGGCGACGATTCTCTGGCCGGTGGGCAGGCGGGCGGCGTAGGCGGTTGCGTTTACCGGGCCGGGGTTGAAGGTGAGCGGAAAGAAGGTAGCGCCGGCGAAGGCGCCCGCGAATTGCAGACCGCGAAAGACGGGTTCGGCAACGTAGGTCCCGCCCATATCGGCGATTGGGGTGTAAAACGGGCGGGGCTGCGCGGGGTCGCCGGGTTGGAGGAGGTCTTCGCCGGGGAGGTGACCGCCGAGGGAGTTGCCGACGAATTTGCCGCTGTCGCCGCCGTGGAGATTGAGGCCGTCGTAGCCGAGGGAGGCGAGGTGGAGGGCGTAGTCGGCGGCCCAGAGCGCGGCGGCGAAGACGTCGGAAACGCCGGGTTTGCCGCCACGGAAGCAGGTGTTGCCCTCGGTCATGCGATAGGGAACGCCGAGTTTTGCGGCGGCCGCGCGCACGACGGCGGCGTCCTCGGCAACGCGTGGATCGGGGGCAAGAATGTAGGGGACGGTCATCTTGGGGCTGGAGGGCGGGCCTCCGAGGTAGTAATGATGGGTGAGAGCCGCGACTTTCGGCGGATTGGGCAGGGCGGTGAGGCGGGCGATCACGGTTTGGAACCAATGGACGTCGCTGGCGGCGTCGGGCAGGCCGAATCGGGCGTTCGGCACGCGGGCGCGCACGGCGTTCGCGGCAACGATCCACTCGTCGAAATAGCGGCCGGCGTTCCAGGTGGCCTGATCGCGGAGGTGCGGCGCGAGGAGGTCGGGCTCGTTCCCGATTTGGAAATATTCCAGCTTGGGGCCGAGCGTCCCGGCGACAAAGGCGGCCTGGTCGGCGGTGCGGGCGGGGGGTTCCGTGCCTAGATTGAGGCCGTAGATGCAGGTCCAGCCGGAGGCGTCGAGGAAGCCGCGCAGGGCACGGATGGCCTCCGGGGTGACCGGGTAGCTGAGCTCGGTGGTGACTTCGCCGAGTTCCGAAGCGAAGTGCGGCATGGGCGGCGGCGTGGCGTTTGCGGTGGGCTTCCACCAGCCGACGTCGGAGGTATTGCCACCGATGCGGAGGACGCCTCGGGGGGAAAGCTCACGGAATTTGGCAAGGAGGCCGGCATTTTCACGCGAAAAGGTCGCCGGACGCGTGAGCTCTTCGGTTTCGTAGCTGAGGCCGATGAAGTTGCCTGGGACAGTGGGACCGGAGCCTTCGGGGTGCAGGGTAAGCGTCCTGGCCGGGGCGGGCACGGTTTGCGCGGGCAGGGTGCGTGTAGCGAACGAGTGTGTGGCCAGCGCGGCGGACGTGGCCGCCATGGACTGGAGAAAACGCCGACGGGGGAGCAGGCTCATGGGCCCAAGGCTAAGCCGGGTGGCTATGATCTGTCACGTAGATGAGCTCTCGCCGTGAAGATCTGCCACGTTCCCGAAACGGGAGTGGTTGGTGGTGCTATTTCTCTCCGGGTGTCCTCCCGTAGCGCAGCGCAGGGATCTGTTTTCCCCCGAAAGCGCCGCAGCGCCGCACGGAAGCAGCAGATTCCTCCGCCATGCTGCGGAATGGCAATTCAAAAAAGTAGAGTACGACGAAGGTCTCGCCGACCGGCATAGGAGATTGACGGTTGGGAGCCTGCCTGCTCATACCATTCACCGAGCACAACCACTAACCACCGAGCACCGGCGGTTCGGCTTTACGGTTCGCGGTCACCACGCAGGTTTGCGATTCGGTTGAAGATGCGGTCGGCCATGACCTGCTTGGTGCTGGGTAATAGTCGGAACGTTTCTTTTGGGGTGAGGAAGAGGCCGCTGTTGCGGTCGGCGTCGAAGCCGGAGTCTTTCGCCGAGACGTCGTTGGCGACGATGGCGTGGACGCCCTTGCGGAGGAGTTTTTCGCGAGCGGCGGCTTCGAGGCGGGTGAGGTCGGGCTCGGTTTCGGCGGCGAAAGCGACGACCAGGGTGCCGGGGCGGCGGTGGGTGGCGTGGGCGGCTGAGGCGACCATGGCGATGATGTCCTCGGTGGGTTCGAGCGTGAGGGTGAGGCCGTTTCCGCGACGGAGCTTGGCGGGGGCAAACGCGCGGGGGCGGAAGTCGGCCACGGCGGCGGCTCCGATGACGATGGTGGCGTCGGGCAGATGAGCGAGGACGGCGGCGGCCATTTCGGCGGCAGTTTGTACGTGGCTGACGATGCAGCCCCCGGGGGCCGGAAGGGCGGAGGCGGTGACGAGCACGACGCGCGCGCCGCGGGCGAGGGCGGAGGCGGCGAGGGCGTGGCCCATGCGGCCGCTGGAGCGGTTGCCGAGGAAGCGGACGGGGTCGAGCGGTTCGCGCGTGCCGCCGGCGGTGACCAGGACGGTTTCGCCGGCGAGGTCGCGCGGACGGGGTCGAGCGGCGGTCAGAATTGCCGAGGCGATGGTTTCGATTGCGGCCAGGCGGCCCGCGCCGGTCATGCCGCAGGCCAGGTAGCCGGGTTCGGGGGGGACGAGGTGGACGCCACGTTCGGCCAGCAGGCGAACGTTGGCCTGCGTGGCGGGGTGCTCCCACATGTTGACGTTCATGGCCGGGGCGAGGACGACGGGGGCGGTCGTGGCCAAGTAAAGCGTGGAAAGAAAGTCGCTGGCGAGGCCGTGGGCGAGGCGGGCGAGGAGGCTGGCCGTGGCGGGGGCGATGGCGGGGGGGTCGATTCCCTGCCCCGGGGCGGT
>CAXTBI010000108.1:0-5597 GCA_964242195.1 uncultured Acidobacteriaceae bacterium
CGTTTGCTGCGAACACCATCGTTCAAAACACCAAAGTCGCGAAACTGCAGATCGGTTGACTTCGGTTCGGGGTTGGCGGGGGGCTTGGTCATCTCGGTCAAACCTCAAAAGGATGTTGGGCGCCGGAAAGGCGGTGATTGCCGGAGATAGTTACCAGAAAGATAGCAAACCTTTGGTAAATACCGGGTCGCGCACGGACTGCGTTGCGCGTTTGCAAAATCGGGGAGGGCAGCGGAGGGCTGCACTTCAAAGCGGAGGAGGCCACCGGAATGGGCCGGAGCGGATGGGGGGATACCATGGCCCGAGACCAGCGCATCGCCCGGCCCCAGCCGGCGCCGGTGCGCGAAGACAGGTTCACAAGGAGCTCGCCTGCATGTACGCCGCCCTCGGGGATCCCTCCCCCACCATTGTTCACCAGATGTTTCACCTTTCGGTTCCGGTCCTGGAGAAGGTCGTTCGACCGTGGATCGTGTACCTCTGCCTTGTGCTGTTTCTGCGGGTTTTTGGGAAGCGCGAGCTGGCCCAGTTGAACCCGTTCGATCTTGTGGTCCTGCTGAGCCTTTCGAACACAGTGCAGAACGCCATTATTGGCGACGACAACTCGGTCACGGGCGGGTTGATCGGCGCCTTTTCGTTGTTGACGATCAACTGGCTGCTGAATCGAGTGCTGTACAGCGCGCCGAAGCTGAACGCCACCCTGCAGGGCTCGCCGGCCGTTCTGGTGCGGGACGGCGTTGCCGACCAAGTTGCGCTGAAGCGCGAACGGTTGAGCAGCGAAGAGTTGATCAGTATTTTGAACAAGAACGGATTTGCGACGGCTGCCGAGGTGGAAATCTGCGTCCTGGAACCGAACGGCAGCTTTTACGTGAAGGGAAAGAGCCCGTCGCCCACCGATCTGCAGCGGACCGAACTGCTGGAGGCGCTGCGGCAGCTGACGGCGGAGGTCCATGCCCTGCGTTGACACCAGGTGCAGTCCCCGCCGCGCGCGCCGCGCAGACAACCGGCCCCACCACTGCCCGGAAAGAGTATCGGATTGATCTGGGCGCATCATCGGCAAGATCTCGGTCTCCTGGCAAAGCATCTGCGCACACTGGAAGCGGCGCGAGTTTCTGGAGCACCTGAACGATTGGACGGGAACGGCTGCCCCGAAGCTTCGCGTCAAGCCTCTTGCGTGATTGAAGTGTGGCGGAAGGGTATCGTCGTATCCATAGCACTTCAGGGCTAAGCGGCTGTCGATCAGACGGGGGTAACGTCACCCGTTTCGGGGAGCACCGCCCGGTTTGCCGACTGCCTCTCCCATGCCGTACCTTCGAAGCCAACGCCGAAATATAGGCGTTTGGGAAGAAAAGGAACCCCGGAATGGCTGCCCAAGGACCCTCCGAGCAAGACACCGCCCCCTCCTCCGCCGCGCAAACCCCAACTGCCGCCCCGGCGCAGGCGGAGGCGATGTTCCATTCGATGATGCGGGAAGAACGCCTTTTTCCGCCGCCGCCCGCTTTTTCCGCCGGGGCCTGGGTCGGCAGTGAGGCCGAGTACGATCGGCTTTATCGCTGGAGTGTAGACAATCCAAATGAATTTTGGGCACATTACGCCCGCCAGCTGGACTGGTTTGAGCCACCGGCGACGATCCTTCGCGGGAAAGGGGCGGACGCCCGCTGGTTCGACGGAGGCCGCCTGAACCTGGCGCACAATTGCGTGGACCGCCACGCGGGTGGTGCGCGCCGGGACAAAGTCGCCCTGCTTTGGGAAGGCGAACCGGGGGAAATTCGCCGTTTGACCTACGCCGACCTCCAGGCGGAGGTGCAGCGCTTTGCGAATGTGCTGAAAAAGGCCGACGTAAAGAAGGGGGATCGCGTCGCGATCTACATGGGCACGGTGCCGGAGTTGGCCATTGCGCTGCTGGCGTGTGCGCGCATCGGGGCGGTGCATTCCGTGATTTTCGGCGGTTTTGCCGCCCACGCCATTTCCGACCGCGTGCTGGATGCCGATTGCCGGGTGCTGGTGACCCAGGACGTCAGTTACCGCCGTGGGCAGCCCATCCAGCTGAAGAACATCGCCGACGAAGCCCTGGAGCGTTGCCCCGGTGTCCGCACGGTGCTGGTGTTTCAGCGCGAGCCGAGTTTCCCTGTCACGATGAAGCCGGGCCGCGACCTTTGGTGGCACGAAGCGATGGCGGAGGCCGCTCCCGACTGCCGCCCGGAGCCGATGGAGGCCGAAGATCCGCTGTTTATCCTGTACACCAGCGGCACCACCGGAAAGCCCAAGGGATTGGTGCACACCACCGGCGGCTACGGCGTCGGAACCTACCTGACGACGAAATTCAACTTCGACCTTCACGACGAGGATGTGTATTTCTGCACCGCCGATATTGGTTGGATTACGGGTCACAGCTATGTGGTGTACGGTCCGCTGGCCAACGGCGCCACCGTTCTGCTGTATGAGGGCGCGCCCAACTGGCCGGAGCCGGACCGTTTCTGGAAGCTGATCGACGATCACAAGGCCACCATTTTCTACACGGCCCCGACGGCCATCCGTGCCTTTATGAAATGGGGCCGGGAATGGGTGGGGAAGCACACGCTCGCCTCGCTGCGGTTGCTCGGCACGGTAGGCGAGCCGATCAATCCGGAGGCCTGGATGTGGTTTCACCGTGAGATCGGCAAGGAGCGCTGCCCGATCGTCGACACGTGGTGGCAGACCGAAACCGGTGCGCACATGATTGCTCCCGTTCCCGGCGCGATCGCCACCAAACCCGGTTCCGCCACCAAGCCGTTCTTCGGTGTTGCCCCGGCAATTGTCAGCAAGGAGGGCGAACCCGCGCAACCCGGCCATGGGGGCCTGCTTGTGATTACAAAGCCGTGGCCCTCGATGGCGCGCACGATCTGGGGGGACCACGAGCGCTTCCTCGAGACGTACTTTTCCGAGGTGCCGGGCGTTTACTTCACGGGCGACAGCGCGCGTTGCGACGAAAATGGCTACTTCTGGCTGATGGGGCGCGTGGACGACGTCATCAATGTCAGCGGCCACCGGTTGGGCACGGCAGAGATCGAATCCACACTGGTAGCCCATCCCAAGGTGGCGGAAGCAGCCGTGGTTGGCCGCCCCTGCGAGCAAAAGGGCCAGGCGATCGCCGCCTTTGTCAGCCTGAAGAACGGCGAAGAACCGAGCGACGCCCTGAAACACGAACTGCGGCAATGGGTTGCCAAAGAAATCGGTGGTTTGGCGCGGCCGGACGACATGCGCTTCACGCCCACTCTTCCGAAAACGCGCTCCGGTAAGATCATGCGCCGCCTGTTGCGGGAGCTGGCCACCACGGGCGATGTGAAGGGCGATACAACAACGCTGGAGGACTTCAGCGTGATAGCAAAGCTGCGCGAAGGGGATGAGTAACCGCGAATCGAGGAGGGATTCCGGCGCGTTATGAAAATCGGTCGCAACTTTCACCCCATGCAGGGTGTTCTGAAGTTAGCGAGCGGGAAAGGGCGTCCATTGATAAACTGGGGGGCTGACACTCCCGGGTGAGCGCGCGAAGAGGCCACTTGGTACGTCTTTGGTTTCGGGATGAATGAGCTGTTGAGCACGATCAAATCGCCGGCCGATGTGAAGCGGCTTACCCCTGCCGAGCTGGAACTATTGGCGGAAGAGATTCGCGAGCGTTTAATCCGCGGCGTCGCCAAAACCGGCGGCCACATCGGGCCCAATCTCGGCGTGGTGGAGCTGACCCTGGCCATGCACTATGTGTTCGACACGCCGAAGGATAGTTTCGTGTTCGACGTGAGTCACCAAAGCTATGTGCATAAGCTGCTGACCGGACGTGAGGAACGGTTCGATACCATTCGTCAGCCCGGGGGCCTGAACGGCTTTATGCTGCGCACGGAAAGCGAGCACGACAGCTTTGGCGCGGGCCACGCGGGTACGGCGCTTTCCGCCGCGCTGGGCATGGCCGCGGCCCGCGATATGAGCGGGGGCGACGAAAACGTCGTTGTCCTGGCCGGGGATGCGGCGTTCACCAACGGCATCAGTTTTGAAGCGCTGAACAACATCGCGGCTACCACAAAGCGGTTCATCGTCATCCTGAACGACAACGAGTGGTCCATCGACAAGAATGTCGGTGCGATCGCGGAATATTTTCACAAGATTGCCACCAATCCTACCTATGTCAGCGTGCATGAGCGCGTGAGCGGTCTGCTGGAGAAGTTTGGGGGCAAGGCCGCCCGTCACATCGCCCGCAAGGCTGAGGAGGCCGCCAAGGGCATTGTCGGGCGCGGCATGATGTTCGAGGAGTTCGGCCTCAGTTATTACGGCCCGGTGGATGGGCACAACCTTCCCTTGCTGATTGAAACGCTGAAGTTTCTGAAGACGCAGAACCGTCCGGTTGTGCTGCACGCCTTGACGCAAAAGGGCAGGGGCTTTGGGCCGGCGCTGGAGAAGCAGAAAAAGTTTCATGGTCTGGGGCCGTACGATCCTGAAACGGGCGAAACCAAGGCCGTGGGGCAAAAGACGTATTCGGAAATCTTTGCCGAGTCGCTCACCCGGCTGGCCGATCGAGACCGCAAGGTGGTCGCCATCACCGCCGCCATGCCCAACGGCACGGCGCTCGACCTGTTTCGTCCGCACCACCCGGACCGCTACTTCGATGTCGGCATTGCCGAAGAGCATGCCGTGCTGTTTGCCGCCGGCATGGCCACAAGGGGCTACCGGCCGTTTTGTGCCATCTACTCGACCTTTCTGCAACGGGCCTTCGACCAGATCGTGCATGACGTCGCGCTGCAGAATCTGCCGGTCGTGTTCTGCATGGATCGCGGCGGCCTCAGCGGCGACGATGGGCCTACCCATCACGGCCTCTTCGACATCAGCTACCTGCGCGGGGTTCCGGGACTGGTCCACATGGATCCAAAGGACGAAGACGAGTTGCAGGACATGATGTACACGGCACTGCAGCACAACGGCCCCAGCGCCATCCGCTACCCGCGCGGCACGGGGCCCGGAGCCGCGCTCAAGGCGCAACCGGAGGCCCTGGCGATTGGGCGCGCCGAGGTCCTGCGCGACGGCTCGGATGTGGCGATCTTTTCGCTGGGCAACATGCTGCCCGAAGCGGAGAAGCTGGCGCGGGCGCTGGAAGCCGAGGGACAAAGTGTCGCGGTGATCAACGCCCGCTTCGCCAAGCCGGTGGATGCGGCGTGCATCGTCGCCTATGCGCGCCGCTGCGATCTGCTCGTCACGATGGAAGACCATGCCCTTGCCGGAGGGTTTGGATCGGCGGTGCTTGAAACGCTGAGTGAGGCGGAGTTGAGTACGCCTTTGATCCGCGTGGGCTGGCCGGATCAGTTCATTGAGCATGGGCGAGTAGACGACCTGCGTGTGCGCTATGGCCTGACGGCAGCCGCTGCGCTGGAACGCGTGCGCCCGCTGCTGCCGCGGCCTGTTGTGGCTTAAGGACCCGTTGCTTCTTTGCGTCGGTGCGGGGACACCTTTTATGGTTTTATGGCGAATTTGTTAATGATGTATAGGAATTGCGAGGGAACTCAGAGATCCTTCGCTGCGTTCAGCGACTGTCTTGCTTGTCAAGCGGCGCGGGTAGTTGTTTGGGCATTTCGAAC
>CAXTBI010000109.1:0-3077 GCA_964242195.1 uncultured Acidobacteriaceae bacterium
GGTGCCTGCACGGTGGCGCGGCAGGGGTAGGTCCGGGGGGCAGGCCCGCTGGGGCGAAAGCGGCCGCGATGGTCGGTCTGGCCCCCGCTGTTCCCCCCCCCGAACCCCCCGCCGACCCCCCCTCCTGCACCGCCTGCGAAACCCGTGGCGAAGCCGGTCCCGGGAGCCGCCGCCGAAGTTCCCGGCGTACCCGTGGGGGCGGGGATGGTGCTGACACCGACGCCCGCTGCCGGGCTGCCGTCGTCCCATTGCACGGTGCCGGCGACCACGCCGCCGCGCTGCAGGCTGAGCAGGGCTGAGGCGCCGTCCGCACCCACGCGAATTTTGGGCACGTTGGGTGGAATGGAGGGTGCGGCGGGGCTGCTTCCATTGTTGCCGAGGGCGGCCTGCAGAAGCGGGGCTTCGTTGATGTAGCCGGTGAGCTGGGCGGTGACGTAGTACTCGCCGGGGGTGACGTTGGGAATCAGGAAGTTGCCGTCGAGGTCGGTGTGGGCGGAAGCGCGACCGCCGCGACCTCCACCCTGCTCGCTTGGGGCCGCGGAGATGAGGACGACATTGGCGAAGCGCGCGGCACGCTGGGTGTCGGCGCACACCACGCGCCCGGTAACGGCGTAGCCGGCAAGCGCTGGCTGCCCGAAGACCTGTGCCTGCATCGTGGCCTGTGCCTGCGCGCTGAGATCGGGAGGGTTGAGGATCTGCGCAAGCTGCCTTGGTTGAGCGCGGGCGGGCGGTATGGCGAGCAGAACGCCGACGACGGCACCGGGTAGAGCGCCCGCAAGGCGCAGGGTAGAGGCAAAACGGCGAATCGGCTGCGGAACGCTCAACATGGGCACCTTGGACGGAAATGCACGGCGATCGTCTCGTTGGACGTTTGGTGGAAGGCAAAGGACCGAGCGGAGGTTCCTTCACGCGGCTTCGACTCCCTCGCTCGGGAGCCACGCTTGTCGCCGCAGCGGGCGGCATCGGCGGGCGGGGCGGTATCATGGAGGAAGCAGCGGATCAGCGCGAGGGCAGGGCTGTCGTCCAGGGCCGCCCGTGGAGCGACCCTGTGCCCGCCATCCCCTGTCCGGGTCGCCGGATTTCAGTTTGCCTGGCTGGCTCAGCCGTGGGCCAGCTTCCCGCCAGACGGGTGGATGACGGTGAAAAGAAACTCGTCTGGGGATAGTTCGGGGATAGTTCGGCGATAGTTCGGCGATAGTTCGGAGATAGTTTGGGGAAGCGAAAAGCGATCATCATCGGCGCCGGGCCCGCAGGCCTGACCGCCGCGTTGGAGTTGCTGCGGCGCACGGACGTGCAGCCTGTCCTTCTCGAAGCGAGCGGGGAGATCGGCGGCATTTCGCGCACCGTCCGTTACAAGGGCAACCGGATGGACATCGGCGGGCACCGGTTTTTTTCAAAAAGCGATCGCGTGATGCAGTGGTGGCTCGAACTGATGCCGCCCTCCCCCGAGGGCGGGGAGCGGGACGCCCGCAACGAGGCATCGACCGAGATCAGTTACCAGGGCAAACGCCGCGCGGTTGCGGTACCGGCGGCCGCGCCGCAGCATCCGCCCCTGCGTGGCATGGGTCCCTTGGCCGTGGCCAAGGCAACCGAAACGGAAGAAACCGATCCCGAGGGAAGCGAAAATCCAGCCGCGCACGGGCAAACGGAAACGGTTGTCGAGGCCCCGGAGCCGGAGGATGCCGACCATGTGATGCTGGTGCGGCCGCGCAAAAGCCGGATCTACTACCTGCGGCGTTTTTTCGACTACCCGATCAAGCTGACGGGCCGCACCATTCGCAACCTGGGGCCGGTGCGCATGCTGCGGATCGGGGCCAGCTACCTCCATGCGCGCCTGCGGCCGATCCGGCCTGAAAAAAGCCTGGAAGATTTCCTGATCAACCGCTTCGGGCGGCAGCTCTACCTCACTTTTTTCAAAAGCTATACGGAGAAAGTCTGGGGTGTGCCGTGCGATCAGATTTCTGCGGAATGGGGTGCGCAAAGGATCAAAGGGCTGAGCCTGACGACCGCGGTGAAGCACTTTGTGCGCAAAACGCTGCGGCGGCGGCCCCGTTCTGGCGGAAGGGGGGGAGGCACCGAGAAAATTCACGATGTCGCGCAGAAGGGTACAGATACCTCCCTGATCGAGCGGTTTCTGTATCCGAAATTCGGTCCCGGGCAGCTTTGGGAGCATGTCGCCGACAAGGTGCGGCTACGCGGCGGCGAGATCTGCCTGCGCGCCACTGTGGATTGCGTCGTAGCCGAGGGCGGACGTGTGGTGGCCGTCGAAGCGGTGCTCGGCGATGGAGAACGGCGGCGGTTTGAGGGAGATTTCTTCCTTTCGACGATGCCCATGCGTGAGCTGACCGAAGCCTTGGAAAGAGGCGGCGCGACCGTGCCGGCGAATGTGCGCGAGGTTTCCGACGGTCTGCAATATCGAGACTTCATTACGGTGGGCATTTTGGCCAAGCGACTCGAGGTGACCGAGCCCAATGGCGATCTCATCCGGGACACATGGATCTATATCCAGGAACCGGATGTGCAGCTGGGGCGGTTGCAGATTTTCAACAACTGGAGCCCGTACATGGTGGCCGATCCGGAAACTGTGTGGATTGGGCTGGAATATTTCTGCTACGACACGGACCCGCTGTGGTCCATGCCCGATGACGATCTGAAGCAATTTGCGGCGGGCGAGCTGGAAAAAATCGGCATTCTGCGCAGGGCGGATGTGCTGGATGCCCATGCCGTGCGTGTGCCGAAAACCTACCCGGCGTACTTTGGGACGTACGACCGGTTTGCGGAGTTGCGCGTCTGGATGGACGGGTTCGAGAACCTGTTTCTGGTCGGACGCAACGGCATGCACAAGTACAACAACCAGGACCATTCCATGCTGACGGCGATGGCGGTCGTGGACGGGATCGCGGCAGGCCGGGTCGACAAGGCGGCGGTGTGGGCGATCAATACGGAACAGGAATACCACGAAGGGAAGGCGGAAGTTCGGGGCTGAATCAGGTGCTTCGCTCGGCCGGGGGACAACCGGTTGTATCGACATAGAAGGTGTCCTCTCGACCGGAGCGCAGCGCAGCCGAGAGATCTGT
>CAXTBI010000109.1:3177-5559 GCA_964242195.1 uncultured Acidobacteriaceae bacterium
CGGAGCGCAGCGCAGCCGAGAGATCTGTGTATGTTGCCTGGACGACTCGGCTTCTGTGCCACGGCCACGAAATACCGGGGGTCTCTCTCCGCCCCGCGAGACGAAGAAAACCGTCTCGTTCCGGTCGAGATGACACCCGCTTGGCTACCGGTCGACACCGCCCAGGTTGCCGGCCTCGCCGGCCGCGGCCCCGTGGGTTAGTTCTGCGGCGGTGGACTGGCGGCCGGGCATAGGCATTGGTGGAAGGTATCCGTGCGGGTCTCCCGGACGGCGCAGGCGTAGGCGGGCCAGATCTGCTGTAAACCAAGGGCATACAGGCCCATGCCGCCGGCGTAGAAGTGCTCGCGAAAAAAGGCGGAGCGTGGGGCTTTGCCGCCGGGGTCGGCAGTGAAGCCGTCGGCGAGGGCAGCGGCGGAGGCGGCGCTGAAATCCGGCAAGCCGTACGCGGCGCTGAAGCGATAGCTTTCGGGCCAGGGTGGCGCCGATCCGCCCGCATCCGGGGAGACAACCGTCCGCCAGTCTTTCAACAACAGCGTACGCGGGTCAAGCGCGGCCACCAGAAATGCAGGGTGATTGCCATAGAACGACGTGATCGAAGGCACGATCTTGATCGGAACGGTGCCGGGCGGAACGTCGGCCCCGGCGGCGTCCCGGCCGGCCGGGCGGCGCAACAGGCGCAACTCATCCATGTGCGTGTGGCCGAAAAGCCCGAGACGAACGACGTCGGCGAAGTCCATCAGCGTGTCGGCCAGGGCATCGTCGGCCAGCAGCCTGTTTTCCCCGACGCTGCAAAGTTCCTTGGGACGAAGAACATACTTGGTGTAGGTGCCGTAAACATCCACCCCGGGCGGGATGTGGCCCATCACCCAAACATTTTCCCCATGGGTGCGGGCGGCCGCCAGCTGGGTGCGCAGCCAGGCCATCTGCTGCTTTTCCTGCACGCGGGTGTAGGGTCCCGGGCCGCAGGGACCGTACCAGGCAGCGTCGAAAATGTCCTGCAGCACAAGCAGGCGACCATGCTGGATCGGCGCCGGAAGAGCGACGCTGTAGTCGCCTTCGGGCGAGACATTGGCCAGCAGCAAGGCGGCCGCGCGGGCTGAACCGGCCTGTCCCGCGGCTCGGGTCATGGTGCCTACCGCGTTGTTCATAAAGGCGCTGCCGGCGGTTTCGCGGTAATCCGCGCATCCGGAATCGTTGTTGCCAAGCGTGATATAAACCGGCACCTGCGGAAAGGCGAGGCGCAGTTCCATGCCGACGAACGCCAGGGTTTTCGCGGCAAAGGCGGACAGGTCCGCGGGCGTGGAGCCAGGGGCAAGCCTCTCAAAACGGCAGGAAAACTGGTGCGTCAGCAAATCGCCGCCAAGGGTGACGAACACGGGGTGCGCCTCGGCGTCATGCGCGGCCCGGAGCGCGTCTTTGAGCAGGGACCAGTCCGTATCCAAACGGGGGGAGTGGCAGGCAAGCTCGAGCTGGGCAAGCCGGGCGTCGGCTTTCAGGCCATTGCCGCGGTCAAGGATCGCAGGCCAACGCTCAATCGGCGCGGCGCGCAGCTGCGGAAAGAGGCGCGGGTTGTGGAAGGGGTCGAAGTGAATATCGGACAGCAGCGTGGCGGGAACGGTGCCGGACGCAGCGTTGCCGGCGCTGTTTTGGGCGGAGGCGGGGGTGGCAGCGAGCAGCAGGGCAAGCGCGAAAAGGATGAGGCGGCTGGGGCGGCTGAAACACATCGGCCTCTCCAGTGTAGCGGCGCACCGGCGAGGTGCCGAGTCGCAGGGATTCCGCGCCGGACTCACCCATCAGATCCCCGGCTATTTGCTATGCCTTGTAGCTGATAACACTGACCGAGGCCAAGCAAACAGGGCAAAGCAGCTTGCATTCTCGTGTATCGAAGAGATTCGTCTTGCACGGAGTGGCGGAGGGAGAGGGATTCGAACCCCCGTAGCCCGCTAGGGCTAAGCGGTTTTCAAGACCGCCTGTTTCAACCGCTCACACATCCCTCCGCGGGTTGCCGGCGACCGAGCCTCTTCAGAGTACAGCAGCGGCGGTTGCGATTCCATGGTCCCTTGGTGTGCTGCAAACGCAGGTTCCCTTCGGGAATGACAACCAGTGGGAAGAAATTTTGAGAAGGACTCAGGGCTTGGGGTCGGCGATGGGTCGCTGGGAAAGGTCGATTCCCTGTTCCCGGAAGCGGTTGGCGGTGTGAAATTCCGCCCCAAGTTCGGGGGTGCGGAGGTTTTCGCGCAGGTGGGCGAGTCCCTGCTCGAGGGCGAAGAGCGTGGCCGCGATGGGGGCGGTGTTGGTGAGGGCGATATCCCGCCACATGCTGTAGGGGCTGGCGCCGAGGCGGGTGGTTTCGCGCAGGGCCCGGCCCCCGATAGCGGCCAC
>CAXTBI010000110.1:0-5255 GCA_964242195.1 uncultured Acidobacteriaceae bacterium
CCCCCCAAACCCCCCCCGCCCCCCCCCAACTTGCCCGCCGTTGCGCTATCGTGAAATGTGAACGGAACCGAATGTCCTCCACGACCCGCGTACGGCAATCCCTCCTTCGCCCCGCTTTCGGTGCCGCGACTGGCCTTTTGCTCGCCGCCGTCTGCCTCCCCGCCCGGCACACGGTCCACGGCAACGGCCCGGACACCCCGGCCCCGGACACCCCGGCCTTCTACACCGCCCACATCCAACCCATCTTTCAGGCCAACTGCTTCCGTTGCCACGGCGGTCTGAACCATCGCGGCGGTCTCGTCATGGATACCAGGGCGGGTCTGGAGCGCGGCGGTCACAAGGGTCCCGTGATTGTGCCCGGCCACCCCGAGCAATCCCTGCTGATCACCCTGATCCGCCACGAAGGCCCCAAGGACGACCCCATGAACATGCCTCCCAAAGGCAAACTCTCCGACGCGGACATCGCCGCCGTCGAACAGTGGATCCGTGCCGGCGCCGCCATGCCCCCCGACGCACCACGGTAGCGACGGTGTACCTGGCTCCCGTCATCTCGTAAGCATCCACGCAGCCGTCCTCTCGACCCGGGGCAAAGCCGAAGCGGAGAGACCCCTGTCTTTTCCCGTTGCGGCACAAAAAGTCGCAAAAACCAACAAAAGATAGCAGCGCAATATCCCCGGGAACCCGCACCGCTACTTCCGTCCCCGCCCTGGGTCTTTTACCCTGAAGGGGCTCCGG
This sequence comes from uncultured Acidobacteriaceae bacterium, assembly GCA_964242195.1. GTDB lineage: Bacteria > Acidobacteriota > Terriglobia > Terriglobales > Acidobacteriaceae > Granulicella. The sequence continues at coordinate 736 of CAXTBI010000110.1, forward strand.
TGGTCTCCTTAGACCTCCAAAAAACATCATGACTTGTCTCCGGCTCTGGCGACCTCTCGCTTCGGGGCTTGCGCCCTTCAGCCTCTCCGCGCCCGCCGCCCTCCCGTGCGCTCTTCTGCTCGGTCTGCTCGGTCTGCTGGCAGCTTCCGGCCCCTTCGCCTCCGCGTCCGCCGCGTCCGCCACGCGTTCGCGCACCCATCACGTCACGCCCGCCCTGACCCCGCTGCACTATACGGAGCGCAGCTTCGCCACGCCGCACGGTGCGACCAGGGGGGCGGCAAAAGGGAAGTCCGCCGCGAAATCGCGCGCCGGGTCCCCCAACGGATCCAACGACAGGCCCCACACCAAACCCAAAGCGGCCGGCTCCGCAGGGGCCCACACGGCGCCGAAACACGGTCGCAAACACACCTGGGACGCCGTGTACGAAGCACCCGTTCCCATGCTTCGCGCCGGCCACGGAAAGCTGCACGGGGTGGGGGAACTGGCCGAAACAAAAACCCACCGCTTTGGGCCAGACCGGCCGTCCTCGCGATCGTTTCCGTCAGCTACGTCCTCCAGGGCAACGCCGGTGCCCCGCGGTCGCCGCCTCCCATTGGCTTCCCCCGATGCCGCCGCCCAGGACACGGTCGCCGCCCAGATTCCCCATCGTTCCGCACACGGCGACACAGAGGCTCGCCTGCACCCCCGTCTGCACCCCGACCCGTGGCCGGCCACCGTGGCCTCCGCCTCTCACCCGGCCACGCTCGCAAATCCCGCTCCGCTCGCGAATGCCGCTCCCATCGAACGCCCCGCCGCCGCTTCCGGTGTGCTGGCCGCTGCCCCATCTCCCGCCCCCGCCGTTACCCGCGTCATCGATGGCTTTGGGAGCGAACTCGCCCTTGCGCCCGCCCTCCCTTCCGAGCATCCCGGTCTCACTCGCCGCCGCAACCATCCCGTGCCCGCCACCGCGCTCTCTGAGGAGACCCGTTCCTCCACCCCCGCGGTCCTCGCCGCCAGCCTGCCCTCCACCCTTGCTGAACGTGACGCGGTCACCGCCGGCGCCATGACCCCAACCTTTCTTTCTCCCAATCTCTCGTCCACCCTTTCTCCGGACACCCCGTTGATCTACGACCGTGACGGCCACCTGGTCATGCCCGCTCCCCTGCGCGGCTCCCGCGATGTTCTGGTCCACCAAAACACCATGGCGAATCTGGACGGTCTCGAACGCATCTCGGATGACGCCCAACTCGACCGCCTGCGCTCCACCCGCCACCTCATCGATCTCCCCGTCAGCAGCAGCCTCCGCGTCAACGACGATCTGCCCTCCAACCGCCGTTGTGCCCGGCCCTGGACCGCTCTGTTTGCCCAGGACATCGCCCGCGACTTCTACGCCCGCTTCCACGGCCCGCTTTGGGTCACCTCCGCCGTTCGTACCGTGAACTTTCAAGCGCGTCTGCTGCGCGTCAATGGCAACGCCGCCGGACTTTCCGGCGATTTCGCCTCGCCCCACCTCACCGGCCAGGCCATCGACTTCGGCAAACGCGGCATGACCGCCGCCCAACTTGCCTGGATGCGCAGCTATCTGCTTCCGCTCATCCAATCCGGCAAAATCGACGTCGAGGAAGAGTTTCAACAAGCCTGCTTCCACATCAGCGTCTACCGCCGCTACGCCGGGGGCCGCCATGTGCTCACCGAGGTGGTCCAGGCAAGCTCCCAACCCGCCCCCTACCCACCGTCACGTCAGCCCCTCTCCACCCTCCGGCATCCCGCCACAGTCCTCACCAACCCCGAAATCACCGACACCGAGCCATAACCCAGGCCATCCCGCATCCCGGGCAAAGCGCTCATCCGGCGACACAAACCTGTGGTCTCGACCGAAGCGGAGCGACCCCTGCCTTTCGCCCGGCGCCGGCGCAGCCCAGCCTACCGGCTAGTATTCGCCTTCGCCTTGTTCCCACCCGCCTTGCGCAGCTTCGACCCGGCAGCCTCACGTGCGTCCTCCTTCTTTTCCCCTTTCGTCTGGTTCGGCTTCGGCTTGCAACTCCCTTTCGTCCCCGCCTCTTTGCCCGGAACCCGCTCAAACCCGGGCCAGCAAGCCGGCCCATCCCCGGTGGATCGCTTCTCGCGTATCAACGATCCCTTCTTTGCCTTCGCCGCAGACTTTTTCGCCGCCGACTTCTTCGCCGCTGTCTTCTTCTCCGCGGTCTTCTTCTTCTCCGCTGTTTTCACACTCGTCTTCTTCGCCGCCGACTTCGTCGCTGATGTAGCCGCTGATTTCTTGCCTGGAGTTTTCTTCGCCGTCGCCATCCCCGCTTAGAAGCATCCCCGCACTCCTGCGTTCGTCGATCCCAACAAAAAGTTCGTCGATTTCCAACAAAACGTTCGTCGATTCAACAACATTCGCCACTCCGCTTCAGCGCAGGCGCAAACGAATCGCCCCTTTCGCCGTCGAAGGATCCACCATCTGACCGCCCTGCGTGATGGCGATCTTCCCCGCCGCCACCAACCGCCGCGCCGCTGCCCGCGCCGGCTCCATCAACGCCTCCCAGGCAGCCCGGTCCGTTCCCCCGGCCACCGCCCGCGCTGCTTCGCTCGGGCAAATCGTCTTGCCGGCGCCACGTGCCCGCAGCAACCGCAGAATCGCCTCCTCCAACGCCACACCTGTAGCCGCATCCGTTCCCCCGCCTCGCTGCGCCCGGCAACCGTCCGAGCAAAACTTCACCTCATCCCAGTTCCGCGCCCAGCTTTTCCGCCACTCCATGCGCCGGCCGCATGCCGCGCACGTCTTGCTCGCGCGCTCTCCAGCCTCCTCCTCACGCTTCGGCTTGCGATCCGGCATCCGCCCCTCCCCGTTCCAGACCCTTCAACAGCCGGCTTTCTACACGCGCTCTTCTATACTCAAGAAAGCCACTCATGAGCCTCCAAACCCACATCCCCGCCGGCGTTCCCCCGACTTTCCCCCCCGTAGCCGAACAGCTCGATCTCATCGCCAAGGGCACCGCCGAACTCATTCCGGCCGTCTCCAGCGACGCCCCCGACGCTCTCCGCGCACGCCTCGGAGAATCCCGTCGTACCGGCGTTCCGCTGCGGGTCAAGGCCGGTTTCGACCCCACAGCGCCCGATCTCCACCTCGGCCACACCGTGCTCATGCGCAAGCTGAAGCACTTTCAGGATCTCGGCCACCAGGTCATCTTCCTTATCGGCGATTCCACCGCGCTCATCGGCGATCCCACCGGCAAAAACATCACCCGCAAACCCCTCAGCCCCGAGGAAATCCTTGCCAACGCCGAAACCTATGGCGAACAGGTTTTCAAAATACTCGACCGCACCAAGACCGAAGTCCGCTTCAACTCCGAGTGGCTCGACAAACTCGGCTATTACGACATGGTAAAGCTCCTTGCCCAGTTCACGGTGTCGCAGATGCTCGAACGCGAAGACTTCCACAAGCGCTTCAATGCCGAGCAGCCCATCGCGCTACATGAATTGATCTACCCCATCGCCCAGGGCTATGACTCCGTCGCGCTCGAGTGCGATGTCGAGCTCGGCGGCACGGACCAGAAGTTCAACCTCATGCGCGGCCGCGATCTGCAAAAGCACTTCGGCCAGAAACCCCAAATCGTCCTGATGACGCCCATCCTCGAAGGCCTCGACGGTGTGCAAAAAATGTCGAAATCGCTGGGCAACGCGATTGGTATCCAGGACCCCGCGCCCGACATGTACGGCAAACTCATGAGCATCAACGACGATCTCATGTGGCGCTACTGGGTTCTGCTAACCGATCTCCCGCAACGCGAAATCGACGCCATGCAGGCCCGGGTCGCGAGCGGGGAACTGCACCCCATGCAAGCCAAAAAAGACCTCGCCCACATCATCACCGCCGGCTTCCACACGCCCACGGAAGCCGACCACGCCGCAGAATCCTGGGCCACTCAGTTCCAACAAAAAGGCGTGGCCGAAGACCTGCCGGAGATTGAGCTGAGGAGACAGGCGGCCACACTGAACTTTACGGGCGACGGACAGACAACCCAGCCGACCGACCAACAGCCTTTGCACCTGCCTACCCTGTTGGTCATGGCCGGTTTGGCCAGCTCGAAAGGCGAAGCCCAACGCAAACTCAAGGAAAACGCCGTCAGTATCAACGGTCAGAAAACCGCGACCGTTCCCATCGAAGCTGCTGAGTTGGGAGACACGCTCATCCTTCGCCTCGGCAAAAAAGCCGTCCGCATCCGCTGGGTCTAGTCCGCCCACCAACCCGGGTGCCCCATCTTCACGACAGCTTCACCGTCGCTAAAGTGGGATACGTTTGCGCCAGCAAACGCCCAACCCAACCCAAACACCTATTCCGGCACAGGCACTGCAAACGCATTCAACATCGTCGAAACGGCCATATAAATTCCTACCAGGTGCAGCATGTCCACGAGCCCCTTGTGCCCAAACGCCTTCAGCGCGGCGGCGTACACCTCCGCGCTTGCCCGGTGATGGGTCGCAACCGCCCGCACCAGACGGTGTGCCGCCATCTCCTCGGCCGTCAACTTCGTTTC
>CAXTBI010000111.1:0-5188 GCA_964242195.1 uncultured Acidobacteriaceae bacterium
CTGGGGGAGCGCTCGCGGGTTGGGGGGCGGATCGCGCGCGGCGAATTTGTGCGCCTGGTGGAAATCGTGCCGCCGCGGGGCTTCGACGCGGCGCGCGAACTGGCCGGTGCGGCGCTGTTGGCGCGGCGCGGTGTCGATGCGATCAACGTGCCGGACTCGCCGCGAGCCACGGCGCGCATGGGCGCGTTGGCGCTGTGCACACTGATTCAGCGGGAAATTGGCATCGAAACGGTGTTGCACTACACCTGTCGCGACCGCAACCTGCTGGGCATCCAGGGCGATTTACTCGGGGCAGCGGCCCTGGGGCTCAAAAACATTCTTTGCCTCACCGGCGATCCGCCCAAGATGGGCAATTACCCGGATGCGACGGCGGTGTTCGACGTGGACGCCATCGGGCTGACGCGGGTATTGCAGGCGCTGAATCACGGGCTGGATATCGGGGGCAATCCGCTCGGCGGGGCCAAGGAAGCGTCGGGTTCACCGGGGTTTACGATCTCCGTGGCGGCCAATCCGGGGGTGCCGGACCTGGACCATGAGGTGCGCCGATTTGCCTTCAAAGTGGAGGCGGGAGCCGAGTTCGCCATCACGCAGCCGGTGTTCGATATGCGCTTGCTGGAAGAGTTTTTGAAGCGCGTGGAAGCATTCCGCATCCCGATCATCGCCGGGATCTGGCCGCTGACCAGCCTGCGCAATGCGGAATTTATGCGCAATGAATTGAAAGTATCCATGCCGTCGGAAATCATGGAGCGCATGGGCGCACATACCGACAAGGCGGCGGCCTTGGCCGAGGGCTTGAAGATCGCCCAGGAGATGCTGGCCGGGGTACGGGATCGAGTGCAGGGCGTGCAGGTGAGCGCGCCGTTCGGCAAATACGCGGCCGCGGCCGAGGTTCTGGGTTTGCCTGGGGAAAGGAGAGACGATGCCCAGCTTTGAGGAACAACTTGCGGAGCTTGAAAAAGTTGTGGAACAACTGGAGCGCGGAGACCTGACGCTGGAGGACAGCGTCGGCCTGTTTGAGCGGGGTATGCAGCTTTCAGAAGCCTGCAAAGGGCAGCTGGCAAGCGCGGAAAGCCGTGTTCAGGTGCTGCTGAATCCGCGGGAAATAGGGCCAGTGCGCGTTGAGGATTTGGAGCTGGGGGAAGAGCATGGAGACGAAAACCTCGACCGCCCCACTCGCGGCTACGTTGATTCAGATGAAGGGGAAGAATAGGATTGCACTATGGGCAACGGCTTCGACTTGGAAAATCTTGATGTCCTGAAGTTGGCGAAAAGCATCGAACGCGACTGCCAAGAGGGCGTGAAATGGGAGATTCGCAAGCTGCAATGGATTTTGGAAGAAGAACAAGGGCAGATAAAGGACAAGAGTAAAGCTGCTTGAGTCGCCCTGTGTTCACCATTGTTGCCGGATCGAATGGTTGTGGCAAGACGTCTCTGACCAGTTTTGCTAGAACCTAATTCCAGCACATCGCCATACTTGACAGACGCGATAGCAAAGTCGCTTCAGGAAACGTCGGCGAGTGTCAGTTCTGATATCGAATCAGGCAAGCAGGTACTGTCTCAAGCCGAAGCATGGATTAAAGCCGGCCAGAGTTTTATCGTTGAAACTACACCCTCCGGATCGACATACCTGAGGATGGTCCCACGTGCCAAGGCGGCGGGCTTCAACGTGGTGGCTTTTCTTATGATCATTTTCGACAACTCCACCGAGAAAGGACATCCCCTTGTGGGCATGGGCCACCCAGGTTTCATGCGTTGGACTGAACCCGTTCCTTCGTGGGTTTCCAGACTACGGAATTTATGACGGTAATGTAACTAACGGTCGCGGCTGGTTACAAAACCCGGAACCCACAGCAGCGCACGCTTGTACTCGGAATCGGGCAGCTCGGCGATGGACTGGCGGGCCACTTCGGCATAGGCGCAGGCCGTGTCCATGGCATAGTCGATCGATTCGTGGCGACGCAGAATTTCGAGGATCTGCCCATGCGGAACATGCACAAAACTGCGGTCGGCAAGCACCGTGTGGATGGCCTCGCGATCGGCGCCGGTGCCGCGCTCCAGGGCGTGAATGATGGCGAGGGTGGCTTTGCCCTCGCGAAGATCCGAGGCCGTCGGCTTGCCGAGCACACCGTCCGATGCGGTCAGGTCGAGAACATCGTCGACGATCTGGAACGCAAGGCCAAGATTGCGACCGTATTCTCCAAGCGAATCTTCAAAGGGAACCGAAGCCGTTGCCGACCCATTGGAGCGGGTCGAATCATTGGAGCGGGCCGAATCATTGGAGCGGGTCGAATCATTGGACCGGGCCGAGTCGTTGGCCACCACGGCTCCCAGTTGCATGGAGACCTGAAACAGGCAGGCGGTTTTGCGAAAGATCAGATCGAAATACTCTTCTTCGTTGATCAGGTGGCCGAGTTTCTGCATTTGCAGCAGTTCGCCTTCCACCATCTGCTGGGTGAGCGAGATCAGCAGGTCCAGTACACGAAAACTTCGTTCTTCCAGGGCGCTCTGAAAGGCTTGCATGTAGAGCCAATCGCCCGCGAGCACACACTTGGCGTTGCCCCACGTGGTGTTGGACGAAGGCCGACCGCGTCGCGTGTTGGCCTCATCGATAATGTCGTCATGAACCAGGGTGGCCGTGTGCAGCATTTCCACCACGGCACCCAGCCGGATGCGGGCGTTGCCGCGACTGCCGCATGCCTTGGCGGCCATCAGAAGCAACAGCGGGCGGATGCGTTTCCCCCCGCCGGCGATGAGGTACGCAGCGATGTCGGAGACGACGGCGATTGCCGAATCGGATTGCCGGCTGAATTCAGCCTCAACCGCCGTCAAATCTTCGCGGAAAAGATCGAAGACCTCGGTTGCCGTCGCGATGGATAGTGCACTCACGCTCCTTTAAGAGTAGCAGGTGGCCCCCCGAGGAAGCCTTGCTTATCCTGCATCTTCGTTTCGCCCTTGGTGCAACTCACGCTAGTTGGACCGGAAGTTCGTGAACTGGAGTTCCAGTCCGAAATCCTTGCCGCGCAGGGCGGCCATCAACTCCTGCAGCGTGTCGCGATCCTTGCTTGTGATCCGTACGGTGTCGCCCTGGATCGAAGCCTGCGCCTTCTTCTTCGAGTCCTTCACCATGGCCACCACCTTCTTGGCGACGTCCGAGTTCACACCCTGCTTCAGCTTGATCTTCTGGCGAACCGAAGAGTTTGAGGCCGGCTCAATCTTTTCGTATTCCAGATTCTTGAGCGAAACACCACGCTTGACCAGTTTCTGTGACAGGATCTCAATCACTGCCTTGAGGGTGTACTCATCCTGGCTGGCGAGTTGCAGGGTGTCCTCGCCTTCGAGGGCGATGGTCGACTTGGAACTTTTCAGGTCGAAGCGCGCGTTGACCTCCTTGGAGGCCTGATCGATGGCGTTCTTGACCTCCTGGATGTCTACCTTGCTGACGACGTCGAAACTTTGATCTGCGGGCATGTCTTCTTGCTTCCTTTGGCGCTCGGTTCAGTGCTTTGAGTTCAGTGGGTGTTGGATGCCGGAAGCGCGGCATGGGACGCCGCCGCCGGAAAGAGCGTGTAGAAGTTTCGGGTGGTGCACTCGGCAAGGGCCGCCGCTGTCGTCCCCCGCAAGTCCGCGAGGAATGCCGCTGTATGGGTGAGGAATGCGGGCTGGTTCGGCTGCCCGCGCAGGGGGATGGGCGTGAGAAACGGCGCGTCGGTTTCGACCAGGATGCGATCGGCGGGGGCGGTCTTTGCCACCTCCTGGATCGCCGTGCTTTTGGGGTAGGTAAGGTTCCCGGCAAACGATAAGTAGAAGCCCGCCGCGAGCGAGGCTTCGGCCTGCGCAGCGTCTCCGGAGAAGCAATGCATGACCCCGGTCCTTCCCGGCGCGGCCCCGGCCTTTCCCGGCGCAACGCCGGTGCTTTCCGGCCCGGCCCGGCCCGGCTCACGCCCGGTTGGGGTCCAATGTTCGGCGATGAGCGCGAGCAGATCGGCCCAGGCGTCGCGTCCCTCGAAGCGGGCTTTCACGGCTTTGCCGGCCAGTTCCGACGTACGGCAATGGATCGTGATCGGCTTGCCGGCCGCGGCGGCAACCGCCATCTGCGCAACAAAGGCGGCGTGCTGCACGGCGGGGTCGGGGTTGTCGAGATGGTAGTAGTCCAGGCCGATCTCGCCGATCGCAAGGCAGCGCGGATCGGCGGCCAGGTCCGCGAGTTTGGCAAGCGCGTCGGGGGTGGCGCGGTGCGCTTCCTGCGGATGGATGCCGGCAGTGGCGTAAATCCGGGGCGCCTGCCCGGTGCCGGTGGCGTGTTCGCGGGCAATGTCGAGCGCACGGTGCATCGTGTCGGGGCCGTCGCCGATGCCGATGGCGAGCAGGGTGCCCACCCCGGCCTCGCGCGCCCCGGCGAGGATCGCCGGAAGGTTTTCGTAGTCGTCGAGATGGCAGTGGGAATCGATCAGCACCGGTTCAGGGTATCGCGTCTCGGGCCCGCCCCTGTTACGCACCAGGGAGCCCTTGCTTTTCTTGCTGTCATCCCCGAAGGGGATCTGCTTTCCGGCCCCAAACGCACCCGGGAACGCATTCTTTTCTTGCTGTCATCCCCGTAGGGGATCTGCGTTTTCGGCCTCTAACGCACCCTGGAGCCGAGAGCAACGTCCTCCCCGAAACTCGCGAGCACCGGTTTGTCGTCCGGGCCGGCGCTCGCGGCCAGCAGCATGCCGTGCGACTCCAGGCCGCGCATCTTGCGGGGAGCGAGGTTGGCCACCACGGCGATGCGGCGGCCGACGAGCTCTTCCGGCGTGTACCACTGGGCGATGCCGGAGAGGATTTGTCGCTTTTGCGGGTTGAAGTTGGGGCCCAAATCGACTTCAAGCCGGAGCAGTTTGTCGGCTTTCGGGATGCGCTCGGCGACAAGAATCTGCGCGACGCGCAGTTCGACCTTGAGGAAATCGTCGATGGCGATCTCCGGTTCCGAGTCTGCCGGTGCGGCTGAATTTATTTGTCCGGCCGGGGAGCCTGCGGGCGCTGTCTGCGTAGCCGGGGCGAGAGGGGTAGAAGTCGGCTCGGTTGGGGATTGCCCCGTGGTTTCCGCCGTCGATCCGGCCACGGGGAGCGTGGCGGAAGTCGCGGCTACGGGGTCCGCCTGCGCGGTGCGCGGCGGCGCGCCCGGATCGGTCGAGGCGGGTTCGGCTTTGGT
>CAXTBI010000112.1:0-5098 GCA_964242195.1 uncultured Acidobacteriaceae bacterium
GACTCCGGCCCGGTACACCTCGCTGCGACGCTCGGAACACCGCTCGTCGGCCTCTTCGGCCCCACCGACCCGGAGCGCAACGGCCCCTGGGGCGCCGGGCCCATGCGCGTTCTGCGCCACCCCACCTCCGTAACCACCTACAAACGGACCGCCGAAACCGAGGCCGGACTCGCGCAAATCGACGTGGGAACCGCCCTGCGCGCAGCGCTCGACGTCCTTTCTGAAGCAGGTACCCAGGCCCCGGGAAGCAGTCGCCCCGTCTCCGAAATTTAGCCGCTCCACACCTTCTGCCAGAATGGATCGATGACCCCTACCCGAAGCACGCGTCCGTGGGGAACGGTTGCACGCCGGTTGCGCGTTCCGCTCGGCTTTGCCACAGCGGCGGTTTTTCTCATCTTCGCCCGGCCTTCCGCCCGCTCATTGCCCCGCAGCCTGGCCCTTACCCTGCCCGGCCTGGGTCTGCGCGCCTATGCCGCCGGCTACGTGAAAAAAAATGCCGAACTGACCCGCACCGGGCCCTACGCCTACACGCGCAACCCGCTCTACCTCGGTTCGGTGCTGATCGCCTTCGGTTTTGCCGTCGCTGCCCGGCGTGTCTGGCTGGGCATTTTACTGGTGGGCCTGTTCCTTGCCATTTACTGGCCTACCATCCTTTCGGAGGAGGCGTTCCTTCGGGGCGTTTTCCCCGAATTTGACGCCTACGCCGCTGCCGTTCCCCGCCTGCTACCGCGCCTGACGCCCGCACGTCTATTCCTCGAGGGGAACCTCCGCGCCGGCGTCGCTTCGCCGGGGCTGAGGCGCTTCTCGCCGGAGCGCTACGGTCATCACCGCGAGTACAATGCTCTTATGGGCACGGGCGCTCTTTATGCCGCTCTGCTCCTGCGTTTGCCGTGGATGCAACGAGCGAGTTCCGCACGCTAGGCGTAGGATCCATCACTTTCCAGGCCGGGGGACGATCGACGTTGAAGTACAGCTCCCTCGCGGCGATTTGCCGGACGTTCATTCTGGGCGCGTCCCCTTTTTGTCTGGCGGCGGTCCGGCTCCCCGCCCAGATCTTCGCACCCAGGCCAACTGTCCAAAAACCCATCCCGGTGTTGCAGCCCCCGGCGGGCGGATTTCTGTTTCCCCAGCATGAAACCCTGATTTTTTCCGTCGATTGGCGTGTCTTTCAAGCAGGCACCGCCGTTTTTCACCTGGATGCCAGCGGTCCCGATGAGAAAATTTCCGCCACCGCCGACACCATCGGTGCGGTAAACATGCTGTTTCCCGTCGTGGACCGCTTCCAGTCCGGCCTCAACACCAAGACCGGCTGTTCCACCGGGTTCAGCAAGCAAATTGGGGAAGGCCGTCGCAGGGTCGCCTCCGAACTGAGCTTCGATTACGCCCACGGCCATCAGGACGAGTACGCCCGCAATCTTGTGAAAGGCACCGCCACGCGCAAGCAGGCCAATATTCCAGCCTGCGTCACCGATTCCCTGGCGGCCATTTTCTACACGCAGTCGCAGCCCCTGGTTGTCGGTCAAACCCTGGAATTTCCTCTTGCCGATTCCATGCGGACCGTGACCGTGGGCATGAAAGTGGAAGGCCGCGAGGAAATCAAAACGCCCGCCGGCACCTTTCAGACCGTGAAGGTGCAGGTCACCGCCGATGAAGGCATTGTGAAAAACCGTGGCCACATCTGGATCTGGTACACGGATGACCCACGCCACATCCCCGTGCAGATGCAGGCACGCCTTTTCTGGGGAACCATTACGTTCCATCTGCAATCGATCGAGCTGAAGTAACACCGGCGGCCCCGGGCTGAAGGGTTCGGACATGCATCCAACGCAGGGTCGAAAGGAAGTGCACGATGAGCAAGACGCTCCACAACAACGATGACGTGATGGGAACGGAACCGGTGCTGTACAACGACGAAGAGCTCGTGCCGGTGGCCAGCTTTCCCGACCCGGCGACCGCCCACGTTGCCCGCACCGCGCTCGAATCGGCCGGCATCGACGTATTCCTTCAGGGCGAAAACGCCAATAACCTGCTTCCGATCGCCTTTGGGGCACGGTTGATGGTGCGGCCGGAGGACGAAGCGCGGTCCCGCGAAATTCTCGCCGAGTTTGAGGCCCAGCCCGTCAGCTTCGAAGAGGTGTCCGCCGCCGAACAGGCCGACGACGATCTCCGCAACGGAGGCCGGGAGCGCTGATGAGCCGCGAACGCGCCGTGGTCTGCTTGTCGGGCGGCATGGATTCGACGGTTTGCGCCGCCCTGGCGGCCCGCAAGTACGACACCTTCGGCCTCCATCTCAGCTACGGCCAGCGCACAGAGCGGCACGAGCTGCAATCGGCCCGGCACGTTGCCGAGCACCTCGGTCTGCACGGTCTGCTTGAGCTACAAACGGATCTGTTTCGACAGATCGGCGGCTCCGCCCTTACCGATCCGACCATCGCCGTTCCGGTTACCCCCGCCGGGACGTCCACGGGTGAGACCGGTCTCGAAGACGCCAGCCAGCGTACCGGGGCCGACATCCCGGTCACCTACGTTCCCTTTCGTAACGCGCATCTGCTTTCCGCTGCCGTCAGCTGGGCGGAGGTTCTGGGTGCCACCCGGGTCATCCTCGGTGCGGTCGAGCAGGACAGTTCCGGCTACCCGGATTGCCGTCCGGCCTTCTACGACGCCTTCAACGCGCTCATCCAGCAAGGGACCCGCGACCGCACAATTGTTGTGGAAACGCCGCTGATTCGCTTGCGCAAGTGGGAAATCGTACAGCTGGGAGTTGAACTGGGCGCACCTTTGCATGTAAGTTGGTCGTGCTATGCGGGGGAGACCGAGGCTTGCGGCGTGTGCGAAAGCTGCATCCTCCGGCTGCGCGCCTTTGCCGAAGCCGGCACCGTCGATCGCATCCCCTATGCCGGGCTCTCGCGGCAATCGGCCACGGCAGGCGAACATCTCTGATCCTGTAACCGAGTTGCAAACAACCCCTCCCTTTACCTCCTTTTGTCCCGTATGCTGTTCGGAGATTCAACCATGATGATGAGAAGAATTTTCTTTCCCCTGGCCGCCACCGCGGCATTCAGCCTTTCGTGCCTGCCCGGCGCCTTCGCGCAGCAAACCGCCACCATCCAGGGGCACGCCAACGACGAAGTCGGCACCCCCATCAAGGATGGCGAGATCCGCCTGACCCAGGACACAACCGGCCCGGCGGACAAGCGTAAGTATCTCTACACTTTCAAGACCGGACCCGACGGCAACTACAAGGGCACCGGCATCGCGCCGGGCACCTACCTTGTGGTCCTGTTCCGTGGCACCACCAGCGTGGATTTTGAGGCCGACCAGGTATTCAAGGTCAACGAGAACAAGACGGAAAACTTCGATCTGTCCCGTGAAGCCTACCTGAAGCAGCTGCCCCCGGACCGTCGCAAGGTTATCGAAGAGTACAGGGCCAAAAATGCCTCCGCGAACGACGCCAACAAGCAGATTGCCAACCTGAACGTCACGATGACGGGCATCCGTACCGATCTGAAGTCTCCTTCGCCCAATTACGACAAGGATGTGGCCGACGCCAAGGGCACCACGGTCCTGAAGCCCGATGAACCTCTTCTGTGGGTGCTGTACGGTGACGCGCTGACGGCCAAGGCCGACCACGCCGCCGCCGAGGACCGCACCAACAAGGTGAATCCCAACACCGACGACGCCGTGAAGCAGACCTATGCCGACGCCATCGACGCCTACAAAAAAGCCGGCACCCTGATGGAGGCGGCCACCAACAAGCCCACCCCCGAGGTACAGGCAACGGTGTACAACGAGCTGGGCAATGCGCAGGGCAAAAGCGGACAGGCCAGCGATGCCGTAACGTCGTTCGACAAGGCTGCCACCATCCAGCCGCAAAACGCAGGCATGTTCTACGCCAACGCCGCCGCGGTGCTCTTCAATGCACACCAAGACGCCTCGGCGCTGTCGGAAGCCGATAAAGCCATTGCCGCCGACCCCAACCGCGCCGCACCCTACTACATCAAGGCGCAGGAACTGCTGCAGAAAGCCACCGTGGACAAGGCCGGTAAAATCGTGGCGCCCCCGGGCTGCGTGGATGCCTACCAGAAGTACCTCGAACTCGCACCCGATGGCCCCCAGGCCCCCGGCGTGAAGGAAACCCTCACCGCGATGGGAGAAAAGGTACAGACCCACTACACGGCTGGTAAAAAGGGCCATTGAGGCGTAATTCATTCGGTCCTCCTGCCCAAATGAGTTGGCGGTGAGCTGTTCTCGCCGCCTGCACCCTTTGGAAATCTGATCCGGCTTCCACAAAGGCCATGGCGTCCATCCCCGGCTGCCATGGCCGCCGGTTTGCCGGGCGTCCTCGCCGAGCACCGCTCTCCCAACGCAATTCGCAGGAGCCCCGTGGCAGAGCGCGTTCTCCCCTACTCCGAAGCGCTCGCCGAGGTTCTGGCGGCGGCTGCCTCGCTGGGACCGTTGCTCGACGGGCAGGCCCGGTCCCCACGCGTGCCCCTGCTGGCCGCCGCGGGACGCACCCTGGCCGAACCGGTCCGCGCGGAACGCGACCAGCCGCCCTTCGCTCGCTCCACCCGCGACGGCTTTGCCGTGCGCTCCGCCGACCTCGCCACCGGTGCCCCCCTGCACGTCATCGGCCTGGTGCGGGCCGGCGAACAATGGAGGGGAGCGCCCCTGGGGACCGGCGATGCGCTCGAAATCATGACCGGTGCCCCCACCCCCTCCGGGGCCGACGCCGTGCTCATGATGGAACACACCGAACCCTCCCGGACGGGCCACATACGGCCCTTGTCCGGCCGCACCCTGCAACCCGGCGAAAACATCGTTGCTCGCGGCGCCGAAGCGCCCGCCGGGGCCGAGCTGATCCCCGCCGGGCGGGTCGTCGGTGCGCCCGAAGTTGCGCTTGCGGCGAGCTGCGGCTACGCCGAACTCGACGTACATCGTCGGCCCCGCGTAGCCATCCTCGCCACCGGCGACGAGCTCGTGGAACTCACCGAAACGCCCGGGGCCTCGCAGATCCGCAACTCCAACAGCTACGCGCTGGCTGCGCTGGTCTCGGCGGCGGGCGGCGAACCGCAGCGCCTCCCGGTCGCCCGCGACACCC
>CAXTBI010000113.1:0-4424 GCA_964242195.1 uncultured Acidobacteriaceae bacterium
CCCGCCGCCCCCGCCGCCCATGCCGGTGCGGCCTTCCGCGCCGTTGCCTTCCGCGCCGTTGCCTCCTCGATCGCCGCGTAACGCCCGTTTAAAGCTGGTGGATTCGTCGAAGCCGATGGTTTGGGCGACGTGATCGGGGCGTTCCACCGTCATGCGGGCGTCGTCCAGATGAATGGCCGTCACGCGTCCGGTGATGTAGGTTTTGCCCAGGTTGTCGCGCATCGCTTTTAGCTCGGCGGCGTCGGTGGCCACCACCATGGCAGCATGGAGGGTGCCGGTTTCCGGGTCGAGATTGCCAAAAGCCATCAGGCCGTCGCCCACATGGAGATCGCTCACCCGCACCGGACCGCTGTTCTTCATCACGCGCGTGTTCTCGGTGAGGACAATCTGCACGGGGCGGCCGTTTTCACCCTTCACGGTGAGCGTGTTGCCGGAGATGGCGGTGACCTCGCCCCCGGCGCGGCCCATGCCGGGGTAGCCGCCGCCGCGATGCTGGCCGGCAGGTGCGCCCCCAGTTTCCCCACCGGCGTTTGGCGCTTGCGCGACTACGGTCCCGCCCAGGGCCAGCGCGCAAACGGTTGCCAAGGCGCAGCAAAGCCGCGCTGCTCCGGAGGAGATTTTTCGCCACGCCGACGGTCCCATAAAACTCCTTAAACTCCGAGAACTCGTTGGATCAGATCCCAGAACTCGTCGGATCCGATCCCAGAACTCGTTAGATCGCTTCGATCGCCCGCCGTATGCACCCATGCAAACGTCGGACGGGGATTACTGGGTGAGACGCGCGCGCCGGAAAGAAGACGCGGTGCACCGTGTGATTTGTTGCCGCCCTGCCGCCCCCGTTGGCGGTCTGGCGGGATTGGCCGTATGGGGGTATAACGAAGGCTTCGGAGGCGCTCCCGATGGTCACACAGCCCACAACGCAAATCGCCGCTTCACTGCTCGATCGTTTTCGCACGGTGCGCGGCGCGACGATGCACTTTCTCGCACCACTCACCCCGGAAGACATGATGGTGCAGTCCTGCGCGGAAGCGTCGCCGGTGAAGTGGCACATCGCGCACACGTCCTGGTTCTTTGAAACGTTCGTACTGAGCGACTTCCTCGCCGGCTACCGGGACTTCCACCCGGATTTTCGGTGGTTGTTCAACAGCTACTACAAGGCGCTTGGCGAGATGCCGGAAAAGAAGCTGCGGGCCAGCTTTTCGCGTCCTCCCCTCCACGATATTCTCGCGTACCGTGCGCATGTGGATGCGGCAATCGAGCGCCTGCTCGCCGACGCACCCGGGGATGAGGCGCTGCGCCGGATCGCCCTGGGGCTGGAACACGAGCAGCAGCACCTGGAACTTGCGGCCACCGATATGAAGCATGCGTTTTTCACCAACCCGTTGCAGCCCGCCTACCTGCCCGCGGCCCAGCGGGCAAAGGAGGCGGCCGGGCTGGCCATCGCGCCTCCCGTGGAGTGGCTGTCCTATGCGCCCGGTCAGCCGGATCGGATGGGAATCGCCGAGATTGGGACAACGCCCGGCGCGTTGGACATCGAAGCGTTCGCTTTCGATAACGAGACACCGCGGCACCCGGTGTACATCGCCCCCTTTCGCCTGGCATCGCGCCCGTCCACCTGCGCCGAATACCTGGCGTTCATGGAAGACGACGGCTACAGCCGGCCCGAGCTTTGGCTTTCCGAAGGCTGGAACACGACCGAGAACGAGGGCTGGAAAGCGCCGCTGTATTGGCGCCGGGATCCGGCCACGCGCGCCGGCTGGAGCGTGTACACCCTGAACGGCTGGCGAAGTCTTGACGATCTTTCCGAGACACCGGTGTGCCATCTGAGCTTTTTTGAGGCCGATGCGTTTGCGCGCTGGAGCGGCTGCCGGTTGCCCACGGAGTTTGAATGGGAGTTTGTTGCCGAAGGGCAGCCGGTGACGGGTAACCTGCTGGAAACAGGAATCTTGCACCCGGAAACCGCGGCGGCGGGGAAAGCGGACGGACCGCATGGAATGTTTGGCGACGTTTGGGAGTGGACGGCTTCGCCGTACACCGGGTACCCGGGCTACCGGGCCTTGCCGGGGGCCTTGGGTGAGTACAACGGAAAGTTCATGAGCTCGCAAATGATTCTGCGCGGCGGGTCCTGCGTCACGCCCGTGCATCACATACGGGCGACCTACCGAAACTTCTTCGGGCCGTCGATTCGGTGGCAATTCAGCGGGGTACGGCTGGCGCAGGACGGTGGGTAGGGGACCCGATCGAGCGCGATGTTGCCGACCCGGCAGCCCTTAACCCGTTCGTGGGATGGACAACGTTCGGTTTTGCGGAAATTAGCTTTCAAATCCTTGGCACGGCGACCCGGAACCTGAGAAACTCAGGACATGCGTCTCGACGCGCGATTTACCCTGCCGAGGCCGGTTCATCCATGACTGAAGCTCCCCAAGCACTGCATGAAGCTGTTCTTCGCGAGGCGGTTCGCGGCCTCGGCGTTCCCGCCGGCACCCAGAAGACGCTCCCGCCATGGTTGTTTTACGATGAGCGCGGATCGGGACTGTTTGGAAGAATTACCGATCTGCCCGAGTACTACCTCACGCGCGCCGAACGCAGCATCTTCGAGCAGAGCACCGCACAGATCCTGGCGTTTCCCCGCAAGCCGTTGACCATTATGGAGTTGGGGGCTGGCACCGCGTCCAAGACGGGCATCCTGCTGGAAGCGGCGGCAAAGCAGCAAGACGATCTTTTGTACCAGCCGATCGATGTGAGTGAATCGGCGCTGGCCGAGGCCGATGCCGCCCTGGTTGCCGCCATCCCCGGCCTTCGCATTCAGCCCCAGGTCGCCAATTACGTCCAGGACTCGTACAAAATCGAGCGTCCGGCAGGGTGCAGCATCCTTGCGCTGTATATCGGTTCCAGTATCGGCAATTTCGCGCCCGCCGAGGCCACCGCGATCCTGAAGAAATTGCGCAAGCAGATGAAGAGCGATTCCGATGCACTTCTCCTGGGTGTGGACCTTGCCCCGTGTGCCTGCAAAAGCGTGGAAACGCTGCTGGCCGCGTACGACGACGAAGCCGGGGTAACGGCGGAGTTCAATCGCAATGTCCTGGTGCGCCTGAACCGGGAAATCGGCACGAACTTCGATCCGGCTACGTTTGCTCACCGGGCCCATTGGAATGCCGCGGAAAGCCGAATCGAAATGCATTTGGAAAGCCTGATCCAGCAGACGGTAAAGCTGCCCGAGGCAGGGATCGGTCCGATCGCCTTCGCGGCCGGGGAGACCATCCATACCGAAAACAGTCATAAGTTCACGGAGCGGGGTCTGCGGCCGCTGCTGGCCGCCGCCGGGTTCGGCAATCCGCACCTGTTCCACGATCCAAGTCATCGGTTTGCGGTTGCGCTGGCGCATCCGGCATAGCTTGTACGTTCCGGCTCCAATGCAGCGTACAACCGCTTACCCTGCCGGTTCCCGGCGGTAGTCTCCGCTTTTTCCACCCGACTTTGCGAGCAGAACGACTTCCCGGATGCGGATACCCTTATCCAACGCCTTGGTCATGTCGTAGACCGTGAGGGCGGCGATGGAAGCCGCGGTCATGGCTTCCATCTCGACGCCGGTGCCCGCGACCGTGGCCGCCGTGGCGCGGATCTTCACGCCACCGGCGACGACAGTGGCCTGCACATCGACGAAACTGAGTGGCAGCGGATGGCACATGGGGATGAGTTCCGCCGTGCGCTTGGCAGCCATGATACCCGCAAAACGTGCAACCTCCAGGGGATTGCCTTTGGGGTTTTGCGGCAGCGCGGCCAGCACCGCTTCGTTCAGTTCAACAAAGGCACCGGCGGTGGCTTCGCGGCGCGAGGGAGCCTTGGCGGCAACATCGACCATGTGTGCCTGGCCGGCGTGGTCGTAATGCGAGAGCGCTTGGGTCACAAGGCCGATGCTACCGCAGCAGGACGCGCACCGTCTCACCGGCGGTGAACTGCGGGACCCCGGCGGGAAGCACGACGAAGCCGTTGGCACGGCCGTTGGCGGCGAGGTCGCCGGATCCTTGCCAGGGGATCAGGCGGACGCGGACGCCCTCCCAATCGCCGGCGATCTCGGCGGGCAGGAACCGGGTGACTTTCGCGCCGCCGCGTACGTTTTCGGCGAGCCGGGCTTCGGCAAAGCGCGGTGCGCGTTCCGTCCCGCCGGCGAGGGCGCGCAGCAGAGGCGTGACGAACAGCCGGAAGCAGACCTCGGTGGAGAGGGGATTGCCGGGCAGGCCAAAGAAGTAGGTCGGCGGGGCGGATGTGCCGGCGGGAGGCGGGAGGCGTCCGAACACCAGCGGTTTGCCGGGCTGGATCAGGGTGCCGGTGAACAGAAATTTAGCGCCGGGCTCGTGCAGGGGGGCTCCGGCCAGAACAAACTTGCCCAAGAATGGAAAAGGGGCGTGTAGGGAAAAAGGGGA
>CAXTBI010000114.1:0-4058 GCA_964242195.1 uncultured Acidobacteriaceae bacterium
ACTCCTCCGCCAGCGCCAGGGCGGCTTCCGGTGGCGGATCCAGCCACGCCAACGCGCGCACCTGCTCACCCATCGCCCGCAGCGAAAGACATAACCCGGCCAGATCGCCTCGCAAAATTTCCGGCGGGTCGTGCTCCGGCCTTTGCGCCAAATCCTCCGCGGAATAAAGCCGCAGCACCCGCCCCGGTCCCGTGCGCCCGGCGCGCCCCGCCCGTTGCGCCGCCGACGCCCGGCTCACCCGCCGCACCTCCAGCGTCTGCAAACCCGTCCATGGCGAATGCGTCGCAAACCGTGCCAGCCCGCTGTCCACCACCGCCCGCACACCGGGGATCGTCACCGAACTTTCCGCCACATTCGTCGACAAAATTACCTTCCGCTCGGCCGAAAGGCCCACCGCCCGGTCCTGCTCCGAGGCCGCCAGCTCCCCAAAAAGCGGCAGCACCGCCGCCCCGTAGCCCCGCGCCATCGCCTCGCATTCCCGCTGCGCTCGCCGGATCTCCGCCGCCCCGGGCAAAAACGCCAGCACATGCCCGTCACGCTCTTCGCGCAACAGCCGCTCCACCGCCCCACGCACCTGCAATTCCATGCTCTCGGGCGAGTACGGGGAATGCTCGATCGACAGCGGAACAGCCCGTCCCGCCGACCGCAGCACCGGACACCCAACCGGGCAGATCAGGCCCCCCTCGCCCTCACGTTCCCCGCCGTCCCCGCCGCCCGCCCCGCAACCCATGTACCGCGCCACCGGCCCCGCATCGAGCGTCGCCGACATCACCACCAGCCGCAGCACCGGCTCCCCACGTTCAGCCCTTCGTTTCTGCAGCCGCAAAAGCATGGCCAGGGCCAGATCCGTTTCGGTGTGCCGCTCATGAAACTCATCCAGCACCACCACACTGACGCCGCGCAACTCCGGTTCGCTCAACAACCGCCGGGTCAGCACACCCTCGGTCACAAACCGCAGCCGTGTTCGCGGTCCAACCGCCTCCTCAAACCGCACCTGGTAGCCGACCGTTCCCCCGACCTCTTCGCCCATCTCGGCCGCCACCCGCCACGCCGCCAGCCGGGCCGCAATCCGCCGCGGCTCCAGCACAATCACCTCGCCCGCGGCAAGCTCCAGCAACACAGGCGGCACCCGCGTCGTCTTCCCCGCACCCGGCGCCGCCTCAATCACCAAATTCGGCGTCCGCCTCAAAGACGCCGCAACCTCCGGCAGCAACTCATCGATCGGCAACCCATCCCGCAACCCAAGCCCCATCGAAAACCTGTCCAAACCGCCCAACGCTCACCAACCCCGCCTCACAAAACCGAACATCTGCCGGTCCAGTTCCTTGGCAAAGCTCAACCTATCGATGTCAAGGGCGATCCTATCGCTAACCTCGCAGCATGGGTTCCCCATCGCAAGATCATCGAAGCACATCGGCTTCAAATCACAGGCTCCAAAATGATTACGGCGTGATCACAAGCGTGAAGCCGGAAGTCTTCTGGTTAGCGTTCGCATCCATAGCGGTTACTGGAATAATGTACGTTCCGGGGGTCACGGTGTGGATGGCGGACCCGAGATTCGAACAACCGTTTGTGGCAAGCAGAATCGCTGCCAATCCGAACAGCAAAAAGATCGAAATGCGGCGGCGACGCAGCGCCCCGAGGGGAGCCAGGAGGCAGGTGAGCAGACCTCCGGCAAGCAGGACATCACGACTGCGATGTGGGGACTGGGTCTGCGCCTGGAAGACCTGCGTGGAAAGCGTGAAGGTAGCAGTAGCTGTTCCATTCGAGGGCAGCATCACCGAGGTCGGATTGAACACTCCGGTCACGTAGGCCGGCAGGGGACCTGAACCGAGAGCAAGCGTCCCGGCGTAGCCGCCCGTGCTGGCCAGCTGCACCGTTACGGCTCCGGTCTGCCCCGGCCGCAACGTAAGGGTTGAGGGTGTGAGGGACAGGCTGAACGCCGACGAGATAATTGTCTCGCTGACCGGCGGAGAGGTGGAGGCGCCGAGGCTCCCCGTACCGCTGTACGCCGCCGTCAGGCTATGGGTGCCGACAGCGAGCGTGGCGGTGCTGAAGGTCGCAACCCCTGCCGCGCTCAACGATCCCGTGCCGATGGCGGTGCCGCCGTCCAGGAAAGTCACCGTGCCCGTGGGTGGCATTGCGCCCGTGGCCGGCAGCACCGTTGCGGTCAGCGTGACCGTCTGGCCGAAGCCGGCCGGGTTGGGCGAGGCGGTCAGGCTTGCGGTGGTGGGGATGACGGTGACCGTCTCCGTAGCCGAGGCGCTGCTCCGGTTGAAGTTCGCCCCTCCGCTGTAAGTCGCCGTGATGGTGTGCGCACCCGGAGCGAGCGTGGCGGTGCTGAAGCTTGCCGTGCCGCTGACGTTCAGCACTGCCGAGCCGAGCGTGGCCGCACCGTCCGTGAACACAACCGTCCCCATGGGAAGCGCGCTGCCCTGCGCCGCTTTGACGGTGGCCATGAAGCTGACCGTTTGCCCGGCGATGGCCGGATTGGGTGCGGCACTCAGAGCCGTGGCGCTCTCCGCGCCCACAACCGTTTCACTCGCCGCGGCGGAACTGCTGGCGGCATAGTCCGTCGTCGCCGCGTAGGTCGCGGTAATCGGGTAGCTCCCGGCTCCAAGCGAAGAGATCGTCGCCGTCGCCTGGCCGTTGGCGTTAAGCGCCGCGCTGGCGAGCAACGTTCCTCCCGCCGTAAAGCTCACCGTTCCGTTGGGAACACCGAAGCCGGAGGTCACGGTACTGCTCAGGGTGATCGGGGCAAAGGCGCCCGCCGGGTTCGGCGAGACCGTGAGCGTGGTCGCGGTCGGATACCCCGTGACGACCTGCACCAGCATGGCTGAGGTGCTGGGGTCGAAGTTGAAGTCTCCCGCGTAGCTTACGGTGATGTTGTGGGAGCCCACGGTAAGCGAAGCGGTGGTGAAGCTGGCTGATGCGCCCGCGTTCAGGACTCCGGTGCCGAGCGGGGTCGCGCCGTCGAAGAAGGTCACGGTGCCCGTGGGCACGTTGCAGTTGCCGGTGGCGGTGGCGGTGAAGGTGACCGAGGTTCCACCCACCGAGGGATTGTTGGAAGAAGTTATAGCAATGGGCGGCTGCGGATGCACTTCGTACACGCCCATGTCCACCGTGCCGCAGACTGTACGGTTGCGCCCGTCTAGATCCGTGAGCGGAAGCATGGGTTCGTTGACGTTGCCCACGGCTACGACTGGTGAACTGCGTCGGGTATGAAAGTTGCCGGGTGGTGAGTCTATGAATTGTGGATCGGCCGATAGACTGCCTGAGCCCAAACTGCAGGCCGCATGTAGTACAGGAAGACTACCGACAATATCGCTGTATGTGATACCGATGGTTGGAGAATTGTTATCGCAAATTAGAGACGAGTACCCGCTCAGCAGCGGGTTATCAACAATATTGTTCTCGATAACACTACCAGCGGCGTACAGGTTGCTGATGATTTCTCCGCCGTAGAAGGTATTGTTCACTTCGATCAGCAGGGTGGGTGATCCATTTCCAGCCGTATTGCCGCTGGCCTGGACAACAGAGTTTGCATACACGAACGCGTTCTGGTCCGTATAGAAAACATTCTGCACTAAATCAATTTCGCCGTTCATTCCGCCAGAGGGGGCGTTTAAGCCGTCGGCTCCCAAGCCTCGATTGTCACGCACTATGTTGTTTGTCAAACTTATGTGCTGGGTGGCGACTATATATACGCCCGCTGAACCATCACTCCCTTCGTGTCCATTATCAGGGAGAGAACCCAGGGTGTTGAGGACCGTGTTTTGCTCGATGGTATTGTCTCGCATCACTACGGTGTTCGCTTGAAGGACAGCAATGCCGCCACCAGCGCTTGCAGCCCAGCCGCTAGCGCCGCAGTATGTCGCCAGCCCTACCTCGTTTGGCTCTGGAGGGCGATTTTGTCGTATGTCGTTGCTCTCAATCAAGGGGCTTGCATTGTTGCCCACGAGAATGCCGCAACCGATGTTTTTTAGAATGATGTTGTTAGAAATAGACCATTTTACCTTCAGGTGTAATTGCCGAAGCGCAGCCTCAGCCAGGCCTGT
>CAXTBI010000115.1:0-3805 GCA_964242195.1 uncultured Acidobacteriaceae bacterium
CGCGTGGCCAAGGCCGGGGCCGTGCAGTTGGCCGAGTTGGCCGGGGCCCGGTGGGTGGGATGCTTCCATGCCGAGGCTCGGCGCGCCTGGCGAATGGGGTCGTGGGACCGATTTGCGATACCCAAGCCGTTTACGACGGTGTGCTTTGGGTGGCCGGAGCACATTAATGTGCCAAATGTGGAATCGGTGCAGAAGGGGCTGGAGCAGGCGTTTGCCCTTGCCGGGGGTGCAGGCGTGACGGTTGTGGCCGGAAACGCAGATTCCCTTCGGGAATGACAACCAAAAGAGACGTGCAGTGCTTTAGTAGCGGGGGACGGCTGGGTCGATGGCGCGGGACCAATGATCGATGCCGCCGGCTACGGACTGAGCCTTGGTGAAGCCTTGTTGGCGAAGCCAGTTGGCGACGGAAAGGGAGCGGCTGCCGTGGTGGCAGAGAACGGCGATGGGGGAATCTTCATCGAGCTCTGTGAACGCCTTGCCAGGGACCTCGTTCATGGGCATGAGCTTGGCGCCTTCAATGTGGGCGGTTTGGACTTCCCAGGGTTCGCGCACGTCGAGCAGAAGCGGCGGGTTTTCGCTTGAAAGCCCCTGCTTGAGTTGGTCTACGGTGATTTCGAGATCCATGGTGGAAGGATACCGGTCTTTGTGTGGGCCGGGTGAGAGATGCGATGTTTTATGGCGATTGCTGCGTCGGTATGAGGCGGAGAGACCCTGCGTTTTGTTCACCGTGGCGCGATACTGTGCAGCACCGGGCAAAATACAGGGGTCTCTCCACTTCGGCTTTGCCTCCGGTCGAGATGACAGCTTTATAGCCGGGTTTATTCCGCGGATCCGTTTGAGCTGTCTGTCACGACCGCGACCGGTGCCGTGGAGGCTTCGTGGACCGGCTGCGAGTTCGGCGGCTGGCTGGGGAAGGTTTCGATGACGGACTGCTCCTGCGTGCCGACAGGCTGGGTGCCGACCGGTTGCGTGCGGGGCGGCTGTTGCGGCTGCGCTCCCTGGCCGTAGCCCATGCCGGGAACCTGCAGGGTGCTGCTCATGAAGCGTGGGCCGGCCGGGCGTGCCTGTGGTTGGGGTGCGTTGCGGCGTGGGCGCGCGCCGTTGCCGCTGGCCTGCGGGGGGAGTTGGCGCGCCGCTGCCTGCTGGGCGGCAAGCGCCTGTTGCTGCTCGGCGAGGGCCTGCTGCTGCTGGGCGAATTGGGCCGCGGCGGCTTGCAGGGTGTCGAGCTGACCGCGAGTCTCGATCGGCGTGCCATCGGGGCCGAGGATCTGCATGCGGAACAGGTTGCGGGCCGTGTCCTCCTGAAACTTGGTCATCATGGCCTCGAACATGTCGTAGGACTCCTTTTTGTAGGCCACCAGAGGATCCTGCTGAGCGTAACCGCGCAGGCCGATGCCTTCCTTGAGGTGGTCCATGGCGAGGAGGTGCTCTTTCCAGAGGCCGTCGAGGACGGAGAGCATCACCACGCGCTCGTGGTACCGGAGGTTGGGCGGGCCGAGGATCTGCTCTTTGATCTCATAACGCTCGCGCAGCTTGGCGAAGATGGCATCGCCCAGCTCGGTGCGGTTGAAATCGTTCGGGTTGAGGGCCTCGGCGTCCGACGCGCCGTTTTCCTTTGAGAGTTGCAGGCCGAAAACATCGTAGATCGAGGTGAACAGGCCTTCGGTGTTCCATTGATCGGGATGGGCCTTGGGCGGGGCGTTGACGTCGAGGAGGTTGCCGAGAATGTGCGTGACGTAGTCCTCGGTGATGAGCTCCTTTTGGTCGATGCCTTCGATGAGGCCGCGGCGGAGGCCGTAGACGGCTTCGCGCTGCTTGTTCATGACGTCGTCGTACTCGAGCACGTGTTTGCGCGATTCGAAGTTTTGCGATTCGACGGCTTTTTGGGCGGCTTCGATACGCTTTGTGATCATGCGGCTTTCAATGGGCACACCTTCTTCCATGCCCAGCGATTGCAAGAGGCCGGAGACCCATTCGCGGGCGAAGATGCGCATGAGGTCGTCCTCGAGGGACAGGTAGAAGCGGCTGGAGCCGGGGTCGCCCTGGCGGCCGGCGCGTCCACGCAACTGGTTGTCGACGCGGCGGCTTTCATGGCGTTCGGTGCCGAGGATATGGAGGCCGCCGGCCTCGATGACGGCGTCGTGGTCGGACTTTACGGCGGCGGTGTGGTGCGCCATGGCCTTGTCCCAATTTTCCTGGGTGGTTTCGTATTCCTTGGACTGGTAGTAGAAGCGGACCATGCCGGGGCCGGCGAGAGGATGGATCTGGCCTTCGGCGGCTTCAATGGCGCGGGCCGTGCCGCTGCCGCGTTTGACCAGGTCCTGGCGCGCCATGAAGTCGGCATTGCCGCCGAGCAGGATGTCGGTACCGCGCCCGGCCATGTTGGTGGCGATGGTGACCATACCGAGGCGGCCGGCCTGGGCGACGATTTCGGCTTCTTTTTCGTGAAATTTGGCGTTCAGCACGACGTGGCGAACGCCCTTGCGCTTGAGGATGTCGGAAAGCAACTCGGACTTTTCGATGGAGGTGGTGCCGACCAGGACCGGCTGGCGCGCGGCGTGGAGCCGCTCGATTTCGTCGGCAACGGCGAAGTATTTCTCCTTCGAGGTACGGTAAACCACGTCCTGATTTTCGATGCGCAGCATTTGCCGATTGGTGGGAACGACGACGATTTCGAGCTTGTAGATGTTGTCGAATTCGGTGGCTTCCGTCTCGGCGGTGCCGGTCATGCCGGAAAGTTTTTTGTAGAGGCGGAAGTAGTTTTGGAAGGTGATGGTGGCGAGCGTCTGGTCTTCCTTGCGGATGGAGACGCCTTCCTTGGCCTCGATGGCCTGGTGCAAACCGTCGGACCAGCGGCGGCCGGGCATGAGGCGGCCGGTGAACTCGTCGACGATGACGATTTCATCGTTTTTGACGACATAGGCGACGTCGCGACGATAGAGCGAGTGCGCCTTGATGCCGACTTCGATGTGGTGCTTCGTGTCCCAGTTGTCGGGGTCGGCGATGTTTTCGATGCCGAGCAGCTTTTCGATCTTTTCCCAGCCTTCGTCGGTGACGGTGATGGCACGGGCTTTTTCGTCGACGACGTAGTCGCCGGACCAGGTTTTTTGATCGACGGTTTCGATCAGCTCTCCGAGCTCGAGTTGCGGGATGATCTTGTCGGCGATGGCGTATTTGTCGGTGGTTTTGTCGGTGGGTCCGGAGATGATGAGCGGTGTGCGGGCCTCGTCGATGAGGATGGAATCGACTTCGTCGACGATGCAGAAATGGTGGCCACGCTGCACGGTTTCGGCGAGATCGAACTTCATGTTGTCGCGCAGGTAGTCGAAACCGAACTCGTTGTTGGTGCCGTAGGTGATGTCGGCGGCATAGGCCTGGCGGCGCTGCTCGTCGGAAAGTTCGTGCACGATGACGCCGACGGTGAGGCCGAGGAAGCCGTAGATTTTGCCCATCCATTCGGCGTCGCGCTTGGCCAGGTAGTCGTTGACGGTGACGACGTGGACGCCGCGGCCGGCCAGCGCGTTCAGGTAACAGGGAAGCGTGGCGACCAGCGTTTTTCCTTCGCCGGTTTTCATTTCGGAGATTTTGCCGGAATGGAGCACGGCCCCGCCGAGCATTTGCACATCGAAGTGGCGCATGCCGACGACGCGACCGCCAGCCTCGCGCACAACGGCGAAGGCTTCCGGCAAAAGCTCGTCGAGCGCGGCTTTTTCCGCGGCGGCGATGGCTTCCGGGTCGGTAAAGCCTTCAATGGCTTTGGCGATGCGGGCGCGGAACTCGGGTGTTTTGGCGGCGAGCTGCTCGT
>CAXTBI010000116.1:0-1171 GCA_964242195.1 uncultured Acidobacteriaceae bacterium
CGGAACGCAGCTTCCGAAGTGGGATGCAAAGGTTGCTTACAGTTCGAATCCTGGGGTGTCGGCGAGAGCGCCCCGCCAATACTCTGCAAGGGCTTCCCTTAACTCCTGCTTGAAGTCCGTTTGCGGCAATAGGGTGCGGGTGGCGTTCGGTTTGTCCGCGTCGCTCTCCAGAGCTTGCCATAAGCCACGGGTTAGGGCATAGGTTCTCATCAATAACTGGACACCACGCCCCGGCGGCAGATGGAGGGCGGTCTCCATGATGGCCGCGCTCTCCAGGAGGCGTTCGGCTGAGGCACTTTTGAAGATGTGCAGGGTTTCGGGTTCCAGGTTGCGTTCCACGACGCCGTGCCCAAGCGCGTCGAGCCGAAGCAAGTCCCGGTTCGCCACCAGAGAGGCGACGGAGCGATTTAGGAACTCCGCAATCTTGTCAGGACGGGGGCTGTTGGCGGTAAAGACGGCGTCGACTTCACGAAGGACAGCGCTCCAGCCTTCAAGGAGGAGAGCGGCGAAGATCGCTTCCTTGGTCGCGAAATAGAGGTACACGGTGCCCTTGGCCAGGCCCGCCGCAACCGCGATCTCCGCCACGGCGGGAAGATCGCCGCTGCCGGAGGCGAAGAGACGACGGGCTGCGGCGAGGAGCACTTCGCGGCGGACCTGCTTGTCTTCTTTGCCGTACGCTCGCTTTGCCACGGATTTGCCGTACGCAGGCTTCGCCACGGGTTTGCCGAACGCGGGTTTAGCCACGGGCTTTCGCCGTCGTTTTGGGCATGGAGGCTTTTGCGGCGAAATGACGGGGTGTGACACGACTGCCGAAAGCCATGAGCTTGTTCAAGCGGCCGGCAATCACGCCCGACTTGCCGGCGAACAAGGCATCGAGGCCGATGCGCGCGACGTGGGAGGGAGCAAGCTTCATGACGTCGAGCGCCTTCGGTGGCTGATAGCCGGACGCGTCGTTGAAGCCGGTATCCATGAGACCTGGCGAGAGTACCGTCACATTGACGGCCGGGGAAAGTTCGACATGCAGGGCTTCGCCAAAGGAGAGCACAAATGCCTTGGCGGCGGCATACGCGGTCATTCCCGGGACCGGTTGAAAGGCGGCCATGCTGCCGACGAGGAGGATGCGTCCACGGCCGTTCCTCACCATCTGCCGGCCGAAGATATGGCTTAGCTC
>CAXTBI010000116.1:1271-3610 GCA_964242195.1 uncultured Acidobacteriaceae bacterium
GATCTTGCGGTAAGAACGACGTTGATTTTTCGTTGCGCAAGCTGGGTTGCAAACTCCACGCCCAAACCGCTCGAGGCCCCTGTGACGACTGCCCATGATTGCCCATGACTCATTCGATGACGCTCCATGACTCGCGTTCAGTATAGATGAACGGTGGTCACCATGTCCTTGGGTCGGATCGAGGATGAGCTTTTGTGTTGGTTGGGGCGATGGATAGGGCCGGTTGGTTTCGGGGACGGGACCGAATAGGATTCTTTTGGGAAAGAAAAACCCTGCGCGGAGTACGAAGACTCCGCGCAGGGTTGCCAGATTCAGACGCTTACGCTTAGTCCGATTCGGTGAAGGTGATGGAGGGGGTGGTGCCGGCGGTGGTTTTGCAGGCGCCGAGAGTGAGGTTGTTGGTTTCCCCGGTTGTGCCGGACTGGCTCAAGCAGGTGGGGGCGTTGGTGGTTTTGTCGCTGACGGCCAGGTTGACCGAGAGGGTTACGCCCTTGTTGAAGACTGCTTCCGAGCCGTCGCCGTTGCCGACCACGTTGAATTCGGATTGCTTCCACCATGAGCCGAGTTGGACGGTGGAGTCCGGTTCGGAAGCGGCGTAGGCCTTGGTGCCGTTGGTGAAGATGACCGTGTCGGTACCGCTCGAGACGGCTCCCGACAATTTGAGGCTACCGAGACTTGTGGCGGCGACGCTGGGTGTACTTGCGGCGCGGCTGTTGACCACACAGGCGGGGTTTCCGGTGGAGGAGGCGTCTTGCCAGCCGGAGGGACAGCCGACGTTGTTGTAGTCGGTCTGCGAGGGGAAGACCCAATTTTGGATGAAGACCTCGGAGGGGTAGCCGCTGCCTGCGGTGGAGTAGACAAACTGCTCCCAGACGTAGCAGCTGGCGTACCGAAAGGCGCTGCAGGCGGTTTTCGAAGGATTGATGTCGCTGTTCAGTTGCAGGGTGAACTCATTTTTGCCAAGGACGCCGCCGCCGCCGAACGCGGCCACGCCTACGCCGGTTTCGGAGGTGATGCCTTTGGCGACGGGAAACGTGCCGAGACCGGATTGCGTGATGCCGCCGGTGCGCGCGACATAATCATTGCCGTTGCCGGTGACTTCCAAGGGGATGGCTTTTCCGCGGGCATTGGCGGCGAGGGCGGCGAGGGCGGCGCCACGGTGCGAGGAGACAAACGCCGGCCTGGGTCCGCAAGCGGTCTTTTGCCATTGGACGAGGGGGTAGGAGGTGCTGAAGCAGCCGCTCTCGAGGGGAGCATAGTTTTTCAGGTTGTCGTGCCAGGTCTTGAGCTGGGTCTCCGTGACGCCCTGGGCTGCGACGTCGGTCTCCTGCTGAGCGAGGGCAGAGACAAGGGGAGAGAAAGCAAGCACACCGATCATGCAGGCGGCGCGGGCGATCCGGTGAACTGGAATCTGTAGGGGTGAGGACATGAATGAAAGATCTCCTGATTCGGGAACAACCAACTATTTCGCGTGCGAGACGAGTGTGCTGTCCCGGGTTGCATCTGTCAAGGGATTTCAGTTTTGGGCAGGCAGAGCGGAGACGTGGCGGGAGTACGCTGCGGCGGGAGAAGCCGGGGAGCCTGGCCGGCTACTAAGGGTGTTTCCGCATCGCTGTGCGGGCAGCCGGACAGCGGATTTCCTTCGGGGGAGGACAGAAAGGAAAGCAGCAGCCGGACAGCGGATTTCCATCCGGGAAGGCAACGAAACAGGGCGAGGGCGGGGGAGGCGAAGGCGGGGTTTAACCGACGAGGTGGCCCAGTTTTTCGCGTTTGGTTTCCAGGTAGCGCTCGAAGGTGGGTTCGGAGGGGATGGCGGCGCTGAGGCGTTCGGTGACGTGGATGCCGGCGTGCTCGAGGGCGGCGACTTTTTCGGGGTTGTTGGTGATGAGGCGGACGGCTCGGATGCCGAGTTGGCGAAGGATGGCGGCGGGCAGCTCGAAGTGGCGGAGGTCGGTGGGGAAGCCGAGTTCGTGATTGGCCTCGACGGTATCGAAGCCGCGGTCCTGGAGCTCGTAGGCGCGGAGTTTGGCCATGAGGCCGATGCCGCGGCCCTCCTGCTGCTCATAGAGCACGATGCCGGCGCCTTCGTCGGCGATGCGGCGGAGGGCGAGGTGGAGCTGGTCGTGGCAATCGCAGCGGAGGGAGTGGAAGACGTCGCCGGTGAGGCATTGGGAGTGGATGCGGACGACCGGTGGGGTGGTGCGGGGGCCGCGCATGGATGTTATGTCGCCCATGGTTTCGAGGTCGCCCATGATGAGGGCGACGGCGCTTTCGGGGGGGGGGCGGGTGGGATCGCCGGGGTCGGTAACGGCTTCAAAGGCGGGGATAAGGAACTGAAC
>CAXTBI010000117.1:0-3603 GCA_964242195.1 uncultured Acidobacteriaceae bacterium
CTCGCCGCCACTGCGACGAGGCTCGCGTTCGCCACGGTCCTCTCGGCGCGGCTCACGGGCCGCAACCGATTCCTCTGCAAACTCCGGGAACTCACCCATGGCGGCGGCGGAGGGTTTGCCGCCCGCTTCTTCAAACTTTAGGGCAGCCGCATGGCCTTCATTTTCGGGGGAATCTTCATCGTCGGCCTGGCTGTCTGCGCTTTGGAACTCTTCGGTGGCCTCCAGTTCGTCGGCCTCCATCTCCTCTTCGTCGATGTCGAAATCGTCTTCCGCGTCCTCGTCTTCAAGCGGCATCAGGGAAGTGAGCTCGTCGAGCGCGCGGTCGCGCACCATGGAACCGATCTCCGCGCCCGCCTCGAAGGTCTCCTCCTCCGTATCGTCGCCGTAGCTGGCGGCGATGCCGAGAAGGTCGATCTCATCCTCGTCCAGCAATTCCTCTTCGAGCTCGCCATCGCCCGGCGCAAAGGCCTGCCCCAGAGTTTGGGCTGCCTTCTCTCCGCCCTGCGCAGAGCCTTCTTCGGGTGTTTGGGCGGCCGTTGCCGGGACCGCATCGGCCTCGGGGAGGTATGCCGATCGCACAGCCGTCTCATGCTGGATGGGATTGGTCGGGTCTTCCCCGGTGCCGGAAACGGCCCCCGGAATGGAAACGGCGGCGTCGATCCGCGGTTCGGAAATCATCTCGCCGCTCGATTGAATCGCGGTGAACTCAGGCGTAGACCCCTGCTCCGCGACGTTGCTGCCCTCTTCCAACCGGGCCTGCGCCGAGTGGAGGTCGTCTTCGACGGGGCCACTTTGACGGAACTCGCTGGGGCCTGCCGGATCCACGCGATACGACGCCGAGGCATCCTCCCCAGGCTCAAACTCTTGCGTTTCTTCGTGGAACTCCTCGGGGGCCTGGGCTCCGGCCGGCTCAAACGAAGCGGCAACAGCCCGGTGCATTTCGTCCACCGCCTCCAGGAGCGCTTCGCCCGGCTGCTCCGAAATCGGCGTCGCCGCATCCGTCGATGTTTCGTAAAACAGATCGATGGGCAAGGATGTCGACGTTTGCGCCTCGGTTTCGGTTTCGGTCATGTGCGCCGCCGCGTTCAGGTCGAAGGCAGCTTCGCCGAACGGAATCGTCGACAATTCCGGCTCGTGCTGGGAGGTGACCCCCGGCTGGACGGCGTCGATCGGCTCGAGCGATTCCCGGAAGGCTACGCCGGAGCGGAACTCTGCCGGGATGGCCTCGGCGTCGCGGGACGGGGGAATGGCGGCAGCGCCCCCGCGGCGATGGCGGTCACGATCACGGCGGCGATTGCGACCACCGCCCTCCCCACCTTGGGCATCGGTCTCCGGGTCGGGCTGGACGGCCTGGCTGGATTGGCGGGGCTGAGCGGATTGGACCGGCTGAGCGGGCTCGAACGGGCGCGGCGCGGACGAGCGATTTGAGCCCCGGTTGTCCCGTCCGCCCTCGTCGTCGCGCCCGCGCCGGCGCGACAGGGTTTCGCCGGGAAGCACGGCGCTGCCATCCCAACCCGCCATGGAAAGATCGATCTGCGTGGAGGGTGCGGTGAGGAAGCCGGCTTGTGGTTTCGCGGCGACGAAAGCGGAAAGGGTTGACCCGGCATCGTCGCCACGACGGTATTTGGACAGCGATTCCCCAGGCAGGATGAACGGCTCGGGGGCGGGGCCGGCGCTTTCACGCCCGGCATTCTCGCGCCCACTATTTTCACGACCGGTGTCGCCGCTTTCGGACTTGCCGCGACCGGAATCTGCGCCGGAATCCATCGCGCCTTCCGCCGAGCGACCGCGCTCGGCAGAGCGTTCTCCCGACCGTCCGCGGTCGCGATCACGACCCCCACGGCCACGGTCCTGACGCGACCGGCTTGGCATAGCCGGAGCTTCCGCGTCGTTCCCGAGCGGCTCGGCGCTGCCCTGAAGCTCGTCCAGATCTGCCGACTCGCCTTCGGGGAGGGTAAACGCAGGCCCTGCGACGCGGGGCTCCGCACCTTCAGAACCGGGCGCAGCCGCCGTCCGGGGTTCCCCGCCCCGGCCACGACGCCGGCCGCGGCGGCCACGCCAACGGCGGCTGCCCTCGGCATCGTCTTCGCCCTGCGGGGCCGACATCGTGTTTGGTGTGCCGTCCGTGTCCTCATCGCTGTCCTCCGCAAATGGGGAACCGGAGACCGGGAAGCTTTCGGGACGCGATGTGCGCTCGGGCGCCTCTTCGAACGCTTGGGAAGCTCCGGAAGCTTCGCGGGGCTCCCCGGCAGAACGACCACCGCGGTCGCGGTCGCCTCGCTTCCTTTCGCCGTTACCGCGCTCAGGGCTGATATTCCGCTCAGGGCTGGAATTCCGCTCAGGGCTGCCACCGCGCTCAGGGCTGCGCCGGGTATCGCCGCTGCTCTCGAAATCCGCAGACTCGCCCTGTTCCTCCATGAAGTCGGTGATGTAGAGGAACGCATCGCGCTCCAGGCCCACATCGACAAACGCCGATTGCATGCCCGGCAAAACCCGCGTCACGCGCCCGTTGTAGATGGAGCCGGCGAGGGTGTATTCGTTCTCGCGCTCGTAGTAGATCTCGCTGAGTTCGTCTTTTTCAACGATGGCCAACCGCGTTTCATGCGGTGTGCTGGAGATGTAAATTTCTTTCGACATGCGTCTCTGGTCTCTGCTTTCCGCCCGTTTTCGGGCCTGGCAGGACAGACGGGGATCGCGCCTGGGCAAGCATTACGCTCCTGCCCAAACTGCCTCCCTTGCTCCGAACAGGACATGAGAGGCGCAGGCTGGAGTGAAAACTGTCTGCCGCCGAAGCCGGGAGGTCTCAGGGCGGGCGCGCCCGACGGACCGCAAGCTGCGGGTCCCCGTGCCTTCGCCGTCAACATGTATTTCATGGGTTTCCAGAAAGTGGGCCTTGGCCCGGATGCGTTGCCCTGCATCGCGGGACTCGACAATCGTCACGGAGTTTGTGACCACATCTGCCTCGGGAGGCGGGGCCGTTGACCGTCCGTGTCGAATCATGCTCAAAAACCTGTCCGGCCGCGAGAAGGGATCCGCGCCTGGCCGGCCTTTAGTGTTGAATCTTCCGTCCGCCGCTTCGGGAATGGTCTCGTCCGTCGCGCCGGGGGTACTAAGACTGCGGCCCTCTGGCCGTCGTCCTCCCCATATTACGCCCTAAGCGCATGAAACGTTAACGCGGGATCACAAAGCGGCACTGACTCGTGCATGGGAAACGGTCAGGCATCCCGGTATCGTCGGTGATGAAGTGTGTTCTGCATTGCCTTCCTGCGCGAAATCACACTTTGCACCGATTGCGTTTGTAGTGCAAACTGCGCTCAT
This sequence comes from uncultured Acidobacteriaceae bacterium, assembly GCA_964242195.1. GTDB lineage: Bacteria > Acidobacteriota > Terriglobia > Terriglobales > Acidobacteriaceae > Granulicella. The sequence goes on from CAXTBI010000117.1 coordinate 3,319, forward strand.
GAGGGCAAATGTCAATTTAGATTCCGATGTTTTACACCTTCGCTTCCACCTATGCGCGTGCGAAAGGTATTCCGCTCGGTGCGGCCATCAGCGAACTTCTGCGGCGGGCGGAACAGGCACCGGAACCTGCGTCGGCCCTACTAACAGAGAGCCGGCTGGGCTTGTTGGTACGGGCGAAACGAGACGGGGAACTAACGGTCACGCTTGATACCGTCAAAGAGCTTTCAGAGGACGACTTTGCCTAGGACGACGGTACACCTGCTGGACGTCAATATTGTGCTGGCC
>CAXTBI010000118.1:0-3538 GCA_964242195.1 uncultured Acidobacteriaceae bacterium
TTGGCTGTCATTCCCGAAGGGAATCTGCGTTCCTGCGCCACCACTTTCGCGACCTTGCTCCTCATTCCCGAAGGAACTCCGCGTTTGACCTCCACCCCCCACAAGCGGCCGCGAATACACCGTCTGGTACCGCTCCCGATCCTCCGCCGTATTCGGTTCGTCCCGTCCCCGGCGAATGTAGGGTGGCAGGGGCAAATGTCCGATCCGTTCCAAAATCTGCAGAAAACCGGTCTGCAGGCCATCCGCGCAGAACTCAAACCGAAGAGTCCGCTCCCCAAACTCCCCCACCTCGATGACACACGCCCGCAACAACGGCGCCTCCCCCGGTCGCGCGGCAAACAGCAACTCTTCCCCCATTCCGACCTTCTTCGCCGGCTTCACCAGCGCCCGCCAGAGTTGGTTTCGATCGCCCTCGACCCGGCGCCCCTCGGTCGTTGTGAATATCCGCTCCGTCAGCAGCACCTCCACCAGTCCTTCGGGCCGCGGCGCTCCCGCCTGGGTGCGGAGCCCGGAGCGGGTGGCAAACAGCCGTGCCGGCAGCACACGCGAATCGTTGATCACCAGCAGGTCGCCCGAATCGAGCAGCGACGGAAAATCCGCAAACGAACGATCCTCAACTCCGCCGTAGTCGCGCCGAAGCAGCAGCATACGGCTGGTTCCGCGGACTTCTGGAGGCCGTTGCGCAATCAGTTCCTCTGGCAGCCGAAAGCCGAAAGCCGAAACCAGCATCGACTGATTCTAATGTCCGGTTCTGACGCCTGGATGACCTTTGACTTCCACTTTGAATCACCTTTCGATTGCCATTCCAAAGAACGACCCAAAATTTACTATTTGCGACAAGGTACGGAAGCGCTTTAAAAAGCAGCCCCTTCGCCGAGCTGCGGGACGATAGGCGAAAGGAAAGCTCGACGTTAAATCGCCATTCGAACCATTCAAGGCATATAGGGCTTCGCAACCGACACGCTCCGGCAACCGGCACGCCCCTCGCTTTCACCCGCTCACTTCGCCCGCGGGTGTGTGTCGTCATACACGCGCTGCACCTGCGTTCCCGAAAGCTGCGTGTAGCGCTGCGTCGTCGAAAGCCGCTCATGCCCCAGCATTTCCTGGATCGCCCGCAAATCCGCTCCTTCCTCCAACATGTGCGTCCCAAACGCATGCCGCAACGTGTGCGGATGCACATCCGCGGCCAACCCGTGACTTTCCGCCACCGCCTTCACAAAACGTCCCACACTCCGCGTCGTCAAACGGCATGTGCCCCGCATGCGCAGGTTGCACAACAACGGCCCCGCCCCGACCAGGCCTCCTTTGCTCGCAGCTTGCAACCGCTCCGCACGTTTCGGCAGATAGGCCCGTATCGCCTCCGCCGCCGCCTCGCCCAACGGCACAATCCTCTCCTTACTCCCCTTGCCAAACACCCGAAGCGCATCCTCCCCCCAAAGCACGCTGCTCAGATCCAGCCCCACCAGCTCCGCATTCCGTATCCCACACCCATACAGCAGCTCAAAAATCACACGATCCCGCTCCGGCCAGACCGCCTCCTTCCCCTCCTCCACCGCAACCCCGCCCACAGTCTCACGCACGACACCGCCCGCGGCGCCTCCTGCACTCCGCGCCGGACCCAGCGAGTCCAGCACACGATTCAGTTCCTCCACCGAAGGCACCCGCGGCAAATGCTTTGCCAACTTCGGCGTCCTCACCAGCGACGCCGGATTCACCCCCACCGAACCTTCCTTGGCCATCCACTTGAACCAGCTACGCACCGCCGCCAGCGCCCGCGCGGCACTCGCCTTATCCAACCCCCTCTCAAACAACACACCCATGTACGCCCGGATGTGCCGATGGCTTACATCCCCTATATCGGCCATCGCCGGAAAATCATTAGCCAAAAACTCGGAAAAATTGCGCACCTCCCGCCGGTACGCCCGCAGCGTGTGCACACTCGCCCCCCGCTCATCCCGCATCGCCGCCAGAAAGCATTCCGCCAGCACGGAAATCGGGCCCCCCGCGATCCGATCCTCCACCGTCACGCCGCCCCCACCCGCTTCGCCCGCGGATGACACGCCCGGTGTACCTGCTTCAGGCGATCGATCGCCAAATGCGTATACACCTGTGTGGTCGAAATATCCGCATGCCCCAAAATCGTCTGCACCGTCCGCAAATCCGCGCCGCCCTCCACCATGTGCGTCGCGCAGCTATGCCGCAGCCTGTGCGGACTGGCCTCCGGGCTCGCCGCTTTCACCAGCTTCCCGATACTCCCCGCCGTCATCGCCCCGCCCCGCACCGACACAAACAAAACCCGCTGCACCCCAACACCCCGAACCTCCCGAACCTCCCGAACCTCCCGAACACCCCGAACACCCCGAACCTCCCGAACACCCCCAACCTCCCGGGTGCCCCATTCTTTCGCAGCTCCATCGCGAAAGGGTGGGGTGCTCTTCGCCCGGCGAGCTCCCATCCCCCGCCGCAACAGCGCCTCCCGCCCGCGCGCCAGATACGCCTCCAACGCCCGCACCGCCGGCGCTCCCATCGGCACCACCCGCTCCTTGTCGCCCTTGCCCCGCACCTGCACGCTGCCCAAATCCAGCCGCAAATCCTCCACCCGCAGCCTCACGGCCTCGCCCACCCGCAACCCGCCCGCATACAGCAGTTCCAGCAGCGCATGATCCCGCAACGCCACCGCCAGCCCGACCCCACTCGCCTCGGCCACACGCGCCGCCGCCCCTGCCCTCGCCAGCATGCGTTCCACCTCCGCCCGCGGCAGACTTTTCGGCAGCACCCGCCAGCTCTTGCCCTGCTGCAAATTCAACGTAGGATCCGCCGCAACGCGCTGATCCAGCAGCAGCCATCGATAAAACCCGCGCAGACAGCTCAGCTTCCGCGTCACCGTTCGGCCGTCCATCCCATGCACCCGCAAATGCTCCAGAAACCCCCGCACCGCCGCCACATCCGCCGTCAAAAGCGTGCCTGCCCGCCCATCCGAAGCCCCACGCTCCAAAAACTCCGCAAAAATCCGCAGATCGCTGCCGTACGCCGCACATGTCAGCGGCTGCAGCCCCTTTTCCACCCGCAGATAAACCCCATACTCCCGCATCAGCGCCGTTTCGGCATTTGCAAACGCATCCACACGCCTATCTTCCGCCACAACATCCGCCCCGGGCCATCCCCGGTATCCGCCTAGCCATGGCCGCGCTAAACTGAAATCAGCCATGTTTGAGAACCTAAGCGACAAGCTGCAGCGCGCCTTCAAAGACCTCCGCGGCCAGGGCACCCTCACCGACGAAAACATCAACGACGCCCTCCGCCAGATCCGCACCGCGCTCCTTGAAGCCGACGTCAACCTCGACATCGCCCGCGAAGTCGTCGAGCACATCCGCGCCAAGGCCCTCGGCGCTGAAGTCGCGACCGCCCTCTCGCCGGCCGAGCAAATCGTCAAAATCGTCCGCGACGAGCTCATGGACGTCCTCGGCCACGACACCGCCAAATTCAAATTCGCCCCCCAGCCCCCCACCGTCATCCTCATGGCCGGCCTCCAGGGCTC
>CAXTBI010000119.1:0-3495 GCA_964242195.1 uncultured Acidobacteriaceae bacterium
TGCCGTTTGCACTTCGCCCTCGAAACGGAGATAGTGACAGCTGGGGCCCCGGACGAAAGGTATGGACGAGGCCAGAATGCCTGCTCCGTTTCGATGAGCAGGGATGCTGTTGCCGACGACTATGCCCATTTCCGATGCCGCTCCTTTCTCTGCCGCCCGTCAGCCCGTTACCTTGGGAGAGATTCTGTCTGCGCTGTCGTTCGCGCTGGATATTACGGAGGGGGCCCGGCCCGGTCATGCGGTGCGTGCGTGCGTGCTGGGGATGCGGCTGGGGGAGCAGATTGGGTTGTCGGATGGGGCGCTCGGGGAGCTGTATTACGCGCTTTTGCTGAAAGATATCGGTTGCAGCAGCAATTCCGCGCGGATGGCCGAGGCGTTTGCCGCCGACGATCAGGCCGTGAAGCAGCGCTTCAAGTTTATCGACCGGGAAAAGCTGGGCAAGCCGAACCGGGAGGCGCTGACGTTTGTTTGGAACAATGTGGCGCCGACGACGGGTGTGGGCAACCGCATGCGCCAGATGTATCGCATGATTCGCAGGCCTGGGGATTTGACCGCGGAGGTGATTCAGGCGCGGTGCGACCGGGGTGCCGCGATTCTGCACAAGTTGGGGATGGGACTCGAGACGTGCGCGGCGGTGTATGCGCTGGACGAGCACTGGAACGGGCGCGGTTTGCCCGATCACCTGGTCGCCGAGGACATCCCGCGGCTGGGGCGGATCTGCGCTGTTGCCCAGCACCTTGATCTTTTTTGCGGTGAATTCGGGCCGGCCAAGGCGATGGGTACGCTTGCCGAACGGTCCGGCAGCTGGTTTGACCCGGAGGTGGTTCGGGCTGCGGAGAGCCTGGAGCAGAAGGGGAGGCTGTGGGGCCTGTGCCTGCCGGGGGATGATGGTGGGGCGCTGCAAAGTGCGGTGGTGGCGCTGGATCCGGGCAGTTCGACGGCGCTGGCGGGGCGGGACATCGACTTGATTTGTAGCGGGTTTGCGGATGTGGTGGATGCGAAGAGCCCGTTTACGTACCGGCACGCGGTGGGCACGACGGAGGCGGCGGTGCTGATCGGCGGCGCGATGGGGCTCGCACCGGATCGCGTGGACGTGGTGCGCCGCGCGGCTCTGCTGCATGATATTGGGATGCTGGGGGTTCCGAATACCATTCTGGACAAGCGGGGGCCGCTGACCGGCGAGGAGTGGAGGACGATTCAACGCCATCCGGTTCTGAGCCGGGAGATCCTGTCCCGGGTTCGTGCGTTCGGCGAGATTGCTGTTTTGGCGGGACAGCATCACGAGAAGCTCGATGGCAGCGGATATCCGCAGCGGCTCGCGGGTGGGCAAATCTCGCTTGAGGCGCGCATCCTGACTGTGGCTGACGTTTTCAGCGCGCTGATGGAACCCCGGGCGTACCGGCAGGATCTCAGCCTTTCGGAGATCCAGCGGCAGCTTGCGTCGGAGGTGCCGCACCGGCTGGACCCTGGGTGCGTGGATGCCCTGGTTTCGGTGTTGGAGCAGCTGGCGGGTTTGCCTGTCGAGGATATTCCGGCGATGTCGGTGGATGGGGTGCCGGATTTGGTTATGGTGGAGCCGCCGCCGTTCCGGTTTGGAGCGGCTTCGCGGTAGGGGTGGGTGGTGCCGGTTGCAGATTGGCTGAAGTGAGCTGCGGTGCGGTGCTGGGCGATTTCTGTGTTGGTGTGAGGTGTCATCTCGACCGCAGCAAACGGTCGTATCGTTTGCGTAGTGGAGAGACCCCTGTATTTCGTTCGTGGTTTCGCGAAAGTGTGTGCAGCACCAGGCAAAATACAGGGGTCTCTCCACTTCGGCTTCGCCTCCGGTCGAGATGACGCTTCTCATCGCGGGAGTTGGCGAAGAAGCTGGCCACGGGAACAGCGAACTCGCGACAAATCGATTGCTCCGGCCAGTACAGGGACTGCTTAGTAGCCGTCGATTACTTTCAGCGATGCTTCACGGATCATAAGTGACATCAACGGCGTTTCTCGTTACCTATCGGATTCGCGAGGTTGCCGAACGCCGTTTCAGGACCGGTCGCTTAGCATGACCCGTCGGTGCTCTGGGGCGGGAGCAGGCAGGGAATGGTATGGTGTTTGGGTTACCCACGGGCCCTGTAACACTACTTCCAATTCTGAGGTTCTCTGTCCTATGACATACCGATCTCTGCTGCTCTCTGCCTCGATCCTCTGCTCTGCATCCCTTGCCGCCTCCGCTCAAGTGCTCGAAGGAACCCCCATCGCGGATTTTATGGAGGCTCAGGGCATGGTGGCCATTCCCACCGCGTGGCAAGCGTATGTAGCCCCTGGCTCCTTTATATTCGTCGGCTGGGACAATCACATCATTCCAGACAGGCGGACTGAGCGGATCGGCCGCCGCCTGCTCCGATCCACCGGCAAAGTCGTCAACTTCCCTGAACCGGGCCAACCGGCCCCGACCACGGGCTTCATCAATTCAGTAGCCCAGCAGCAGCTGCACGGGGGCAGCGTCGATATCTCGGCGGTGCTCGGACAGTTCGCCCCCGAAGTTCAGGTCGGTCGTGGGAGCAGGATCGACTATGACCAAACCGAGTTCGGTTTTAAGGTGTATGACGGGACTCAGGCGTCAGCGGCCTTCAATGCTAGCGCCAAGACTCAGCAGGATGTACTCAGTGATTTCTACTCCACCAGGGACCACCGCGGACTTCCGGTGTTTCTGCACTACGGCAGGGGCTATTACGTGACCGGTGTCTTCACCGTCGAGAAGCTACACGTCAAAGCCGTCTCCGGCACGCAAGTCGCAGCGAGCTTGCAATCCACCAGGGTCGGCGACTGTGCGCCCCCGAAGCTGGAATCTCAGTTCAAGAGACCTGCTGCCCAGGCTTCGCCGGCAGGCTCCGACGCCGAGCCACCTACCAACGCCCCGCAGTCTGCCTCTGGTTCCGCGAAAAATGTGTCTGGCGCTAGCGATCCGGCAGGTGTGAACTCCACAGAACCGAAGACCGTCCTGCAAAGCTCGACCGCCGTCACTCCGCAGTTCTCGGTCAAGGTGTGCAAGACAAAGGACACCGAGTACGACCTCGACATCACCCCCGGCATCCCCCTCGGGATCAAGGTGTTGGAGGTCGTCTTCAACGGCCAGCAGCCACGCCTCGATGTCACCGGCCCAATCCAATACTTCCGCCAGGCAATGAGGTACCCCGACTAAGCTGAGAGTCACACGAAGCGAGGGGTCTGCGATCACCGCAGACCCCTCATTTTTTTGGCCCGCCCTTCTGACCTCAGCGCCTTTGGGGCGGGACGGTTTTACTACCTCACCGCTGTAATGCTCACGGCGCCGCACCTTATCCTCCTGCGAGCGCCTCGGCCATTCGAGTATGGATTCACTGCTAAGTTGGCAGCCTACCACTCCGGGTTACTCCATACAATTCGCAATAGCGGGAGTAAAGGGGCGACGCTAACTGACGACGCGGCGGCGGAAGCCTCGCATGCCTAGCCATAGGAGGAGGGCGGCGAAGA
>CAXTBI010000120.1:0-3233 GCA_964242195.1 uncultured Acidobacteriaceae bacterium
GGTGCGGGTGCGCCGGGAGCAGATGGCGGCGTGGCCGGGCGGTCCGGAGGGTACTCTCGCGGAGGAGCGGGCGGAGCCGGTGGAGACCTTTCGCGCATGATGAACCGTTTGCCGACCGAGTCTCTGAGCAGCTTGAAGCCGGGGGACGCGGTGATGATCGTGGCCTCCAACAGGGGGGGCGGGGAGCCAACCGCGATTACGCTGCTTGCCGGCGTGGAGCAAATCCTGGCAGCGCACCCCAGTGGGGAAACCACGCTTTCGCCATGGAATATCGGCGGGGGCGAAGGCGGGGGCGAAGGCGGCGGCGAGGGCGGACCGCGCTAGAAACGAAGGGTTGCGACGGCGGATGTGCCGAAGCGGACGATCAACAATTCACTGTCGCACGGCTGTGGTTCCAAGGAGAATGATGCGGTTACTGAAGCAATCGATGTGTGCGGGTGGGAAGTTGTGGCGCACCGGTGTTCTTGGCACGAGCGGCGCTTGCCTGCTGCTCGGAGCCAATGCGGGGGCGCAGGGGAACTCTGCGGCGTCGCTGTCCGCTGGTACGCAAACTGCCCCGGCTGCCCAGGCCGTACCCGCCCAGGCCGGCGCCGCGGCGTCCCCGTCCCAAAGCCAAAGCCAAAGCCAGGCCCAAAGCCAAAGCCAGGCCCAGACTGGGGGAACCCGTGTGCACGGTGCCGTGACGGATCCGGACGGAGCAGCCATTCCCGGTGCGACCGTGGTGTACACACCGCCGACCGGGGCCCCGCGCAGGACGGTCTCGGGCCCGGACGGCAACTACAGCCTCACTCTCCCTCCCGGGCCGTACAACCTGCGCGTGACCATGCCCGGGTTCAGCAGCTATTCGGTGCAAAACCTGCGCATTGCGCCGGTGGCCGGAGTCACGATGGATGCGAAGCTGCAGATTGGCGAGCAGAATGTCGTTGTGAACGTGGACGCCAACGCGATCCAGTTGAGCGTGGATCCGGATGCCGCGGCCAGCTCGACCGTGCTCCAGGGCAAGGATCTGGAAGCGCTTTCCGACGATCCCGATGAGCTGCAATCGGAGCTTTCGGCTTTGGCCGGACCGGCGGCGGGGCCGAACGGCGGGCAGATTTACGTGGATGGATTTACGGGTGGGCAACTGCCGCCGAAGTCGTCCATTCGGGAAATTCGCATCAACCAGAATCCGTTTTCCGCCCAGTACGATCGTGTCGGCTATGGCAGGGTTGAAGTATTTACAAAGCCGGGTACCGACAAGTATCACGGCAACTTCCAGATCAACGGCAACCCGTCGCAGTTCAACTCCGGCAACCCCCTCAGCGCGGCATCGCAGCCGCCGTACCATACGATTTTCATGTTCGGCAGCATCACCGGTCCGCTGAGCAAGACGGCGTCCATTTCCGTCGGCGGATCGCATCGCGATATCGAGGACGATGAGCTGACCAACGCCACAATCCTTGTGCCTCTTGCGCCGGCGGGGAGCAACCTGCTTTGCAGCCCCGGGCAGGCCGGTTGCCAACCGTACAACACGCAGACATTTACGCACTACCCGCAGGTGCGCACGGACATTTCACCGCGCTTCGACTTCGCCCTCGGCGAGAAAAATGTGCTGACGGCGCGATTCCAATACGTGCAGAACGATACGATCAACGCCGGCCTGGGCAGCGGTCTGACGCTGCCCACGGCGGCGTACAACACAAGCAGCAAATCCACCGAGGTGCAGCTGAGCGACACCCAGACGTGGAGCCCGAAGCTGATCAACGAAACGCGCTTTGAGTACGAGCGGGAGCATGTTGCCGATGCCGCGCTCAGCAATGCACCCCTGGTCGTGGTGCAGGGATCGTTCACCTCGGGCGGGGCTTCGGTTCAGTCCACAAGCGACCACCAGGATCATTTTGAGGTGCAGAACTACACCTCGATTGCGCTGCCGAAAAATTTTATTCGTTTCGGCGGTCGCCTGCGCATCAACCGCGAGGCACAGTATGCCGCGGGCAACACCAATGGCACGTTTACCTATGCGAGCCTGCAGGATACGGGCAATGTCACGGCGGGAACGTCCGGCCACGCCGACCATAGCTACGCCACGGGAACGCCTTCGCAGTACCAGCTCACGGTGCTGCACACGCCGGACGTGCATTTTCTTTACGAGGATCTCGGGCTGTATGTTGAAGACGATTGGAAGCCGAAAAGCAATGTAACGGTGAGCTACGGGCTTCGCTATGAGACGCAGAACCACCTGCCGGACCACCACGATTTTGCCCCGCGGCTCAGCCTTGCGTATGGTGTGGGCCAGTCCAAAAGCGCGCCGACCACCGTGCTGCGTGCAGGGTTCGGGATTTTCTACGACCGTTTCGGAAGCAACTACCTCCTGAACCTGTTCCGGTATAACGGCGTCGCGGAAACCCTGTATACCGTTCCGTCGATCCCTTCCACCAGTGGCTGCGGTCCGTCGAACGTGGCCGCCTGCACACCTCTGCTGCAAGCCACCGGATCGTCGGTTTACACACAATCGAACGGCACCGTTGCGCCGAATCTGCGCACGCCGTACATCGAGCAGTTTGCGGGCGGTTTTGACCAGGGCATCGGCAAGCGCGGAACCGTTTCGGTGAATTACCTCCATTCGCTCGGTGTGCACGAACTCGCTTTGCAGGATGTGAACTACCCCCGGGACGGTTCGGCACCGCCCAACACCGTGAACAACCAATACTTTTCGCAAGGTCAGTTTCACCAGGACCAGCTGAACGTCAACGGCCGCACCCAGTTCCGTTGGCTTTCGCTTTCCGGTTTCTACTCGCTGGGGTTTGCCAAGGGCAACAGTTCAGGCGGGGGCTCGCCCATTTCGGTGCCGTACAACATCCAGGCCGACTACGGGCGCACGACCTTCGATCGCCGCAGTTTTGGGGTTGTGTTCGCTTCGATCACACTTCCACATTTGATCCAACTCAGCCCGTTTCTTATCGGCCAAAGCGGAACACCGTATAACGTGACGCTGGGCTCCGATCCGTTGAGCGACAGCTACTTCAACGAGCGGCCTGAGGCGGTACCGCTCTCCATGGCCAATGGAAGCACGATTCTGCCGATCGCGTCCTGCGGTCTGGCGTTTGCGCAGCCGGGTACGGTGGCCGGCTACGGCACGGCACCCATCAACGCCTGCACGGGGCCGAATCTTTTCAGCACCAACCTGCGGTTGACCAAGACGTTCGGCTTCGGCGAAAAAATCGCACGCGGTGGCGGCGGTGGGGACGCCGGCG
>CAXTBI010000121.1:0-3024 GCA_964242195.1 uncultured Acidobacteriaceae bacterium
GTTATTTCCAAAGGGTTTGTTATCTTTCGGTTAACTATCCCCGCCAATCCCCGCCTTCCCGCCCCCCAACATCTTTTGGAGTTTTGCCCGAGATGCCCAACCCCCCCGCCACCCCCGACCCGAAGTCAACCGATCTGCAGTTCCGCGACTTTGGTGTTTTGAACGATGGTGTTCGCAGCAACCGCGCAACCGCCACGTCCATCTCCATCAACGCGCTGATTGTTTTCGCTCTTCTGTTCCTGGTCAAAACCGCGGCCGTGAAGCCCAAGGTGAAGCACGCCGAGCTGATCGATCCGATCCATGTCGTAAAGGAACCGCCGCCGCCGCCGAAACTGCCGCCGCCCCCTCCCCCGCCGCCGCCGCCGAAGCTGCCGCCGCCCCCGCCGCCGCCGGTGCCCCTGCCCACGCCGCCGGTGCCGCCGCCGCCCGTGCCGCCGCCGCCGACGCCCGCTCCCCCGGTGCCCAAGCCCGTGACGCCGCCACCAAAGCTGCAGCCGGCGCCCCCTGCCCCCCGTCCGGTCAATCTGCTGGCCTCCGCGGCCCATGTACCCAACAACGACGCTCATCCCAGCGCGGTGCGTCTGGGATCGCCGGATAACCCGTTGAAGCCGATGTCCGGCCCCGCCGTGGCTCGCGTCAACATGGGACAGGCCGGTATGCCCGGTATGCCCGGCAGCAACACCGGTGGCGGCCCCCGCTCGGTCAGCATGAGCATGGGCTCCGGTTCACCCGGCGGCCAAAACCTGAATGCCACCGCCGTTCGCCCGGTGGCCGGCATGGCCAACGGCTGCATCGGTTGCAATGGACCGAAGAGCAATGCCATCCAGCGGGTCGCCATGGGCAGCGCTCCGGTGCAACCCACGATGCAACAGCCCAGGGTGCAGGCATCTGCTGCCAAAGCCACACCGACCGTCGTCTATAAACCGGAGCCGGTGTACAGCGAGGAAGCAAGATCCATGCACCTGGAAGGCAGCGTTTCGGTCCGCATCCGTGTCACCGCCGAAGGAACGGTGCAGGTGCTGGCCATCGAGCACGGCCTGGGCCACGGCCTGGACGAGGCCGCCCGCCAGGCAGCCCTGGGAACCCGCTTCAAGCCGGCCATCGATGCTTCCGGTAACCCCGTCCCTTGGGAAGGCGTAGTCAACGTCCGGTTCCAGATGAGCTAATGTAACAGCCGCCTGCCGCAGAGAGATCCAGGCGGCCGTTCCCACGAAACACAAGATTCCCCAGCCCCGATTGCACGCCTCTCAAAGGAGCATCATGACCACGATCAACCGGACGAAGCTCACCGCCGCTGTGACACTCGCCCTCCTTGCCGTTCCGGTGCTGCCAGCCATGGCATTTCCGCTCGGCAAAAAGAAAGCGGATAGCAGCTTCGTCGACTACCGCAAGCCCAATGCTTCGCAGAACCAGTTAATCGACAAGTCGATTACGCGCGAAACGGCCATCATCAAAACGCTGAAAGAGCGTTCGCCGATCGTCGAAACCTATCTCCAGAACATGCGCGCGGATAAGGTGATGGGCCAGGTCCCGGAATCGGATGTGCACTTCCTGGGGCGCGTCAACTTCGGCCATGTGATCGGCGACACCACCTACAGCAACGGGGCACCGGCCTCCGATCCCAAGAGCGGCAAGATCAGCGGTGTCTTCAAGCACTCACTGGGCTACATCACCGGGCTGTCCAGTTCCCTGCACCTCACCTATCACGAGGCAGGCTTTGTGCAGATGCTCCTGGTGGACAGCAACAGCTACAACCGCCAGACCTATGAGTTTTCCTTCGTCCGGAACGATTTTCTCGGGACCATCCCGACCGTCGTCTTCGACGTAGCCCCCATCAAAAAGGGTGCCACCGGTCGCTTTGCGGGCCGTATCTGGATTGAACGCAATGGCGGCACAATCGTCCGCTTCAACGGCGATTTCGCCGGTTCCGAAAAAGATATTTCCGAGTTCTACCACTTCGATTCATGGCGTACCAACGTGCAGGAAGGCCTTTGGCTGCCGACTTCCGTGTACGTCGAGGAAACCGATTCCAAAAGCCCGAGCCATTCGCTTAAATTCAAAGCAGTCAACTACATCTGGGGATATTCGCTGAAAGTGCCGCCAAAGGATGCCGACCAGGCCTCCATGGAAGTGGAAGGCGCCACCGACGCTTCCGCCAACGCGCCCGACGTCAGCCCGCTCCAGGCGCAGCGTGAGTGGGTACAGCAGGCGGAAGACAACGTCATCGAGCGGCTCTACCAGGCCGGCCTGATCGACGCCCCCAGTGAGTTCGACCAAACCCTCGAGCTGCTGGCCAACAACATCCTCGCCTACAACAAAATTCCGATCGATCGTCCGCTCAAGGTACGTACCCTGCTAACGGAGCCACTCGAAACGCTCGCCGTCGGCAACACGATTCTTGTCTCCAAGAGCCTGCTCGATACCACGGCAGTGCCCTCGGCGGACGGCAAGCAAGCCGAACAGCAGGGTGATTTGAACGCGGTTCTCGCTTTCCAGATCGCGCATATTCTGCTCGGACACCACATCGACACGAAATACGCCTTCAACGACCACCTGATGTTCCCGCAGGAGTCGGCCTTCCAGAAAATTCCAATGCACCACACGGACGAGGAAAACGTGGCGGCCGCCAAAAAAGCGATCGAACTGCTCGACGTCTCCGATCTTTCCGACGGACAAAAATACTTCGGCCTTTATCTGCAACAGCTGCAGGCTCGCGAAAAGGGCTTGAAAGCACTCACGGAACCGCAAATGGGCGACGGTTTGACCAAGCCCGATGGAACGTTCTGGCTGCAGGCCCTGCTGACCAAGAGCCCCAAGCTGAACAACACCGATTTGGCCCAGCAAGCCGCAATGCCCCTTGCGCAGTTGTTGCGGTTCGATCCCTGGACCGACCGTGTGATTCAGCTGCACTCCGCCTACGCCCCCATCCTGAGCTCGCGCGACAAACTGCCGTTCGAGATCACACCGGTTTACCTCAAGCTGGCCTATTGCCAGCCGCCTGCCCCGCCCGCACCACCGGCGCCG
>CAXTBI010000122.1:0-2943 GCA_964242195.1 uncultured Acidobacteriaceae bacterium
AGGCCCGGCGCCCCGGCGGGGCTTGGGGACGCCCCGGCAGAGCTCTTGCCGGCGGCCGCCGCCGCCGCTTTGGGGCGATCCTCGCGCACGATATGCGATTTCCGCTTGGGTTTTTTGTCCCCTGACGCGGGCGTGGCCCTGGCCGGGGTTTGCGTTGCGCTTCCGTCGGTTGTGCCCTGGGCCGTGCCTTGGCTGACCGGTGCCGCCGCTGCGGCTTCCCCCTGCGTCTGCGAAAATGCCGCCTGGCTCAGCACTGCTGCCATGGCCAATCCGGCTACCCGCGCCGCCCGCTTGCGAAATTTGCTTCGAACACCCATGTGCGCTCTGCTCCTGCCAAACCCGGCTAGAAACCCGGTTAGAAACCCGGCCAGTTCCATCCCTATTTTACGGCTTGTTGGCCCCCTGCGCACTCGGCCAGCTGGCCTCGGCGGCGACCGTCACCTGCCGGGGGCCGACCCCCCCACCCGGTGGGCTTTGCACTTTGGACTTCCCTGCCCGGGAGAGGTCACCCCGACGCGGCGCCCCGCTTGCCAAACCGGAGCCGGCAAGCCGGGATCTCAGGCCTCCGCAACCTGCCGCGCCGCTGCCACAAAGGCCCGGGCATTCCGCTCCGTTTTCCCCGGTTCGAAAATCGCCGATCCGGCCACCAGCATGTCGGCCCCGGCTTCCACCACGGAAGGCAGCGTTTCGAGCGAAATTCCGCCGTCTACCTCGATCCGGTAGTTCAATCCCAATTCCGTGCGCAGGTCGCGCAGCTCGGCGATGCGTCCGGCCGCGCGCGGCAAAAACTTCTGCCCGCCAAAACCCGGGTTCACGCTCATCACCAGCACATGGTGCACCATGGGCAGCACCTCAAACACCATCTCCAGCGGCGTTGCCGGGTTCAACACCACCGCCGGCTGCACACCGTGGTCGGCAATCAGCTGCAAGGTCCGGTTCAGGTGCCGGCACGCCTCCACCTGCACGCCAATGTAATTTGCCCCGGCCGCTGCGAAATCCGGAATGAATTTGTCTGGGTCTTCAATCATCAGATGGCAATCGAGCGGAAGCCTTGTTACCGGCCGGATCGCCTTCACCACGGGCGGCCCAAACGTAATGTTCGGCACGAAATGCCCATCCATCACATCCACATGGACGATGGTCCCGCCCCCACGTTCCGCCGTGGCAATCTCGTCAGCCAGATGCGCAAAATCAGCAGCAAGAATAGAAAAAGCAAGCTCAACCAATGGGGGGATCTCCAAAAAGGGGCACTCGTTTTCAAGAATACCAGCGCGCCCCGCCGGCTACCTTTCCGCTAAAACAATTCGCGAACCGCGGGTCCAGGCAGTGAGTGTAGAGTCACTCATGATGGCGGCTCGGAAAACAGTTCTGTCGACAGCGGAACATCGGCGCGAGGCGGTGATCCGAAGCGCCCTTTCGGTCTTTGCCGCCAAGGGCTATCTCGGCACACCGGTGACCGAGGTAGCCAAGCGCGCCAGGATTTCAACGGCGTACGTTTTTAAGCTCTTTCCCCGCAAGGAAGAGCTTTTTGTCGCCGCCCTGGATCGCTGCTTTGAACAGATCCTGACAGCTTTGGCGAAGGGTGCGGACGCAAGCGCAGATCAAGCGCCCGAAGCGGTCTTGCTGGCTATGGGAGGGGCCTATGCGGCGCTGATTGCCGATCGCAAGCTCCTGCTTCTACAGATCCACGCGCAATCCGCCGCCAACGTCCCGGAGATCGCCAAAGCCTTCCGGAAAGGGCTGGAAACCGTAGTGAACTTCGTGCAGGACAGAACGGATGCCGCCGATGAGACCGTGCAACGATTCGTTGCCTATGGCCAGCTCTGCCACCTGGTGGCAACGGCCGGGATAGAAAAGGATGCGGCACCCTGGGCACGATTGTTAACCCAAGGCATTCGCCACAGCTGATCGATACGCACCCACTGGGTGAGTGAGCGCACACTAACCAAAAATCCGACGCAAAGGACAACATGAATTCGCAAACACATCCATCCCCTTCCGTTACCGCCACCGAGGTCGTTCTTTCCGGGCCCGCCAGCCCCGCCCCCCTGCAAATCCGGCAGCGCACGCTCCCTTTGCCGCGTCGCGGGGAGGCCCTTGTTCAGATGGACGCCACGGCGGGCCGCTTGCTTCGTCCTGCCAGGTTCAGGAACCGGATCGCGCAGGATCTGGGGGCGCTATTCGACTTGGTGCGAGGAGGAATCCTCGATCGTCCCGTGGCCGCCCAATTTCCCCTGACAGACATCGCGGCGGCGATGACGCTTGCCGAATCCCGAACGGTGCAGGGCAAGATCATCCTGGTTCCCTAAGCGGAAACTTTCAAACCCAATCAAACCAATCGTCGCCGGAAAAGGAAACACGTTATGCGTTTGCTCATTGTGGGAGCCACCGGTCGCACCGGACAGCAGGTAGTTACCCAGGCATTGAAGCGAGGTCACAGCGTCACGGCTCTTGTCCGCACCCCCTCGCTCGCCGAAAACGAACGTCTTCGCGCCGTCGTTGCAAACCCTTGCGATGCGGAGGAATTGTTGCCGGTACTTGCGGGTCACGATGCCGTAATCTCCTGCCTGGGTCCGCGGCCGGGTGAAAATCCGTGGATCGTTCGGGACGCCGCCGTCGCCACCCTCCGGGCCATGCAGGGAGCGGAGGTGAAACGCTATCTGCTCATTTCCGGCGCGCTGCTCTATCCCAGCCGCAACCCGCTCGCCCGCCTGCTCAAGCGCATAATGGCTCCGAAACTGGCGGATGCCCGGGCCATGGAGGCGGCGGTGGCCGCGGCCGACGTGGACTGGACGGTTGTGCGTCCACCGTATCTGCAAAAAGGCGAGGTCGGGAAAGGGTACAGGATAGAAACCGGTGCCTCGCCGCGCCTCACCTGGAGCCTGCATTTCCGCGATCTTGCCGACTGCCTGTTGGACCTCGCCGAAGGAGACAACCACCTGC
>CAXTBI010000123.1:0-2637 GCA_964242195.1 uncultured Acidobacteriaceae bacterium
CGAGCTCTCGCTCGAGCCCCAGGTCCTTCGCGACGATACCTCGATCCCTCGCCTCGAAGGCGAGGCTCTGGCCACTGAAGACGAGGCTGCCCGCGCCCTTCGTAAAAAGATGGAAGCCGTGGGTCCGGTGAATATGATGGCCCTCGAAGAGCTTCGTGAAACCTCCGAACGCCATGCGTTCCTCGCTGCCCAGCGCGCCGATCTGCTCAGTTCCATCGAAAACACGGCCGCCTCCATCCGCGAGATCGACGACGTTTCCCGGGTCAAGTTCGACGAGGCTTTTCGCATCATCAATGGGAATTTTTCAGACACCTTCACCAAGCTTTTCGGCGGCGGCCAGGCCTTCATGCGCCTCACGGAAACCGAGGGCAAGGAAGATAAGGATCTCGCCGGGATCGACATCGTCGCCTCGCCCCCTGGGAAAAAGCTGCAGAACATTCTTCTGCTTTCCGGCGGCGAAAAAGCCCTGACGGCGCTGGCTCTGCTGGTCGGCACCTTTCAATTCCAACCCGCGCCCTTTTGTGTCCTGGACGAGGTCGATGCCCCGCTGGACGAGACCAACATCGGCCGTTTCGCTCGCCTGATCTCCGAAATGAGCCAAACGACGCAGTTTGTCGTAATCACGCACTCCAAACGCACCATGGAACAGGCCGACGTTATGTATGGCGTCACGATGCAGGAGCCCGGCGTCAGCAAGATTGTCAGCGTTTCCCTTTCGGGCCGTTCACGCGGCCGGGAATCCCGCTCGGCGGCATAAGCTGAGGGACCTCGCGGCCGTCTGTGGACAATCTTCACTCCCCAGGCCACAGGCCGTGAGCAGGCGCGCATCGAACCCTACACCGGGCAGGGGTACGCTCGGCAACAGGAGGTTCCATGAATCGCAACATGCTGTTGTGCTTCGCACTGACTCCATGCATCTCGTGCGCCGCTGCCTGGGCTGCCGATGTGAAAACCGACTTCGACCATTCGGTCAATTTCAGCCAGTACCATACCTACTCCTGGGGACCGGTAAAGACCAGCGATCCACTCAACGAACATCGTGTCAGGGCGCAGGTGAACAGAGATCTGCAAGCAAAGGGCTGGCAAATGGTTCCTTCGGGTGGAAATGCCACCATCGTTGTTTCCGGCAATGTAAAAAATGAGCAGGAATTGGAGACGATGTACAACGGGATGGGCGGCGGGATGGGTGGCTGGGGCGGCGGTTGGGGATGGGGCGGATGGGGCGATGGATGGGGCAACGGAGGCTTCGTCGATGCAACCACAACGACCACCCAGCAACCGGTCGGCCATCTTGTGCTCGACATCTTCGCCACAACGGATCACAAATTGCTGTTCCGCGGCATCGCGGATGGCGATGTGCACAATAACAGCAGCAAAAATACAAAGACCCTGGATAAGGACATCAACAAAATGTTCAAGGACTTCCCTCCGAAGAGCAAGAGTTAGCCCGCCTCGGTTCCGTCCTGGGGTCAGCCTGTACCCGATGGTCGCCTCGATCCTGAACATCACCGGGGCGAGGCGATCCGTCGATTTTCCGTTGTTTCGGCCGGGGGCCGCGGCATGAACCCGCTTGACTGGCTGCTGGCCGGCATCCTGCTCTATTCCGCGGTGCGCGCGGCCGGCAATGGCTTCTTTCGCGAGACGTTTGCCCTTGCCGGCTTTCTCCTCGGCTTCCCCCTTGCCTGCTGGTACTACCGGGCCGGGGCCCACGCGCTGGCGGGCCTGATCGCCTCTCCCACCCTTGCCCAGTTCGCTGCCTTTCTGCTCATCCTGGCCGGCGTGGCCCTTCTCGCCAGTCTGCTCGGCAGGATCTCTCGTCGCGGGGCGCGCACTGTCGGCCTGGGTTGGGTGGACCGTTTGGCCGGCGCCCTGTTCGGTTTGGCGCGGGGAGCGATGCTCGGCGGTGCCATCCTTCTTGCCATCGTGGCCTTTTTGCCTGCCGCACCCTGGGTGCAAACTTCCCAGCTGGCCCCCTATTTTCTCCGAGGGGCTCATGCTGTATCCTTCACCATGCCGGGCGATCTGCGGCTTCGTTTACGCGAAGCTATCCGAGGGCTCCAGCACAACTCCCCCGATTGGATCAAGTCCGGGCTCTGGTCGCACACTGATGTGGAACCGAAGCGTTTAGACATCGAACCCAGGCCCTTAGCGAGGAAATACCGGTGAAGCGCGAGCTCGATCATCTTGTTCAGGGAATGCAAGCCGCGGGGATGTCCTACACGGACGCTGTGCGCGAATTCAAGAAGCGCTTCATCCTGGAAGTGCTGGCCCGGCACCGCGGCAACCAATGCAAGGCGGCTGAGGAACTCGGCATGCACCGCAATACCCTTAGCCGCACCCTGACGGAGCTGGGCATGGATTCCGCGCAGATTCGGCAAGGGATGCGCCGGCCCCCGGACTCGGTTCGCACCTCCCCCTCGAGCCTGCGCATCGTCGCGGGCGGACGTTAACCCGTCCGCTTCGTCCAACTCAGCATGCGCCTCCTCTCGCGCTTCGCAAGCTCTCCGCGCTTTGCCGCCAAGCGTCCCCAGCTACCGTGCCGACCTCGCTTGCTTGCCGTCGCGCTCCCGGCGTTGTTCCCGGCCCTGGCGTTGTTCCCGGCCCTGATGTTCAGCCCTGGCCCTGCTCAGGCGCAGA